>NZ_QTLY01000012.1:21950-106837 GCF_003602895.1 Bacteroides sp. AF29-11
GCCCGCGCATGGGCATCGGCTGCCATTTGGTGAATGCCGAGAATGCATTCACCGCTGACTGGTAGATGTGTGCCGTCCCCCACCTGCCGCCTTCCCGGAGTTCCCCGATGACTGAGGAGAACATCTCTTGTAAGGTAATTTCATTTCTATTCATTTCCAATTTATTTATAAAAGGTTTACCTTACAAGTATATACAATAAAATGAAGCAAAACAGAAGCTTATAATGTATTTCTTCATTTTAGCCAGTCTTTCAGAATGAACTCAAATATATTTCTTATATTTGCGAAAAAAGTCGCATTGAAAAAAGTCGCAATATGAATAATCCATTTAAATTCGGTACGATTGTAGACGGTGAATACTTTACGGATAGAGTAGGGGAACAAGAAAAAGTAAGAGAGATACTTGCAACTGAGAATCACCTGATACTTATTAGTCCACGACGTTTCGGCAAGACCAGCCTCGTTCAAAAAGTAACGAAAGGATTGTCACGTCCCGTTTTTCAGTTGAACCTGCAGTTGGTAACAGACACTGCCGACTTTGCTGCACGATTATTGCGGATTGTGCTTCAACAATATCCTATGGAACGTCTGAAGCATCTTATCACTCACTTTCGTTTTATCCCCACCATTTCAACCAATCCCATGACGGATGGCATAGAAGTTTCATTTCAGCCGTCAATGGATGGTTTCATTCTGTTAGAGGATGTATTCACACTGATTGATAAACTGGGAATGAAGAATCCACACAAGAAACCGATTGTAGTACTGGACGAATTCCAAGAAATACGTACATTGGACAAGAATCTGGATAAAAGATTGCGGTCTATTCTACAGACTTACAACCATGCCAATTACATTTTCTTAGGTAGCCAGGAATCGATGATGCAGGAAATCTTTGAGAAAAAGAAATCTCCTTTCTATCATTTTGGATATTTGATGAAGTTGGGTAAGATTCCTCAAGATGACTTCTATGAGTTTCTCAAGAATGGCTTTCTTCTCTTGGGTGAAGATATGGATGCTGAAACGATAGGCCGCAGCATTCTGTCGTTCACCAATTGTCATCCCTATTACACCCAGCAACTGGCTTACCAGACATGGAATAACTGGAAACAAAACGGTTACAGTGATACTTTGTTGGAAACTGCCATTACGGAGTTGACTCATGTACACGATATGGATTATGAACGTTTATGGAGCACTTTCAATAAAACAGATAAAAAAGTCTTGATAGGCTTAACTATGCAGATGGGGACTCCGTCCAGTCTTCCTTTTCTACAAGGTGTCGGTATTGATTCTCCAAGTACTGCCTTCAGTAGTTTGAAGCGACTTGGACAACAAGGATATGTGATACGTAATGAGGGGTATGAACTGGATGACCCTTTCTTCAGAAGGTGGATTGAAGTAAAGAGAGAAGGGCGATAGAAAGAGGAAATCCTTGTTGGGTTTCGTATCATTTCAGCATATTGAGTTTTATGCTTATCATGTCTTTATATGATATTTGCATCTCCTCCGGTAGAAAAGAGAGACTGATGAACTCCATCCATTTGGTTTCTACTTTCAAGAGTTTCTTGAAGAGGTTTTCTATTACTTTTTCGTCCAATCCCGACGCCCGCATGGACGTGACAAAGTCAGTCTTCTTCAATTTACGTTTTTTGCCGTTTAGTGTAAGTGCAAGTTCTTCGGTGTCTTCAGGCATCACCAATGCGGTAGACAGCATGTCATATGCTGGTGTGAGCGTATATACCTCTTGTTGGGGACTATAAAGCGAGAAGTTCTTCAAATGCATGTCGGCATTACCGGTTATCCATGAAAAGACGACTTGCTCCCAGAAATTCACCAGGTCCAATTTGGGAGCGGATGAATATCTCAGCACTAGCTTCGCAATCTGCTCATAAGAACCTTTGTATTTTTGTTCAGTGAGTTTTTCAGAAAGTTGGCACATATCCTCCATAGCCAATTTTCTCCCTTCATTCGTGCGGTCTATGCGCCGGGTGATATAGCATAATTCACCATCCTCAAAGCGGATGAGGCTATGTGGCACAACTCGTATCTTGGCTATTTCCGCAAGATGCATTGTCAGATCCTCTAATTCGGGAAGATTACCGAACCGTTCGGTTTGCGGCTTCAAAATATAGCGCCCCCATAAGCCTACAATCGTAAATCGTCCAGGCTCGTTTTTACTTCCTTTGTTGATATCCAATGATAATTTGGCCTGCACTCCGGTCAGTGTGGTCTGACTGCGAATTACCTGCCTTGCCAAATCGTTGAGATTATTGTGCGTATAAGGCAATATAGGCGCCTCTAGTGTCCCGAATATCTTTTTTGAGCAAGCCTTGTGGAAATCCCTCTCATTTCCATTCAGTTCTTTGTAGCAATACAGACATTTTGCCATTTTTAATCCTCCTCATTTATAGGTTCGATACCCACTGCACCGATACAGTCTTTACAGCACGCCAGCAACAGTGACATTCGGTCACGTGCATCTATTTTCCAGTTCTTTTCCGCAATGTCAAGCAGCCATCCTTCGGGTATCAGTCCGTCGAAAAAAGGAAACAGCACTTTGTCGTGATAGGCTTTCTCTGTCAAGGGTAATGTGAGACTGACAGCTTCTGCAACATCCGACTGCAGGAATTCCGTATCGTACTGGAAGGTATAGCCATCCTCATCCTCTGTGAGGATACCGGCTTTTATTCCTCGGAGATTTATCAATGCCTGCTTCATCATTCGTCAGTTTTAGTTATAGGTACTGCGCCAACTTCGCTGCCAAACAAAGACAGTAGCTGGTTTACCTTGTCCAACCGCAGCGTCTGTTTGCCTTGTTCCAATTCACGGACAAAGCGCAAGCCTACTCCTGACTTTTCCGAAAGTTCCACTTGGGTCAGATTGTACTGCTTACGCATCGCTTTTACATATTTGGATAATGTTGTTTGTTCCGTATATTCCATTTTTATACCCTTTGGGGTACAAAGATAGAATATATTTTCGTTATTACACCCATAAGGGTATAAAAAGATTAAAGGAGAAAGAGATTATATCTTTTCGGGTATAAATTAACTGAAATATCAAAGTAATGATGAAACATGGAGAATACAGAAAGGGTGTGCTAAAAATAGCACACCCTTAACTCATCTTTACTATTTGTAAAGGTTAGACCGATTCTGTTTATATTTTAGTTTGCAGAATTTGGTTTAACTGTTACATTGATATCAGCTTTCTTTGTATAGCCCCAGATGTCTTTTACTGTAACATTCAGTTTTTCAGTAGTGTCATATCCGGCATTCTTCGGAGTAACTTCTACATAGCCTTCCTCAACCTTGTTGCCGTTCTTCTTGGCTCCTACACCATTCTTTTCTACCGTAAATACGTTGGTATTGGCAGATTCGAATGTAACATCGGAGATGTATGGGCTTGTGTACAGTGATGCTTCAGTATCTCCCGCAGCAAACTTGTCTTTGAAGATCTTATAGGCAATACCAGCATATGTAGCAGCCTTAAAGTCTTTTTCGTACAACTTAGCAACGCCTTCAGATGTTGCAACTACACTGATGCCGGCAGCACTTGCAGCTTCTACAGTACCTTGTTCAATCGGGCTCATTACATCCAGTTTGAATGCATTGGCAGCACGTTCAGTTTCACCGTATGCATAGATACCCAAATATTTAGCATCTGAAATAACGATGTTGATAGGTGTATGGTAAGCTTTGTCGCCAATCAATTCGATTGCAACATTACTAGTGCTTGCATCAGTCAACTTAGCATGGGTATTTGCAACTGCAACGTTGTTAATCTTCTGTGCAGGATCGATTGCAAATGTAATCGTAGAGCTATTGGCGTATACATTATCAAACTTGTTGAATGCATGTTTGAATGCGTAACGTGATGCATATGGAGTGCCTGCTGCAGGAGTAACAAGGTCTTCCGTATTCATGTAAGCCTTACCTGTAGAAGTAGTGCCGAATACAACATTTTCCTTAACGAGGAACTTAGACAATGCAGGGATTGACAAAGTGAACGGAGCCTTAACGGTATTCAAAATTTCACCGTTAGCATCTTTGAAGTCAATCTTAGCATAATAACTCTTGTCAAGTTTGTAAGCTGTCGTTCTAGCAGCGTCTACATTAAGAGTCAGTTTTGTAATGTCTTTCAATGCTGACTTATCGAACGTAACAGCATTTGTAAGACCCGCTTCTACTACGTCTCCAGTACTTTCAACACGATAAACTGTGATAGCTTTGTCTGCTACATCTGCCTTCCACAGAATTAATGCGCTACCTGCCAAATCTTCGAACATCGGAGTAAGAGAGTAGTCTTTTTTGTTATTGGCTGCAGTTGCAGAGATTTCAATGTTTTGAGACGGCAGAGTTGTCACACCGCTCAAGCTCTTGGCAGGTTTAACGTTGGTTGTTGTAGATTTTACCACACCATCCAATGCTACATAATGAATTGTAATCGGGAAATAAGTAGTAGTAATGTTGTCAGCCAACTTGCCAATCTTGAAGCTAAGACCGTCAATGTCAGTAATACCCCAACGTACAATAGTAGCTTCATCGATTTCTACGTAAGCATCATACACATTCTGCGGATTGTCGAATTTCACAGTCAGCAGTTCGCCGATAGTAGCAGGCGTTACCTTCGTGTTATCCTGATCGGTTGCAGAGTCAATAGCTTTGTCATTGAGCTTTATCGGTTTGGCTGCCAAATCAATGTTTTCATTGAATTCAAATGAAAGATTGTACAATGTAGTAAATCCATCAGCTTCTTGCAAAGCGTATGCAATAGCTTTATTGTCAACTGTGAATTTAGCTTTGTAATCAGCTTCTTTTTTATATGTTTCACCCTCGTTGGCAGAGAGAGGCATAGCCCACAAACCATTGCCAGAAACAGCTCTTGTCAGTAAACCATTGAAAGCTGTGGGAGTCCCCAAAGTCATAGGAGCTTCACCTAGCTTGGAATTTACCATCTTGAATGAGAATTCGCTTGCATCCAAAGCAGCCGGTGCGATACGAACCAGCAGATTTCCGTTAGATAGTGTCGACAATGCTTGACCTTCTTTCAGTTTCTTGGCACCATCCAGCTTGTTCCATTTGTCGGCATTAGCTTTAGTTGCCAACACGAAGTTATAAGAAATAGGCTCGCTCCAATCTGTAACTTGGTAAGTTTTACCATTGTCCTTGGTAACAACTTGTCCCATTACTTCAATCTCTGTAATCACTACCGGAGTCTTTGGCAATTTAACAGTTGTATAAGCACTTCCGGCTTTATCAACGGCAACGTTCAATTCATAATAGTTACCTTTATCTACAACATAAGCGCTTGCACCTTTAGCGGAAACACCGGTATCAGTACCTACATACTCTTGTTTCTCGGAATCCCATGCATAAACTACCCAGTTGCCAGTTTCTTCGCTGATAGTAGGAGATTTTGCGTCTTTACCAGCTGCTCCCGGAGCGCCTGGAGTACCAGCTCCACCATCTTTGCCTTCTGCACAAATGCCGGTATCTATACCGTCAATCTTCCAGTTCTTAGTGGTAGGATCAATTGTGATTTCAACCTTGTCGCCTTTGTCACCCTTGTCACCCTTAATGGTTTCGATTGTGCTGGTTGAATTGTCATTCCAGGTTACAACAATACCATCACCACTCTTAGTTACGTTGGTTACATATTTACCAGCGTCAACTTTTGCTTGCAAAGCACTTAATGAAGACTTGATGTCGGTCAGCTCCTTATTGATCTGATCGATGTCGTCATCGTAGTCCTTACAAGACGTAAACGTTCCTGCAGTGCCCACCATTAAGGCGCTGAACAGGATTACACTTAGAAACTTCTTGTTCATAATTGAAAACTTTAAATTTATAAATTTAAAAAAATAAAAAGTGAATAATATCTCATTTTGAATTCCTTTCGCATACTTCTTTTGTTACTAAGTATTCCGTTACTTCGCAGGTAATGAAATCTTGTTAATTTCGTTAATAATCAGGAGATAAGGAGAAAATAGACCGGTTTTGTTTGGAATAGTAAAAATCAGTCCGTTGGGATATTGGAAAGATGATATATAGTCTTAATCTCCAACATCATAGAAAAGCTGCAATAGAAATTATGAAGTGAAAAAGTCTCTAATTTTCAATATAAGATTCTATCTTTCAGTTTATTGCTTACGTTGGGAAACTTTTTGTAAAGCTAATATCAACCCGCTCCTCAAAACTTTGTTTGAAGACTATAAAAAAGAAACAACAAGTTTGCTCTACTTCCTCAAAAGAAGTAATCTCTTTTATACTGGATATCCTTCGTTTTTTACAAAAGAAATTACCCTTTGATTGGCTTCGTCAATCTTTCTGTTGCTGAAAGGCTTCAGATAGGTTTCTGTCACTGTGATGGAAGAGTGCCCCATGGCTTCCGATATGATTCCTGGATGTATCTCGCAGTGGTAAGCTATGGTCGCCCAAGTATGGCGTGCCGCATAACTACTGAGTGCAGACTGCATTCCTAAGCATTGTCTGAGTACTGCCAAACGTTGGTTGAATGCCCTGAGTGCCGACTGGTATTCTCGGTATGCCGCTTCTGTGCCTTCCTCACTTTGCAATATGGGGAATAAATAAGGAGAGTCCTTGTCTTTGTTTGCTATCATTCTCACCATTTGCATAGCCTCCGGCGTCAGTGAGACGGTCAGTGCCCGTCCCGTCTTCCTGCGCCTATAAGACAAGGTGTTTCCTTGTAAGTCCCTTTTGTGCAAATAGGCCAGGTCCACAAAAGGAATCCCTCTTAGCATAAACATCAATACAAAGAAAATTCTTGTTTTCTGTCGGGTGTTGGGAGAATTACCGGTCTGCAGGCTCATCTCTGTCTCCCGTACCAAGCAGCCTATGTCGGAAGCTTCGAGCGCCTTTTTCCTATCCGCCCGTGTGCCGGTATACACATGCTCAAACAGCCTGGGTACATATCGCACCAGCTTTCTGTCCACCGCCCGGTTGTAAACCGAACGTATCGCTTTGACATAGGTGGATACGGTGTTCCAGCTGCAATTTCTCTGCCTAAGGAAGTTTTCGAATCTCTTCAGTACGGTCGGGCTCAGCTTGCGCATGGGCATCGGTTGCCATTTGGTGAATGCCGAGAATACATTCACCGCTGACTGGTAGATGTGTGCCGTTCCCCACCTGCCGCTTTCCCGGAGTTCTCCGATGACTGAGGAGAACATCTCTTGTAAGGTAATTTCATTTCTGCTCATTTCCAAATTATTTATAAAAAGGTTTATCCTGCAATTATAAATAAATTGAGAGCAAGTGCAAAGGCATCATTCTGAAATCTGCGAAATGGGAATGATGCCGTATCCGACAGCTTATTTGTTGGCTAACGTCTGTTTAGTGGCTGATATACGTATCCTGGAAGAACCGCTTGTTATCATTCAGGCTGCAAGTGGCATCCACTCCGGCTTGTTGCAGGCGTTCGGCAATCTCATTCAGTTTCTTCCTCGAAACCCTTCCGATATAGAACAGACGGTAGCGGTAATCGTTGTCCAGCAATTCCATGACGTGCGTGAAATTCTGTTCGCGGGCAAAGTCGAAGTTTACTTTTCTTAGGTTCTGGTACGGATAGCGGATGGTCCTGCCTACGCTGTGTATGATGAGGCCGTTATTGTCCAACGTCAGGTAGCAGAAGCGGGTCATCAGCATACTGATGAAAAAAAGACTTAATGCAAACGAAATGATAGCCGGGATGAAGCCCCACCATACGTTGCCACTGATGGAATAATATCCCAATATAAGGAATATCAGGAATAAGACAAAGAACCAGAACATATAGAGTGACGGACGCTGGTATGTTTCTGTGGGAACCTCTGCGACTGTCCGTTCCCTCGGTGTGTAGTTGTCGAAGGGGATTTCTTGGGAGACCAGGTAGCGGATGACCGAGGAAGGGTGACGGAAAGGAGGCAGATAGATTACTTTTTCTTTCCCTTCCTTTAGATGTAAAGTCAGTATGCCCGGACCATATTTGTCTTTCGCAGCCAAGTTGCTTTTGCGGGGAACCTGGTGGTAACGCTTCATGAAACTGAAACTCTTGATTTGGTGCAGTCCGATGTGCTGGCTTTGCAGCAGTTGTTCGGCTCTTTTCTGTTCTTTACTGGTCACTTCCATAGTTCTTATTTTTTAAGTTCGGGATAACTGATGCGGGTATGGTATATAGTCTTCAGCTTCTCCTTGAATACGTTCTTCACGGTGGCAATATCCTTGAAGGTGATGGGGCATTCCTTGAAATAGCCTTCTGCCACTTGCGAATCGATAATCTTGTCTACCAGGTTGCTGATGCTCTCTTCCGTATATTCGGGCAGACTGCGTGAAGCGGCTTCCACCGAATCGGCCATCATCAGGATAGCCTGCTCTTTGGTGAACGGGTTGGGACCGGGGTAGGTGAATGCCTCCTCGTTAGGGTCTTCACCGGGGTGCTCGTTTTTCCAGGAGATATAGAAATACTTCGTTTTCCCACGGCCATGGTGAGTGGTGATGAAATCCTTGATTACTTTGGGGAGATTGTTCTTCTCGGCCAGCTTCAGCCCGTCCGTCACATGGCTGATGACGACTTGGGCACTTTGCTCATAGCCCAGATTCTTGTGCGGATTGACTCC
This sequence comes from Bacteroides sp. AF29-11, assembly GCF_003602895.1. Taxonomy (NCBI): domain Bacteria; kingdom Pseudomonadati; phylum Bacteroidota; class Bacteroidia; order Bacteroidales; family Bacteroidaceae; genus Bacteroides; species Bacteroides sp. AF29-11. Next base: position 30,568 of record NZ_QTLY01000012.1, read on the forward strand.
ACCCGATTGGTTCTCGGTGAAGAACACCGGATTCTCCATCTTGCCGATGTCATGATACAGCGCTCCGGTACGTACCAGCTGGCTTTTGGCTCCGATACGGTTGGCCGCTTCCGCCGCAAGGTTGGCAACCTGCATGGAATGCTGGAAGGTGCCGGGAACTGTCTCGGACATGCGGCGTAGCAGGCTGTTGTTGATGTTGGACAATTCGACCAGGGTGACATTGGAGGTAAAGCCAAACGTCTTTTCCACCAGGAAGAGCAGGGGATAGGTGAACAGCAGCAACACTCCGTTGATGACGAAATAGGTGTACATGCTTCCGTTGATTTTTGTCAAGTCGTTTTCTGTAATCAGCTCGAAAGCAAAGTAGACGGCAGCGTAGGTCAATATGACGAGGAAGGCTGTCCGGAACAGTTGCGACCGTTGTGAAAGTTCCCTCAGACTGAAGATGGCAACCAGCCCCGCCGAGAGTTGCAGAAGAATGAATTCATGCGGATAGCGCAGGCAGATGGAGCATATCAGTATGGTGGTGACTTGTGCGATGAAGGCCGTGCGTGAGTCGAGGAACACCCGGATGATGACCGGCAGCATGGCATACGGGATGATATAGACATTGAATATGTTGTTGGCAACCATGATGGCCGTCACCACGCAATAGAACATGATGAGGGCGAAGAGCAGGGAGAGGCTGCCCTTGCGCTTGTAGTAATCTTTACGGAACAAGTCGAGGTAGAGCATGAAACACAGCATGAAGATACTGACAAACAATACCTGCCCCGCCAGCATCAACCGTTTTTGCCCGATGGACTCACTGCGTTTGATGGATTCTTTCCGTAGACTCTCAAGGATGTTGTATGTCTCCTGGCTGACAATCTCGCCGCGGTCGATGATTTTCTGTCCGCTCAGTACGATGCCGTTGGCCCATGAATAGTTGTCGAGCATCTCCTTCTTAGCGGTTTCGGTCCGCTGCTCGTCATAGGTCAGATTAGGGAACAGATATTCGTTCAGCGAGCATTGCCGTAGAATGTCCGGGCGGTAGTGGGCGGTATCGGCCGTGAGTATATAGTTATAGGCATCCTTCACCGAATATACCTTGTTGATGTCCTGCTGGTTGGCCAGTTTGTCGTTAATGACCATGATGGCGGTTGTGCTGTCCTTATGCAGTTGGTTCAGCTCTTCGGTAGAAACGATGCCGGCGCGATATACTTCAGAGAGTTTCCTTTCCAGAAAGCGGACGTAGTCGGTGGAGGGAAGCAGGCCGCGCAGGTGGGTCTGATAGTCTGCCTTCAACTTGGCGAGCACACTTTTCTCAATGCTTTTGTCCAGCTGGAAATACGGCTGGAAGGCGGCGAGGATACTGTCTTGCTCGCGTTTCACCACTTCATCGGCCTTATAGATGGGGAAGTCGAAGGTGGCCATGAGCTGTCCGTACTTCCAGGGCTTGTCAATGTCGAACTGGTAGTTGAATTTACCGTCACGTGGCAGAAAATAGACAATAATCCCCACAGTGCCGATGAATATCAGTGCTCTGTATAGCAAATCTCTGAGCGAGAACTCTTTTTTTGTATTGAAATAACTCATATCGGCTGAAATTTTTGCGAAAAGTACAAAAAAAAACATTAGTGTGGAAAAAAAGGTTTAATTTTGCCGTCTAAAATATTCATAAGTAAGGTAGATTATGACAGAAAGAAAGGTCAGAGTCCGTTTTGCCCCGAGTCCTACGGGGGCGTTGCACATCGGCGGTGTGCGTACAGCTTTATACAATTATCTCTTTGCGCGTCAGCATGGAGGAGATTTGATATTTCGTATTGAAGATACTGATTCCAACCGGTTTGTACCGGGTGCGGAAGAATATATCCTGGAGTCTTTCAAGTGGTTGGGCATCCCGTTTGACGAGGGCGTGAGTTTCGGTGGAGACCATGGCCCGTACCGTCAGTCGGAACGTCGGGAAATATACAAGAAGTATGTTCAGATTCTGCTGGAGGCCGGAAAAGCCTACATCGCTTTCGATACTCCTGAGGAGCTGGAAGCAAAGCGTGCGGAGATTGCGAATTTCCAGTACGATGCTTCTACCCGCTTGCAGATGCGCAATTCACTGACCCTTCCTAAAGAAGAGGTAGACGCGCTGATTGCTGCCGGTAAGCAGTACGTGGTGCGTTTCAAGATAGAGCCGAACGAAGATGTGCATGTGAACGACCTGATTCGTGGGGAAGTAGTGATAAACTCTTCCATTCTTGATGACAAGGTTCTTTATAAATCGGCAGATGAACTTCCTACTTACCATCTGGCCAATATTGTGGACGACCATTTGATGGAAGTGTCCCATGTGATACGCGGTGAGGAATGGTTGCCTTCCGCGCCGTTGCATGTATTGCTCTACCGTGCCTTTGGGTGGGAGGATACCATGCCTGCCTTTGCGCATTTGCCCTTGTTGCTGAAGCCCGAGGGTAACGGCAAATTGAGTAAGCGTGACGGCGACCGTCTGGGCTTCCCGGTTTTCCCGTTGGAGTGGCATGACCCCAAGTCGGGAGATGTTTCTTCAGGCTACCGGGAATCTGGTTATCTGCCCGAAGCGGTCATTAATTTCCTGGCTCTGCTGGGCTGGAATCCGGGCAATGACCAGGAACTGATGTCTATGGATGAATTGGTGAAATTGTTTGATTTGAGCCATTGCAGCAAGTCGGGTGCCAAATTCGACTATAAGAAAGGTATCTGGTTCAACCATGAGTACATCATGATGAAACCGGATGCGGAGATAGCTTGTCTTTTCAGACCGGTGCTGGAGTCCAACGGCATAGACGCCTCCAACTATAGCGACGAGTTCCTTACGAAAGTGGTTTCACTGGTGAAGGGACGCGTCAACTTCGTAAAGGAACTGTGGGACCAGACCCGTTTTTTCTTCGTAGCCCCCACGGAATATGCGGCAAAGGATGTGAAGAAACGTTGGTCGGAAGATACTCCCCGCATCATGACCGAATTGATGGATGTGCTGCGCGGCATCGGGGATTTCTCCTCCAAGCCTTCCGAAGATATTGTGATTGGTTGGATTACTGAGCGTGGCTATCACATGGGAAATGTGATGAATGCCTTCCGCTTGTCAGTGGTGGGCGAGTGTAAAGGCCCGCACATGTTCGACATTACCGAGCTGATTGGCAAGGAAGAGACGTTGGCCCGTATACAGCGTGCTGTTGATGCTTTAAAGTGAATAAATCTTCTTCATCCTTAATCCATATAGTATGCTATATGACTTGGCAATAGCCATCTACGATATTCTGGTGCATCTGGCTGCTCCATTTAGCCGTAAGCCCCGAAAAATGATGAAGGGACACTGGGTGGTCTATGAACTTCTCCGGCAGCAGTTGGAGAAGGACGTGCGCTATATATGGTTCCATGCCGCTTCTTTGGGGGAGTTCGAGCAGGGACGGCCGTTGATTGAGAAAATTCGTGCCAAATATCCGGATTACGGTATTCTGCTGACTTTCTTCTCGCCGTCGGGCTATGAGGTCCGCAAGAATTATAGGGGGGCAGACGTTGTCTGTTACTTGCCTTTCGACAAGTCCCGCAATGTGAAGAAGTTCCTGGATATCGTGAATCCCTGCATGGCATTCTTCATCAAGTACGAGTTCTGGAAGAACTATCTGGACGAACTGCACAAGCGCCGTATTCCGGTGTACAGCATTTCTTCCATTTTCCGCCGCGGACAAGTATTCTTCAAGTGGTATGGCGGTACGTACAGACATGTGCTGCGCGACTTCGACCATTTGTTTGTGCAGAATGAACGCTCCAAACGCTATCTGGCGAAGATAGGTATCAGCCGTGTCACGGTGGTGGGGGATACCCGTTTTGACCGTGTGCTGCAGATTCGTGAGGAGGCCAAACATCTGCCTTTGGTGGAGCTTTTCAAGAACAACACGATGACTTTCGTGGCAGGAAGCTCCTGGCAGCCGGACGAGGATTTGTTTATTGAATACTTCAACCAGCATCCAGAGGTGAAGTTGGTTATCGCTCCGCACGTTATCGACGAAAACCATCTGGTAGAGATTATCCGTAAACTGAAACGCCCCTACGTGCGCTATACCCGTGCCGACGAGAAGAATGTCCGTAAGGCCGACTGCCTGATTATCGACTGCTTCGGGTTGCTCTCTTCCATCTACCGCTATGGCGAGATTGCCTATATCGGAGGTGGTTTTGGGGTGGGAATCCACAATACCCTTGAGGCTGCAGTTTATGGCATTCCGGTGATTTTCGGACCGAAGTATCAGAAATTCCAGGAGGCCATCCAGTTGTTGGAGGCAAAAGGCGCTTTCTCGGTGAAGGATTATGAGGAACTGAAAACTTTGCTCGACCGTATGCTGACAGATGAAGTCTTTTTGCGCGAATCAGGCATGAATGCAAGCAATTATGTGACCGGCAACGCCGGTGCAACGGATAAGATAATGAGTATGATAAACTTTTAGAAAAGTAAAGAGTGATAAAAGCGATAGGGCGGTAAAGGTGATGGAATGGCATCCCTTTATCGCCCTGCCTTTTTGGGGCGCCTTGTCTCCCTTTATTTGTACCAGTCGGAATACATCAGATAGTTGTGTGCAATCTTCTGGTTCAGCTCCTTGGCCTGCTCCGGATCTACTTTCTTGATGAACTTGGCGGGGACTCCTCCCCAGATGCTTCCCGGCTCGATGACCGTATTGCTCAATACCAGGGAACCAGCGGCGACAATAGCCCCTTCGCCCACTACTGCGTGGTCAAGGATGGTGGAACCCATCCCTACCAAAGCATAGTTCTTGATAGTGGCTCCGTGGATGGTCACGTTGTGCCCCACGGATACGTGGTCTCCTATCTCTATGGTTGATTTCTCGTACAAGGTGTGGAGCACGCTTCCATCCTGGATGTTTACTCCGTTCCCTATGCGGATTGAGTTTACGTCACCCCGCAGCACGGTGCTGAACCAGATGCTGCAATCCCGTCCCATCTTGACGTCGCCAATGACAACCGCATTGTCCGCCAAAAAACAATTCTCCCCGATTTCGGGAGTGAATCCTCTTACTGATTTTATTAATGCCATTTTTTAGTGATTAGTGGTTAGGTTACTGCATGCTTCCTTCAGCCATTCCCGTTCTCCTTCGTTCAGGCTTGGCGAAAGTGTCTCGTATACATGCTGGTGATAGTTGTCCAGCCATGCCGTTTCCTCTGCCGTCAGCATCTCTTTGATGATACCTTTCTTGCAGATGGGGCAGAGGGTAATGGTTTCGAACTTCAGGTAATTTCCGAACATGCCTTCACCGTCCTTCACGGTCAGCACCAGATTTTCCGTACGTATTCCATGACTTCCGGCTTTGTAAACGCCCGGTTCGTTGGAAGTGACCATTCCTGGCCGTAGGGTTACCGGATTCTCATTCATGCGGATGCTTTGCGGACCTTCGTGCACATTGAGGAAATGGCCTACGCCGTGCCCGGTACCATGCAGGAAGTTCATGTGGTGTTGCCATATCGGCATGCGGGCCAGTACATCCAGTTGCGCTCCTCGCGTACCTTCCGGGAAGACAGCCATGGCGAGGTCGATATGTCCTTTCAGTATCAGGGTGTAGTCCGTCTTCTCTTCTTCGGTCAGTTTCCCCAGTGCGATGGTGCGGGTGATGTCGGTAGTGCCGTCCAGGTATTGCGCACCCGAGTCCAGCAGCAGGAATCCCTCGGGTTTCAGTGGCACGTCCGTTGCCGGAGTGGCTTCGTAGTGTACGATGGCTCCATGTTCCTTGTACCCGGCAATGGTGTCGAAGCTTTCCCCCATGTAGAGTGGCTGTGCGGCACGGAATTCGTGCAGTTTCTTGTCTACGCTGATTTCTGTCTCGTTGCCTGCGGAAACGGCCTCCTCCAGCCATTTCAGGAACTTCACCAGTGCCACTCCGTCGCGTTGCATGGCTGCGTGGATGCCGGCTATTTCCCGGTCATTGCGGACCGCTTTCAGCAAGGCTATCGGTGAGCGCTCGTCAAGTACCCGGCAGGAAGGGGGGAGGGCGGAATAAACGGCATAATTCGTCTTTCCCATGTCGAGCATGATGCTGCCGTCCGGTATTCTTGTCACAAAGGATTCGGTGTCCCCATAAGCATGGATGGTGACGCCGGCTTCTTCCAGATAGGCTGAAAGCTCTTCCGTTACTTTCTCGGGCTGGATGAAAAAGTGTGTTTCTTGTTCGTTGATTATCAGGTAGCTTACTACTACGGGGTTGCAATGCACATCGTTGCCGCGTATATTGAGTGTCCATGCTATCTCGTCCAATGCCGACACCAATAATACGTCCGCTTCACTCTTCTTCATCTCCCGGCGGATAGCAGCCAGTTTGTCCGGACAGCTTTTCCCGGCGTATTTCATCTCGTGGATAAAGGCGGGTGCTTCGGGCATGGGAGGGCGGTCTGTCCATATCTCATTCATCGGGTCGGCAATGCTCTTTACGGTGATGCCGTTTTTTGCCAGATCCTCTTGCAGGGCTATGGCTTGTGTGGTGGAAAATACCTTTCCGTCTATACCTACAACTGAATTCGCTGTAAGGTTCTCCCGCAGGAAATCGAGGATGCTGGGCGTTTCGGGCAGCATTTCCTTGTATAAGTCGATGCCGCTGCCTTCCAGCTGCTGCTCGGCTTGGAGAAAATAGCGAGAATCTGTCCACAGTCCCGCCTTGTCGGTGGTAATCACCGCCGTGCCTGCCGAACCGGTGAAGCCTGATATCCATTCTCTTGATTTCCAGTACGGTGCTACGTACTCGCTTAGGTGCGGGTCGGTACTGGGGATAATGAAAGCGTCTATGCCTTCTCTTTTTAACAATGCCCGTAGAGCATCTATACGTTGATTGATTGTCTGAGCCATATTTTTATAAATGTAATTAAGTAGGCGTGTAAATGAGTTTATAATCTCTTCATTCTCTGCTTTCAAAGTTACACATTCTCTTTTAAAAATTTGCTATGCTTCACGGATTTTAGCGGATTGGCTCAATAAAAACATCTTTCCCTTTGCTCATTCGTTTGATAATTAGGAATCATGGGTAATTTTTTTGCAGAAAGTTTTGTGAATAAAGAAAGTATGTGTAATTTTGCCGCTCAATTTAATCGTGAGATTTTTAAACCATTAACATTTAATTAAAAGAAAATGATTGTAGTACCTGTAAAAGAAGGCGAAAACATTGAAAAAGCGCTGAAGAAATTCAAAAGAAAGTTTGAAAAAACTGGCACAGTTAAGGAATTGAGACGCAGACAACAGTTTGATAAACCGTCTGTGACTAAAAGACTTAAGAAAGAACGTGCTGTTTACGTTCAACAACTTCAGCAAGTAGAAGATTAATAATTCGTAAATTCCTTTGAATTATTGAATTCTTTTTCATACATTCGTTGCATGATTTTAGATATGTAGCGATATGTTGTTGACAGATTCTTTTCTTGACTATCTTCTGCACGAGCGGAACTATTCCAAAGGTACGGTTGAGTACTATCGGGCAGATATTCTTGAACTGCAGAGGTTTGGAGAAGAAATGTTGGGAGACTTGACTCCATCGGATGTAGATGCGGAACTTGTTCGTGAATGGATTGCTTCCTTGATGGACAAAGGACTTGCTTCTAATACGATAAACCGAAAGCTGAGTTCTGTCCGGACATACTATAAATTCCTTTTGAGGAGAGGTAAGGTCGCGGTAGATCCGTTGCGGAAAGTGACGGGGCCCAAGAAGAAAAAGCCGCTTCCGGTATTTCTGAGAGAGGGTGAGATGAATAGGTTGCTGGATGATATGGACTTTGGTGAAGGTTTTGAAGGGTGTCGCGACCATATGATTATTGAAATGTTTTATGCTACCGGCATGCGACTTTCAGAATTGATAGGGTTGGATGATAAGGATGTCGATTTTTCGGCTTCTCTCGTTAAAGTGACGGGAAAACGGAATAAACAACGTCTTATACCTTTCGATGAGGAGCTGGGACGCTCGATGCGAGAATATGTCAATGTGCGGAATGAAGCTGTCCCGGTTCGCTCGGATGCTTTTTTTGTCCGGAAGAATGGAAAGAGGCTTTACCGCAGTATCGTAGCATGCCTTGTGAAACGAAACCTTTCGAAGGTAGTGACTGTAAAAAAAAGAAGTCCCCACGTGCTGAGGCACACCTTTGCAACGGCTATGCTGAACAATGGTGCTGATTTAGGCTCGATAAAAGAACTCCTCGGACACGAGAGTCTGGCGACAACGGAAGTTTATACGCATACTACTTTTGAAGAGCTTAAAAAAGTGTATAATCAGGCTCATCCCCGAGCCTAAAGTAAAAAGGAGGTAAGTATGGAAGTAAGAATTCAATCGATTCACTTTGATGCGTCAGAGCAATTGCAGTCTTTCGTTCAAAAGAAAGTTGCTAAGTTGGAGAAATTTTACGACGATATAAAGAAAGTAGAGGTGTCATTAAAGGTAGTAAAACCAGAAACAGCCGAAAATAAAGAAGCCGGAGTGAAAGTATTGGTTCCCAATGGCGAGTTTTATGCAAACAAGGTTTGTGATACGTTTGAAGAAGCAGTGGATTTATGCCTGGAAGCTTTGGAAAAACAGCTGGTTAAGTACAAGGAAAAGCAACGGAGCAAATAATTTTCCGCTAAAATTTTGCGGGTAAAAAATAAATGCCTAAATTTGCAGCCGTTTCGCTCACACTATGAACGTTACGGTTGCATTTTTTAGCTTGCCTCTTTAGCTCAGTTGGCCAGAGCACGTGATTTGTAATCTCGGGGTCGTTGGTTCGAATCCGACAAGAGGCTCGCTCAAGGATGAGTGGAATGAGTCTTTCTTCACGAGGTGGAGATGATATGAGAACGGAAATCGTCCGGGTAAAGTTCACTCTGCGATGATTTAGTAAGGAAAAGAGTTCTTTTTGTAATGTAGGGGCAAATACCAGAGTGGCCAAATGGGGCAGACTGTAAATCTGCTGGCTTACGCCTTCGGTGGTTCGAATCCATCTTTGCCCACAACTCTTATTCTCCTTGCTGTTATAGCTCAGCGGTAGAGCACTTCCTTGGTAAGGAAGAGGTCCCGGGTTCAAGTCCCGGTAACAGCTCACAAAAATGTAAAAGCTGATTATTAATCAAATAAATAACAAGTAAAGCTATGGCTAAAGAGAAATTCGAACGTACCAAACCGCATGTAAACATTGGTACAATTGGTCACGTTGACCACGGTAAAACCACGTTGACAGCTGCTATCACTACAGTGTTGGCAAAGAAAGGTCTTTCTGAATTGCGTTCTTTCGATTCTATCGATAACGCTCCTGAAGAAAAGGAAAGAGGTATCACTATCAACACTTCTCACGTAGAGTATGAAACAGCTAACCGTCACTACGCTCACGTAGACTGCCCGGGTCACGCCGACTACGTAAAGAACATGGTAACTGGTGCTGCTCAGATGGACGGTGCTATCATCGTAGTTGCTGCTACTGATGGTCCGATGCCTCAGACTCGTGAGCATATCTTGCTGGCTCGTCAGGTAAACGTACCGAGACTGGTTGTATTCATGAACAAGTGTGACATGGTAGACGACGCTGAAATGTTGGAACTCGTTGAAATGGAAATGCGTGAACTGCTTTCAGCCTACGAATTCGACGGCGACAACACTCCGTTCATCCAGGGTTCTGCTCTTGGTGCGTTGAATGGCGTTGAAAAGTGGGAAGAGAAGGTTATGGAGCTGATGGATGCTTGCGACACTTGGATTCCTCTGCCTCCGCGTGATATTGACAAACCGTTCTTGATGCCGGTTGAAGACGTATTCTCAATCACTGGTCGTGGTACTGTAGCTACTGGTCGTATCGAAGCTGGTGTTATCCATGTAGGTGACGAAGTTGAAATCCTCGGTTTGGGTGAAGACAAGAAGTCTGTTGTAACTGGTGTTGAAATGTTCCGCAAGTTGCTGGATCAAGGTGAAGCTGGTGACAACGTAGGTCTGTTGCTCCGTGGTATCGACAAGAACGAAATCAAACGTGGTATGGTTCTTTGTAAGCCCGGTCAGATTAAACCTCACTCTAAGTTCAAAGCTTCTATCTACGTTTTGAAGAAAGAAGAAGGTGGTCGTCACACTCCGTTCCACAACAAATACCGTCCTCAGTTCTATCTGCGTACTATGGACTGTACAGGTGAAATCACTCTTCCGGAAGGAACTGAAATGGTAATGCCTGGTGATAACGTAGAAATCACTGTAGAACTGATCTACCCGGTAGCATTGAACGTAGGTTTGCGTTTCGCTATCCGTGAAGGTGGTCGTACAGTAGGTTCTGGTCAGATTACTGAAATTCTTGACTAATAACCAATATAATCTTAATCAGTTCCCGGTATACATCGGGAACTGATTATGTACAAACGGGAGTAGCTCAGTTGGTAGAGCACCGGTCTCCAAAACCGGGTGTCGGGAGTTCGAGCCTCTCCTCCCGTGCTAATATTTTTGAAATGAAGAAGATTGTAGCTTATTTTAAAGAAACTTACGACGAACTTGTTCATAAAGTGTCGTGGCCTACGTATTCTGAACTTACTAACAGTGCAGTAGTTGTTTTATATGCTTCCCTACTAATTGCAGTGGTAGTATTTGCGATGGACTTCTGTTTCCAGCATCTGATGGAATTTGTTTATCCACATTAAAAGTAAGGAGAAATGTCTGAGATTGAAAAGAAATGGTACGTTTTGCGTGCTATTAGCGGAAAAGAAGCTAAGGTAAAGGAATACCTTGAAGCTGATATTAAAAACAGCGACCTTGGTGATTACGTATCTCAGGTATTGATTCCTACCGAAAAGGTATATCAGGTTCGCAATGGTAAGAAAATTGTGAAAGAGAGAAGTTATCTCCCTGGTTACGTTTTGGTGGAGGCTGTTCTGGTGGGTGAGGTTGCTCATCATCTGAGAAATACTCCTAATGTGATAGGGTTCTTGGGTGGTTCGGAAAAACCCGTACCTCTGAGACAGTCGGAAGTGAATCGTATACTTGGTACGGTCGACGAATTGCAGGAATCAGGTGAAGACTTGAGTATCCCGTATGTAGTCGGCGAGACTGTAAAGGTGAATTACGGTCCGTTCAGTGGATTCAGTGGAATCATTGAAGAAGTGAACACCGAGAAGAAGAAACTGAAGGTCATGGTCAAGATATTCGGACGGAAGACTCCGCTCGAATTGGGCTTTATGCAAGTTGAAAAAGAATAGTGCAGGTGTTACGCTGTAGTATTCTTCATTAATGTTTATATATATAAATCAATTAGAAAATGGCTAAAGAAGTTGCTGGACTAATCAAATTACAGATTAAAGGAGGCGCGGCAAATCCATCACCCCCAGTAGGACCTGCATTGGGTTCCAAGGGTATCAATATCATGGAGTTTTGCAAGCAATTCAACGCCAGAACCCAAGACAAAGCAGGAAAGATTCTTCCTGTGATTATCACTTACTACGCAGACAAGTCTTTCGATTTTGTAATCAAGACTCCTCCCGTGGCTATCCAGTTGTTGGAAGTGACGAAGCAAAAGAGTGGTTCTGCTGAGCCTAACCGTAAGAAAGTTGCCGAGATTACTTGGGAACAGGTTCGTACGATTGCTCAGGACAAAATGGTTGACTTGAACTGTTTCACTGTAGAAGCTGCCATGAAAATGGTTGCCGGTACAGCTAGAAGTATGGGTATCGCTGTAAAAGGGGAGTTCCCGGTTAATAATTAATAAACTTCAATTAGAATGGGTAAACTGACAAAAAATCAAAAGTTGGCTGCAGAAAAAATTGAAGCAGGGAAAGCATACTCTCTCAAGGAAGCTGCTCAGTTGGTAAAGGAAATCACTTATACCAAGTTTGACGCTTCTCTGGATATCGACGTACGTTTGGGCGTTGACCCGCGTAAGGCCAACCAGATGGTGAGAGGTGTTGTATCACTTCCTCACGGTACTGGTAAGGTTGTACGCGTTTTGGTGCTTTGTACACCAGATGCTGAAGCTGCTGCAAAAGAAGCCGGAGCTGACTATGTTGGTCTTGACGAATATATTGAAAAGATCAAAGGTGGATGGACTGATATTGATGTGATTATCACTATGCCGTCCATCATGGGTAAGATTGGTGCACTCGGTCGTGTGCTCGGTCCTCGTGGATTGATGCCTAACCCCAAGAGTGGCACTGTAACTATGGATGTTGCTAAAGCTGTAAGAGAAGTAAAACAAGGCAAAATCGACTTTAAGGTTGACAAGAGCGGTATTGTTCATACTTCTATCGGTAAAGTTTCATTTAGCGCTGAGCAAATTCGCGACAATGCGAAAGAATTCATCTCTACTTTGAATAAATTGAAACCGACTGCAGCCAAGGGTACATATATTAAGAGTATTTATCTTTCTAGCACGATGAGTGCGGGCATCAAGATTGACCCGAAAACAGTAGAAGAAATCTAATAAAACGGAGTAATAATGAGAAAGGAAGATAAAAGTACGATTATTGAGCAGATTGCTGCTACAGTGAAGGAATACGGTCACTTCTATTTGGTGGATACCACTGCCATGAATGCTGCTACAACCAGCATGTTGAGAAGAGAATGTTTCAAGGCTGACATCAAATTGATGGTAGTTAAGAATACATTGCTTCACAAGGCATTGGAGAGCCTGGAAGAAGACTTTTCTCCGCTTTATGGTTCTCTGAAAGGTACAACTGCCGTAATGTTCAGCAACGTTGCTAACGCTCCGGCCAAGTTGATTAAAGATAAGGCTAAGAACGGTATTCCCGGACTGAAGGCTGCATATGCAGAAGAAAGCTTCTATGTTGGTGCTGACCAGTTGGATGCTCTCGTAAGTATCAAGAGTAAGAATGAAGTTATTGCCGATATCGTTGCATTGCTGCAGTCACCGGCCAAGAATGTTATTTCTGCTCTGCAATCAGGTGGTAACACCCTCCACGGAGTTCTCAAGACTCTTGGTGAACGTCCCGAAGCGTAAATTTCGGAAAAAGAATTATATCAATTTATTTAGTATTTAAACAATTAAAAATCATACAAAAATGGCAGATTTGAAAGCTTTTGCAGAACAATTAGTTAACTTGACAGTAAAAGAAGTTAATGAACTTGCAACAATCCTGAAAGAAGAATATGGTATTGAACCTGCTGCTGCAGCTGTAGCTGTTGCTGCTGGTCCTGCAGCCGGTGGTGCTGCTGCCGCAGAAGAAAAGACTTCTTTCGACGTAGTATTGAAGAGCGCTGGCTCAGCTAAACTTCAGGTAGTTAAAGCCGTTAAGGAAGCTTGCGGTCTTGGCTTGAAGGAAGCTAAGGACATGGTAGACGGTGCTCCTAGCGTAGTAAAAGAAGGTTTGGCTAAGGACGAAGCAGAATCATTGAAGAAAACATTGGAAGAAGCTGGAGCTGAAGTTGAACTTAAATAACATTAGCCTGTAAATCAGGTAATTCGGTTAGGAACCCTTCGTGAAAAGGGTTCTTAACCTTTTTGTGTATATATTTAAAATTAAGTTCTACAAATCCATTAACAGATGTCTTCAAATACTGTAAATCAAAGAGTTAATTTTGCTTCGACTAAGAATCCGCTTGAATATCCGGATTTTCTGGAAGTACAATTGAAGTCATTCAAAGACTTTCTACAACTGGACACCCCACCCGAGAAACGTAAGAACGAGGGACTGTATAAAGTATTTGCTGAAAACTTCCCCATTGCCGATACAAGAAATAATTTTGTTCTTGAGTTTTTGGACTACTATATTGATCCGCCGCGCTATACCATTGATGAATGTATAGAGCGAGGGCTTACATATAGCGTGCCTTTGAAGGCAAAATTGAAATTATATTGTACCGACCCCGACCACGAAGATTTTGACACGGTCATTCAGGACGTGTTCCTCGGTCCTATTCCTTACATGACGGATAAGGCAACATTCGTCATCAACGGTGCGGAACGTGTGGTTGTATCCCAGCTTCACCGTTCACCGGGCGTATTCTTCGGACAGAGCGTACATGCCAACGGTACCAAGTTGTACTCAGCCCGTATCATCCCGTTCAAGGGTTCGTGGATTGAGTTTGCCACCGACATCAACAACGTCATGTATGCGTACATTGACCGTAAGAAGAAATTGCCGGTTACCACTTTGCTGAGAGCCATCGGATTTGAGAATGACAAGGACATTCTCGAGATTTTTAATTTGGCGGAAGACGTGAAGGTGAACAAGACGAACCTCAAGAAGATGGTGGGACGTAAGTTGGCCGCACGTGTGTTGAAAACATGGATTGAGGATTTTGTAGACGAAGATACCGGTGAAGTTGTTTCCATCGAGCGTAACGAAGTCGTTATTGACCGTGAAACTGTAATCGAGCCGGAACATGTTGACATTATATTAGAGTCGGGCGTTCAGAATATCCTCGTACACAAGGAAGAACCGAACCAGTCTGACTATTCTATCATATATAATACTCTGCAGAAGGATCCGAGTAACTCGGAAAAAGAAGCTGTACTCTACATCTACCGCCAGTTGCGTAATGCAGACCCTGCCGATGATGCCAGTGCACGCGAGGTTATCAATAACCTGTTCTTCTCAGAGAAGAGATATGACCTGGGTGATGTAGGCCGTTATCGTATCAACAGAAAGTTGAACTTGACGACCGATATGGACGTGCGTGTCCTTACCAAGGAAGATATTATCGAAATTATCAAATATCTCATCGAGTTGATTAACTCGAAAGCGGATGTGGACGATATCGACCACTTGAGCAACCGTCGTGTGCGTACAGTGGGCGAACAGTTGTCCAATCAGTTTGCCATCGGTCTGGCACGTATGTCGCGTACTATCCGCGAGCGTATGAACGTCCGTGACAATGAAGTCTTTACTCCGATTGACCTGATTAACGCCAAGACAATCTCTTCCGTTATCAATTCATTCTTTGGAACGAATGCTTTGTCACAGTTCATGGACCAGACCAACCCGCTGGCCGAGATTACTCACAAGCGCCGTATGTCTGCCCTGGGTCCCGGCGGTCTGTCACGCGAGCGTGCAGGCTTCGAGGTTCGTGACGTACACTATACTCACTACGGACGTCTTTGTCCTATCGAGACTCCTGAAGGTCCGAACATCGGTTTGATTTCTTCACTCTGTGTGTTCGCGAAAATCAACGAGCTTGGCTTCATTGAAACTCCGTACCGCAAGGTGGCAGAGGGTAAGGTTGATCTTTCTGACGAAGGTTTGGTTTACCTCACCGCAGAAGAAGAGGAAGCCAAGATTATTGCTCAGGGTAATGCTCCTTTGAACGATGACGGTACTTTTGTACGTGATAAAGTAAAATCCCGTCAGGATGCCGACTATCCGGTGGTTCCTCCTTCCGAGGTGGAATTGATGGACGTATCTCCCCAGCAGATTGCTTCTATTGCGGCTTCTTTGATTCCGTTCTTGGAGCATGATGACGCCAACCGTGCATTGATGGGATCAAACATGATGCGCCAGGCTGTTCCTTTATTGAAGAGCGAAGCTCCGATTGTAGGTACCGGTATCGAACGCCAGCTGGCACGCGATTCTCGTACGCAGATTACTGCCGAGGGTGACGGTGTGGTTGAATTCGTGGATGCAACGACTATCCGTATTCTGTACGACCGTACAGAGGAGGAAGAGTTCGTAAGCTTCGAGCCTGCATTGAAAGAATATAATATCCCGAAGTGGCGCCGTACCAACCAGAATATGACGATTGACCTCCGTCCGATTTGCGAGAAGGGTCAGCGCGTGACTGCAGGTCAAATCCTGACGGAAGGTTATTCAACCGAAGACGGAGAACTTGCACTGGGTAAGAACCTGCTGGTTGCTTACATGCCGTGGAAGGGCTATAACTATGAGGATGCTATCGTACTGAATGAACGTGTGGTTCGTGAGGACCTTTTGACCTCTGTACACGTAGAAGAATATTCTTTGGAAGTTCGCGAAACGAAGCGTGGTATGGAAGAGTTGACCTCTGACATTCCTAACGTAAGTGAGGAAGCGACTAAAGACCTTGACGAAAACGGTATTGTTCGTGTGGGTGCCCGCATCGAACCGGGTGATATCCTTATCGGTAAGATTACTCCGAAGGGTGAATCGGATCCTTCTCCGGAAGAGAAACTGCTCCGTGCCATCTTCGGTGACAAGGCCGGTGATGTGAAGGATGCTTCTTTGAAAGCCTCTCCTTCTTTGAAGGGTGTTGTTATCGGTAAGCGTCTGTTCTCCCGTGTTGTCAAGACCCGCAGCTCCAAGCTGGCCGACAAGGCTCTGTTACCGAAGATTGACGATGAGTTCGACGCTAAGATTGGTGACCTCAAGAAAGTGTTGATAAACAAGCTGTTGAAGCTTACAGAAAATTATACATCGGAAGGTGTGAAGGATTACATGGGTGCCGACATTATTTCCAAAGGCGCCAGATTCTCTGCTTCCGACTTTAGCGATTTGGACTTCACCGCTGTTCAGTTGAGCAACTGGACGAAGGATGAACATACCAACGGACTGATTCGTGCATTGGTGATGAACTTCATCAAGAAGTACAAGGAACTCGATGCCGAGCTGAAACGCAAGAAGTTCGCCATCACTATCGGTGACGAGTTGCCCGCAGGTATCATTCAGATGGCCAAGGTATACATTGCCAAGAAACGTAAGATTGGTGTCGGTGACAAGATGGCCGGTCGTCACGGTAACAAGGGTATTGTTTCCCGTGTGGTACGCCAGGAAGACATGCCGTTCCTTGCTGACGGTACTCCGGTAGACATCGTGCTGAATCCGTTGGGTGTGCCTTCACGTATGAACATCGGTCAGATATTCGAGGCCGTTCTCGGGCGTGCCGGAAAAAACCTGGGCGTGAAGTTTGCCACTCCTATCTTTGACGGTGCATCTTTGGACGATTTGAACGAATGGACCGATAAGGCCGGCTTGCCTCGCTACGGCAAGACAACGCTGTATGATGGTGGTACCGGTGAAGCATTCGAGCAGCAGGCTACGGTAGGTGTGACTTACATGCTGAAGCTCGGTCACATGGTTGAAGACAAGATGCACGCACGTTCCATCGGTCCGTACTCACTCATTACGCAACAGCCGTTGGGTGGTAAGGCACAGTTCGGTGGTCAGCGTTTTGGAGAAATGGAAGTTTGGGCACTCGAAGCGTTCGGTGCCGCACACATTCTGCAGGAAATCCTGACTATCAAGTCTGATGACGTTGTAGGACGTTCCAAGGCTTATGAAGCAATCGTGAAGGGTGAACCGATGCCTGCTCCGGGTATCCCCGAGTCACTGAACGTATTGCTGCACGAGTTGAGAGGTTTGGGCTTGAGCATCAACTTAGAATAATGGATAATTGATAATTGAGAGTGGATAATGCAAGTTACCATTCTCAATTATCGGTTTTCAGTTTTTCAATTTCAATTTTCCATTGTCAATTATCAATTAAATAAATTTATGGCTTTTAGAAAAGATAACAAGATAAAGAGTAATTTCTCGAAAATCTCTATCGGTTTGGCTTCTCCTGAGGAAATCCTTGAGAATTCGAGTGGTGAAGTTTTAAAGCCTGAAACCATCAACTATCGTACGTATAAGCCCGAACGCGACGGATTGTTCTGCGAGCGCATCTTTGGTCCTATCAAGGATTACGAGTGCCATTGCGGTAAGTACAAGCGTATCCGTTACAAAGGCATCGTCTGCGACCGTTGTGGTGTGGAAGTGACTGAAAAGAAAGTGCGCCGTGAGCGTATGGGACACATCCAGCTCGTTGTGCCCGTGGCTCACATCTGGTACTTCCGTTCACTTCCCAACAAAATCGGTTACTTGTTGGGCTTGCCCACCAAGAAGCTGGATGCCATTATCTATTACGAGCGTTATGTTGTCATTCAGCCGGGTGTACTGTCCGATGAAGTGGCACAGTATGACTTGCTTGAAGAAGGAGAATACCTGGACTTGCTGGAAAAGTTGCCGAAAGACAACCAGTTCCTCGAAGATTCA
This sequence comes from Bacteroides sp. AF29-11, assembly GCF_003602895.1. Taxonomy (NCBI): domain Bacteria; kingdom Pseudomonadati; phylum Bacteroidota; class Bacteroidia; order Bacteroidales; family Bacteroidaceae; genus Bacteroides; species Bacteroides sp. AF29-11. Next base: position 48,515 of record NZ_QTLY01000012.1, read on the forward strand.
GATCCCAATAAGTTCATTGCCAAGATGGGCGCGGAAGCTATCTACGATTTGCTGTCACGCCTCGACCTTGACTCTTTGTCTTACGAACTGCGTAACCGTGCCGGAAGCGATGCTTCACAGCAACGCAAGACCGAAGCTCTGAAACGTCTTCAGGTAGTTGAGTCGTTCCGTGCATCACGCGGACGCAACAAGCCCGAGTGGATGATTGTACGCATTGTACCGGTTATTCCGCCCGAACTTCGTCCGTTGGTCCCATTGGATGGCGGCCGTTTCGCAACTTCTGACTTGAATGACCTTTACCGTCGTGTCATCATCCGTAACAACCGTCTGAAGAGATTGATTGAAATCAAGGCTCCTGAAGTGATTTTGCGTAATGAAAAACGTATGTTGCAGGAAGCTGTCGACTCTCTGTTTGATAACTCCCGTAAATCGAGTGCAGTGAAGACCGACGCTAACCGTCCGTTGAAGTCACTTTCCGACAGTTTGAAGGGTAAGCAAGGACGTTTCCGTCAGAACTTGTTGGGTAAGCGTGTCGACTATTCCGCACGTTCTGTAATCGTTGTAGGTCCGGAGCTGAAGATGGGCGAATGCGGTATCCCTAAACTGATGGCAGCCGAGCTTTACAAGCCGTTCATCATTCGTAAGCTCATTGAGCGTGGTATCGTGAAGACGGTAAAGAGCGCCAAGAAGATTGTAGACCGCAAGGAACCCGTTATCTGGGATATTTTGGAACACGTGATGAAGGGGCATCCGGTGCTGTTGAACCGTGCCCCGACACTTCACCGTCTGGGTATCCAGGCATTCCAGCCTAAAATGATTGAAGGTAAGGCAATCCAGCTGCACCCGTTGGCATGTACGGCGTTCAATGCCGACTTCGACGGTGACCAGATGGCCGTGCACTTGCCGTTGAGCAACGAAGCGATTCTGGAAGCACAGATGCTAATGCTCCAGTCACACAATATATTGAACCCTGCCAACGGTGCTCCTATCACTGTGCCTGCTCAGGATATGGTACTTGGTCTGTACTATATTACGAAGCTGCGCAAGGGTGCCAAGGGTGAAGGCCTGACATTCTACGGTCCTGAGGAAGCGCTGATTGCCTACAATGAAGGTAAGTGCGACATCCATGCTCCGGTAAGCGTAATAGTGAAAGACGTTGACGAGAATGGTAACATTGTGGACAAGATGATGCACGATACCTCCGTGGGCCGTGTCATTGTCAACGAAATTGTTCCGGCAGAAGCAGGATATATCAATACGATTATCTCCAAGAAGTCACTCCGAGACATCATCAGTCACGTAATCAAGGTGTGCGGTGTTGCCAAGGCAGCCGACTTCCTCGACGGAATCAAGAACCTCGGTTATTACATGGCCTTCAAGGGTGGTTTGTCGTTCAACTTGGGCGATATCATTATCCCGGAAGAGAAGGAAGCATTAGTACAGAAAGGTTATGATGAAGTAGAGCAGGTAATCAATAACTATAACATGGGTTTCATCACGAACAACGAGCGTTACAACCAGGTAATCGATATCTGGACGCACGTGAACTCTGAGTTGTCCAACATCCTGATGAAAACCATTTCAAGCGACGACCAGGGTTTCAACTCTGTATACATGATGCTGGATTCCGGTGCCCGTGGTTCTAAGGAACAGATTCGTCAGCTCTCCGGTATGCGTGGTTTGATGGCGAAGCCCCAGAAAGCAGGTGCCGAAGGCGGTCAGATTATCGAAAACCCGATTCTTTCTAACTTTAAGGAAGGTCTGTCCGTGTTGGAGTACTTTATCTCTACCCACGGTGCCCGTAAGGGTCTTGCCGATACCGCTTTGAAGACGGCCGATGCCGGATACCTGACCCGTCGTCTGGTTGACGTATCGCATGATGTGATTATTAATGAAGAAGACTGCGGCACGCTCCGCGGATTGGTTTGTACGGCACTGAAGAACAATGATGAAACCATTGCCACTCTGTATGAACGTATCCTGGGTCGTGTATCCGTACATGATATTGTTCATCCTACAACCGGCGAACTGATTGTGGCCGGCGGTGAGGAAATTACCGAGGACATTGCACAACGCATTGAAGACTCTCCAATCGAGAGCGTTGAAATCCGTTCTGTATTGACCTGCGAATCCAAGAAAGGTGTTTGTGCCAAGTGTTACGGACGTAACCTGGCTTCCAGCCGTATGGTTCAGAAGGGCGAGGCAGTCGGCGTAATCGCTGCACAGTCTATCGGTGAGCCGGGTACACAGTTGACACTGCGTACATTCCATGCCGGTGGTACGGCAGCCAATATTGCTGCCAACGCAAGCATCGTGGCCAAGAATCCTGCCCGTCTGGAATTCGAAGAACTCCGTACGGTAGACGTTATCGACGAAGCAGGCGAACCGGCAAAGGTAGTGGTAGGCCGTTTGGCCGAAGTGCGTTTCGTGGATGTCAACACGGGTATTGTGCTTTCCACTCATAATGTACCCTACGGTTCTACGCTCTATGCAGCCGATGGTGAAATGGTAGAGAAAGGCAAGATGATTGCCCGTTGGGACCCGTTCAACGCGGTTATCATTACCGAAGCTACCGGTAAGATTGAATTTGAAGGTGTTATTGAAAACGTGACTTATAAGGTAGAGTCTGATGAATCTACCGGTTTGCGCGAAATCATCATCATTGAGTCTAAGGATAAGACGAAGGTGCCTACCGCACACATCATGACAGAAGACGGCGAACTGATCCGTACATACAACTTGCCAGTAGGTGGCCACGTAGTGGTTGAAGACGGTCAGAAGGTAAAGGCCGGTGAAGTTATCGTGAAGATTCCGCGTGCCGTAGGTAAAGCGGGTGATATCACGGGTGGTCTTCCCCGTGTCACTGAGTTGTTCGAGGCACGTAACCCGTCTAATCCCGCTGTGGTTTCAGAAATCGACGGTGAGGTTACCATGGGTAAGGTGAAACGCGGTAATCGCGAAATCATCGTTACTTCCAAGACCGGTGAAGTGAAGAAGTACCTCGTACCGTTGTCCAAGCAGATTCTGGTTCAGGAGAACGACTATGTACGCGCCGGTACTCCGTTGTCTGACGGTGCTATCACACCTGCGGACATCCTGGCTATCAAAGGTCCTACGGCCGTGCAGGAATATATTGTGAACGAGGTTCAGGACGTTTACCGTCTGCAGGGTGTGAAGATTAATGATAAGCACTTTGAAATCATCGTTCGTCAGATGATGCGCAAGGTGGAAATCGACGAGCCAGGTGATACCCGCTTCCTGGAACAGCAAGTTGTTGACAAGATGGAATTCATGGAAGAGAATGACCGTATCTGGGGAAAGAAGGTGGTAGTGGATGCTGGAGATTCCCAGAGTCTGCAGGCTGGCCAGATTGTGACGGCCCGCAAGCTGCGTGACGAGAACTCCATGTTGAAACGCCGCGACTTGAAACCCGTGGAAGTGCGCGACGCTGTACCTGCGACTTCTACTCAGATTCTTCAAGGTATCACCCGTGCTGCATTGCAGACTTCAAGCTTCATGTCGGCTGCTTCCTTCCAGGAAACGACGAAGGTACTGAACGAGGCTGCCATCAACGGAAAGGTGGACCGTCTGGAAGGTATGAAGGAGAACGTAATTTGCGGTCACCTGATTCCTGCCGGTACCGGACAACGCGAGTTCGAGAAGATTATCGTTGGCTCCAAAGAAGAGTACGACCGTATGCTTGCCAACAAGAAGACGGTACTTGATTATGCTGTAGACGAGAAAGTAGAGGGATAGCCTTACAACGTCAATATAATTCTATAAAATAGAGAGGGAATATCCTATAAGAAGGAGTATTCCCTCTCTGTTTTATCTTTGCCTCTTCCTTCTGTACTGCAATGCTTCTGTATGTTTGTTACAGTGCTACTGCAAAACGGTTGCAGTGGCTTGCTCCTTTTTCAGAACGGATTATTATGTGTCTTTTTGAACTTAAATGTATATCATCCGAAAAAAAAGAGTACTTTTGGTCTATCTTTTAAGAACATTTTAAAAACAATTGTGCAACATGGAAAATCAAGAAAACAACAACGGTCAACTCCAGATAGAATTGAAGGAAGAAGTGGCGCAAGGTACATATGCCAATTTGGCTATTATAACTCATTCCAGTTCGGAATTTATTCTCGACTTTATCCGCGTGATGCCTGGAATGCCAAAGGCTGGCGTGCAATCGCGCATAGTTTTGGCACCCGAACATGCCAAGCGTTTGCTGCGTGCACTCGAAGAGAATATTGGGAAATATGAACGCGCTTTCGGACTGATTCGCATGCCGGACGAACAAACATTTCCGCCTCTTCCCAACATCAAGGGTGAAGCGTAAAATCAAAAAAAAACTTGTAGTGCATTGATTATTCAAAACTTATTAGTATCTTTGCAGCCCAAAAGTGTATAGTTTTGAATTAATATAAACAATAATATATAACTAAAAACAATTAAAATGCCTACAATTCAGCAATTAGTAAGAAAAGGACGCGAAGTGCTGGTGGAGAAATCAAAGTCTCCAGCCTTGGACTCTTGTCCTCAAAGACGTGGCGTTTGCGTGAGAGTGTATACAACCACTCCGAAGAAGCCGAATTCAGCTATGCGTAAAGTAGCTCGTGTACGTTTGACCAATGGTAAAGAGGTGAACTCTTATATTCCGGGAGAAGGTCACAACTTGCAGGAACACTCTATCGTGTTGGTACGTGGTGGTCGTGTAAAAGACCTTCCGGGTGTGCGTTATCACATCGTACGTGGTACTTTGGATACTGCAGGTGTTGCAGGTCGTACACAAAGACGTTCCAAATACGGCGCAAAACGTCCGAAACCGGGTCAAGCAGCTCCTGCTAAGAAGAAATAATCTGGTGGCCTGATTCCCAAAATAGGAAAATTTAAAGTAATAACTTACGTTTTAGTTTGTTGGAAATGCTAAAGGTTGAGTAAATTCTCCGGAGGGAGAGTTGAAGAAGACAGAAGTAAACAACCAAGAACGAAAAACATTATTCTTTCAGACAAATGAGAAAAGCAAAACCAAAAAAACGCGTTATCCTTCCGGATCCCGTGTTCAATGATGTAAAAGTTTCCAAGTTCGTGAATCACTTGATGTACGATGGAAAGAAGAACACTTCTTATGAAATCTTCTATGCTGCGTTGGAAACAGTGAAGAACAAAATGCAGAACGAAGAGAAATCCGCTCTTGAAATCTGGAAAAAAGCTCTGGATAATGTGACTCCTCAAGTGGAAGTTAAGTCTCGCCGTGTGGGTGGTGCTACTTTCCAGGTTCCTACAGAAATCCGTGCTGACCGTAAGGAATCAATTTCCATGAAGAACTTGATTATCTTTGCACGTAAGCGTGGCGGTAAATCAATGGCTGATAAGCTGGCTGCCGAAATCATGGATGCTTTCAATGAACAGGGCGGTGCTTACAAACGTAAAGAAGATATGCATAGAATGGCAGAAGCTAACCGTGCATTTGCTCATTTCAGATTCTAATACTATAAGAGACTAACCAATTAGAAGATTAAAAAAACTTAAAGTAAGGGAATTAGAAAATGGCAAAGCATGATTTACATTTGACACGTAATATCGGTATCATGGCCCACATCGATGCCGGAAAGACAACGACTTCTGAACGTATTTTGTTTTACACGGGTTTGACCCACAAAATCGGTGAGGTACACGATGGTGCCGCTACAATGGACTGGATGGAGCAAGAACAAGAACGTGGTATCACTATCACTTCTGCTGCTACTACCACTCGTTGGAAATATGCCGGTGATACTTATAAAATTAACTTGATTGACACTCCGGGGCACGTTGACTTTACCGCTGAGGTAGAACGCTCTTTGCGTATTCTTGATGGTGCCGTTGCTGCTTATTGTGCAGTAGGTGGTGTTGAACCGCAATCTGAGACAGTTTGGCGCCAGGCTGATAAATATAACGTACCGCGTATCGCTTACGTTAATAAGATGGACCGTTCGGGTGCTGACTTCTTTGAGGTAGTCCGCCAGATGAAGGACGTTTTGGGCGCTAATCCGTGTCCTATCGTCATTCCTATCGGTGCTGAGGAATCTTTCAAAGGTCTGGTAGACCTTATCAAAATGAAAGCTATCTATTGGCATGATGAAACAATGGGTGCTGACTATACAGTAGAAGAAATTCCTGCAAATCTGGTAGACGAAGCTAATGAATGGAGAGATAAGATGCTCGAAAAAGTGGCTGAGTTTGACGATGCTTTGATGGAGAAATATTTCGATGATCCTTCTACCATTACAGAAGAAGAGGTTTTGAGAGCTCTCCGTAACGCAACAGTGCAAATGGCTGTCGTTCCGATGCTTTGCGGTTCTTCATTCAAGAACAAAGGTGTACAGACATTGCTCGATTACGTGTGTGCATTCTTGCCTTCTCCGCTGGATACAGAGAACGTTATCGGTACAAACCCCGAAACTGGTGCTGAAGAAGACCGTAAACCGAGCGAAGACGAAAAGACTTCTGCTTTGGCATTTAAGATTGCAACAGACCCGTATGTAGGTCGTTTGACTTTCTTCCGCGTTTATTCCGGTAAGATTGAGGCTGGTTCTTATATCTATAACTCTCGTTCTGGTAAGAAAGAACGCGTATCCCGTCTGTTCCAGATGCACTCAAACAAGCAGAATCCGGTAGAAGTTATCGGTGCTGGTGATATTGGTGCTGGCGTAGGTTTCAAGGATATACATACTGGTGATACATTGTGTGACGAAACTGCACCGATTGTATTGGAGTCTATGGACTTCCCGGAACCGGTAATTGGTATCGCAGTTGAGCCTAAGACTCAGAAGGATATGGATAAACTGTCAAATGGCTTGGCTAAGCTGGCTGAAGAAGATCCGACGTTTACAGTTAAGACTGACGAACAGACTGGTCAGACAGTTATCTCTGGTATGGGTGAGCTTCACTTGGATATTATCATCGACCGTCTGAAACGTGAGTTCAAGGTTGAATGTAACCAAGGTAAGCCTCAAGTTAACTATAAGGAAGCTATCACTAAGACAGTCAACTTGCGTGAAGTTTACAAGAAGCAGTCCGGTGGTCGTGGTAAGTTTGCTGATATTATCGTGAACATCGGCCCGGTTGATGAAGACTTCAAGGAAGGCGGATTGCAATTCGTCGACGAAGTGAAGGGTGGTAACATTCCTAAGGAATTTATCCCGTCTGTACAGAAAGGCTTCACTACTGCCATGAAGAATGGTGTATTGGCAGGTTATCCGTTGGATTCATTGAAAGTAACCTTGATTGACGGCTCTTTCCACCCGGTTGACTCAGACCAGTTGTCTTTCGAAATCTGTGCTATCCAGGCATATAAGAATGCTTGTGCCAAGGCAGGTCCGGTATTGATGGAGCCTATCATGAAACTGGAAGTTGTTACTCCGGAAGAAAACATGGGTGACGTTATCGGTGACTTGAACAAGCGTCGTGGCCAGGTGGAAGGTATGGAATCCAGCCGTTCCGGTGCACGTATCGTGAAGGCAATGGTTCCGCTGGCAGAAATGTTCGGTTACGTAACAGCATTGCGTACCATCACTTCTGGTCGTGCAACCTCTTCAATGGTATACTCTCACCACGCCCAGGTTTCCAACTCTATTGCCAAGGCAGTATTGGAGGAAGTAAAAGGTCGTGCTGACTTAATCTAAAAAAACTTGAAGTCCCGTAGGCTAGCGAATGACTCTTAGCCTGCGGAACTTCATCTTATATAACTATTTAATAACTAAAGACAGTAATGAGTCAAAAAATTAGAATCAAACTGAAATCTTACGACCACAACTTGGTTGACAAGTCAGCTGAGAAGATTGTAAGAACGGTGAAGACAACGGGCGCCATCGTTAGCGGTCCGATTCCTCTTCCTACGCACAAGCGTATCTTTACCGTGAACCGTTCGACTTTCGTTAACAAGAAGTCGCGTGAACAATTCGAACTCTCTTCTTACAAGAGACTGATTGACATCTATAGCTCAACAGCTAAGACAGTAGATGCTCTGATGAAGTTGGAGTTACCGAGTGGTGTGGAAGTAGAAATCAAAGTGTAAGTATTAAAAATTAAGTGAAATGCCAGGATTATTAGGAAAAAAAATCGGAATGACATCCGTTTTCAGTGCCGAGGGTAAGAATGTACCATGCACTGTTATCGAAGCAGGTCCTTGTGTTGTTACTCAAGTGAAAACTGTAGAAAAGGACGGTTATGAAGCTGTTCAGCTGGGCTTCCAGGACAAGAAGGAGAAGCACACTACAAAGCCTTTGATGGGCCACTTTAAGAAAGCTGGAGTAACTCCCAAGAAACACTTGGCTGAGTTCAAAGAATTTGAAACAGAGTTGAATCTGGGTGACACTGTTACCGTAGAACTGTTCAATGACGCAACTTTTGTTGACGTTGTAGGTACTTCTAAGGGTAAAGGTTTCCAGGGTGTAGTAAAACGCCATGGTTTTGGTGGTGTAGGCCAGACTACTCACGGTCAGCACAACCGCGCTCGTAAGCCGGGTTCTATCGGTGCTTGTTCTTACCCTGCAAAAGTATTCAAAGGAATGCGCATGGGCGGACAGCTTGGTGGCGACAGAGTAACTGTTCAAAACCTGCAGGTATTAAAGGTAATCGCGGAGCACAATCTTCTTTTGATTAAGGGATCTGTTCCTGGTTGCAAAGGTTCAATCGTAATAATTGAGAAATAATGGAAGTTAACGTATATAACATTAAAGGTGAAGACACTGGGAGAAAGATTACGTTAAACGAGTCTATCTTCGGAATTGAGCCCAACGACCACGCTATCTACTTGGATGTTAAACAGTTTATGGCTAACCAGCGTCAGGGTACACACAAGTCAAAGGAAAGAAGCGAAATCAGTGGTTCTACTCGTAAAATCGGTCGCCAGAAAGGTGGTGGTGGTGCACGTCGTGGTGACATGAACTCACCGGTACTTGTTGGTGGTGGACGCGTATTCGGTCCGAAACCGAGAGATTACTACTTCAAATTAAACAAAAAAGTAAAGGCTCTGGCTCGTAAGTCAGCTTTGTCATACAAGGCTCAGAACAACGCAGTTGTAGTAGTAGAAGACTTCTCTTTTGAAGCTCCGAAGACTAAAGATTTTGTTGCAATGACAAAAAATCTTAAAGTTTCTGACAAAAAGCTGCTTGTGATTTTACCAGAAGCAAATAAAAACGTATATTTGTCGGCTCGTAATGTGAAGGGTGCTAATGTGCAGACTATCTCAGGGTTAAATACTTACAGAGTATTGGACGCTGGGGTCGTTGTGTTTGCTGAAAGTGCACTTTCTGCTATCGACAATATCTTAATGTAAAAAGGAGGCTTAAATAATGGGAATTATTATTAAACCGTTAGTGACAGAGAAGATGACTGCAATTACTGATAAGACGAATAATCGTTTCGGCTTTATCGTGCGTCCTGAAGCTAATAAACTGGAAATTAAGAAGGAAGTTGAAGCCCTTTACAACGTTACAGTAGTTGATGTGAATACAATGAAGTATGCCGGCAAAAACAAGAGCCGCTATACTCGTGCCGGTATCATCAACGGACGTACGAATGCGTTCAAGAAGGCTATCGTTACGTTGAAAGAAGGAGATACTATTGATTTTTATAGCAATATTTAATAAAAATGGCAGTACGTAAATTTAAGCCCACAACACCGGGGCAAAGACATAAAATTATTGGTACTTACGAAGAGATTACTGCACGGGTACCAGAAAAGTCTCTTGTATTTGGTAAGAAATCTTCAGGTGGTCGTAACAACGAAGGTAAGATGACTATGCGCTACATCGGTGGCGGTAGTAAGAAGATTATTCGTATCGTAGATTTCAAGAGAAATAAAGACGGTGTGCCTGCAGTGGTTAAAACAATTGAATACGATCCGAATCGTTCGGCTCGTATCGCTTTGTTGTTTTATGCAGATGGAGAAAAAAGATATATTATTGCTCCCAATGGATTGCAAGTTGGTACGACTTTGATGTCAGGTGAGACTGCCGCTCCGGAAATCGGAAACGCACTTCCGCTTCAGAATATTCCGGTCGGTACTGTAATTCACAACATCGAATTACGTCCGGGACAAGGCGCTGCCTTGGTTCGCTCGGCTGGTAACTTCGCTCAGTTGACTTCTAGAGAAGGTAAGTACTGCGTTATCAAGTTGCCTTCAGGTGAGGTTCGTCAGATCCTCAGTACTTGTAAGGCTACTATTGGTAGTGTAGGTAACTCAGATCATGGATTGGAAAGTTCAGGTAAAGCTGGACGTTCTCGTTGGTTAGGACGTCGTCCGCGTAACCGTGGTGTTGTTATGAACCCGGTTGATCACCCGATGGGTGGTGGTGAAGGACGTGCTTCAGGAGGACACCCGAGATCTCGTAAGGGATTGTACGCTAAGGGTCTTAAGACAAGAGCTCCGAAGAAACAATCGTCTAAGTATATTATTGAGAGAAGAAAGAAGTAATCTGATTAATTGAGTAAATTATGAGTCGTTCATTAAAAAAAGGTCCGTATATTAACGTTAAGCTTGAGAAGAAAGTGCTTGCCATGAATGAATCGGGCAAGAAAGTGGTAGTTAAGACCTGGGCCAGAGCTTCAATGATTTCGCCTGATTTCGTAGGCCATACTGTTGCAGTTCACAACGGAAATAAATTTATTCCTGTTTATGTTACCGAAAATATGGTAGGACACAAGTTGGGCGAATTTGCTCCAACTCGTACTTTCAGAGGACACGCTGGTAACAAGAAAAAATAAAACAGGATTTATCTGAAATAATAAAGTAATAATATAATGGGAGCAAGAAAAAAAATATCGGCTGAAAAAAGAAAAGAAGCCCTTAAGACCATGTATTTTGCGAAATTGCAAAATGTTCCTACTTCCCCCCGTAAAATGCGTCTCGTGGCTGACATGATTCGCGGGATGGAGGTGAACAGAGCACTCGGCGTTTTGAAGTTCTCTTCAAAAGAGGCTGCCGCAAGAGTGGAAAAGTTGCTGCGCTCTGCAATTGCTAACTGGGAGCAGAAAAACGAACGTAAAGCTGAAAGTGGCGAGCTGTTCGTAACCAAGATTTTTGTTGATGGTGGTGCTACACTCAAAAGAATGAGACCGGCTCCGCAGGGTAGAGGTTACAGAATTCGTAAACGTTCAAACCACGTAACGTTGTTCGTTGGTTCTAAAAGTAATAACGAAGATCAAAATTAAGGTAAATGGGACAAAAAGTTAATCCAATAAGCAACCGTTTAGGAATTATCAGAGGATGGGATTCCAATTGGTATGGTGGAAAGAATTACGGCGATTCTCTGCTGGAAGATAGCAAGATTCGTAAATATTTGAACGCTCGTCTGGCAAAGGCTAGTGTGTCAAGAATTGTAATTGAACGTACACTGAAACTCGTGACTATTACCGTTTGTACTGCACGTCCGGGTATCATTATCGGCAAAGGTGGCCAAGAAGTTGACAAGTTGAAAGAGGAGTTGAAGAAGGTTACTGATAAGGATATTCAGATTAATATCTTCGAAGTTAAGAGACCAGAGTTGGATGCTGTTATCGTGGCTAACAACATTGCCCGTCAGGTTGAAGGCAAAATAGCCTACCGTCGTGCCATCAAGATGGCTATTGCCAATACAATGCGTATGGGTGCGGAAGGTATCAAGATTCAGATTTCAGGACGTTTGAATGGTGCAGAAATGGCCCGTTCTGAAATGTATAAGGAAGGAAGAACTCCGTTGCACACTTTCAGAGCAGATATCGACTATTGTCATGCAGAAGCATTGACTAAGGTTGGTCTTCTCGGCATTAAAGTTTGGATTTGTAGAGGTGAAGTTTATGGTAAGAAGGAGTTGGCTCCGAACTTTACGCAAAGCAAGGAAAGTGGTCGTGGAAGCAATAGCGGAAACAATGGCGGAAAGAACTTCAAAAGAAAGAAAAATAATCGCTAACGAATTTGATTTTTAGGAATTATGTTACAACCGAAAAAAACAAAATTCAGAAGACAACAAAAAGGCCGTCAAAAGGGTAATGCCCAAAGAGGAAACCAGTTGGCTTTCGGATCTTTTGGTATTAAGGCCTTGGAAACGAAATGGATTACAGGCCGTCAGATTGAAGCTGCGCGTATTGCAGTGACAAGATATATGCAACGTCAAGGACAGATTTGGATTCGTATTTTCCCCGACAAACCTATCACCAGAAAGCCTGCTGATGTGCGTATGGGTAAGGGTAAGGGTGCGCCGGAAGGATTCGTAGCGCCTGTTACACCGGGTAGAATTATTATCGAAGCCGAAGGAGTATCTTATGAAATCGCTAAAGAAGCTTTGCGCTTGGCTGCACAGAAGCTTCCTATCACAACTAAGTTTGTGGTTAGACGTGATTATGATATTCAAAATCAAAATGCGTAAGAAGTATGAAAACAGCAGAAATTAAAGAGATGCCTACCAGTGACTTGGTAGAAAGAGTTGAAGCAGAAGTAGCTAATTACAACCAAGTGATTTTAAATCATTCTATTTCTCCTTTGGATAATCCTGCTCAGATCAAACAATTACGCAGGACTATTGCGCGTATGAAGACTGAATTACGCCAAAGAGAACTTAACAATAAATGATGAGCTTGATGGAAGCAAGAAATTTAAGAAAAGAAAGAACTGGGGTTGTGCTGAGCAACAAGATGGATAAGACCATTACAGTAGCAGCTAAGTTTAAGGAGAAACACCCCATATATGGTAAGTTCGTTAGCAAGACGAAGAAGTACCATGCTCATGATGAAAAGAATGAGTGCAATATCGGCGATACTGTACACATCATGGAAACTCGTCCTTTGAGCAAGACTAAGAGATGGAGATTGGTAGAAATAATTGAAAGAGCTAAGTAATTATGATACAAGTAGAATCCAGACTTACAGTATGTGATAATAGTGGGGCAAAAGAGGCTCTCTGTATCCGCGTTTTGGGTGGTACAGGTCGTCGCTATGCTTCAGTAGGGGACGTGATTGTCGTTTCTGTTAAGAGCGTTATCCCTTCAAGTGATATTAAAAAAGGTGCAGTGTCTAAAGCTTTGATCGTACGTACTAAGAAAGAAATCCGTCGTGCTGATGGCTCTTACATACGTTTTGATGATAATGCTTGCGTGTTGTTGAACAATGCAGGTGAAATTAGAGGTAGTCGTATTTTCGGTCCGGTAGCTCGTGAACTTCGTGCTACTAACATGAAAGTTGTGTCACTCGCTCCTGAAGTACTTTAATATTGTAAAAGATTTGAGTAATGAGTAAATTACATATTAAAAAAGGCGATACAGTTTATGTAAACTCCGGTGAAGACAAGGGTAAGACTGGTCGTGTATTGAAGGTTCTTGTTGATAAAAACCGCGCAATCGTTGAAGGTATCAACATGGTGTCTAAGAGCACAAAACCGAATGCTAAGAACCCGCAAGGTGGTATTGTGAAGCAAGAAGCTTCTATCCACTTGTCAAACTTGAACCCCGTTGATCCAAAGACTGGCAAAGCAACGCGTGTTGGTAGAAAAGTAAGTGCTGAAGGCACTTTAGTGCGTTATTCTAAAAAATCAGGAGAGGAGATTAAGTAATGAGTAATACTGCTAGCCTTAAGAAAGAATATGCAGAGCGTATTGCGCCTGCATTGAAATCACAGTTCCAGTATTCTTCTTCTATGCAGATACCCGTACTTAAGAAGATTGTTATCAATCAGGGTCTGGGTATGGCTGTTGCCGACAAGAAGATTATTGAAGTGGCAATTAATGAAATGACTACTATCACTGGCCAGAAAGCCGTGGCAACCATTTCTCGTAAGGATATTGCAAACTTTAAGTTGCGTAAGAAAATGCCGATTGGCGTTATGGTAACTCTGCGTCGTGAGAGAATGTACGAATTCCTTGAAAAGTTGGTTCGTGTAGCTCTGCCTCGTATCCGCGACTTCAAGGGTATTGAAAGTAAGTTCGATGGTAAGGGTAACTATACCCTTGGTATTCAGGAACAAATCATTTTCCCTGAAATTAATATCGATAGTATTACTAGAATTCTCGGAATGAATATTACCTTTGTAACTTCTGCGCAAACAGATGAAGAAGGGTATGCCTTGTTGAAAGAATTCGGTTTACCGTTTAAAAACGCTAAAAAAGATTGATAATATGGCAAAGGAATCAATGAAAGCACGCGAAGTAAAGCGTGCTAAATTAGTAGCCAGATATGCCGAGAAAAGAGCTGCGTTGAAGCAAATCGTTAGAACCGGTGATCCTGCTGAAGCTTTTGAAGCTGCACAGAAATTGCAGGATTTGCCTAAAAATTCTAACCCGATTCGCATGCACAACCGTTGCAAGCTGACAGGTCGTCCCAAAGGATATATCCGTCAGTTTGGCATCTCCAGAATCCAGTTCCGTGAGATGGCTTCTAACGGTCTTATTCCCGGTGTAAAGAAAGCAAGCTGGTAATTATTGTTTTTAAATATTGTCAGGGTAGGCCTGATTAATTTAATTTATTTTTTATATGACTGATCCAATAGCAGATTATTTGACGAGGTTGCGGAACGCTATTCAAGCGAAGCACAGAGTTGTGGAAGTTCCGGCTTCTAATTTGAAAAAAGAAATCACTAAGATTCTTTTTGAAAAGGGCTACATTCTTAATTATAAGTTTGTAGAAGATGGTCCTCAAGGTACAATCAAAGTTGCCTTGAAGTATGATCCGGTAAACAAGGTTAACGCAATCAAGAAGCTGGAGAGAATCTCTTCTCCGGGTTTGCGTCAATATACCGGTTATAAAGACATGCCGCGTGTTATTAATGGTTTGGGTATTGCTATAATATCTACTTCCAAGGGTGTAATGACCAACAAAGAAGCCGCTGAACTGAAGATTGGTGGTGAAGTTTTGTGTTATGTATATTAATAGGAGGAATTAGCAATGTCAAGAATAGGAAAATTACCCATTAGTATTCCCGCTGGAGTAACAGTTACTCTGAAAGATGACGTGGTTACCGTTAAGGGACCCAAAGGCGAAATGAGCCAATATGTAAATCCTGCTATCAATGTTACCATCGAAGACGGTCATGTTGTTTTGGCTGAGAATGAAAATGCAATGCTGGATAACCCCAAGCAAAAGCATGCATTCCATGGATTATACCGTTCATTGGTGCACAACATGGTTGTTGGTGTATCAGAAGGATATAAGAAAGAATTGGAACTTGTCGGTGTAGGTTACCGTGCCTCTAACCAGGGAAATATCATTGAACTGGCTTTAGGTTATACTCACAGTATCTTTATACAGTTGCCTCCTGAAGTTAAAGTTGAGACTAGGTCTGAAAGAAACAAGAATCCTTTGATTATATTGGAATCTTGCGACAAGCAGTTACTTGGTCAAGTTTGCTCTAAAATACGTTCTTTCCGTAAGCCTGAACCGTATAAGGGTAAGGGTATTAAGTTTGTTGGCGAAGAAATTCGTAGAAAGTCTGGTAAATCAGCTGGTGCTAAATAATCATTTAAATTGATATTATTATGACAACAAAAATAGAAAGACGAATTAAGATCAAATATAGAGTACGCAACAAAATTTCAGGTACTACTGAATGCCCGCGTATGAGTGTATTTAGAAGTAACAAGCAAATCTATGTTCAGATTATCGATGACTTGTCCGGTAAGACATTGGCTGCCGCTTCTTCGTTGGGTATGACTGAAAAAATGCCTAAGAAGGAACAAGCTGCTAAAGTAGGTGAACTGATTGCGAAAAAAGCTCAGGAAGCAGGTATTACTACTGTTGTTTTCGACCGTAATGGTTACTTGTATCATGGGAGAGTAAAAGAGGTGGCTGATGCTGCCCGTAACGGTGGACTTAAATTTTAATCATTATGGCAGGACTTAATAATAGAGTTAAGATTACAAACGATATAGAGCTGAAAGACAGATTGGTTGCTATTAATCGTGTAACCAAAGTAACCAAAGGTGGTAGAACTTTTAGTTTCTCTGCTATTGTGGTAGTAGGAAACGAAGAAGGCATCATCGGTTGGGGCCTTGGTAAAGCTGGTGAAGTAACCGCTGCTATTGCCAAAGGTGTTGAATCTGCAAAGAAAAACCTGACAAGAGTGCCTGTACTGAAAGGTACAGTTCCTCACGAACAGTCTGCAAAGTTCGGTGGCGCTGAAGTATTTATTAAACCGGCTTCTCACGGTACCGGTGTTGTTGCTGGCGGTGCAATGCGTGCCGTATTGGAAAGTGTTGGTGTAACAGACGTTTTGGCTAAGTCAAAAGGTTCTTCCAACCCGCACAACTTGGTAAAGGCTACTATCTTGGCATTGAGTGAAATGCGCGATGCTCGTATGGTTGCCCAGAACAGAGGAGTTAGTATGGAAAAAGTATTTAGAGGATAAGGAGGAAGAATATGTCGACTATAAAGATTAAACAAGTTAAAAGTAGAATTGGTGCTCCTGCTGATCAGAAGAGAACTCTCGATGCACTGGGACTTCATAAGTTGAATCGTGTGGTTGAACACGAATGCACTCCTTCAATTCTTGGAATGGTGGATAAGGTTAAACACTTGGTTACCATTGTTAAGTAATTATTTGTTGAATATAAAACGAATTACAATATGAACTTAAGTAATTTAAAACCTGCAGAGGGATCTACTAAAACAAGAAAGAGAATTGGACGTGGTCCGGGTTCTGGCTTGGGAGGTACTTCTACTAGAGGTCATAAAGGAGCTAAATCAAGATCTGGATACTCTAAGAAAATCGGTTTTGAAGGTGGTCAGATGCCTCTTCAACGTCGTGTACCTAAGTTTGGCTTTAAAAATATCAATCGTGTAGAGTATAAGGCTATCAACTTGGATACAATTCAGAAATTGGCTGAAGCAAAGAACTTGCAGACTGTAGGTATCAGTGACTTCATTGCTGCTGGTTTCATTTCTGCAAGCCAGTTGGTAAAAGTATTAGGTAACGGAACTTTGACTGCTAAGTTGGATGTACAAGCACATGCATTTTCTAAGACTGCTGTTGCTGCCATCGAAGCTGCTGGTGGACAAGTAGTAAAACTCTAATTCAATGAGAAAAGCTATTGAAACATTAAAGAATATATGGAAAATTGAGGATCTGAGACAACGGATCCTCATTACCATATTGTTTGTGGCAATCTACCGTTTTGGTTCGTATGTCGTTTTGCCGGGTATCAATCCGTCAATGCTGACACAATTGCATCAACAGACAAGCGAAGGTCTTTTAGCCTTGTTAAATATGTTTTCCGGAGGAGCATTTTCCAATGCCTCTATTTTTGCATTGGGTATCATGCCGTACATCTCTGCCTCCATTGTGATTCAGTTGCTGGGTATTGCGGTTCCGTATTTCCAGAAATTGCAGCGCGAAGGTGAGAGTGGTAGAAGAAAAATGAATCAATATACTCGTTATCTGACGATTCTTATTCTTTTGGTTCAGGCTCCTTCTTATTTGCTCAATCTTAAGATGCAGGCTGGTCCTTCTTTAAATGCTTCATTAGATTGGACTCTGTTTATGTTTACTTCTACCATTATTTTAGCGGCTGGAAGTATGTTTATTTTGTGGCTTGGTGAGAGAATTACGGATAAGGGTATCGGTAATGGTATTTCGCTGATTATCATGATTGGTATCATCGCCCGTCTGCCACAGTCCTTATTCCAGGAATTGATTTCCCGTATGACGGACAAGACTGGTGGTCTGGTAATGTTCTTGATTGAGCTTGTTGTTCTGCTGGTTGTTATTGCATTCGCTATTCTTTTGGTGCAGGGAACTAGAAAGATTCCTGTACAATATGCGAAGAAGATCGTGGGTAACAAGCAATATGGCGGTGCTAGACAGTATATTCCTTTGAAGGTGAATGCTGCTAACGTGATGCCTATCATTTTTGCTCAGGCTATCATGTTTATTCCTATCACTCTTGTTGGGTTCTCAAATGTAAATGATGCAAGTGGTTTCGTACGTGCATTGACTGATCATACAAGCTTTTGGTATAATTTGATTTTTGCAGTGTTGATTATATTGTTTACGTATTTCTATACTGCAATTACTATTAACCCGACTCAGATGGCTGAAGATATGAAGAGAAACAATGGTTTTATTCCGGGTATCAAGCCAGGAAAGCAAACTGCTGAGTATATTGACGTGATTATGTCGCGTATTACTTTGCCTGGTTCTTTCTTCTTGGCCTTGGTTGCCATTATGCCTGCGTTTGCCGGTATATTCGGTGTGAAAGCTGAGTTTGCTCAATTCTTTGGCGGTACATCTTTGTTAATCCTTGTGGGTGTGGTGCTTGATACTCTCCAGCAGGTAGAAAGTCATTTGTTGATGAGACACTATGACGGTTTGCTGAAATCCGGACGTATTAAAGGCCGCAGTGGTAATGTAGCTGCATATTAATCTTTTTTGAAGAATGATATTTCTTAAAACAGAAGATGAAATAGAGCTGCTCCGCAAGAGTAATTTGCTTGTTGGAAAGACGTTGGCTGAGATAGCTAAGGTTATAAAGCCCGGAGTGACAACAAAAGAGCTGGATAGGGTGGCGGAAGAGTTCATCAGAGACAATGGTGCTGTTCCAACCTTTAAAGGTTTTCCTAATCAATATGGCGATCCGTTTCCAGCTTCTATTTGCACATCTGTAAATGACCAGGTGGTACATGGTATTCCGGGAGATGATGTGGTACTGAAAGATGGTGATATCGTGTCTGTTGATTGTGGTACTTACATGAATGGCTTTTGTGGCGACTCAGCCTATACGTTTTGTGTAGGTGAAGTTGACGAAGAAGTCCGCAAATTACTGAAGGTTACTAAAGAAGCATTGTACATAGGGATACAGAATGCCGTTCACGGCAAGCGGTTGGGTGATATCGGTTATGCGATACAGCAGCACTGCGAATCTAATTCTTATGGTGTGGTGCGTGAGTTTGTGGGTCACGGAATAGGCAAGGAAATGCATGAAGATCCTCAGGTTCCCAATTACGGAAAGCGTGGTTATGGGACAATGCTGAAGAAAGGCTTGTGCATTGCCATTGAACCGATGATAACTTTAGGTAACCGACAAATACTCATGGAGCGTGATGGCTGGACGGTGAGGACAAAAGACCGCAAGTGTGCAGCTCATTTTGAACATACGATAGCAGTCGGCACTGGTGAAGCTGATATATTGTCATCATTCGAGTTCATTGAAGAAGTATTAGGAGATAAAGCAATTTAAGAAATTAATATGGCAAAGCAATCTGCAATAGAACAAGATGGAGTTATAGTTGAAGCATTGTCTAATGCAATGTTTCGTGTTGAATTAGAAAACGGACATGAGATTACTGCACATATTTCCGGTAAGATGCGGATGCATTACATCAAAATCCTGCCAGGGGATAAAGTAAGAGTCGAAATGTCTCCTTACGATTTATCGAAAGGAAGAATTGTATTTAGATATAAATAAAATTAAGATATGAAAGTAAGAGCATCCTTAAAGAAACGTACGCCAGAGTGTAAGATCGTTAGACGTAATGGCCGTTTGTATGTTATTAACAAGAAAAATCCTAAGTATAAACAACGTCAAGGATAATATTATTATTTTTGCAAAAAAAATAATTTAGTATATGGCTATAAGAATAGTTGGTGTCGATTTGCCTCAAAACAAGAGAGGTGAAGTTGCGTTGACCTATGTATATGGTATAGGTCGTAGTAGTTCAGCAAAAATTTTGGATAAAGCAGGTGTTGACAGAGACCTGAAAGTAAAAGACTGGACGGATGATCAGGCTGCCAAGATTCGTGAGATCATTGGTGCAGAGTATAAGGTTGAAGGTGATCTTCGTTCTGAAGTTCAATTGAACATTAAGCGTTTAATGGATATCGGTTGTTATCGTGGTGTTCGTCATCGTATTGGTCTTCCAGTAAGAGGTCAGAGCACAAAGAACAATGCCCGTACTCGTAAGGGTAGAAAGAAAACCGTTGCTAATAAGAAAAAAGCTACTAAATAATAATTGTTGATATGGCAAAAAAAACAGTTGCAGCAAAAAAGAGAAATGTGAAGGTTGATGCTAATGGACAGTTGCATGTTCATTCATCTTTTAACAACATTATTGTTTCTCTGGCAAACAGCGAAGGTCAGATCATTTCTTGGTCTTCTGCCGGAAAGATGGGTTTTAGAGGTTCAAAGAAGAACACTCCCTACGCAGCACAGATGGCTGCTCAAGATTGTGCTAAGATAGCATACGATCTTGGCTTGAGAAAGGTAAAAGCATATGTGAAGGGCCCGGGTAACGGACGTGAGTCTGCTATTAGAACTATCCACGGTGCAGGTATCGAGGTTACTGAAATCATTGACGTAACTCCGCTTCCGCACAACGGTTGTCGTCCTCCGAAAAGACGTAGAGTTTAAAATTTACCTTTAATAGAAGTGAGACTTGATTTTGTTATTGGATTGTAAACTTTCTCTCTGCAATC
The DNA here is from genome assembly GCF_003602895.1 of Bacteroides sp. AF29-11. Taxonomy (NCBI): domain Bacteria; kingdom Pseudomonadati; phylum Bacteroidota; class Bacteroidia; order Bacteroidales; family Bacteroidaceae; genus Bacteroides; species Bacteroides sp. AF29-11. Next base: position 68,930 of record NZ_QTLY01000012.1, read on the forward strand.
GCGGCTGCAACAAACCCAAGTTCATGAATAAACAATTAAATATTTAAAAGAAATGGCTAGATATACTGGACCAAAATCAAGAATAGCCCGTAAATTCGGTGAAGGTATCTTTGGAGCAGATAAAGTATTGTCAAAGAAGAACTATCCTCCCGGACAGCACGGTAATTCCAGAAAGAGAAAGACTTCTGAATACGGTGTTCAACTTCGTGAGAAACAGAAAGCCAAATATACTTATGGCGTTTTGGAAAAACAATTCCGCAACTTGTTTGAGAAGGCTGAGACTGCTAAAGGTATTACTGGTGAAATCCTTCTCCAATTGTTGGAAGGTCGCCTTGACAATATCGTATTCCGTTTGGGTATTGCTCCTACTCGCGCAGCTGCTCGTCAGTTGGTGAGCCACAAGCACATTACTGTAGACGGTGAGGTTGTGAATATTCCTTCTTATGCAGTGAAACCGGGTCAGGTGATCGGTGTTCGTGAAAGATCCAAATCATTGGAAGTTATCGCTAATTCACTGGCTGGCTTTAACCATAGCAAATATCCTTGGTTGGAATGGGATGATAACTCTAAGGTAGGCAAATTGCTGCATGTACCTGAAAGAGCAGACATTCCTGAAAACATTAAAGAGCATTTGATCGTAGAATTGTATTCTAAATAATAATTAATTTCATGGCGATATTAGCATTTCAAAAACCTGATAAAGTATTAATGTTGGAAGCGGACTCTAGATTCGGAAAATTCGAATTTCGTCCGTTGGAGCCCGGTTTCGGTATTACCGTGGGTAATGCACTGCGCCGCATCCTGCTTTCTTCATTGGAAGGTTTTGCTATCACTACTATCAAGATAGACGGTGTTGAGCATGAATTTTCCAGTGTTCCGGGGGCAAAAGAGGATGTTACTAACATTATCTTGAATCTGAAACAAGTGAGATTCAAGCAAGTAGTTGAAGAATTCGAGAGTGAGAAAGTAAGTATTACAGTCGAGAATTCAAGTGAATTTAAAGCAGGTGACATAGGTAAGTATTTGACTGGATTTGAAGTGTTAAATCCTGAATTAGTTATTTGTCATTTAGATTCAAAGTCGACTATGCAGATAGATATTACGATCAACAAAGGTCGTGGTTATGTTCCTGCTGACGAAAACCGCGAATATTGCACCGATGTGAACGTAATTCCTATCGATTCTATTTATACTCCGATACGTAATGTGAAGTATCAGGTAGAGAACTTCCGTGTAGAGCAGAAGACCGACTACGAGAAACTGGTACTTGAGATTACTACCGACGGTTCCATTCATCCGAAAGAAGCCCTGAAAGAAGCTGCAAAGATTCTGATTTATCACTTCATGCTTTTCTCTGACGAGAAGATCACGCTGGAAACAAATGATGTTGACGGCAATGAAGAGTTTGATGAAGAAGTATTGCACATGCGTCAGTTGCTGAAGACCAAGCTCGTTGATATGGATCTCTCTGTACGTGCCCTCAACTGTCTGAAGGCTGCAGATGTAGAGACTCTTGGTGACTTGGTACAATTCAACAAGACGGATTTGCTGAAATTCAGAAACTTCGGAAAGAAATCGCTTACCGAGCTTGATGATTTGCTGGAAAGTCTGAATCTGTCGTTTGGAACTGATATTTCTAAATATAAATTAGATAAAGAATAAAAAATGAGACATAATAAGAAATTCAACCATTTGGGTCGTACTGCCTCTCATAGAAACGCTATGTTGGCTAATATGGCGTGTTCTTTGATTAAGCACAAAAGAATCACTACGACCGTTGCAAAGGCTAAAGCTTTGAAGAAGTTTGTTGAGCCTTTGATTACAAAGGCTAAAGACGATACGACTAATTCCCGTCGTGTTGTATTTAGCAATTTGCAAGACAAGTATGCTGTAACTGAATTGTTTAAAGAAATCTCTGTGAAGATTGCTGATCGTCCGGGTGGTTACACTCGTATTATCAAGACTGGTAACCGTTTGGGTGACAACGCTGAAATGTGCTTCATTGAACTCGTTGACTACAACGAAAACATGGCTAAGGAAAAGGTTGCCAAGAAGGCTACTCGTACCCGCCGTTCAAAGAAAGCTGCTGCTACTGAAGCTACTCCTGCTGCAGAAACTGCTGCACCAGTTGCAGAAGCTCCTGCTGCTGAGGAAGCTAAAGCTGAATAATTCAACTATTCTTTTTATATATAGAAGCCGTTCCAATTTGTTTGGAGCGGCTTTTTATTTCCTATAAATCATCCAAGAAACATTAAAAGATGTGTGCATTAAACAAATTCCTGAAAGAAACTGTTATATTTGCACATAGATATGGCTAAATTCTTAAGATTCATAGGATTCATGGTGCTTGCATTGGCTTTATGGCAGACTGTAAGCGATACATTTGCCAATAAAGCGGCGAGTGGTGGGAATGTTGTGAGTGAGAATACTATTGCCGTACATGAGCAGACTGATGCCTATATTGCGATGCCTCAATTGCCTTATCTGCCGGATGCAGAGCTGGCGGGCATGGGTGGACAATTACATTCGCTGACGTACTCCCGTATACAGCGCATTTCTACCACGGAATATATATTTTCTTTAAAGGACTGGATTGACAAACTGGCCCAGCGAGCGGCTGTTTTGTCTCTGCATCGTGAGAAACTCTATGATGCCACTGCCTATTATCGTTGCCAGCCGGTGTGCGAATATTACATTTTCACGCTAAGGCGTATTCTCATTTAGTGTTTTATTGAATCTTCCTTTTTCCCTTGTGTATGGTCAGACTATGTGTTTTTGCAGGGAAATACTGTATTTTCTATTTCTAATAAATTCATTAAAACATATTATAATTATGGCAACTCAAACTATTGACGCAACTCTTTTTGCGTCTTCACATCCCGATATTGTAAAGCGTACCAGTGTTTCAGGACTTATCTTTTCAGTAGCTATGCTGCTGGTCGGTGTTTTTATTTTTGCATCCATTTTTGAGATGAGTGATAAATCTTCCACTCTCAGCATGGCTTTGATGGTGCTGGGTACGGCATTCGTCTTGCTTGGCGTGTTCCGTCTGTTTTGGAAATCGAAGGAAGTGGTCTATTTGCCGACGGGCAGTGTGACCAAGGAACGCAGTGTTTTCTTCGATTTGAAATATTTGGGCAAACTTACAGATATGATTGAGAATGAACAGCTGAATGGCGAGACTGAAATAAAAAGTAGCGGCAGTGGAAATGTGCGCATGGATGTCATGATTTCGCAGGACAATAAATTTGCGGCTGTACAGTTGTATCAGTTTGTGCCTTACACGTATACTCCGGTAACTTCCGTACGCTACTATACGGGTAGCGATGCGGTTGCAGTATCTACTTTCCTGGAGAAATGTAAAACAGCATAATCAGTCAAAGAGTTAGACTTGACTTTAACTGTGGTGGGGATTAGTCGGCAACGGCAATCCCCATTTTTTTCATCAGGAAGCAGGCGTTCATATTCTGGGCGATGCCTGGGCGCAAGCGGTAGGAGAAGGTCAGTTCATTGTCTGTAATGTCTGCTTCGAAGCGATAGTTGCGGATGTCATCGGGGAAGAGGTCGATGAGTGTTCCCAGCAGCAGGTCGTGGGTGGCAATGATGCCATTGGCCTGCAAAGTCATGAATTGCTTGATAAGGGAAAAGGAGCCTTTCTGCTTGTCCATGGAGTTGGTACCTTTCAGAATTTCGTCGAGGATGATGAAAAGCTCCTCACCAGCCTGCAGCTTGTCTATGATGAGTTTCAGACGTTTGAGTTCGGCAAAGAAGTAGGACTCGTTGTCGTTCAGTGAATCCGAGGTACGCAGGCTAGTGATGAGCCGGGCCGGGCATATTTCCATTTGGCGGGCACAGACGGGGGCGCCGATGCAGGCAAGGAGGTAATTGATGCCCACCGTACGCAGATAGGTGCTTTTCCCTGCCATGTTGGCGCCGGTGACGATGATGAAAAACGGTCGTTTCACCATGTCGATGTCATTGCGGACACAGCGGTCACGGTTCATCAGCGGATGGCCTAGGGCTTCGGCACGGAGACGGAAGGAGGAAGGGGCATTGATGGGTGCTTCCGTTTCAGAATTGCTTTCTTCTTCTTTATTTAGGTTTCCTTTCCCCTTTCTTTCCGCTTGAACTATCTTTGGGTAAATATAGTCCGGATGATTATAGGCAAATGTTGCCAGTGAGTTGAGCGCATCCATTTGTCCGATGGCATCGAGCCACCCGGGCAGTTCAGCGGCATATTGCTCTTTCCAGGCTTCAATGCGCATGATTTGACGCAGTTCCCAGAAGAAGAGGCCGTTCAGAATGACGTACATAAAGACATTGTTGCGTTGGTCGAGTTCATCCATGAGCTTGTTCAGCCTGCTGATGGAGTGGGAGGCTTTCCGTTTTTCTCCGTCAATCTGTTGTCTTATCTCTTTGAGCAGGGTGGCTTGTGCAGGCTGCTTTTCCATGAGGTGGAGCAGGGCGGCGTAGGTGGAGAGAATTTGCAGTTTTTTGCCATAGATGGCCTGCATCTTGGTGACTTTGCCAGTGAAGCCGAAGCCGGCGATGACGAAGCAGGTCCAGATGATGCCGTAGATACTTGCGGACAGAATTCCTGCCATGACGAGTGCGAGGCAGATGAGGTTGGCTCCCGTCACCAGTACCGGCAGGAGGCGCAGTAATTTCCGGCTCCGGAAGATGCTCGGACTTTCCGCCCATTGGCACAGTTCTGTTTCATCGGCGGCTTTTCCTTTGTACAGCAGGCCGAGGATACGGAAGCGCTGACGGAATTTCAGTTCCGGAGCCAGTTCACTGACGGCTTCTTGTCGGCGGATGATTTCTTCCTTTCTCTCGAGATGTTTCCCCAGCCAGTGGGCGAGGCGGTGTTTCCCGGGCTGTGTGCAGGTACGGTTGATGTACTGGAAAAGGGAATGCGGACCGAAAACATCCAAATCATAGGTGTAGAGATGGGTGGGGTCGATGTATGCTTCGCCGTCATCGAAAGAAGACGTATCGTAATCCAGAGCGGCGAGTTCCTGCTCGTTGATTTCCATCTTCTTTTCTAGATAGTCCTTGCGATGGAACAGCCGGTTGTGGTATTTCATTAAAAATAGGAACGGCAGTAGGGTGATGAGGGCAATGCAGGCCAGTATACCCCAGCTCTCGCTCCAGAAATAGATAATTCCTACTACTCCTGCCACAAACAGCAGCAGGCGCAGGCTGCCGATGCGGTAAATCTTCTGTTGTACTTTATTCAGTTCTTGTCTTGCCTCTTCTGCCGTGTTGCGGTAGACGGCGCTGATTTTATCTATCGTATTTATTTGCTCCATACATGTTAAGTTTAAGGCAAAGATATACATTTCCAATTGTTTTTTCCGCGATTTTTTGTCTACTTCCGATAAAAAATGTACCTTTCGCTCACTAAAACAAAGTTTCAGAAAAGAGGAGGTTGGGATATGAAGAAGAGTTGGTTGTCAGGCGTTCTGATGTTGTTGGCGGTTTTGCCGGCGGCGGCGCAACAGGTAATGTATTCCAATCTGAAAGAGTTGGTGGAGAACCGTGGCGATACGGTTACCACACTGAAGATTGAGAAGCGTACAAAGAACCAGATTTACCTCATGGGCGGTGCCGATTATCGTATTACGGTAGACGACAATCCCGGTCTTTGCCGTTATTTGAAGTCCCGTTGTTATGCTGTACGGGTAGATACCTCGCTTTATGTCAATTGCCGTAAGATGCGCTATAAGCGTTATCGCTTCGGGCAGTGGTATGCACCTGCCATGTGGCTCGGCGGCAAGGTTTACTTCTGTGCACAGCCCGTGGGACAAGCGGCCGCCAGTACCATGACTCCCGATGATGCCACGCGTTTGGGTGGTGAAGTGGGAGATGCCATCCATGCTTCGGGACTGGTGCATGCGCGCGTTTATTACGAACTGAATCCCGAAACCGGAAAGTCCGAATTCGTGGGGTGTGAGCGGATGATGCAACTGCTTGACGGATACCCGACACTGCACGCCGAATTCGAGAAAGAAACAAGCGAGTCGGCAGAGGTCATCGGCAAGTATCTGCGTGCACTCCGTCCATTAATCACTAATCATTAATCATTAATAAGATGATATTATTGCAAGACGTGCCCGATGGGTACGAATACTGCTTTGCGGGTAACGGAAAGTGCCCCAAAGCCTCTTCCTGCCTGCGGGCGATAGCGGCACAACTGTTGTCCGAGAGTGAAGCCCCCCAACCACAGTCCGTTCGTGCGGTGAATCCTTTTTATGTCAGCAGCTTGTCCGGGTCCTCCACCTGTGCCCGTTACCGCTCCAGCGAGCAGCTGCACTATGCCCGCGGTATGACACGCCTTTTCGACGAAGTACCCGCCAAGCTGCTTTTCACCGTGCGCCATCGCGTGATGGGATGCTTCTCTTGCGAACGCTATTACTATCATTGCCGCAAGGGCGAGCGCCCTATCTCTCCCGAAGAACAGCAGCGGATAGCCCGGGTATTCAAAGCGGTAGGCATAGGCACCAAGCCTAAGTTCGACCACTACGAGTATGCGGTAGCTTGGTGACCGGCTGCAAAGTCACTGCACACCTTTTGCAGCGTCACTGCAAACCCGTTGCAGTCGCGCTGCAAAGCAGTTGCAGTATCACTGCAAATAGGTATGCAGTGACGCTGCAAACGGTATGCAGTGGCACTGCAAAAAGCATGCACTCACTTTGCAGTGAGAAGTCGCTGTTGTTCACGTTGTTACAGTATGAATACAATGAGGCCTTATCTCCCTCTTTTCGGCCTGCTGTTTACAGATTGCAGAAGAAGGATACGAATACCGGTACACTCATATCAATTAATATTCCGTGGAATATAGCGATAGGAATCACGTCCTTTCCGGAATATTGGGTGATGGAGGGTAGAAGTACATCCATCGAATTGACCCCTGCCGCCGATATAGGTGCCAATTTGCCGAAATATTTCCGGATGAGCGGTGCACCCAGCAAAGCCATCATTTCACGGAAGATATTGGCAAGCAGGGCGATGGTGCCCAGCTCCGTGGCGAGTTGCAGGCCTATGGAAGGTTCCTTGAATTGCGTAATCAGAATGGAGGAAAGCGAATAATAAGCAAATCCGCTACCCACCGCCATGCAGTCGAACACACTCCATTGGCTCAACAGCAGACTGGCGAAGGCAGAGAACAACAGCGTTCCCACAATGGTGGCCATCGGCACCAAAAGCATTTTGGGCCGCAGGCTCTTGACCAGCTCCTTCAGTTTCTTGTTGCTTCCGATGCCGATGCCCACCTGGAACATCAATGCATAGAGCACATACATGGATAAGTCGTGCAGGTCGAACCGAAAATCATTGGCTACTCCCATCAGGCAGCCGGCACAGAAAAATGCAACAACCGTCAAACTTCCCTTCATTTCTTCTCTCCTTTCTTGAAAAATAGGTGAAACACCATCAGTGAGGCCAACATGCTGCCTGTAATGCTCAGTGAGGCCAGTACGGCGGCCTGCCACCCGAATCTTCCCAGATTGTCAACAATCAGACGGTTGGAACCGATGGATACGCCGAGTACAAAGAGCAGCAGTAAGATGGTGAGCGAGGCGCTTTTCTCCACTTTTTGCAACATCTGTACGTTACGCATCAGGTATCCGATACCGATTCCTATAAACATGATAGATATAATTGTAAACATAAGTTTTCTTCTTCTTTTTGGTGAATACATAGGTTAGTCCGGTTTTTCCGAATGGAAACCCCATACACGGCATTTCTCCCTCCTTTTCTCGGTAAGGGAAGTGCAAAATAGTAAAATGTAAATTGCAGGGTAGTTAAATGAATCCGCTGAACCAATGTACGTGCACTATGAAATGGCCGCATAAGGTCTTGTTGCCCCATGCAGCATTGCGCGTATTGTATGTTGTAGTTAAAGACTGGTTCATATCGTTTTTTGAATTTCGGTACAAAGGTAATGCTAGCTTGAATAATTTCCAAATAAATATTCATAATTTGTTTTGTGAAAAGACTCTTCAATATATGGAAGCTCCCGTAAAAACATTATTTTTGCAGGAACATAGAGGAAATACAAGAGTTCCTTTGTTTAGAAATATAGTTTTAAAAAGAAAAGAGACATGAAAAGATTGAGAGATTTAACTGCTGTTCTTGGCATGGTTGCTTTGACTGCTTGCAACAATGCCTCCATTGAAGGCTCTTGGGTGGAGCCGGTTCCGGGAATGTCCGGTATGCAACAAGGTTTCGTTCTTGATGGGGACGGAAGCGCCTCTTCCATTAACATGGCCACCTTGAAATATGAGGCATGGAAAAAAGTAGGAAACCGGTTGTTACTTTCAGGTACCAGCATCGGCAATCACCAGAATATTTCTTTTACGGATACGCTGACAATAGAAAAACTGACGCAGGACAGTCTGACTCTTAAAAGAGGAGAGCTACTCTTGAGGTATGCCAAAACCAACGAAGACTGAATAAAGAAAAAAATGCTTTGATTTTGGTTATTTAGTCTCGGGGCTGGGTTTCAAGAAGTCGTTCCGGCTCATTCTTCTCAGATGCTTCTTTTTGCTTCCGTCATCAATGACGAGGGTCAGCGAATCGCTCCATTGTTGGAGAGAAGATAGAGAAGAGATATCGCATGATACGGTACGGAAGTGATGGCTTGTTTTTGTCCATCCGTCGGGAATGCGCGGATTGTAGCAAAGTTGCAGTCTGAGCGTGTCCGGTTCCTGCTTGGTTGCGTCGTATACCAGATTCACTTCTCCGTTGTGGATTTCGCCGTTTATGTGGTTGAAGGTGGAGAATCCGGCCTGTAAATCCACATAGCCGTAAGAGGCATAATCTATAGACAATGATTGGGGAATAGTACAATTTTCATTGCCGGTGATGTGTCCGGCATCCGCTTCCTCCTGGGTGAGGGGATGAACTGTTTCGTATGCCTCTATTGTATAGACCTGCGCATTGTCGATATATTTCATGCCATTGGTAGAGGTGGTCCAGTCGTCTTCTGTGTAATAAAAGTTGAAGTAACCCCGTTCCTTGCCGGCAAGTTCCTTGCTGTGCGAAACAACCAGACCGGCATAGTGTCTCTGGTAGCAGTAGAAACCGTTTTCTGCATCTCCCACGATGGTGGCCACGTTGGCAAATCCTCTGGAACCGTCGTCCTTCATAAGGTCTGTGCAACTAGCACAGCTAAGCATGCCGATTGTCAGGATGATACTTGATAGTAAGTTTTTCATAGTTATATTCTTTTGGCTTTTAATGATTTTATCTCGTCTTTTTTTGGAAGAGTTTCACAAATATAGAGATTATTTTGATAAAATGTAGTGTGTGGAGGCAAAAACATCTGAAATGTTTGCAGGTTCTGGGATAATCTCTGATAAAAGCGTTGTAACAAACAGCGGGGGGCGGGCGAAGTGTTTTGGTCGGTTTCTGACTAAAAGATAAATAATCCCGGCATTCCGTTGCGAATGTCGGGATTTATTTCTATATTGCGGCAAATATAACCCTCGTGGGCTGACACTTTGTAAATCCTTAATCTTTATAGGACATGGAGATAACCTTAAGTAAAACATTGCCTTCCTATCCTTCCTTTGTCGAGGGTATCCGGCGGGCACCCGACCGTGGCTACACCCTTACCCCTGCGCAGACGGCTACGGCATTGAAGAACGCTTTGCGCTACATCCCCAAAGAGCTGCACGAAACCCTCGCTCCGGAGTTCATGGAAGAACTGCGTACACGTGGACGTATCTATGGCTACCGCTACCGCCCGCAGGGCGACCTCAAAGCGAAACCCATCGACGAATACAAGGGGAACTGCATTGAAGGCAAGGCATTCCAGGTGATGATTGACAATAATCTTTGTTTCGACATCGCCCTTTATCCGTATGAATTAGTTACCTATGGTGAGACGGGACAGGTCTGCCAGAACTGGATGCAATACCGGCTCATCAAGCAGTACCTCGAAGTGTTGACGCGCGAACAGACACTGGTCATCGAAAGCGGACATCCGTTGGGGCTTTTCAAGTCCAAGCCCGAGGCGCCCCGTGTCATCATTACCAATGCGCTGATGGTGGGGCTCTATGATAATCAGAAGGACTGGCACACCGCTATGCAGATGGGCGTTGCCAACTACGGGCAGATGACTGCCGGCGGCTGGATGTACATCGGTCCGCAGGGTATCGTGCACGGCACGTTCAATACGTTGCTGAATGCAGGCCGTCTGAAACTGGGCATTCCGCAAGATGGCGATTTGCGCGGACGCTTGTTTGTTTCTTCCGGTCTGGGAGGCATGAGCGGTGCGCAGCCCAAAGCTGCCGAGATGGCAGGGGCGGCGGCAATCATTGCCGAGGTGGATGCTTCCCGCATCGAAACCCGCCATACCCAGGGCTGGGTGGGACACGTTACAGATTCTCTGGAAGAAGCCTTCTCGCTGGCTCGACAAGCCATGGACGAGTGTCGCCCGGTTTCTGTGGCCTATCACGGCAATGTCGTCGATTTGCTGGAATATGCGGTGCAGAAGCAGTTGCACATAGATTTACTTTCCGACCAGACTTCCTGCCATGCCACCTATGAGGGCGGTTACTGTCCTGCCGGACTGACGTTTGAGCAGCGTACCCATATGCTGCACGAGAATCCGTCGAAATTCCGGTGTCTGGTGGATGCTTCCTTGGAGCGTCATTTCAAGGCTATAAAAAGGCTGGTGGAACACGGCACGTACTTCTTCGATTATGGGAACTCCTTCATGAAAGCCGTCTACGATGCCGGCGTGAGCGAAATTGCTCGGGACGGAGATGATAAGAACGGCTTCATCTTTCCCAGCTATGTGGAAGACATAATGGGACCGGAACTGTTTGATTATGGTTATGGTCCGTTCCGCTGGGTGTGCCTCAGTGGAAAACATGAAGACTTGGTGAAGACCGACCGTGCGGCGATGGAATGTATCGACCCTACACGTCGCGGGCAAGATTTGGATAACTATAATTGGATTCGTGATGCGGAGAAAAACAACTTGGTGGTAGGCACGCAGGCTCGTATTCTTTATCAGGATGCCGTGGGACGTATGAATATAGCTTTGCGCTTCAATGAAATGGTGCGTAAGGGAGAGGTCGGCCCCATTATGTTGGGACGCGACCATCACGATGTCAGCGGTACAGACTCTCCATTCCGTGAAACATCCAATATCAAGGACGGCAGTAATGTCATGGCAGATATGGCGGTGCAGTGTTTTGCTGGAAACTGTGCGCGTGGCATGAGCTTGGTGGCCTTGCACAATGGAGGTGGCGTAGGTATCGGAAAAGCCATCAACGGCGGTTTCGGCATGGTGTGCGACGGCAGTGACCGGGTAGACGAAATCCTGCGTTCCGCTATGTTGTGGGATGTGATGGGTGGTGTGGCCCGCCGTTCGTGGGCACGCAATCCGCATGCCATGGAGACGAGCGAGGAGTTTAACCGTACGCATGCAGACGGCTATCATATCACGATGCCGTATGTGGCTGATGAGAAGTTGGTGCAGAAAGTGGTGAAGGAGTAAGTAAAGTGATGATTTCATTTTTTAGACGCGGATAACGCGGATTTTTTCTTTCAAAAGAATCCCGACGTCTCTGTATTCCGATAAAAAGAATTCGCGTCATCTGCGTCTGAAAAATCAGAGTATATATATTTTTTTTTAAAGAGCATTATGAATAAGATTATGGAATGCGTCCCCAATTTCAGCGAAGGGCGCGATTTGCAGAAGATAGATAAGATAGTAGCTCCTTTTCGGGGCAAACAAGGTGTGAAACTGTTGGATTACAGTAACGATGAAGACCACAACCGCCTTGTGGTGACCGTAGTGGGCGAGCCGGAACCGCTTCGTGATGCTGTGCTCGAAGCTATCGGCGTGGCGGTAGAGCTGATAGACCTCAATCACCATCAGGGACAGCATCCTCGTATGGGTGCTGTAGATGTAGTACCTTTTATCCCCATCCGGAATGTGACGATGGAAGAAGCCGTTGCCCTCTCGAAAGAAGTGGGCAAGGAGGTTGCAAAACGTTACAATCTTCCCGTCTTCTTATATGAAAAGTCTGCTTCTGCCCCTCATCGGGAGAATTTGGCTGCTGTCCGTAAAGGGGAGTTCGAAGGTATGGCCGAGAAGATAAAGCAACCGGAATGGCATCCCGACTTCGGACTGGCCGAACGTCATCCCACCGCAGGCACAGTGGCTATCGGTGCCCGCATGCCTTTGGTGGCCTATAACATCAACCTCAATACCCCCAGTCTGGAGATAGCCCATGACATCGCTAAGAAAATCCGTTTCATCGGCGGAGGACTGCGTTATTGCAAGGCAATGGGAGTGGAGTTGAAGGACCGCGGCATCACGCAGGTATCCATCAACATGACGGACTATACCCGCACCGCCCTCTACCGTGCTTTCGAACTGGTGCGTGTGGAAGCCCGCCGCTACGGCGTCAGTATTGTGGGCAGTGAGATTATCGGTCTGGTGCCGATGGAGGCCTTGATAGATACAGCGTCCTACTATCTGGGATTGGAGAACTTCTCCATGGAGCAAGTCTTAGAAGCACGAATGTAACCGAATTAAATAGTACTAACTTAATTCCCCTCCCTACGGGGGAGGGGTTAGGAGAGAGGCTTTATGACAGAAAACCTTATTATATTCAATACCCGTGTAGTGACCCCCCTCGGCTTTTCTGCCCGTTGCGGCAAGGAGATGGAGCAACTGAGCATCATCGACAATGCTACGGTGGAAGTGACCGATGGCATCATCACCTACGTCGGACCTAACCGTGGAGAGGAGCGTGACGGCTATTATCAGCACTACTGGCATTACAATGCCCGCGGCAAGTGTCTGCTACCCGGCTTTGTGGACTCACACACACATTTTGTGTTTGGTGGCGAGCGTGCCGAGGAGTTCTCCTGGCGTTTGAAGGGAGAGAGTTACATGTCCATCATGGAACGTGGAGGAGGCATCGTGAGTACGGTGAAAGTTACCCGTGCATGTAATTTCATCCAGCTGCGCAGCAAGGCGGAGGGCTTTCTGAAGCAGATGAGTGCTATGGGAGTGACTACCGTAGAGGGAAAGAGCGGCTACGGTCTGGACAAGGAAACCGAGCTCCTGCAGCTTCGGGTGATGCGTAGCCTTAATAATGACGAGCACAAGCGTGTAGACGTTGTCTCCACTTTTCTCGGTGCACATGCTGTGCCTGCAGAATACAACGGACAGACGGACGAGTACGTGGACTACATTATCCGCGAAGTGATGCCCGTAGTGGTTCATAATAATTTGGCAGAGTTCTGCGATGTCTTCTGTGAGCAGGGCGTTTTCTCCATCGAGCAGTCCCGTCGCCTTTTGCTGGCAGCCAAGGAAATGGGACTTGTCTTGAAACTCCATGCCGACGAGATTGTACCATTAGGGGGTGCCGGACTGGCTGCTGAACTTTCTGCCGTCTCTGCCGACCATCTGCTGCATGCTTCGGATGCGGACATCCGCGCCATGGCCGACAAGGGAGTTGTGGCGACCCTTCTTCCGCTGACAGCCTTTGCTTTGAAGGAACCCTATGCTCGTGGGCGCGAAATGATTGATGCTGGTTGTGCCGTGGCCCTTGCCACCGACCTCAATCCGGGCAGTTGTTTCTCCGGTTCCATCCCCCTGACATTTGCCTTGGCGTGCATTTATATGAAAATGAGTATTGAAGAGGCCATCACTGCTCTGACCTTGAACGGTGCGGCCGCTCTGAACCGTGCGGACAGCATTGGTAGTATCGAGGTGGGCAAGAAAGGAGACTTCGTAGTGCTCAATACGGATAATTATCACTTTTTACCTTATTATGTAGGTATGAATTGTGTCAATACCACCATAAAGGGGGGAGTGCTTTATCCTGTACTTTAAGAAGTGCTGATATCCCCTCTTAATCCTTAATCTTTAATATTTAATATCATGTTAGTTGATTTGACAGTAAAGGAATTTTTGAATAAAGTGGCGGGTAGCGATCCCGTCCCCGGTGGCGGTAGTATTGCCGCTTTGAACGGTGCTATTGCTTCTGCTCTTGCCGCTATGGTTGCTAACCTCACCATCGGTAAGAAAGGTTATGAACTTCACGAAGAGCTGATGCGCCATATCTCCGGAGTTGCCTTGCAGCAAAAGGGGGCTTTTGTAGAAGATATAGACCGCGACTCTGAAGCCTACGACAAGGTGTTTGCCTGCTTCAAGATGCCGAAAGCTACGGATGAGGAAAAGGCGGCGCGCAGTACTGCCATCCAGGCGGCTACCAAGTTTGCCGCCCTTGTTCCCATGCAGGTGGCACGCAATGCGTATGAGCTGATGACGGTTATCATGGATGTAGCTCGCCTGGGCAACCGCAATGCCGTTACGGATGCTTGTGTGGCCATGATGTCTGCCCGTTCGGCTGTGCTGGGCGCACTGATGAATGTACGCATCAACCTGGGTTCGCTGAAGGACAAGGAGTTTGTGTCCAAGCTCCAAAGTGAAGCCGACGAATTGGAACACTTGGCTTGTGCGAAAGAAAAGGAATTGTTGGACGAAATCAATCAAGAGCTGAAAGTATGAACAATGTCTATTATGTAGGTTCCGGTGAGTTGACCTTCGACCTCATCGAACGTATCATCAATGAAAATCTGAAACTGGAGCTGGCTCCGGAAGCCAAGCTGCGGATACAGAAGTGCCGCGATTATCTGGACAAGAAGATTGCGGAGTCGGAAGAACCCTTGTATGGCATTACCACCGGTTTCGGCTCGTTGTGCAGTAAGAGCATTTCGTCGGACGAGCTGGGCACCTTGCAGGAAAATCTCATCAAGAGCCATGCTTGCAGTGTGGGCGAGGAGATACGCCCGGTCATCATCAAACTGATGATGTTGCTCAAGGCGCATGCTCTCTCTTTGGGGCATAGCGGTGTGCAGGTCATCACCGTGCAGCGCATCCTCGATTTCTTCAATAACGACGTGATGCCTATCGTTTATGACCGTGGCTCACTGGGCGCCTCCGGCGACCTGGCTCCTCTGGCCAACCTCTTCCTGCCGCTTATCGGTGTGGGCGATGTCTATTATAAAGGAAAGAAGCGCGAGGCTATCAGTGTGCTCGACGAGTTCGGTTGGGAACCGGTGAAGCTGATGAGTAAAGAGGGATTGGCATTACTCAACGGCACCCAGTTTATGAGTGCCAACGGTGTCTTTGCTCTTCTCAAAGCCTTCCGTCTCTCCAAGAAAGCCGACTTGATTGCCGCTCTCTCCCTGGAAGCTTTCGACGGGCGTATAGATCCGTTTATGGACTGTATCCAGCAGATTCGTCCACACAAGGGCCAGATAGAAACAGGTGCCAACTTCCGCAAACTATTGGAAGGCAGCGAGCTGATAGCCCGTCCCAAGCAGCATGTACAAGACCCTTATTCGTTCCGTTGCATCCCTCAGGTGCATGGGGCCACGAAAGACGCCATCCGTTACGTGGCTTCCATCCTGCTGACGGAAATCAATTCTGTGACGGACAATCCCACCATCTTCCCCGATGAGGACCGTATCATCTCGGGCGGTAACTTCCACGGCCAGCCGCTTGCCATTTCCTACGACTTTCTCGGCATTGCCCTGGCAGAGCTGGGCAATATATCCGAGCGGCGCATCGCCCAGCTTATCATGGGGCTGCGTGGACTTCCGGAATTCCTTGTGGCCAATCCCGGTCTGAACTCCGGTTTCATGATTCCGCAATATGCTGCCGCGTCTATGGTAAGCCAGAATAAGATGTACTGCTATGCCGCCAGCAGCGACTCCATCGTTTCCTCCAACGGGCAGGAAGACCATGTCAGCATGGGTGCCAATGCAGCTACTAAGCTTTATCGCATTATGGACAATCTGGAGCATATCCTTGCCATCGAACTGATGAATGCCGCTCAAGGCATCGACTTCCGCCGTCCGGCAAAGACTTCTCCCGTTCTGGAGCGTTTCCTGCACGAATATCGCAAGGAAGTCCCTTTTGTGAAGGAAGACATCGTGATGTATAAGGAAATCCATAAGACAGTCGCTTTCCTCAACCGGACAAAGTTTGATTATTAGGAACTTCCCAATAAATCTGCCAGAAACATAATAATTATTAATCTGTTAACAATAAGAAAGGAAACTTAATTGGCGAATTGAGTTTTCTTTCTATATTTGTCCCGTTTTATTCCGATAATGAATAAAAATAGTTTTAGTTTAGAAAGGGAAGAAAAATGGGCGAACACACGAAGCATTCAACATCACGGGTGGAACTGAGGGAACGTATCATTCTGGCCGCCGTAGAATTATTTACAACAAATGGAATAAAAAGTATCACGATGGATGAGATTGCCGCATCTTTGGGTATCTCTAAGCGCACTCTCTACGAAGTTTTTCCGGACAAGGAAACCTTGTTGGAAGAATGTATCCTGAAGTCCCAGAAGGATGGTGATATTTTTGTGAAAGGAGTAATAGAGACTTCCAGTAACGTATTGGAAGTTTTGTTGAGATGTTATCAGTGGAGCATAGAGCGTTTTCATGCCACGAACAAGAAGTTTTTTGAGGATATCAAGAAATATCCCAAGGCTTATCAGTTGATGAAGAACAATCGGAACCGGAGCTCGGAAGATACAGTGAACTTCTTCAAAGAGGGCGTGAAGCAAGGCATTTTTCGTGATGATGTGAATTTCGCCATTATCAATCTGCTCGTGCGCGACCAGCTCGATTTGCTGATGAATTCGGACATCTGCAATGAGTATTCTTTCCTTGAAGTGTACGAATCTATCATGTTCACTTTCTTGCGCGGTATCTCTACGGAGAAGGGTGCCCGTGTCCTGGAGGACTTTATCTGCGAATATCGCAAGAATCAGGTAAAGCCGGATGAAACGAAGGAGTAGTTTTAATAAATAATCTATTTTTGATTTATGAAGATGCAGAGATTTTGGGTAGGAAGAGCACTACTGTTGGCAGTTGCTGTGCTGTATGCCGGCGGCTATGTGCGCGCACAAGAGGCAAAGGATACCCTGACCCTGACCCTTGACCGTGCCTTGGAGATTGCTTTAAGCGACAATCCTACCATAAAGGTGGCGGAGGAAGAAATTGCTTTGAAGAAAGTGACTCACAAGGAGACCTGGCAGAACTTGCTTCCGCAGGCAAGCATTGACGGTACGTGGAATCATACCATCAGTGCGGCACAGATGAATCTTGGCGGACAGTCGTTCAAGATGGGTATGGACAATTCGAATACGGTAAGCGGGGTGCTGAATATCAGTTTGCCCATATTCGCCCCTAGCGTATATAAGGCCATGTCGATGACCAAGACAGACATTGAACTGGCTGTGGAAAAGTCACGGGCTTCTAAGCTGGACTTGGTGAACCAGGTAACTAAGGGTTACTATCAGCTGATGCTGACGCAAGACTCCTACGATGTGTTGCAGAAGAGCTATAAGCTGGCGGAAGACAACTACAACATTGTCAATGCCAAGTATCAGCAGGGTGCCGTCAGTGAGTTCGATAAAATCAGTGCCGAGGTGCAGATGCGCAGCATTAAGCCGAATGTGATTTCGGCGGGTAATGCCGTGACGTTGTCCAAGTTGCAGTTGAAGGTACTGATGGGGGTAACGGCCGATGTGGATATAGAGATTGCCGACAATCTCGGCAACTATGAGACGGAGCTGTTTGCCAATGAACTGAATCAGCCCGCTGCCAATCTGAACAATAATACGACGATGAAGCAGTTGGACTTGAACCGGAAGATGCTCAATCAGAACATCAAGTCACTCCGTGCCAACTTCATGCCTACTTTGGGTATGAACTATTCTTACCAGTACCAGTCACTCTACAACGAGGATTGGAACATCCTCGATTATAATTGGAGCGGAAGTTCCGCACTGATGTTTACGCTGAGTATTCCTTTGTATAAGGCAAGCAATTTCACCAAGCTCAAGTCCAACCGTATTCAGATACGTCAGTTGGAGCAGAACCGTCTGGACACAGAGCGAAAGCTGAACATGCAGATTACCAGCTACCAGAACAACATGGCTGCCAGTTCCGAGCAGGTTGTCAGCAACCGCGAGAATGTGATGCAGGCACAGAAAGCTGTGCAGATTGCCGGTAAACGCTATGAGGTAGGTAAAGGTACGGTGTTGGAGCTGAACACTTCGCAAGTGCAGCTTACGGAGGCCGAACTGACTTATAATCAGTCCATCTATGATTATCTGGTTGCGAAGGCTGACCTTGACCAAGTGCTGGGAAAGGATTATATTGCAGAGAACTAAGAATGAAGAACTAAGAATGAAGAATAGAAATAAGAACAACGATATGAAAAAAGGTTTTCAATGGATGGCCCTGCTGGTTGTTGCCATGCTGGGGGCATGTAGCGGAGGTAGTGATAAAGCTGCTGCTGAGAAGGTGGACGAAAAGCCGAGGGTGAAACTGGCCGAGGTGTCGTCCCGTCCCGTGGAACAGATTCAGGAATACACCGCTACGGTGGAAGCCGAAGTAAAAAACAATATTGCTCCCTCTTCTCCGGTGCGTATAGACCGCATTTTTGTGGAGGTGGGCGACCGCGTGTCGAAAGGCCAGAAGCTGGTCAGCATGGATGCTGCCAATCTGAAGCAGATAAAATATCAGTTGGACAACCAGCAGATAGAGTTCAAGCGTATTGACGAGTTGTATAAGGTAGGCGGTGCCTCCAAGTCGGAGTGGGATACCGCCAAGATGAATCTCGACATCCGTGAGACTTCCTATAAGAATCTCTTGGAGAACACCTCGTTGCTCAGTCCCATTAACGGGGTGGTGACGGCACGCAATTACGATAACGGAGATATGTATAGCGGTGGAGAACCGGTACTGGTAGTGGAGCAAATCACTCCGGTAAAACTATACATCAACGTATCCGAAGGCTACTTTACCAAAGTGAAGAAGGGCGCTCCCGTATCCGTGAAAGTAGATGTCTATGGTGACGAGGAGTTCGAAGGCAAAATCAGCCTTGTTTATCCTACCATCGACCCGGCTACCCGTACTTTCCCGGTAGAGATACAGCTTGTCAACCGTGATCAGCGCGTACGTCCGGGAATGTTTGCCCGCGCCACGCTGAACTTCGGAACACAGGACCACGTGGTTGTTCCCGACCTGGCCATTGTGAAGCGTGCCGGTTCAGGCGACCGCTATGTCTATGTCTACAAGAACGGCAAGGTGTCTTATAATAAGGTAGAGCTTGGCCGTCGTATGGATACGGAGTATGAGTTGATTTCCGGTGTAGACAATAACTCTCAAGTTGTTATTGCTGGGCAGTCTAAATTAGCCGATGGTGTGGAAGTCGAGGTAGAAAAATAATATGGTAATGTGGTAATGTGATAATATGCTAATGTGCCGATGTAGCTACATTGCGCAGCCAATTAGCATATTAGCACATTGGCAAATTAAAGAATTAATCTTATGAGTTTATACGAAGGAGCGGTTAAGAAACCGATTATGACCTCGCTCTGCTTCCTGGCAGTGGCTATATTTGGTCTGTTCTCTCTGTCGAAATTGCCGGTAGACCTTTATCCGGACATCGAGACCAACACCATTATGGTGATGACGACCTATCAGGGTGCCAGTGCCTCGGACATCGAGAATAACGTGACCCGTCCGTTGGAAAACGTGCTGAATTCGGTCAGCAACTTGAAGCATATCACTTCCCGTTCGTCGGAGAATATTTCCGTGATTACGCTGGAGTTTGAGTATGGGTATGACATAGACGTGCTGACGAACGACGTGCGTGATAAACTGGACATGGTGAGCTCCATGCTGCCCGATGAGGTCGAAACTCCCATCATCTTCAAGTTCAGTACGGACATGATTCCTATCCTGCTGCTCTCCGTGCAGGCGGAGGAGAGCCAGCCGGCTCTTTACAAAATATTGGATGACAACGTGGCGAATCCCTTGGCGCGTGTGCCCGGTGTCGGTACGGTGTCCATTTCGGGTGCCCCCAAGCGTGAGGTCAATGTATATTGCGACCCCAATAAACTGGATGCCTACAACCTTTCTGTAGAAACTATCAGCTCTATTATCAGTGCCGAAAACCGGAATACGCCGGGCGGTACGTTTGATGTAGGTAGCAATACCTATTCGCTGCGTGTGGAAGGTGAGTTCAAGGATCCCAAAGAGATGGAGAACATCGTGGTAGGTACGCACAACGGTGCTTCCGTCTATCTGCGCGATGTGGCAAAAGTTGTGGACTCTGTGGAGGAACGTGCACAGAAGACGTATAGCAACGGTGTGCAGGGCGCTATGATTGTGGTGCAGAAACAATCGGGTGCCAATTCTGTAGCCATTTCGCAGAAGGTAATTGATATGTTGCCACAGTTGCAGAAGTCACTGCCGAGCGATGTGAAGCTGGGGATCATTGTCAATACTTCCGATAACATCTTGAATACGATAGACAGCTTGGAGGAAACCATTATGTACGCTATGCTGTTCGTTATCTTGGTGGTGTTCGTTTTTTTGGGGCGTTGGCGTGCCACGGTCATCATCTGTATCACCATACCGATGTCACTGGTTGCCTCGTTCATCTATCTGGGTATCATCGACGGCGGTTCACTGAATATCATCTCGCTCTCTTGTCTCTCTATTGCTATTGGTAACGTGGTGGACGACGCCATTGTGGTACTCGAGAATGTAACGACCCATATTGAACGGGGTTCCGAACCGAAGCAGGCAGCGATACATGCCACGAACGAGGTGGCCATCTCCGTAATTGCATCTACGCTGACTATGATTGCGGTATTCTTCCCATTGACGATGGTAAGTGGTATATCCGGTGTGTTATTCCGTCAGTTGGGATGGATGATGTGTGTGATTATGACGGTTTCCACAGTTTCAGCCTTGTCATTCACCCCGATGATGTGTGCGCAGCTTCTGCGTTTGCAGAAAAAGCAGAGTAAGATGTTCGTTACGCTCTATACGCCGATTCAGCGTGCGCTGGACGGTCTTGACGTGTGGTATCAGAACCGGTTGAACTGGGCTGTGCGCCATCGTCTGACGGTTATGGCAGGCTGTGCCGCATTCTTTGTGGCAAGTCTGTTCTGTGCCAAGTATATCGGTACCGAGTTCTTCCCGGCAGCAGACAATAGCCGCATCGGTATCAACCTTCAGTTGCCCATCGGGGCCCGTGTGGAGCGTGCGGAAGCGTTGGCTTCGGAACTGACAAACAAGTGGATGACGCGCTACGGAGATATGATGAAAGTTTGCAACTACACTGTGGGGCAGGCGGACTCTGACAATACGTTTGCTTCCATGCAGGACAACGGTAGTCATATCATTAGTTTCAATATCAGTCTGGTGAGTCCGGGAGACCGTGACGTGACACTGGAAACCGTTTGCGACGAAATGCGTGAGGACTTGAAGGGGTATCCCGAATTGGACAAGGCGCAGGTTATTCTGGGCGGTAGCACAGGCGGCATGAGCGCCCAGGCAAGTGCCGACTTTGAGGTTTATGGTTACGACTTCACCGCTACGGACAAAGTGTCAGCCGAACTGAAAGAGAAATTGTTGCAGGTGAAAGGTGTGAGTGAAGTGAACATCAGCCGTCAGGATTATCAGCCCGAATATCAGGTGGACTTTGACCGTGAGAAGCTGGCATTGCATGGCTTGAATCTTTCTACTGCCTCCAACTATCTGCGTAATCGTGTAAATGGTGCTTTGGCATCTTATTATCGCGAAGATGGTGACGAGTACGACATCCGTGTGCGTTACGCTCCCGAATTCCGTACAAAGATTGAAGATTTGGAGAACATCCTTATTTATACGCCTTCCGGTGAGGGTATCCGCGTGAAAGACCTCGGCAAAGTAGTCGAGCGTTCTGCTCCTCCTACCATCGAACGTAAAGACCGTGAGCGTATTGTTACTGTATCTGCGGTTATTTCGGGAGCACCTTTGGGCGATGTGGTGGCCGATGGTAATGCTATAATTGATAAGATGGACCTACCAAGTGGTGTTTCTATCCAGATTTCGGGTTCGTATGAGGACCAACAGGATTCATTCTCCGACTTGGGAACGCTGGCTGTATTGATTGTTATTCTCGTATTCATTGTGATGGCAGCTCAGTTTGAGTCTTTGAGTTATCCGTTCATCATCATGTTTTCCATTCCATTTGCATTCAGCGGTGTGTTGATGGCATTATTCTTTACGGGAACCAATTTGAATGTGATGTCGCTTTTGGGTGGAATCATGTTGATTGGTATTGTGGTGAAGAACGGTATCGTACTCATAGACTACATCACGCTTTGCCGCGAACGTGGTCAAGCGGTGCTTCACTCTGTAGTCACGGCAGGCCGCAGCCGTTTGCGTCCGGTATTAATGACTACACTGACCACTATCCTCGGTATGGTGCCGATGGCTGTAGGGCAGGGTGAAGGTGCCGAGATGTGGCGTCCGTTGGGTGTTGCCGTAATTGGCGGTCTGACGGTATCTACCATTCTGACATTGATTCTTGTCCCCGTACTCTATTGCTCGTTTGCAGGTGTTGGTATCCGCCGCACGCGTAAGAAGATTAAGAAAGACCGTGAGCTGAATGATTATTACCAGTTGCATAAGGAGAAGATGACGAAACCACGTAAACAATGATTAATCATTATCCGTTAATCATTAAACATTAATCACTAAACATTATATAGCGTGAAATCAGTATTTATAACATTCGACCAAGCGTTCTTTGAACGTATCATGGCATTGCTTGACCGCCACAACTGCCGCGGCTTCAGCTATTGGCAGCAAGTACAGGGGCGTGGCAGTAAGACGGGGGAACCGCACTATGGCAGCCATGCCTGGCCCAGTATGTGTTCCGCCATCATCACTATCATAGATGAGGCTAAGGTGGCTCCGTTGCTCGAAGCGCTCCACCGGATGGACAAGGAGACCGAGCAACTCGGACTCCGTGCTTTTGTTTGGAATATCGAACAGACCATTTAATCGGGTCTGCTCTGTCTATAACCGTTATCCCCGGAGAAAAAATCTTGTTTCTTTGGGGATAATTCTTTTTTGTCCGGAGAGATTTTTTCAACCTATATCTATATCTTTGCGGCCACATTAGGTATGGAAAAGAATTCATTGAAATATACGGGTCTGTTGGCGTTTATCGTATGGGGTGCATTGTTGCTGATGCATCTGTTGCCAAGTATTACGATGGGTGGCCGTGTGCTGAGGCGTGTGGATATCTTGGGGGACGTGCGTCGTCCTTCCAAGCCGGTGAGTGAGCCGGACAGCCTGCTGCCTCCGCCCCCGAAGGTGAAGCCCGCCTTTGTGGACACCTGCCGTGCGGGCATGACGTGCATTGAAGATTACAGCGATTCTACCATGCGTGGCATGACGCGGTTCTATCAGGCGCTCGACGAGCTTGCCAAAGCACCCCGTCCGGTTCGTATCGCCTACTTCGGCGACTCCTTTATCGAAGCGGATATTCTGACGGCTGATTTACGCGAGATGCTTCAGCAGAAATATGGCGGTTGCGGAGTAGGTTTTGTCACCATTACGTCCATGACCAGTGGCTTCCGTCCTACAGTGCGTCATTCCTTCAGCGGATGGCAGAGTCATTCTGTCATGGACTCCGTGTTCTTTGACCGTAGCAAGCTGGGAGTCTCCGGACATTACTTTATTCCGAATACCGGTGCTTATGTGGAACTGCGGGGGCAGAAGAACTATGCCTCCCGTCTGGATACTTGCCAGCGTGCCAGTATTTTTTTCTATAACCGTGGCACAACCACCCTTTCTGTCCGCGTCAATCGTGGCGAAGCAACTACCGAGACTTTTGAGCCGATTGATGATTTGCAGGAGATGACGGTAGAGGGAAATATCGGTTCTGTCCGTTGGACGGTGGAAAGTGCGGACTCCACCTTGTTTTATGGCCTTGCCATGGACGGTACTTCCGGCATTGTGCTGGATAACTTCTCACTGCGTGGCAGCTCCGGCCTCTCCCTCCGTTCTGTTCCCGTGTGGATGATGCGCGAGTTCAACGAGCAGCGACCCTACGACCTGATAATCCTGCAGTACGGACTGAATGTAGCTACGGAGCGCGGACGCAATTACGACAGGTACATTGCAGGTATGCAGACAACGGTGGAACATCTCAAGGAAGCCTTTCCGCAAGCTGCCATCCTTGTGGTCAGCGTGGGCGACCGTGACTATAAGACCGAAGAAGGGGAGCTGCGTACCATGCCCGGTATCAAGAATCTGGTTCGTTATCAACAGAATCTGGCGGCAGATGAGGCTGTCGCTTTCTGGAATATGTTCGAGGCTATGGGTGGGGAAGGCAGTATGGCAGAGATGGTGCATGCCAAGCCGTCACTGGCCAATTATGATTATACGCACATCAACTTCCGTGGTGGAAAGTATCTTGCGGGATTGCTTTATGAGTCTTTGATTTATGGTAAGGAACAGTATGACAGAAGGAGGGCCTACTATGAAGAGGAGCCATAAGGAGGATTCACGATTGTACGATTTACGATGTACGATTTGCTGCGCGGTGCTGGTGCTGATTGCGGCGATAGGGCCGCTCCATGCACAAGATGTATTGCCGGGCAGCCTTTCGTGTCATGTCGGCGGAACGGATTGTGATACTCTCTGCCTCTATTCCCAACGTACGGATACGGTGTCTGTCCCTTTGATAACTTTTCCCGCCGCATTCCGGCAAATGAAGGAGAATGTACTTACCGACAGTCTGGGTATTCTTAATCCTTTCTGGGAGAAGCTACGTCTGTCCCGGCTGGGCGCTTCCGCTGATACGCTTCGCATCGTACATGTGGGCGACAGCCATATACGCGGCCATATCTTCCCCCGTACCACCGGTGCGTTGATGCAGGACACTTTCGGGGCAGTCTCTTATACCGATGTAGGTATCAACGGTGCATTTTGTACTACTTTCACCCGTCCGGACCGTATTGCTGATATTGCGGCTCTGCATCCCGACCTGCTTATTCTTTCCTTCGGGACGAACGAAAGCCATAACCGCCGTTACAATACAATGCTGCACTATCGCCAGATGGACGACCTTGTACGCATGCTTCGCGAGAAACTGCCGAATGTACCGATGTTGATGACCACTCCTCCGGGCTCTTACGAGAGTTTCCGGCAGCGTCGCCGTCGTCGGACCTATAAGATTAATCCGCGTACTGCCGTTGCCGTGCAGACCATCCGCCGCTATGCCGATGAAAACGGATTGGCGGTATGGGACATGTACGAAATACTTGGCGGTACCCACCGTGCCTGCCTCAACTGGCAGGAAGCCGGATTGATGCGTCCGGACCATGTACACTATTTGCCGGACGGTTACCGCCTGCAAGGCGAGCTGTTCTGCCAGGCCTTGTTAAAAGCTTATAACGATTATGTGGAATATTGACGAATTTTTATCCGGATTGAATATAGACTTGGACCGTTTGCGCGATGTCTTCACTTATGACCCGCAAGCCCCGATGATATTCAGCAGTGGTATTTTCCTCTGGCTGTTTGTCGCTTTTATATTGGTTTATCTGTTGTTGCAACGCCGGACGACGGCGCGTTTGCTGTTTGTCACCTTGTTTTCCTATTACTTCTATTATAAAAGTAGTGGCACTTATTTCTTCCTGCTTGGACTGGTGACGGTCTGTGACTTTTTCATTGCACGCTTGATGGCACGCGAGGCTATTCCCTGGCTACGTAAGGCATGGGTTGTGTTGAGTCTGTTCATCAATTTGGGATTGTTGTGTTACTTCAAGTACACCAATTTTCTGGGCGAAACTTTTGCCTCGCTGACGGGAGGCACGTTCACGACAATGGATATTTTCCTTCCGGTGGGCATCTCTTTTTTCACTTTTCAGTCGTTGAGCTATACGATAGATGTGTACCGTCGCCAGATAACGCCTCTGACCAGTTTGTTGGATTATGCTTTTTATGTTTCTTTCTTTCCCCAGTTGGTGGCGGGTCCTATTGTACGTGCCCGTGATTTCATTCCGCAAATCCGTCGCCCGCTGTTTGTCTCCAATGAGATGTTCGGACGTGGAATCTTCCTCATCGTGAGTGGGCTCTTCAAGAAAGCGGTTATATCGGACTATATCAGCGTTAACTTTGTAGAGCGTATTTTTGATAATCCTACTCTTTATTCGGGGGTGGAGAATCTGATAGGTGTTTATGGCTATGCCTTGCAGATTTATTGCGACTTCTCCGGTTACAGTGATATGGCTATCGGCATTGCCTTGTTGCTGGGCTTCCATTTCAATATCAATTTCGATTCCCCTTATAAGTCCGCTTCCATTACGGAATTTTGGAGGCGGTGGCATATTTCGCTTTCCAGCTGGTTGCGCGATTACCTTTATATTTCTTTGGGAGGCAACCGGAAGGGGAAAATCCGCCAATATGCCAATCTCATCATTACCATGTTCCTGGGCGGCTTGTGGCATGGCGCTTCGTGGAATTTTGTACTTTGGGGAATGATGCATGGCGTTGCGCTTGCAGCCCATAAGTTCTGGATGACGCTTACCGGGCGTAAGAAGGGGACGGAGAGCCATGGCATCCACCGCTTCCTCGGAGTGCTTGTCACTTTCCATTTTGTTTGTTTCTGCTGGATATTCTTCCGTAATGCGGAGTTCTCCACATCAATGGATATGCTGAAGCAGATATTCACTACTTTCCGTCCGCAACTCTTCCCGCAGCTGGTAGAGGGTTATTGGGAAGTGTTTGCACTGATGGCATTGGGCTATCTGCTGCATTTTGTGCCCGACAGTTGGGAACGTGCTTGCACAAAAACAGTAATCCGCCTCCCCTTGTTGGGAAAGGCGGTACTGATGCTTGCTGTAATCTATCTGGTCATTCAGATGAAAAGTTCGGAGATACAGCCGTTTATCTATTTCCAGTTCTGATTACTTCTTCTCGGTCGCTGTGGAGTCTGCCTGCTGTCGGAAGGGTTCCCGGTAGTTGAGCCCGTCTCTCCGGTAGAGGCCGATGAGTCCGGCCAGTCGGGTAGTGAAGTTTGTATAATCTTTCTTTTCCAGTTGTGTCCATTGTACTTCGGCAAGGGCGGCCATACGGGGGAGAACCATATACTCTACCTGTTCGCTGGTCGGGATGTATTCTGTCCAAAGGTTGGCTTGTGTGCCGAGTATGTGCTTGGCTTGTTCTTCGGTCAGTGAGGCGGTAGGATTCAGACTGTATACTTTCTCCAATGGGACAAAGCCTCCGATGGCAAATGGTTCGTGCCGGGTATCCTCACTTTGGTAATAATCAAAGTAGCAATAGTCATTGGGTGTCATTATCACGTCGTGTCCCAGTTGGGCCGCCTTGATTCCTCCTGCCGAGCCACGCCATGACATAACAGTTGCGTTGGGGGCGACGTCGCCTTCCAGAATCTCATCCCAGCCGATAATCTGGCGTCCTTTACTATTGAGGAGCTTTTCGATACGTGTCATACAATAGCTCTGCAGACGGTCTTCGGCAGTATGGTTCTTGTCGGCTTTCAATTTTTCGGTTCTGATACGTGCCTGGCATTTGGGACACTTTTCCCAACGGGTGCGGGGAGCTTCGTCACCGCCGATGTGGATGTATTTGGAAGGGAATATGTCAATGATTTCGGCCATGACATCTTCGAGGAACTGCATGGACTTTTCGTTTCCGATGCACAGTACATCTTCGAATACGCCCCAACGTGGACACACTTCATATGGTCCACCGGTGCACCCCATTTCGGGATAGGCAGCCAGGGCGGCCAGCATGTGTCCGGGCAGGTCTACTTCGGGAATGACCGTGATATAGCGCTCCCCGGCATATTTTACGATTTCTTTGGCTTGCTCCTGCGTATAGAAACCGCCATATCGGGTATTGTCATACTCTTCGGTATTCCGGCCGATGACGGTACGGTCGCGCCAGGCGCCAATTTCCGTCAGCTTGGGATACTTCTTTATTTCTATTCTCCAGCCTTGGTCTTCGGTGAGGTGCCAGTGGAAGGTATTCATATTGTGAAGTGCCAGCAAGTCTATGTATTTTTTTACGAACTCAATGGGAAAGAAGTGGCGGCCCACATCGAGGTGCATGCCCCGGTAGCTGAAGCGGGGTTCATCCTGGATGCTGCCGGCAGGCAATAGGATAGAGGTGGCTTTGGTTTCGGCGGGGATTGATTTACGCAGGGTTTGTATACCGTAGAACACCCCGTTCTCGGTCTGTCCGTTTAGGGTCACCCGGTCGGCTTTGACGGTCAGCACATAGCCTTCCCGGTTGCCGATGGCCGGATCCAGTCCCAATGTGATGGCGCCTTTGGGCGCTTCGCTCCCCGGGGCAAGGGCTTCTGTCTGGAGGGTGTGGCCGGTGGACTGGCTGATGTATTCGGCCAAAAACTCGGCATTGCGTTTCAAAAGTTCATTGTGTTCGGGGTAGGCGATGATGGTACCGTCATTCAGGTTGAAGGGGGATTCCTGACTCAAGGCAACCTCCTGGGGCAGGGGAATGACTTGATAGTTGGCTGTTGTTTCTACTCCGCATGAAGAGCAGGCCAGGATGAGAGTGCCTGCAAGGAGCATGTGTGTAAGTTTTCTCATGGTATTGAACTGATTAAATTAGTGTCTGACAAATATAGAGAAAAAATACTAAAGAGGCAGAGGAGAAGGGGATAAATGCATGCTCATACCTCAGTTCTTCTTTGCTCTGTACTCCTTGGGTGACATTCCCGTG
Organism: Bacteroides sp. AF29-11; assembly: GCF_003602895.1. Lineage (NCBI taxonomy): Bacteria > Pseudomonadati > Bacteroidota > Bacteroidia > Bacteroidales > Bacteroidaceae > Bacteroides > Bacteroides sp. AF29-11. Next base: position 97,565 of record NZ_QTLY01000012.1, read on the forward strand.
TGTTTCTTGAAATATCGTCCGAAGAAAGACTGGTCGGGAAAACGATATTTGTCGGCAATCTCTTTCAGTGACATGCCGGTGGATTGCAGTGCCATTTTCAGTTCCAATATCAGGTTTTCGTCAATGATTTCTTTGGCAGAATCTTCTGCCACTTGTTTGGTGATGGCAGATAGGTAGCGGGTCGAAATGCAGAGTTGGTCAGCATAAAAAGCGACATCCCGCTGGGTAGTACAGTACGTATGTACCAGATTTATGAACTTTTTGAACAATTCTTCTTTCCGGTTACTGCCATTGATTTGCTCTTCCGTAAAGTAACGTTGAACCTTGTCGTAGGTGTCGAGAAAGAAAATTTGCAGCAGGTTTTGTGCAATGGCTTCGCGATACAGATTTTCAGAATCGCGGTAGATGGCATTGCTTGCCGTGATGAGTCCTGTGATAGCACGAACCGGTTCGTCTTCGGTATGCGTATAGCATGCATTCTCTTTTATAAAATGTATGAAGGGCGGCTCTAAACGGAAGCATGCCGTCTTGAACATTGTCTCGGAATAGGCAAAGAAGTCCACCAGGAAATCTTTACTCGCACTTGTCAGTGAAATAATGGAACTTGGAAGCAGCGTAATGTGCGTATTGGGTACAATATGATATTTTCTTAAATCTATTGTGATATTTGCTTCTCCACGGGTGCAGAACATCAGTGCTCCATTGTTCATTTTCAGAAGACGTTCCCGGAAGAATTCCAGCTTGTCTGTTCCGGCTCTGAACGTTTCTTGTTTGGTAGTCAGTAATGGGTTCATATGTTAGATTGCTTATGATTTGCGGTTACAAAGGTACGAGTTCTTTTTGGATTGTTAAATGGCATGTTCCGAAAATGAACAGTCGTGTACCTTCAATGAAACAAATGGTTGTTCAAAAACGGCATACCTTTGCTGCCGGCTTAAAAAATGAAAGAGAAAGCCGACGTATTATTTTTTTAAGATAAAAAGTATGATAACAAAAAAGAGTATGATGAAACAGATGATGACCGTCATCTGTAGTGCAACACTGGCAGCCTGCGGCAGCGCGCCTGTCGTGCAACCCCAGTCGGAATATCAGGTGATGACTATTTCGACTACCGACAAAGAACTGCAGACAATTTATTCCGCAGCCATCCGCGGACGGCAGGACATTGACATCTATCCGCAGGTGTCCGGTACACTCACCAAACTTTGTGTGGAGGAAGGACAGACCGTGCGTCGGGGGCAAGTCTTGTTTATTATCGACCAGGTGCCCTATCTGGCAGCCTTGCGCACAGCAGAAGCCAATGTGGAAGCTGCCCGTGCCGGCGTGGCCACTTCGCAACTGACATATGACAGCAAGAAGGAGCTTTATGCCCAGAAGGTGATTTCCGAGTTTGACTTAAAGACTTCCTACAACAGCCTGCTGACAGCGAAAGCCCAGTTGGCCCAAGCCGAGGCGCAGCAGGTGAATGCCGCCAATAACCTCTCTTATACAGAAGTGAAGAGTCCGGCAGATGGAATGGTAGGTACGCTCCCTTATAGGGTGGGGACGTTGGTCAGCGCCAGTTTGCCCAAACCACTGACGACCGTATCCGATAATTCTAATATGTATGTCTATTTCTCCATGACAGAGAATCAGTTGCTTGACCTCACCCGCCGCTACGGCTCCAAGGATAAGGCGCTGGCAGAGATGGACTCTATCGAATTACAGCTCAATGACCGTTCTGTCTATCCGCAAGAAGGTAAGATAGAAACTATCAGTGGTGTAATTGATACCTCTACGGGTACAGTCAGTCTGCGTGCCGTGTTCCCCAATAAAGAGGGATTGCTGACCAGTGGCGGTTCGGGCAACGTCATCATCCCGGTACGGAAAGAGAACTGCATCGTTGTTCCCCAGAGTGCCACTTACGAAGTACAGGACAAGGTCTATGTATATAAGGTAGTTGACGGCAAGGCGCAATCAGTTCCCGTGCAAGTGACCCGTGTGAATGGAGGTCAGGAATATATCGTAGAGAGTGGCTTGAAAGTGGGGGACACAATTGTGGCCGAAGGCGTGGGCTTGCTGCGTGAAGGTACCTCCGTCCAACCCAAAACGAATGAATGATAATTTTTAACCGATAGAATATGAACCTCAGAACTTTTATAGAACGCCCCGTTTTTTCGGCAGTCATCTCCATTACGATTGTCATTCTGGGCATCATCGGATTGTTCACCTTGCCCGTTGAGCAATATCCCGACATTGCGCCGCCCACCATCATGGTGAGCACCACTTACTATGGTGCCAGTGCGGAAACCCTTCAGAAAAGTGTTATCGCTCCGTTGGAAGAGGCCATCAACGGTGTGGAGGACATGACTTACATGACTTCTACCGCCAGCAATGCAGGGTCGGTTTCCATTACTGTTTACTTCAAGCAGGGTACAGACCCGGACATGGCGGCGGTCAATGTGCAGAACCGTGTGTCCAAAGCTACGGGGCAGCTTCCTGCCGAAGTAACCCAGGTGGGTGTCACCACCAGCAAGCGGCAGACCAGTATCTTACAGATGTTCTCTTTATATAGCCCTGATGACAGCTATGACGAGAACTTTCTTGCCAACTATATCAGTATCAATCTGAAGCCGCAGATTCTCCGTATCTCCGGTGTGGGCGATATGATGATTATGGGTGGTGACTACAGCATGCGTATCTGGATGAAACCGGATGTCATGGCGCAGTACAAGCTGATACCTTCGGATGTGACGGCTGTGCTGGCAGAGCAGAATATCGAATCGGCCACCGGGTCGTTTGGTGAGAACTCGGATGAGACGTATCAATATACCATGAAATATACGGGACGCCTCATTACTCCTGAGGAGTTCGGCGACATCGTCATCCGTTCTACCGAAGACGGCGAGGTGCTGAAACTGAAGGACATCGCCGATATAGAGCTGGGTAAGGACAGTTATGCCTACAAAGGTACCATGGATGGACATCCCGGTATCTCCTGCATGGTGTTCCAGACCGCGGGCTCCAATGCCACGGAAGTGAACCGGCAGATTGACCGGCTCCTTGAAGAAGCACGCAAGGACTTGCCGAAAGGCGTGGAGCTTACCCAGATGATGTCCAGCAACGATTTCCTCTTCGCCTCTATCCACGAAGTGGTGAAAACGCTGATTGAGGCTATTATCCTGGTTATCCTGGTGGTTTATGTCTTTTTGCAAGACATCCGCTCTACGCTGATTCCGCTGGTAGGTATCGTTGTTTCACTGATTGGTACGTTTGCTTTCATGTCCGTTGCCGGATTCAGTATCAACCTGATTACGCTGTTTGCGCTGGTATTGGTGATTGGTACGGTGGTGGATGACGCCATTGTCGTGGTGGAGGCGGTGCAGGCACGGTTTGATGTGGGCTATAAGTCCTCCTATATGGCAAGTATCGATGCGATGAAGGGCATCAGCAACGCGGTTATCACTTCTTCACTGGTGTTTATGGCGGTGTTTATTCCGGTATCGTTCATGGGAGGGACTTCCGGTACGTTCTATACCCAGTTTGGGTTGACGATGGCGGTGGCCGTTGGTATTTCGGCGATTAATGCGTTGACACTCAGTCCCGCACTTTGTGCCTTGCTGCTGAAGCCTTATATCAATGAGGACGGAACGGAGAAGAATAATTTTGCTTCGCGCTTCCGCAAGGCATTCAACACGGCTTTCGAGGCGGTGGTCGAGAAGTATAAGAAGATAGTGTTGCTGTTCATCAAGCGCCGCTGGCTGGGATGGTCGTTGCTGGCACTTTCGGTGGTGCTGCTGGTATTCCTGATGAATACCACCAAGACCGGACTGGTGCCCGACGAGGACCAAGGAACGTTGTTTGTCAACGTTAGCACCGCTCCGGGTAGCTCGCTCAAGACGACAAATGACATTATAGACCGCGTGGAGAAGCGTCTGGAAGACCTTCCTCAGAAATTGCACTTGCAGAAAGTTGCCGGTTATGGTCTGCTGTCCGGGCAGGGAAATTCTTTCGGTATGATTATCGTGAAGCTGAAACCTTGGGACGAGCGTACGGCAAAGGAAGACCAGGTGCAGGCAGTCGTCAACCAGATATACGCTCGCACGGCGGATATTAAGGATGCTACAGTCTTTGCCATTGCTCCGGGTATGATTCCGGGCTATGGTATGGGTAATGCGCTGGACTTGAATGTGCAGGACAAGCAGGGAGGGGATATGAACACCTTCTTCCAGACCACCCAGCAGTATCTGGCGGCACTGAACCAGCGTCCGGAAATTTCGATGGCATACTCCACGTTCGATGTACGCTATCCGCAGTGGACCGTCGAGGTGGATGCTTCCAAGTGCAAACGTGCCGGGATTACTCCCGACCAGGTGTTGTCCACACTGTCGGGCTATTATGGCGGGCAATATGTCTCCAACTTCAACCGTTTCTCCAAAGTTTACAAGGTAATGATTCAGGCCGACCCGAAGTTCCGTTTGGATGAGGCTTCACTGAACAATGCCTTTGTGCGCATGTCCAACGGTGAGATGGCTCCGTTGAGCCAGTTCGTTACGCTGACCCGTTCCTACGGTGCCGAGTCCTTGAGCCGCTTCAACATGTTCAACTCCATTGCCGTGAATGCCATGCCTGCTGAGGGATACAGTACCGGTGACGCCATCCGTGCCGTACAAGAAACGGCGGAGATAGCCTTGCCGAAGGGATATGGCTATGACTTTGGTGGCATCACCCGCGAGGAAAGCCAGCAGAGTGGTACTACAGTCATCATCTTCGGTATCTGTATCTTGATGATTTACTTGATTCTGAGTGCGCTTTACGAGAGCTTTCTGATTCCGTTTGCCGTTATCCTGGCCGTTCCTGCGGGCCTGATGGGGTCGTTCCTTTTTGCCAGGATAGCCGGGTTGGAGAATAATATCTATTTGCAGACGGGACTTATCATGCTGATAGGTCTGTTGGCAAAGACTGCTATTCTGTTGACGGAGTATGCCGCCGAGCGCCGTAAAGCGGGAATGGGGCTGATTGCTTCTGCCGTCAGTGCGGCAAAGGCGCGTTTCCGTCCCATCCTGATGACGGTACTGACGATGATTTTCGGCCTTTTCCCCTTGGTGGTTGCCACGGGTGTCGGAGCCAACGGTAACCGTTCATTGGGTACGGGTGTTGTCGGTGGTATGTTCATCGGCACATTGGCGCTGCTGTTCATTGTTCCTGTCTTGTTCATCAGTTTCCAGTGGTTGCAGGAGCGGCTTCGTCCTGCCCAATCCCTTCCGACGAGCGACTGGCAGATTGAGGAAGAGATGAAAGTAAGCCGGAAGGAGATAGAAGAATCACATTAGTACATTATCGCGTAACTAACATAAAAAAATAATGAAGAAACAATTCATATTATTAGCTGTCGCCGGCTTGGTACTGACCAGTTGCGGCATCTATACCAAATACCAGCGCCCGGAGGACATCACGACCGATGGACTTTATGGACACGATTTGGATGGGCAAAGTCTGGATAGCCTGAGTCTGTTTGCGGCATCGGACACTACCTCCATCGCTTCCCTTTCCTGGCGCGAGCTTTTTACGGACCCGCAATTACAGTCGCTCATCGAACAAGCCTTGCAAGGCAACACTGACCTGCTTTCCGCCCGGCAACGTATCAAGGAGGCAGAAGCCACGCTGATGTCGGCCAAACTTTCGTACCTGCCTTCGTTTATGCTCACTCCGCAGGGTGGCGTCAGCAGTTTCGACAATTCCAAAGGCTCGTGGACCTATTCCGGCATTGCCTCGGCAAGTTGGGAAGTCGATATTTTTGGTAAGTTGACCAATGCCAAACGCCGTTCCAAAGCGCTCTACCTTCAAAGCTTGGAGTACGAACAAGCCGTCAGCACTTCGCTGATAGCTAATGTGGCCAATCTGTACTACACCTTGCTGATGCTCGACGAGCAATACCGCATTTCCGAAGAAACAGCCGCCAGTTGGCGCGAAAGTGTACGCACCATGCGAGCCATGATGGCTGCAGGCATGACGAACGAGGCGAGTGTTTCGCAATCCGAAGCCAACTGTCGTCAGGTGGAAGCTTCGCTGCTCGACCTCCGGCAGCAGGTAAAGGAAGTGGAGAACAGTCTCTCCATTCTGTTGGGCGATGTTCCGGGCACCATTGAGCGTGGCCGGTTGGCGGGGCAGGAGTTCCCGCAGGAACTTGCGGTGGGCGTACCTCTGCAATTGCTTTCCCGCCGTCCCGATGTGAAAAGTGCCGAACTCTCGCTGGCATCCGCTTTCTACAGCACCAATGCCGCCCGTTCTGCTTTCTACCCCTCCATCACCTTGAACGGTACAGCTGGCTGGACCAACTCGGCAGGAAGCATGATTGTCAATCCAGGAAAACTACTCTTCTCCGCCATCGGTTCGCTGACACAACCCTTGTTCAACAAAGGGCTGAACGTGGCACAGCTCAAGATAGCCAAAGCACAGCAGGAAGAAGCCAGGCTCGCTTTTCAGCAAGCTTTGCTCAATGCCGGTAGCGAAGTGAACAATGCTCTGACCCAAGTGCAGGTAGCCCGTGGAAAGACGGAGCTCCGCGCAAGGCAGATAACTTCACTGGAAACTACCGTCCGCAGCACCCGGTTACTGATGCAACACGGCACTTCCACCTATTTGGAAGTGCTCACTGCCCAGCAGGGGCTACTCTCTGCCCAACTGACACAGGTAGCCGACCGCTTTGATGAAATACAAGGTATCATCAACCTCTATCAAGCCCTCGGTGGAGGGCGGGAGTAAAATATACTCTTTCTCATCTTCATTCTCTCGCCCCTCTATCAATCCGGCATTTCCTTTTTTTGTGGGAATCCGATGGTAGAGGGGCTTTCATATAAGCGGGCTATGGCAAAAAAACTACGGTTTCTTGCCGTCAAACCGGGACAAACTTTATAACTTTGCGGCATACGACATAAAAATCTATCTATTATGAACTGCAAATCCTTGTTTTTTCTGGTTGTTTTTTCCCTGACCCTTATATCAGGGGTGTTTGCTCAAAAGAAAGTTTCTATTCTTGGCGATTCCTATTCCACTTTTTACGGTCATGTCTCTCCTGCCGCCAATCTCTGCTGGTATGGAGTTCCCGGCGAAAAGAAAGAGAATGATGTGACAAAGGTGGAGGAAACCTGGTGGTACCGTTTCATCCATGAGCACGGCTTTCAGTTGGAACGCAACAATTCCTATTCCGGCTCCACCGTCTGTCATACCGGTTACGAGAAAGCTGATTACTCCGACCGTTCTTTTATCACCCGTATTCACAACCTCGGCACCCCCGACATAATCCTTGTTTTTGGCGGTACCAATGACAGTTGGGCAGGTGCTCCCATTGGCGCATACCAATATGATGGCTGGACGAAAGCCGATTTGTATAGCTTCCGTCCTGCCTTTTGCTATCTGCTTGCATCTCTCAAGCAGCTCTATCCTGCGGCCAGGATTTATAATATTACCAATTCAGAATTATCCGAAGAGGTAACTGATTCCATGGATGAAATTTGCCGGCACTATGGCATCGAGAATATTCGTTTGCACGACATTGATAAACAATGGGGGCATCCTTCTGTGCAAGGAATGCAGAGTATCGATGCTCAGGTTTGGGAGTCTGTCTCCCCGATATTGGAGGCTTCTGTTTCTTTGCCTGCCAAGAACTAAGGACAGACTCATTGGGAGTTATCCTTTTCTATCCTAAATGCTAATCTTTCCACTGCCGTATTCTTTTCTTTCCACAGCTGTGGAAAGAAAAGAATACGGCAGTGGAAAGAAAGTAAAATCCTTGTGGCAAGAAAAATAATTAGTACCTTTACTGCCAGCTTCTGCCGATTTCGAGAACATTTCTTCCCCAAGTTTGCTGCAAGTTTCCCTCAATTCTCTATAAACCATTAATTTAAATTATTTTATGAGTGCTTATTATGACCTTTATGAAACGCCCGTCCCCGAAGGCGAGGAACCGAAGTCGCTGCATGCCCGTGTCTGTTCCAAGGGAACCATTTCTGGTAAAGAGTTTATGGAACGGGTTTTTCGTGAAGAACATATGCCCCACGCCATGGTTGTGGGTATTGTGCAAGCCATCACCACTACGCTTGGAGACTGGCTGGCAAAGGGCTATACGGTGGAGATAGAGGGACTTGGCTTCTTCAGCACCACGCTGAAGTGTACCCATCCGGTGATGAATAAGAAAGAAGTACGTGCGGAGTCGGTCAAGATGTCCACGGTGAAATTCCGTCCCGGCATCGAATTCAAACGTTATGTGGCAGGTAAGATGGAGTTGGAACGTGCGGATAAACGCTTTTTCCCGGATAAACCGAAAGCAATGGGCGACATGGTTGCCCGTGAAAAAAGCATGATGGACTTTCTGGAGGCTAATGTCTGTATTACTCGTGCAGAATATTCCCGCCTTGTCCATGTCACCGCCCGCCGGGCTTCGAGGGATTTGCAGACATTTATCGATTCCGGCGTGATTCGCAAGCGTGGTGCCGGCCGTTCTGTGGTCTATGTCAAGGGGTGAACTTAGTATATTCCGATGCGCGCGCGTATATATATAATGTGTCCCCTTCCTTCCTGCCTTCCTTTCCCTTTAAAAAATATGCTTTAAAACATATCTATCAATCAGCTAGTTATGAAAAAGTTCACGTAAACCCTCAAAAAAAGCTTGTATATATTTTGCAGATGTCCGTAAAAGCCCTACTTTTGCATCCGCTTTCGGGAACGAAGGCGGCGATGTTTTGACATTCTGACAGTAAAACGGAGCGGTAAGCTTCCATTTTTCTCTTCTTTGCCATAGGTTTCTTTCGGAACTTCGGTTTTGGAAAAGAAAAATGAAAAAAAACTTCCGAAACATTTGGAAGTTATGCTTTAAAGTCCTTACCTTTGCACCCGCTTTTGAAAACGAAAGCAGCGCGAGTTGACATTCTTCTTTCAAGAAACGGTGCCTGGTCCTTCTTCCTTTTTCTTTTTGCCTCCCTTTCGACAAGAGAGACGACGAGGAAAGAGAAAAGAGAAAAAATGAAAAAAAACTTCCGAAAATATTTGGAAGATATGCTTTAAAGTTCTTACCTTTGCATCCGCTTTCTGAAAAGAACAGCAATCGTGAAACGAGCGATCTTTGAACAGATTTACATAAACAATACAAGTAGTACAAGAGCAGGTGCTTCGCAAATTAATAATTGGAAACTAATGATTAAGGTGCGTTGTACCTGGGTAAAACAAAAGAACCGTCAATACTTATTTTATATAGATAGGTAAAGATAAACTTTTTGAATTCGAGCGTCCTGAACA
>NZ_QTLY01000013.1:0-9943 GCF_003602895.1 Bacteroides sp. AF29-11
CAAAAATAATTGTCCTATTATTTGCGACATTTATAGAAAATCACTATCTTTGAGTATTGAAAATAAAGAGATAAACAAACCTTTAAAGCTGGTTTGGCTGCCAGTATAAAGAACAGCAAACAAAATCATGAAACATTGCTTCTTAAATCCATTTCGTAGCCAACTGTTAGTGCTATTTTTCAGTATTAATTCATTAATCATTTTTTTATGAAAAAAGAGTTTACATTACGCTTAGACGATGCAGCCTGCGCAGAGTTAGAAAATCTAAAAAAATTATCTGGTGAAAAAACAGATGCTAAAGCTATTAGATTTGCTATTCAGAATTATGCAACTTTGAATGATAGGTATATTGAAACACAACGGCAAATAAGGACGTGGAAAGATAAATATGCAGCGTTAAATAAAGCTGTTGATGATTACTTGTCTTCTTTTGAAGCATTGAAGAAAACTACAGATTGATAGTCAATTATTAGAAATGTGAAAGGATTAATTTATGATTGGAGTAGAGAAGAAAATTTTCAGATTATCTAGTTCTGTGTTAAATCGTACTTTTAAGCAGGAAAAGAGTATTTTTTGTTCAATGGTGTTACGATTGATGGATACAGAAAACTATGCAAACAATTATTGCGATTCGCTAAGTCTTGTTCTTGAACTATTTCCAGAGATTGATAGGGAAAAGCTAGAAAAAGAATTGGATAAATACGTTTGATAGTATTTGAAATCAAAAATGGGCTATTAAACTAGTTAATAGCCTTATTTTAATACATAAATTCATGAAATATGGCAGCGGATATGACAGATGAAACGATTGCACAATACATGGAACGCATCGAGAAAATGAGCATAAAAGAAATTCAAAAAGAAATTGAATTTCTGGAAAGCCCCGGTTACAACTGTGAAGGACTGGTATGTGCAGACGGAGTAATTACTCCCCGGACAAAAATGCATCGTAAGGTTCTTTGGTATAAGAGAATGAACCAAAAGAGCCTAACAGCCCTGCAATGGGCAAAAGAAGGATATGTTGTAAATCCGGATGCAATAGGAAGAAAGTGGAAAAACAATCCTCACAATTCAAAGGCTATAATATATTATGTATCAGATGAAGTACATGAGGACAAAGAAGCGGCTAAAGAATTTCTCAAATCGAGGCGTAAGGAAAAGAAAGAGTAGTCTTTAGTTCACAGGTCTCTTTTCCAGATATATAAGTCAAGATAAAATGGGATTATCATACCAAATAACGCATAACAGAATAGTAATGAATCAAGAAAGAACATTAACCTTTGGTAAGTATAAGGGAACACATCGAAGTAATATTACTGGAGGCTTCTCAGCAGGTGACTTCGGTGGTTTAATTTATTCAATCGAAAATTTCAATGAAAGTGAATATGAGTTTTAACCAATAAAATGAAGATATGAATAATGAATTTATTGATGGTATTTGGTTTGCTGTTCAGCATATTGTAGTAGTCAGAGATATGCCAGCAATCGCAATAGGGATAATTAAGGAATCGAATCTTTCCATTGATGATTGTAAGGCTGCGCAAAAAAGGAGTGGTTCTTTTCACAATCAGATGATGAAGTTTATTGAAACAGAATTAGCGTAAAACAGTATAAATATGAGCAAAATTGAAGAAGCCTTCAGAGGCTTAGGAAGAACAGAGAAAGTGAGATTCATTTCGCAGAACATCGAGTATGCAAATGCGGTTGCAGTAGCCAGTTATGTAAAAGGTTATCTTTTCGATGTCCTTAATGATGTCGGAGATGATGAGTATATAGCAGCGTATCTCAGAGAAAAGGGATATGAAGTAAAAAAACAAGAATAATCCTCAAATCGATATATAAATAAACGAATTATGAATGAAAGAACAATCCAAATAGACGTAATTGGAAAAATAGAAGGTACTCAATTTATGAAGTGTAAGCTATATACAAATGAAAATATTGTCATTATCATGATGAATGAATTTGATTATGAACGGTTGAAAGAAGAAGGAATCTTCATAAGAGATGGCAAAAGTCGAGATTCAGCCGGGGTGTTGAATACAACCAATACTTTCATCGAAAAAAATTAATACTCAAAACAAAAAAGAATGATTATGGATAAAAAAGAAAAGAATTTTGCCACATACAAAGAATTTGCAAAGATGCTTCGGGAAGTGGCAAACATATACTCTAAACTGGGTGACGAACCATTGTTGAAAGAAGGATATGAGTATAACGCCATTAGAGATGCTGTTCAGTATGTAACGAACAAACACGATTTTGGTTACTTTATACAGCCTTGGAAGGATGAGTTTCTACGTATGCCTTTTGATGTGACGAAGCGAAAAAAATGGGCTGATTATGTGGCTGAATGCCATGCTACAGGAAAGGAAATAGATTACGATAATTATGATTGGGATAAATGACCATAATTTTTCGAATAGTGTGAAAGGGAATAGATGTCATATAATCAAAATATAGATAGAATGTTTATTGAATATAAGGTATATCGTAGGGTGTCAGATTTGAAGCCTTTTATATCTAGGGATGAACTTCCTTCTTGTCAGATGATTGGGAAAAAAAAGTTTGTAGGAAAAAAAGCAAAAATGGAGGCTGTTTATAGACTTACAGGGAAACGTTTGCCAGAAGACTATACAACAGAGCAGGTAAACAATTTTCTTACGGTAGAGCTTTTTAATACGTCTTTATGGCATAAGTATAGAAAGATTTACAATGAAGTTTCCAATGAAAAAGAAATTGTTGTTGAGAACTATAGTTATCAATATACATTAGTTGTAGAATTAGCAAATAAATCGAATTTATCATTGGATGAAGGAAAAATTGTACATTTTGTTATGTGCGAACTGTTAGGAAATCCTTGTGAAACGTATAAAGGGATGAAAAACCCTATAATTTCTTTACGAAAAGATTATGATAGATAAAGCAAAAACATTAGATGAATGCTTTAAGGAACTAATTCTTAAAAGAGGTTGGTCTAAAAATAGTCCATATGACCGCCGAACTGCATCAAGGCATAAAAAGCAATTCCTTGAAGGAACGTTGCCCGATGAATTTAAAAGAGTATATTTGCAAAGTGCTGGTTATACAATAGTGCAGCCGGAGCTTTGGCGACAGGAATTATAAAACAAAGAAAATGGACTGGAGGAACATAATAAGAAATCTATTAGAAATTATCATTGCTATTTTTAGAATGATTTTCATAGGGCTATTTTATATAGCCAAGTTTATGTTTGTGTTCTTTATTCTACTTTTTTTTGGAGTATTAATCAGTCAAAATAATAAGCGATGGTAAATAGAGAAATAAAAGCCCGAAAACGTGCGGTGAAAGAAGAAAAAGAAGAAATAGACGGTGAGATTGTTAGAATTAGGAAAGGGCATCCTCGTACAAATCTTCCTGTGAAACTCCCAGAAAATCCCACATGGCTGAAACAACCTAATGTAGTTACATTAATGGCTGGTGATTTTAAGACAGTACAGATTAGAATCTTAATTGCTGTTATAGAGAAATTACAGGATGTCATAGAATTAAGTATTCAGCATCTAGATAAATATGGTACATCTATTCCATGCGAGCAATTATCTTTATTTCAAGAATATTCAGACCGTATAAGAGTAGATATCGCATATCGGGATTTGGGCGTTAATCCAGACCAATACAAGGAAGTAAAAAGCATGGTTCGTAAATTAATCAGTATTCCTGTAGAGCTTGATGTTAAAGACCCAATAACAGGTGAGGATAGTTGGTCTATTACTGGTTTATTCACTAAGGCAAATATACCCAAAACTCCTTATTCAAGAGGTTTTTCTTTAGAAATGGATAGAGAGGTTGCTAAAGTTTTCATTAATGTTGATAGAGGTTTTACACGCTATATAAAAGAGATAGCTTTAAGAGCGCAAAGTAGATATACAATAAGAATGTATATGCTGATTAGCTCATGGAAAGAAAAAGGTGGTTTTTCTATCTATGTGGATAGATTTCGGAAATTCTTAAAATTAGAAGATAAATACCCCGAATTTAAAGATTTGTATAAACGTGTAATACGCCCTGTTTACGATGATTTGTTTGAACAGGCTGATTGCTGGTTTGAAATGGCAGAAGTTTATCGTAATTCAGGCGATACACAGCCTTATAAACTTAATTTCAAAGTTATTAAGTCTGCATTATCAAAGAAGGAAGAAGAACTATTAAAAGGACAAAAGAAGATGATAACGAATTTTTGTTCTTTGCACTTTGCAATGAAGGACGAGCATTTGCAGCAGTTTATTCCACAGATTACATTAAGCAACTATAAAGCAGTAGTAACTAAGATGCTTTATCTAGGCGAATATGTTAGAGATAACTGGAATAAAATTTCAAATAAAGCAGAATATTGTTTATCCGTATTATTAAAAGAAGTAGAAATACTCCCCGGAATGATTGGAGAAGAAAAAGAAGATGAATAAAAGTTGGGTTTTTGTCCCTAGGAGGGGTCTAAAAGTTGGGTTTTTGTCCCTAAGAAGTTGGGTTTTTGTCCCTAAGAAGTTGGGTTTTTGTCCCTAAGAAGTTGGGTTTTTGTCCCTGATTTTTTACCATTATCTGTTGTTTTTCAGATAGTTACCCTTTCATTTTTAAGGGTACTACCATCACTAGCTGATAAAAAAAACCTGATAATCATACCAACACACAAAAAAGGAACTTTTCTTATTACATAAACCCATAAAAAAGGAACTTTTCTTATTACATAAACCCATAAAAAAGGAACTTTTCTCATAATCTTAACACAAACTTTAGGGAAAAGAACATCTATTAACAAAAAAAGACACTATATGATACAAATAATCAATCAAAAGTTGGGTTTTTGTCCCTATCTAAAAAAAACATATTTTAAAAAGTTGGGTTTTTGTCCCTATGCTTTTTTGATATACTGTAGGGAAAGAAATTGATACCGAATTATCATTCCTGGCACACCCTGTAGAACGACCTTTTGATACCAAATACAAAAAGCAGCCGGAAGCCGGACGCAAAAAATTGATACCATAAAACATTAGGGAAAAAGAACAGGAACAAAATGCAATATTATATATATATAAATAATATGTGAATATATAATATATAAACAAATAATATATAATATGTGATTAACACGCTTCACTTCCAGAGTTCCAGAAAGAGCCACACGAAAAATCTTCTTTTCCCTAAAGTTCCTTGTGTCGTTTCTCTCTATACTTGAATACAGGAAAACGGCTGCATCATAAAAGAAAAGACACCGACACCATTCAGGAACTACCGCCCATCGGTAAAAGGATTGCATCTAATTGATACCTTTTCTGCCTGCACTGGAGAGAAACCGGGAAGGTATTTGATACCGTATTTTTCCGGGTTCTGCCCGGCATGGACGATAAGAGAACATTATTATGATACCAAAAAAACTTATCTAATTGTATTTTTTTCCCTTTTGTTTGGGAGGGTGTTTAGTAATTTATATATTTGCGTTTGTAGAAATTAATAGCAAGATGTGTTTTTGTGGACACAAAAACCAAATCTTGCCTGATAAATCAGGAGTTTAGCCCCCTCGCAACTTGGGGGCATATATTATTTAGTATCATAGTATGAAAGCAAATAAAAGAGATAGAATAGTGAAAGTTCGCTTAACGAATTTAGAATATGAAGAACTAACTAAAGCTTCTAAATCTAGCAAATGTATGTCAGATTATTTTAGACAGAGAGTCTTTAGGAAAGGAGTTGGTCTTATTGACCCTAAAGAATTTATTCGTTCGATGGATGAAATTTGTTTGGAAATGAAACGTATAGGAAATAATATAAATCAGTTGGCTAGGTATGTAAATATTCATAAGGAAGAAGTTAATCAAGAGGTTCTTAATGAGGTAGAAAAGAAAATGGCAGACTATGTAATTATGCAAGATAAATTGAATGTTACTTGGCGTAAGTTGATGTCAATCAAATAATATATGTATATATAATATTTATATATATAATTTTAGTGATAAAGACAGCGTTACTATTTCTTTTCCCTAAAGTTCCTTGTGTCGTTTCTCTCTATACCTGAATACAGGAAAACGGCTGCATCATAAAAGAAAAGACACCGACACCATTCAGGAACTACCGCCCATCGGTAAAAGGATTGCATCTAATTGATACCTTTTCTGCCTGCACTGGAGAGAAACCGGGAAGGTATTTGATACCGTATTTTTCCGGGTTCTGCCCGGCATGGACGATAAGAGAACATTATTATGATACCAAAAAAACTTATCTAATTGTATTTTTTTCCCTTTTGTTTGGGAGGGTGTTTAGTAATTTATATATTTGCGTTTGTAGAAATTAATAGCAAGATGTGTTTTTGTGGACACAAAAACCAAATCTTGCCTGATAAATCAGGAGTTTAGCCCCCTCGCAACTTGGGGGCATATATTATTTAGTATCATAGTATGAAAGCAAATAAAAGAGATAGAATAGTGAAAGTTCGCTTAACGAATTTAGAATATGAAGAACTAACTAAAGCTTCTAAATCTAGCAAATGTATGTCAGATTATTTTAGACAGAGAGTCTTTAGGAAAGGAGTTGGTCTTATTGACCCTAAAGAATTTATTCGTTCGATGGATGAAATTTGTTTGGAAATGAAACGTATAGGAAATAATATAAATCAGTTGGCTAGGTATGTAAATATTCATAAGGAAGAAGTTAATCAAGAGGTTCTTAATGAGGTAGAAAAGAAAATGGCAGACTATGTAATTATGCAAGATAAATTGAATGTTACTTGGCGTAAGTTGATGTCAATCAAATAATATATGTATATATAATATTTATATATATAATTTTAGTGATAAAGACAGCGTTACTATTTCTTTTCCCTAAAGTTCCTTGTGTCGTTTCTCTCTATACCTGAATACAGGAAAACGGCTGCATCATAAAAGAAAAGACACCGACACCATTCAGGAACTACCGCCCATCGGCAAAAGGATTGCATCTAATTGATACCTTTTCTGCCTGCACTGGAGAGAAACCGGGAAGGTATTTGATACCGTACTTTTCCGGGTTCTGCCCGGCATGGACGAAGAGAAAACATTATTATGATACCAAAAACTTTAGGGGAAAATATTATATATATAAATAATATATGAATATATAATATTTGTATATTTATTGTATGAATAAATTATATTGAAATATTCTTTTATTGAATATTTGTTTGTATATTTGCGGTGTGAAGTTATAAATATGGTAGTAGTAGTTTTAAAAGCGGCAACTTCTTTCGCTGGTATTGATTATAATGAGCGAAAGAATGAGGAAGGCAAGAGTGAACTTCTTGTTGCAGAAAATTTTGCTATGAATCCAGATAATTTGAAGAAGTCGGATTATATAGCTTATATGGAATCTGTCTGTAGGACTAATCCAGCGGTCAAGGCAAAACAATTTCATGCAGTGATTTCATGTAAGGGGCGTGAATATTCGGCAGAGGATTTGAAAAATGTAGCTTTGCAATATATAAATAAAATGGGTTATGGAAATAATCCTTATATGATATATTTTCATTCTGATACAGAAAATAATCATGTACATATTGTTTCTACACGAGTACAGAAGAACGGACAGAAGGTAAAAGATAATATGGAAGCTGTGCGCTCACAGAAAGTCATAAATCAAATAATGAATGTTGATTTAGCTTTGAAGGCTAAAGATGATATTTCAAAATACATGGAGTTTTCTTTTTCTACAGTGCAGCAATATAAGTTGTTACTTGAACAATCAGGATGGAAATTAAGAGAAAAGGATGGATTATTAATTTTGTATAAGGGTGGTGAAAAGCACGCTTCAATTCAATTAGAGCAGATAAAAGATAAAGCTAAACAATATACACCTGATGAAGAAAGAAGAAAACAGATAACAGCTCTTTTATTTAAATATAAGCAAGGACTTTCCTATACAGAACTTCAAACTTTGATGAAAGATAAGTTTGGTATAAATTTAGTCTTTCATACAGGAAAAGGACATACTAAACCTTATGGATATACATTAATTGATTATAGAAATAAGAGAGTTTTGAAAGGTGGGGAAGTTATGGATTTGAAGGAACTTTTAGTAGAGCCTAATAAACAAGCAAAAGTTGAACACTGTAATAGTATAATTAATCTTCTTTTGAAAGATGGAACAAAATATACAATGGATAGTTTCAAGAAATTAATGTTAGATTACGGTTATAGGTTTTCAATGAATGGCACAATATTTATAAATGGTGATGATAAGGCTTTATTGGTTCTTGATAAAAAACTGTTGAAAGAACTTAGATATAATAGCAGAGTGTATGAAGCAAATAAATTTAATGTTGCTACACTTAAAGAAGCCGAGTTGTTAAGTAGAATTTATCATGTGAAAAAAGATGATATTTTGATTCAAGAGCATATGGATAAAAAAAATACTGTCTATACTGATATGATAAATAGTTATTTGGCTCATAGTTCAGATTTACATTCTACATTAAGAGAAAAAGGAATTCTTTTTGTTGAAGATGATAATTTAGTTTATCTAATAGATAAAAAGAATAAAGTAATCGTAAGTACTGATGATTTAGGAATCAATATTATAAAAGATGGCTATAGTAAAGATAGGATTACTCTAGTTACTCTTGATAAGATGGAAAGAATAAATGTTGAACAAGATTCAGAACTGGCAAGGGGATTTAATCTGATTGATGCTATTTGTGATATTCTTAGCCAGCATATAAATGTACAGCAAGATAAATCTCCTAATAGGAAAAAGAAAAGAGGACAGCAACAAAATTAATAAATATAAGTAAGATATGATAATATTATTTGGGAATCAGAAAGGCGGTTGTGGTAAAACGACTAATTGCATACAATTTGCCAACTATCTAGTAGAAAAAGGAAAAGAAGTTCTAGTATTGGATTTAGATTTTCAGCGTTCATTATCGGATAGAAGAAAAGAAGATATTGCGACCTATGATAATGAACCTAAATATGAGGTTATACAAACCGATATATCTAATGTTGCTAAAATTATTAGTGATTTTACTAAGGTTGAGCAAGGAAATCTATTAATAGATTTGCCTGGTAAGATTGATGATGATGCTCTGGGAACTATTCTTAAAGCTGCGGATATAATAATATGCCCATTTAAATACGATAAATTTACAATGGATAGTACAGGTTTTTTTATCCAAGTGTTACAGTATTTAAATGTAAAAGCTAAAATATTCTTTTTACCTAACAATATGAGAACTGCGGTAAGATATGAAACAAAAGAACAGGTAGTTGATATTCTTAAGCAAGTTGGTTTTGTTACAGATGAAATACCAGCTTCTGTTGCTATGGAACGTATAAATACATTAGCAATTAGTAATGAGTGTATTGATAAGGTGAAGAATGCTTATGATTATATCATTCAAGAAGGAGCAATAAAATAAAATATTCTTTTAATAGATATTTGTTATAAAGTTATTCATTTATTGTATATATTTGCACATGGCTGATAAATTAAGGAAAAAGCAAAATGAAGGTATTTCTAGTGTTCTGGAAATAGCTAAAATGATAAGAGGTGAAGAATTGCATGGGAGTAGTATAAATGAAGCTCCTATTCAAGAAGCTAAATATGAAGTTGAAGAGGAGAAAGAACCACTTCATGTAGAAATGGAAACAACTTCTTCGGAAGTTTTTAATTTTAATGGCTCTAGTGAAATGGATTTGACGGACTTATTAGAGTACATTAAAGGAAAAAATTATAATTGCAAGGAAGTTCTATATGTTGATACAGATGTAAAAGAGGTGTTTGGGTTGCTCAAAGCTAAAGCCAAAATACCTATTTCATCTTTAGTTTCGTTTATTTTGGAAGATTGGTTAACTAAACACCGTAGCGACATAAGTTCTTTGATTAAGCAAAAAAAGAACCGTTTTCTTTAGTACAGAAAAAGGGTCGTTTTGTGAAACA
>NZ_QTLY01000013.1:9953-30046 GCF_003602895.1 Bacteroides sp. AF29-11
GCAAAAAAAGAACCGTTTTCTTTAGTACAGAAAAAGGGTCGTTTTGTGAAACAAAAGATTTTTGGTTAGGCTATAGACCCGTCCAATGGGTTTTTCCTCATTGGACGGATATTTTAGATAGAAACAATAATTTCTTTAGGGATTCCTGTATAATATGCTATTTTTTCTACAGGAATATTATCTTCTCTCATTTTTATTATAATATCAATATTTTCTTTAGTAATAGAAGAAGGTATAAACGTAAATAAAATGTCTGACAATTTGCTTATAGCCTTAATAACTTTTTGTTTGTCAGATTCTTTTTTTAAGTCTATTTCACTGAAAGTTGAAAGTTTATCATGCAAAATAAGATAATATATTCCTCCTATTATTAGTGCAGATATAGTTACAATGTCAATATCTGTATTGGAGAATATGTTTGAGAATTTTTGGCATAAAGGTAACGTGTGCAATTCCCGTAGTTGAGCGGTACGTTGACTAGTTTCATTGTTATTAGCTAGTTCCCATTTTAGAAGTTCTTGCATGATTTTATTTTCTGATAAAGATTGAAATAAACCTACAAGAATGTTCATATATAGTGCTTTATCGTTACTAGATTGTTTTTGTGATTTTACAATATCGCTAAACCAATAGTCGTATTTTTTTACATACTCGTCAATGAACTTATTCAAATCATCATATCTGTTATAGAATTGTACAGGCTCAATTTCAGCTTGTCGCATAATACCTGTAACTGTTAGATTAGAAAATCCTTCAGTTTCAATTAAATGGGTTGCCGCATTAATAATGCTTTCCTTTATGTCTTTGGCACTTCTTCGCTTTCTCCTTTCTTTCATTATTATTTTATTTTTATGTTCTTATTTATATCATTAAGAGTATTGACTAAAGATTCTAATTGTTCAAGTTTATGCGTGGCAAGAACGCTGACCCTTAATCTTGCTTCTTTGGTTCTTACAGCCGGATATACAATTCCAATTGTAAAGATACCTTTTTCTTGCAACATTTTAGCAATTTCGTAAACCTTTTTATTATCTCTTATCATAATAGGAAAAATAGGGGAAACAGATTTTCCTATGTCGAACCCTTCTTCTTTCAACCGTTTTCTAAGATAGTTCGTATTTTCCCAAAGTTTGGTTCTTATTTGTGGTTCTTTTTTTATAATCTCTAAAGCTTTTAGTATGGATGCTGTGACTTGTGGGGTAGGGGCTGCTGAAAACACATTGCTGTCCGCATAAAATTTCAAGTATTGTATTATCTTCTTCGAAGCTGCTGCAAATCCCCCTACGCAACCAAATGACTTGCTGAATGTGCCAGTAATAATATCAATTTGACCTAAACAGTTATAGTATTCAGCTGTTCCTCTGCCATTGGCTCCCATTACTCCTATTCCATGTGCATCATCTAACATCAGCATGGTTTCATAAGTCTTGCAAAGAGTAATAATTTCCGGAAGTAAAGACAAATCCCCATCCTGGGAATATACACCATCTATTATTACAAGTTTAGTTTGATATTGCCCTTTGACTTCTTTTAGTACCTTCTCCAAATATTCTAGGTCGTTATGCCCAATTCGTTTTATATTTGTTCCTTTTAGTCCAGCCATTGCGCTTGTGTGGATATAAGGGTCTATCAATGCAATATCATTTTGACCCAATAAGGCTCTTAGTATTCCGGCATTTGCTCCAAATCCGGAAGAAAATAAAATAGCTTCTTCTTGTCCTACAAAAGAAGCTATTTCTTTCTCTAGCTGTTGGTGTATGTCGAGATAACCACCTATTACTTGTGCAGCGCAAGCACCTGTTCCATATTTTTTTATAGCATCTATACCTGCTTGTTTAGTTTCTTCTCTTTGTGACATACCTAAATAATCATTAGAAATAAATGCAATAACAGGTTCGTTGAAGCCTTCAATTGCCATTGTTGAACCGATACCTGTATGTGAAGTTATCCAATAGCTTTTACATCCGAAATCATTTAGTTGCTCAATGTACTGCTGGAAATCATTTGCTCTCTCAATAGCATTTTTCCCATAGGATAGTTCAAAGTCTTTTAATGAATGATAAGTTTTTTCCATATTAGTATAATTTAGATTGTATATTGCAAAAATAGCAAATATATTATGTTTTTAAGCATTAACAGTGGAAAAAACAATATAATTCTTATATTATATACAATTTGTATTGTATATTTGCGATATGCAAATGCATTTGCTGAATAATTACTAACTTAAAAATATCGTTTTATGAGAAAACAAATTTTAATTTTATTAGGTTTCTCTTTTAGTCTTATTGCTTGTCAGCAAAACGAAGAGATTGGTTCTGTGGAGGATAATGCCAATCCAAACGAACTTACTACTAGAGCTGCTTCTATGAGAAGGGTTCCTACACAAGCGGAAAAGGATAATCTTAAAAAGGATTTCCCAAATTTAGATGTAAATAATATTTCTGTAACAGGAGAAGCAACAGGTACATATAATTGTATTGCTTATTCTATGGGGATAACTAACAAATGGATTGACCCAGAATCTTTTTACAATGATTTTATAGAACAGTATAAAAATGCTAAAACTTTATATGGTTCGTCTTGTAATTATGAACAGACTAGTACAGAAGGTAGCAATGCTACTGTTGATGGTTGGGGAACAAGTAGTATAGATATGACTCATGGAAGTGTTGTATATAGTAGCGGTACTTGGGAGTCAAAACTTGGGCGTTATTTGCGTATTACCCATAAAAGGAGTGAGCTATCTGGCACTTTGTATGGTAGAATTTTGGTTTCTTTTATCGAGAGTAGAACAAAGACTGATATGTCGGAGATAAAGGAACTTGCAAAACAGATAGCACAAGAAGATATTGAACTTTCTGATGCAGAAAAACAAGCTGTCATTGATAAAGCTGCAAATATTAATTGTGAGGTAAAGACTAAGTTTAACGATTTGTTTAATTCATGGAACGAAGAAATTTCAATAAATCCACAAACTAAATATAGTTCAAGTACTCTCGCTTATACAACATTACCACAGTTTAAAGAAATGCAAGCGATGGGTAAAAATATTATTCCGTTAATAATGGAAAAACTTTTAGATGAAGATAATTTCTTTTTGCTTCCTCTATATGATGCTATACAGACTGATTCTCAATTAAAAATAAGCTATAAGAAAGGTGATGCAAAGATTCTAGAAGGAGAACAGAATAAGGCTAAAAGAACAGTTCGTCTTTGGCTAAGTCTTTCGGGAAATTAAGTAAAATATAACTGACTTTTTGGGATAAATAGCTCTTAACGTAATATGCTGTAAGAGCTATTTATATATTTACCTAAAAGTTTTTGGCATCATGGATTTGTTTTCTCTTCGTCCTTTTGTATATGTGGCGTATTCGCGTGCGTCAGAAAGTAAATCTACGTGAACTCTATTGTGTATTTGTTTCTAAGGACATAATTTTAAAACTATATTTATGAAAAAAAAATTCTATTCTTTTTGGGGCGTAAGTCAATTATTGGTAGGAGCAATGACTATTGGTCTTGTCTCTTGTGAAAAAAGTTCTGAACTTTTATATGATTTTTCGGAAACATCAGAAAGTTCAATCCAGTCAAGAGCTATCTCTGTTGCTGACTCTGTGAGTCTGTTTTCTAATATAGATGAGTTTAAAAAAAAGCCAGAAACGAAATCTTATTCTTATTATCCTGAGACAGATGAATTTTATTCATCAAATATGTATGCTGTTAGAGAGCTTCCTTTTGCGTTGAAAGTCAGAGGAGGTGGAGTGGTTGGACAGCCTTATCTTTCTACTCAAGGAATGAGAAAAGAATTGATACTTTCAGCTTATAGTTCTTCAAAATTCTATTTAAAGATTTTGCCACCTAGTAGTGGAATACCATATTTGATTTATTCAAAGTCTTATAATAAGCCATTGGTTTGTGGTCAATATAACAATGACCCAAACAATAAACTTGTTTTTGTTTGGGACTCGGAAGATATAAGTTCTGGAAGTTGGGACCTTATACCATCAACATATAAAGGATATTTTAATATTGAAAATCAGACATATTTAGGAACGGCAGACCCCAATAATCCTTGGAGTGTGTTTAATTATTCTATAGAAGTAAAGAGTAATGGGCAGGTAGGGTATGCAAAATATAATAAGCAACCACAGCAAGAGTTTCTATTAGAGTTTCAGGATAAATTTAAAGTAAAAGAAATAGCATTTGAACCTAAAGCTGTAGTGACGGAATTAGACCCTGTTGTTGTGTATTCAAATGGTCAGACAGGAGCAGTTGCTGGACCATCAAATATTACAATTTATGCAAAAAAAGATGTAAAAGATACTTCTTGTTATACAGAAAAAGGAGCTTTGAAAATTCCAATGGCAAATGAAGAACAAATGTTTTTACGTCCTGCAATAATAGCCGGGCAATTTATTGCCCCTGGCAATTTTAGTAGTGGGGAAATGCCTGATTCAACAATATTTTTGCCTAGAGCTCCTTATACTTCCACAACGTATGAGATACCTAAAACATTATCGGTGACTATTCCGGTAGAAGTTGATGAGCCATCTTTAATTAAAGTAACGACTTATTTAAAGAAATATAGTGTAAAGGCTGACTATACTATTACTATGACTTATCGTAATGGAAATGAGGCTAATGATAGAGAAGTTAAATTTAAAGGTTCTTGGTATGGAATAATAAATACTACATCAAAGGCAAAACCAGACGAAATAGTAACAATTCCTTTAGAAGAATATATGAAAAGTTTATCTAATAATAATCTGCAATAAGAAAAGATTATGAAATCAATATTATATATAATAATTTTATCTGTTATAGCTCCATTGTTTATAGCTTGTTCAGAGGATTTGAACTTATGCGCACAGCAAAATACAGTGGTTGAAACTGATTATTCATGTGATGATGTGATTCTTCAAGAACGTAATCCATCTCTTCCAGATGTTATTACAGGACAACCTTCTTTTGATGAAGAGTTGACAAGAAGTGGTGAGATGATTGGGGGAACTGATAAATATCTAGGTTATGGTTATAAATTGCTTAAGGGGAATTATATACCAAGTGATTTTGATAACTTTACGCATTCCATACTTGATATTGAATCTCTAAAAGAATATGATGAATCATATATTGATGAAAATTATCCTAACTGGAACGACCAGTCATCGTTTGCTTATTATGATTTTAATAATTATACGCATTTTTCATCAATAAGTAAAACTGTGAAAAGTGGATTTTCTTTAAATCTAGGATTTTTTTCTATAGGGAAAAAGAAAACGACAACCGAAACATTTAGAACTTTTATTAATGAATCAAAAGAACAAGCTTATGGGGAAATGAATATATTGTTTGCTCATGGCAAATTTACCTTGTTAAGTTCCAATGGTTCTAATAAAGTGTTTGCAAGGCAGTTTTTAAGAAGGTCTTTTATTAATAATTTATATACCTCTCCTATATCATCTATCATTGATTCATATGGAGATTTTGTTGTTGTTGGTTATTATACAGGTGGAAGAGCTTTTGCGCAATATATGGGTAATGCGGATTCAAATACGAATGTTGAACAGAAAACTAAATCCTTAGAGAAAAATATTAATGCTTCACTTGTATATAAAGGTGATTCACTTAATGGGTCGTTCGGATTTAATGGAAAGGATGGTACTTTTGATTCTACAGTTTACAAAAGACAAGATATATTTATACGTGTAAAAACATTGGGTGGTATTCAAGATGAAACAGGTGTAGTGAATACTACAATGGCACTTAAAGACATAAATATAAACTTGCAATCTTGGAGAAAATCATTAAATGATTCAAAAAATCATACAGTGATTGATTTAATAGAAGAAGGATTATATCCAATGTCGGATTTTGTACTGGAAAGAAACTTTCAAAGACGTTTTGATGATACTTCTAAGGAAATTCTTCTTCCTGTTACAAGACTTTATACTCCGTCTATTACGATTGCAAGAGTATTGACAAAGACATCTGCTTCGGGAGAAAGTTTATATGATGTAGCTGCTGTGTTAACAACAAGACAGGGTGACCAAATAGTATTGAGTAAAAGTAATGCTACGGATGCGGAATTAAGGCAAAATGAAGATGATAATGTTTTTATCAAAAAAGCCCAAATTATATCGGCAGAAATATCAAGGTATTTCAGCTCTGATATTCAGATAAGTTATAATACTAGAAAGCGTATTAATCCTCAAATGCGTTCTCCGCTATGTATGGTTTTGGAGAACTTCAATGAAAAAGGTTTCTGTAAGTACTATCATGAGGCAACTAATATGGAATATTTATACGACCCAACTACCAAACTCTGTTTTTCATTTTTTGCAGATGAAAGAGATGAGAGTTTGCTGGAAGTATATGGTCTTAGTTCATGGGCTTCTAATTTAGTAGAAAAACAGATTTCAATAGCAACATTAGCAAATCTATACACAATTATAGGATTGTAATTTTGAAGTCTGGTATTTATATTAATATAATCTATTTTAATACATGGTACATTATTTTAAACAATCTTGCTTATTAATGCTTTGGGCATTATTTTTAGTAAACATAAGTTTTACAAGTTGTGATGATAAAAATCCAGAGGTACAAATAGGAGAACTTACTCCCCAAAAACTATATCAAACCTCATGGCGTGGTACAGGTCGTTGTGATGCTTGGGTAGTTCCCAATATGGGAGTAGGTATGCAATTTATAGATACTCAATCGGGGAAAGTAAATTGGGAAAGTTACGATGAAATTGATATTACTTACAAAATAGAAGGAAAATATATCATATTTAATAGCAATGCTTTATATTTAGGTGGTGCTCCTTGGGTTATTAAAAGCTATACCCAAAAACATATAACTCTTATACAAAATGAAGCAAGTCCAGATAAAGAGAAAGTAGCTATAATAGAATTAGATAGGATAGATTGATTTCGATTGTATTGTTAAAAGGTATGTATTTGGATGCTCTCTTTTCATATTATAAGTATTTGTTATTATACTGGTATCATTTTTATGAAATGGACATAGGGAAAAGAAGATTCTCGTGTTGCTCTTTCTGGGTTTCGGGGAGTGAAGGATATTAATCACATATTCATATTATTTATATATAATATGGCATTTTGTCCTTCTTCTTTTTCCCTATAGTTTTATGGTATCAATTCTTTGTGTCCGGCTTCCAGCAGCTTTTTGTATTTGGTATCAAAAAGGAGTTCTTCAGGGTGTACCAGGGACGATAATTCGGTATCATTTCATCATGCTATATACGCCCATCAGTGCCAGAACTCCAAAAGAATAGGTATCACAAATTCTTTAAAGTAATATTGGAAAATAAAAGAGAGTATTTTGTACTCTCTTTTATTTTATTAGGGCTGTAATAAATTGATGGCTTTTTGAAGATTAGCTTCTAGCTCTTTTTTAGCGTTTGACATAGCATCCTCATAGTTTTTTTCTGATTGTCTTATAATTTCTATTATAACAGAATTATAATTGGCTTTTTGCGCTTCATCTTCTTCTGTATTAGAAATCAGATAAAACTTTTCACTAAATATTAAATCTATAAAAACATAGTTAGAATAAAAATTCAGCACTTGAAATAAAAGTTTTAGGCTGCCCCCTTTTCCTAGTTCAAGATTTGAAATCGCATTTTGTTTACAGTTCAGCTGTTCTGCTAATTGAGCTTGGGAATATCCTATATGCTCTCGGATTTGCTTTAACCTTGTGCCTAAAATTGGTAATGTAATGTTATACATATTGTTCTATTACTGTTTCTACTTCGTCGTATATTCTCTTAAAGTTTTTTTGCAGTAATTTCTCTCTATTATCTGCTGTCCCAAAGTTATATACTTTTGGCAGTTCTTTGTAGGCTTCTTCTTCTTTCTTAATTTTTTTTAAATCTAAATTGGTTTTGCAATGGTACATCGCTGTTGGAAAATTATCTTCTTGTCCAAAATCTAATGCAACTTGCCCTACTAATGTACCAGCTTGTAATGAAGATATTTTGGATGCCGGGATAACAAAATCCATTTGTTCATTCATATTAATTGTTGTTTCGTTTCTTCTGATAGTAACACCTTCTTTTACTTGCTTAACTTTTCCAAATAGTTTTTGTAGCCAATCTAAAGTTTCAGGAGCTTTAGCTTGCCCGGATAAAGTGTTACCTATAATAGAAGTTATAGTTTTTGCGGTAGCTTTGCCGTATTGTTCTTCTAATTGCGGTAGTTCCTGTAATCCCAAACAAATTGAAACCTTATTGCTACGTGCAGTAGAAAGTAGTGTTGCAAGTTGATAAAAATATAATGTGGGACATTCATCTACTATGATTGAAGTAGGGTAGTTACCTTTTGTATTGACAAGTCTAGTTAATCGGTTAATGATAAGTGCATTTAAAGCACTATTCATGCTTTGTGTTTTAGGGTTATTTGCAATGATAAGATAACTAGGGTCTTTTTTATCTGATACTTTTAAATTGAAATCATTGCCACTAAATACCCAAAAAGATTCTTTAGTAGCCAGTCTTGATAACTGTACTTTTAGACTTGCCATCTGTCCTTCTAATTGGTCCACTGCTCCTGATTTATATGCAGCTTCAAATGGGGAAACTAGTGATTTTAATTCAGGTTCGGAAAAGAGGACTTTAAAAAGTACGTCATATTCTTGATTAAGGAAAGCCAGTACATGCGGTAAATCTGAATATTTGCCATTCTCGTATCTAGACCAAAAATAAATAGAAGCTGCTAACAAGTTTACTGCTGATGTTTTAAAAAAATCGCTATTACCTCCACTTCCTTTGTCGCCTTTTTGTAAACTCTCATATAATGCTTCTGCCGTTTCTGTTGCATCTGCTAGGATTTCTATATATTCTCGTTTCAATGGGTTTATTCTTCTACTATATTCAATATCAGAAAAATTAATGACATTGAACTTGAAATTACTTGGTATTTTTCCTAATTGCTTGTTCTTTTGATAATTATAATATGCAATTTTGGCAAGTTCAGGAAATTTGAAGTCGTAAACAACTTCTGCAAATCCTTTAGCTGAATGTTGTCTTATAAAAGAATTTATAACAGAAAAAGATTTACCACTTCCAGGCGTTCCTATTACGAAAGTTCCACGAAAACAGTTACATATATTCAGCCACCCATTATGCCACTTTCTATTGTAGAAAAACTTCATCGGAATATTGACAGAGAATTCTGTTTCTACCTTGTCTTTAGATTGTTCAAAGCTTTCATTCTCTATATTAAATCTATCTTTC
The DNA here is from genome assembly GCF_003602895.1 of Bacteroides sp. AF29-11. NCBI lineage: Bacteria > Pseudomonadati > Bacteroidota > Bacteroidia > Bacteroidales > Bacteroidaceae > Bacteroides > Bacteroides sp. AF29-11. Next base: position 19,216 of record NZ_QTLY01000013.1, read on the forward strand.
ATAAAGTTTGATTTAATACGTTTGGAAATGTTATCTAGAGCTGAATTTATTAATGTCGCTCCAATTATTGATAGTATAATGTAAGCTATATTATACCATTCTAAACTAGTTTCTCCTTTTTCTTTAAAGAAAAGAAAGCATATACTTCCAAAGAACATTATGAATCCAAAGATTAAAGGAAAAATGATTTGTTTAGTCGGGTCTAATTCTAAATCCTTTTTTGAACGTGTTCCAATGCAAGTAACCATTATAATAAAGAATGTAAATAGTTTACTATAAAGAATATTAGAATAGATAGGAATTTTTGCCATTTTTGATAATAAGGGCATAATTTGTTCACTAAAGGGAAAATGAACAAATAGTAGAATCTCTATGCAAACAGTTATATAAATGAATGCTTGCATGAATCCATATAGTTTTTGTAATTCTTTGCTTTCTTCCATGATTTAATCGGGTATTTTAACTTTTTCAGGTTCCTCACATTGAAAAGCCTTGAAATCTTCTATAGCTAATTTCAAGTCTTCTAAAAAATTGCTATTGCAACCTTTTTCTACTGCTATCTGGTAATATGCTTCCATTGCTTGGACGGAACAAATATCTGTTCCGCATATTACAAAAGCTGGAATGTCTTCTAATAGGCACTTGTGTAATAATCTTTTTTGGTCTTTCATTTTATTAATTCAAATGAAAATACCACTCTTTTATGCAGTGAGAGTGGTATTGGTTTTTATTTTTTGGTATCATAATAATGTTCTCTTATCGTCCATGCCGGGCAGAACCCGGAAAAGTACGGTATCAAATACCTTCCCGGTTTCTCTCCAGTGCAGGCAGAAAAGGTATCAATTCTACTGGTAATTTTCCTGTCCGAATATATGTTGAACCATTGCATAATTTTCACCACTGTTAGACTTATGCAGCTTATCATCAATAAAAATTTTTACTTCGACTGTCTTAGGTAGCTGTAAATTTTCAAGGTTTTCTTCATCTTTAGGTATAGGGTAGGCAGATAGCCATAAATATGTTCCTTGTTTGGCTTCTTGCTCAAATGTGAATGGACTTTCTACAATAGTTTCTTTGGCAGCTTCTTCGGGAGCTTCGGAAGAAATATCTACTCCTACTGTATAATGTATTAGAAGTTTGAAATTTTCTGGGTCGCTTACGGTAGCTTCATAACGTACTTTTCCTGTATCTCCTGTAGGTGGAGTATCAGGGTCGTTGTTATCGTCTTTATTGCATCCAGACAACATAAGGCTTAAACCAATCATTACTAATGATAAATACTTTTTCATATTGTTTCTTTTAAATAGTTGATAATTCAATGTGTATCGTTCCATTTGCAGCATTATATGCTACTTCCTCAATATTGGTGAACCGTCTTATTGATTCTTTCCATTCTTCTGTTTGTGGATTGTGGTAATATTCTTCTTCTAATAGACTTATCAAATTATTTATTTGTTTGTCAGATAGATAAATCTTTTCTCCAACCCTTGGAACTACAGGTAATTGGATTGGTATAGAAATATTGTTCACACCATCTATAGGAATATGGATGTTTATTTCTATCATAGCCATTTCATGTTTAGTATATTTTTGGACGGCTTAAATTTAACAACTTCCTTTTCTGGAACTTCTACAGGTTCTCCAGTTGCCGGATTTCTAGCTATCCGAGCTGGCTGAATAATCTTTTTGAAAGTACCAAAATCTTTTATAGAAACATCTTTTTCTCTTAGATTTTGAGATAATTCTTTGAAAAAACTATCAATTATTTCTGCTACTTCTTTTGTTGGTTTATTTGCCTTTTCAGCAACCATTTTGATTAAATCAGTCTTATTCATTTGCATATCAATAATATTTAATTACTTAAATCACTTAAACAAATTTCAGGAATAATTTGGGTATAGTCTTCTGTATCTGGTCTATAATGTATTGATTCAACTATATTGACCTCACAGATAACATCATATACCCATGCTTTAAAATTCCCTTCTAAATCATCTTCACCATCATTGAATTTATTAAAATCACTTTTAGCTTCATCTGTTAGATATTCTAATAAATTTTGATAGGTAAATTCATTCTGAAACATTATAATGTGAGGTGAAATTTCTTCGCCTATCCTTGGAAGATGCGGAAAATTCCAATCACCCTTTACCTTCATTCCTCTCTCTTTAAAAAAATGGCTATAAATTATAAATTCTATTTTCATATTAGTTTTATTTTAAAATCATCGTTCAGTACAAGCTTTCTTTCCATCGGTTGCCCGTTTTTATCATGAAATCCAGTTAACACAGGTGTTTCTTTTTTCTCGCAAAGTTCTATTGCTTCTTCGGGAGTTATAGAACGTCCTGACATTTCACGCCAAATGACAAAATCACATTTTATGGCTTCATTTCTATAGTTGGAACAATTATAGGCTTTTTTGTTTATATATAAGTTTCCTCCACACTTAGGACACTTACACAATGTATTGTCAAAAGAAATATCTAAGTTCTCTGTTAGAACCAGCCGTGAAGAAAAATCATTTCCTTCTCTTGATTTAAATCCAGTCATAAACGGTGTTTTTTTTCCTCTGGCAAGTATTTCTGCTGCTTCCAATGGTATTTCTCTTTGTGCAATAGTTTTGGGTATATAGAGGTTACAAACTCTGTTGTTGTCCTTGTCCTTTTGTGAATACCCTTTACAAGCATATCCATTTAGTAAAATTTCAATTTCTCTACCACACACAGGACACGGAGTTTCTAATACTTCATTTACGAAAGAAGGAATAACGATTCCATTTTCGATAGTCAGATATGCAGAAAAAGGAACTCCTTTTTTATTATGGAAGTCATGAAATATATCTGTTTTCCCTGTTGTTATTAATTGCCTGGCTATTTCTTCTGTAATCTCTTTTCCCCAATATGAATGATAAATATTAAATGTACATTTGTCATTCATGTTTTTGAAGTAATTACAGGAATATCCTAAACTGCCTTTCATTATGTGTCCTTTCTGGCAAATAGGGCATAAGCCTAAATCTTTGATTGTATCATTATCCATTTAATATCCTCCTTTACTAATCCATTTAATACCGTTTAAAATATTATCTACTTTTTGTTTCCCACTATTTACATATTTAAATTGTCCGGGTACAAGTGTTTTTAGTACTCCAGCCCTTTTAGCGGATTTCATTTGTCGGCATACAGCGTATGCAAGTCCTCGCATTCGTCTAAGTTCATTGACCACATGAATACATAAATCTATCCTTTGCTTATTATCCATAAGATTTTTTTCACCGCCTTGCAATGCTATATTGTTTATGTATATCATTAAATCTACACTTCGACTGATAAGCTCATACTCTGTTTTTGCAATTATGGTTAATAATTTAGGGTCTCCAACTGCATATTTAGCTGCTTCGGATTGGTATTTAGCTATGTCTCTAGCTAAGGTTGAAGCATAAATAATATCTTTTCCATTTTTCACAACTGCATTAACTGTAGAAAGATAGTTGTATGTCTTCTCCTGTAAGGATTGAATTTGATTCATTTTTTGTTGGATTAAAATTTGAAAGTTGCGGATTTTTGTTTCCTCACTTTGTATGTCTTTCAATACACCTTGTTGCTCCTGATGGGAATAAACCAATGTTCCAATCATTACCGGGTCAATGACAATAGATTGTGCTAGTCCTTTTATGTTGCCTAACAGTAACATTAGGGAAAAAAATAAAAGCACTCTTTTCATATCATTATCTGTTTGTAAATTCATATATTCCTTTTTTCTTTTTTTGTTCTTCTACTCTATTTCTGATGGTTTGAATTATATCACTATTAGCTTTAAGACCATTCATCAGTAGTTCTGGTGTTGATTTATCGCCAGAATAAATGTAGATATTGGTGTTGTTTATTAAAGACTGGATAAAACTTTGCTTTTCTTCATAATCATATACACGATATAATTCTATGTAGTTAATCCTTTTTGAAAGCACTCCTTGATATATTTTTATTTGCTCTCTAGTTATAATCCATTTTGTACAAAGTAACATTGAAATATATCTGTAGAAAATTATAAATATCAACAATACTAATATCGTTCCACTGATAAATTTTAATAATTCATGTTCTCTTATATATTTACTAAAAATGAATACGAAAATCGCTAATGTGATTAAAAGGAAATTCTTCATTAACCAATATCGGAATTTAGGCTTTAATATAATATCATCAGAAGCTATGTTTGTTCCATCATTCATAACTTAATACTTTTTTTTTGTTCATGTTGTTTCATTAGAATTTCATTGAAATCTTTTGCTTTTTCTGCTTTATGAGAAATCATAGGAGCTATTATTTTGCTTTTTTCCCTAAAACTTTCTAGTGAAACGTCATTTTTGTTAATAGTGAATTCTCTACCCTTAGTTTTAAACAGCACATCATCTTTATTTTCTTTTATTGTCATTTCTGTATTACTAATGATTCCAGACACTTTAATGTCATACAAATTACCGTTTAAATCATTATCAAAACAGGTATGTACTTTAGCTTGTGGGTATCGCAATAAAGTGTTTTTTATTTGATTAACTGAAATGTACCCTCCTACACTACAAAAAACACTTTCTTCTAATTTGATTTTGTTAGCATTGAGCTGATAGAAGCTCATAGCATCTAAAGCGGATTCTGCAAAGTATATATGTTTTGCCATTTGGGGGTGTGGGCAAAAATCAGCAATCCAAAGCGAGTTACTTTTATCACCTCCGGCAGCCATTCCTTTGAATCCATAGTTTCTTAATTCGTAATTTGTTACTTTGTTGTCTTTATCTTTTGGATTAATATAGGGAAAACCTATATTATAATAATTGCCGTTTCCTTGTAAGTCTTTAACCCTTGTGATAAATGGTAGAAACTTTTCTACGACTTGATGATTTATATTTCTTTCATTTGTGAGAAATCTTAAATCAGCGAGTGTAGTAGGAAATTCTTTATATCTATCTCTGTCAAAAGATTTGTTTTCTGCTTTTACAACTTTGAATGCTTCATATTTAGGACTATAAGGCTCATTTGCGTAATGTCCTAAAATCATATTGATTCGCACAAATGTATTTTGATGTTGGAATTGTGGGAAGTCGTTAATATGATTTTTGATGAACTGAATTAAATCTCCACCTTTATAATTCCTATCATAGTAGTGTTCTTGTACACTATGAGGATTCTTGATGATGATTTCATCCAACTTGTTACCTGCTCCGTCTGTCAGTTTAAAAACAGGCGAAACCTTTCCTTTGCTAATGTCTTGTTTATATCCTAAATCTTCAAGTATTTGAATGATGGATATTTTAGCCTTATAATCGTCAAATGTTAGCATAATATTATAGTTTCATTGTTGGAGTATCATTATTTTTTCCGTAGGTTCTACCATATCCGAGAATAGATGCTTCTTGCTTCGCTGTTGCTTTAATAGAACTATCTATTTTATCCATTTGGGTAGATATTTGTTCTCCGACAGTTTGTTTAGTAGCTTCCCTAGAGCTGGAATATGTTTTTTCTACTTCCTTGTAAGAAGCATAATCTTTAGAAAGTTTATGTTTCTCTAAAAAGGCAGCCATTTCGGTGGGTTTATCTTTAAAAATTTCATCAATCCCTTTAGCTCCTTTTTGGGCTACAAACTCTAATCTTTCTTTATCAGATATATATCTTTCTTTCCCTATTGTTTGTTCTTTCTTTTCAGTCGCTTTAATTTCTATAGTATTTGCATCTTTGATTGATAATCCATTTCTGGCATTCAAATCTAGTTTTACTTTTGCAGCTTTGTTTAGTTCCTCGTTTACAATGGTAATTTCTTTTCCATTTTTGAGATTTTCTTGCTGCATAGGAGTAAGCTCTATTCCTCCAAGTTTTTGGGGAATATGAATGTCTTTTGCTTTTATTGATACTATCTCATTAGTATCTTTGTCACGTTGGTGCAATGTTCTTTCTCCTTTTGAATTAGTCTTTACTACGACATTATCAGCTTTTAGGGCTTTTATTTCATCCTTAGTAAAGGATAAATCATTTTTTATTTCTTGTCGTTTAGGAATGAGCAAGATAGCAATCCCAGCGATTGGGTAAACTACTGTAATAGCTGCGATTGCTAGTTTTCTAGCATTGATACCATCAATTTTGATGCGTTTACCTTCTTCTTTGAAATCAATTTCGTTGGTTTTTAATTTAGATTTATTTTCAGGTGTATTCTCGGCTGTTATATATTTAAGAGTTGTTGCTTTCCCCTCAAAATGGAGTTTTCCATTTTCTGTTTTATAAGACACTTTTTCATTGTCTAGAAGTGTTCTATTACCGGGAGTATCTTCAATGGAAAAATTTAGCATACCTGTTTTTTTCCCATTTTTGATGTTTGCAATATCTTCGGGGCTTAAATTTTCCGGTTTAACTCCTACTTCATTAAACTTGTTCCAGTCTATATCAACATATGAACCTTTACCATCTAGGGTTTGGTTTTGTTCATAAGCATATCGATAAAGGTCTTCTCCTTTATATGCAATTTTATTTTCAAGGTCAATGACTGTAAATCCGTCTTTATATCCTTCATTCTTGTTAGTACCTTGTTTTATATCATCCCATTTTATAATTGCAACATTGTGGTTTTCTCGTAAATATTGGCTATATTCTTGGAAATTATTGCTAGCTTGTTCTTTATCAAAGAAACTGATTATTCTTTCTTTAGATTGCTCTAATAAAGATTCTCTATTATCTCCTAAATTGCCAAGTTTAAGTGTATTCAGTGGATAAGTATATGTTTCATTACCTTTGGAAAAGGTAATATCACCATTCCGATATTCTTCTGAATATCCAAGAATTGCTGCTATTGCTCGGAATTGTCCGGCATTTTCATAACTATATTGCAAAGCTTCAAATTTTTTCTTTTCTTCCATTTTATAATTTGAATTTATGTTCTACTTTAGATTGCGATTCATTTCCAAGTGTTGTTTTTTGTCCTTTCATGTATTCTATATATTCATTTCTGTTTTTATCAGTATGAATAGTTCCTATAATTTGTGGGTTATGCCGGTCATAAGCTATTTTCTGTTTCTGCTCGAAGTCTAGGAATTTTATTCCTCTTGGATTATTTAAATCTAATCTTATGGCAATTTTTTCTTTGTCAACATTCAAAATTAATTCCTTACCTGATTTTAGAGTTTCCTTTTGTTGCTTATCCAGCTCAACACCTTTTATGTTTGAAGGTATTGAAATACTTTTGATTTTTGTTTTAAGCAATTCGTTTGTTTCAGGGTCTAATTGTACGAGATATTTTTCATTGTTAATAGTTTTTGTTATTATCTCGTTATCTTGAAGTCGTTCTAACTCCTTTGGTTTAAGGTTTATATCATTCATTATTTCTGGTCTGACTGGATGAACTTTAACGCCAGCATTGTTGCTATCTTTCCAGTACAAACTTATTTTTCCTTTCATACTTATTTCTTCTCCATTATTATCGTGAAAAGAAAGGTCTAGTAAACTGGTTCTCTTTCCAGATAATAGAGCTGTGATATTTGCCTTATCCAAAGACCATATCTGTTTTTTTGATATTCCTATTAGTTCTAATTCTTTATATGGAATATCATTTTCATTAAAAATAGCTTGCTTTTTATCCATGTAATGTATATTTTTGCTCAAAAGTAATAAAAATATCAATATGAAGAATAAATTTATCATGTTTTTTACTTATTCATTGTTTTTTTCAGTGAATGGCTACTGTCAGTTTAATACGGTATTACAGAAAAAGGATATTCCTAAAGCGGAACCTGTATTAGCAACGACAGAAAATAAATTGATAGAAGAAAAAGAAAAGGCTGTTGTCGTCAATGATGCTTTGACTACAGAACGACTTGCATACTGGAAGCAAAGAAGGTATTTATCTTTGCCCATTGATTCAATGGTGATAACTTCCCATTATGGTAAAAGAAAAGACCCATTTACTGGAAAAATAGCAAATCATAGAGGGATAGACCTTAAAGGCAACAACGACTATGTTTATTCGATAATGCCGGGAATGGTTGTAAAAACAGGAAAAAATAAAGGGTTGGGCAATTATGTAGAAGTGCGTCATGGTGATTTTACTTCTATCTATGGGCATTTATACAGTGTGCTTGTAAATGCGAAACAAGCTGTTGAAGCTGGGCAACCAATAGGCATTAGTGGAAGTACCGGGCGCAGCACAGGAGAACACTTACATTTTCAAATGGAATACAAAGATAAAACTATAGACCCTAAGCCAATTCTTGATTATATTAATGAGGTAATCAGAACCGTTAAAGGACAAATTTCACAGCAAATAGATAATGAGTTAAGACGCAAATAAATAGAAAAAGAGGATTGGAAAAGCCAGTCCTCTCTTTTTGGAAGAATCAGAAGAAACCTTTTTTTAATCCTTTTTCTTGTCTTTGAACTTTTTCTAGTGAAGATTGAAGTTGTGACAGAGCTTCTTTCATTCCTTTTTTTACTTCAGGATTCGTTACGGATTCAATAAGCTCTTTTCCTCTTTGAATGTTAGTGTTAAGTATTTCTTTATTCTTCATCTGTTTTGAACGACTTTCATCTATAAAAATAGATGGCATACTTTTGCAACTCCATTCACCATTTACTAGATTGAAATCTTTAATTCTTTCTTTCGCTAAGTAGGTGTGGATAGAAATCTTATCTACAGCCTTATCACTGTATAATTGATTTGCAGATTTCATTAGTCCATTTACGGCTTTGTTATGTGAATCAATATCGGCTAATCGTCCTTGTCCTTTACTTAGTACTTCTTCTTGATACCTGTTGTAAAGTCCTAGTTGGGTAAACTCCTTGGGGGCTGCAATAATATATGCTTCAACTCTAAATCCTGCATCTTTAAATTTTTGTGCTGTCTTTAAAGGTACATCTGGATTTCTCATAGTTCCTTCTATAATAATATTGCATTTCCGTTTAATGGCTTCTTCTATTAGTCTTTCTGTAAAAACGCTAGAAAAAATCTGGGTTTCAATGGGGTATTTAATAGGGTCTTTTATTAGTTCCTTATTGGGGTGAAACTGTCTGTAAAGGTCACCATTAACAGTGAGAAAATCTAAGTTAGGATGGTCTTTCTTTGCAACATTTATAAGAGTGCTTTTTCCGCAAGCTGGTTGTCCACCTAAGATTATAGCAATAGGCTTTTGTGATGATATATTGATGTCCTCAAATAAGCCATCTTTTTTTTGTTCAAAGATGGCTTCTACTTCATAGCGTTGCATAATATGCTTTCAATTTAGGTGCGTAATAGTTTTGTATCTTATCCATGACTGATAAGCGCACATTTTCAGAAACTTCAAACTGCAACAATCCATTTGCTATTTTTTCTTCTGTGTTGAGAACAGAAAGTTCTTTTTGCAGTATTTTTTTTCTGTTTTCATCCTTCTCTTCTGATATTTCATCTATCTTCATCATGCGGAGTGTCCCGATAATGTCGAGCGCAACATCCAAGCTCATTTCTTTATTCATGGTTCATTATAGTTTTATGATTTATACTTCAATAGATTCTGTGAATTTTAATAATGGAATAACTTTCACTGTATGAAATGAAAGTTGGTTAAAAAGCTTATGGGTCTTTAGCATTTCAATCGCTGCATCAGCCGTAACAACACCTTGTTCATAAAGCCGGATTGTTGCATATAACTGGTCATTGGCAACGGGTCCCATTATTAAATCATAGCTGTTTTTTCCTTTTCCTCTGCGGTTATTAACTACAAACTCCAGCCACTCTTTTGTAGCCCCATCAAATCGAAGGACTGAAAACTCTCTATCAAGAATATTATCGGGGACTTCATAAACTGAAACGACCGCTTTTTTACCATGTTCCCGATTTCTTTTGAGTATTGCCCACTTCTTAGCCTGTTCAAAATTAGTTGTCGTATAGAATCCTTTTCCAAAGTCAGTAGCTTTACGCCCTTTCTGTATATTAGGGGATTTGACGGTAACTGTTGAGCCGTGATATAGTTTCATGCCTTTTTATTGATATAAGTTATTATAGTATCTAATATATACTCTGTATCTTGTGTGTGCAGCATTTCAAAATTTTCATATAGAAATTCAAAAATGCCATGATTGGAAAACAGCAAAAGAGTTTCTTTAGCACTTATATTTTTAGTTTCCCTGTAATTTTCAGCACAAAACATTTGAAAAAGCAATATCTTTGGATTGTCCTTTTGTACTTTCTTCTGTTCTGTTTTCTCTTTTTCTAATGCTTCATAAAGTGATAATGTACTTGAATACCATAGTTTTGTGTTCTCGTCCAATAATGCCTTGTACAAATTGGAAGAATATATATAGTATAACGCATCTTCTAAAGGTAGCGTTTTTCTTTTCATGACTGTATCAACCAATTCTCTCATAACAAATGGGAGCATAGCCGAACCAAGTTCATTTTGATATGTTTGATTAGTTTCCATAACTATTTATTTTCTAATTTTATATAGCTATCTTGCTGATGTCTTTAGCAAAGATAGAGAAAAAACAATCATCATAGACCTATTGTATTGATTAGTTTGTAAATAGGTTCTTTGTATTTCTTTAGATTTTTAATTTGTATAACATACTTATTGATTCCTAACTCATTAAAGATTTCTGCGTACATTTTTATTATGGATTTTCTGTAGTAGATGGTTAATCCTACTATTGCAATGCAAATAAAAATCAAATAGACTAGTTCACTATACGCATAGATTGCTAATACAAAAATTCCACCCATAGCCCATAAAAAGCTACTTAAAAGAAATCTTAAGATATTCATGATTTTGTTTGCTGTTCTTTATACTGGCAGCCAAACCAGCTTTAAAAGTTTATTT
>NZ_QTLY01000013.1:30056-41914 GCF_003602895.1 Bacteroides sp. AF29-11
TGTTTGCTGTTCTTTATACTGGCAGCCAAACCAGCTTTAAAAGTTTATTTATCTCTTTATTTTCAATACTCAAAGATAGTAATTTTCTATAAATGTCGCAAATAATAGGACAATTATTTTTGTTAAAAATGGTTTTAGGTTTATAGACTGCCGAAGTTTTATTTTTCCCTAAAGTTTTTGGTATCATAATAATGTTCTCTTATCGTCCATGCCGGGCAGAACCCGGAAAAGTACGGTATCAAATACCTTCCCGGTTTCTCTCCAGTGCAGGCAGAAAAGGTATCAATTAGATGCAATCCTTTTGCTGATGGGCGATAGTTCCTGAATGGTGTCGGTATCGTTTCTTTTATGATGCAGCCGTTTTTCTGTATTCAGATATAGAGAGAAACGACACAAAGAACTTTAGGGAAAAGAAGATTCTTCGTGTTGCTCTTTCTGGAAGTGGAGTATATTAATCATATATTATATGTTTATAGGTTCATATATTATATATTCATATATTATTTATATATAGTGTTTTCTCTTTGTTCTTTTTCCCTAATGTTTTATGGTATCAATTTTTTGTGTCCGGCTTCCGGCAGCTTTTTGTATTTGGTATCAAAAGGTCGTTCTGCAGGGTGTGCCAGGAATGATAATTCGGTATCATTTCATCATGCCATGTTTGCCCATCAGTGCCGGAACTCCGAAAAGTACGGTATCAATTTCTTTCCAGACTATAAAACAAAGACCGAGAGTTTTACCTCCCGGTCTTTGTTAATAGAAATCTCTCTTTTTAATATTCATCATTTGTGATAAATATTTCTACTCTCCTATTTTTAGCACGTCCAGCTTCACTTGTATTGTCTGCAATGGGTTCGCTATATCCTTTTCCATCTTCTGTTATGTTGTTTGTTTCTATACCAGCGGTTCTAAGGTAATTTCCTACTGCTGCTGCTCTATTTTTAGAAAGTATGATATTGTATTGTTTTTCTCCTATATTGTCAGTATGCCCAATTATTTTAATCTTAGTATTGGGTATTTCACTAATGATATTACATAAGTCAGAAAGCATTTTTTGAGCTTCTTCATTTAATTCATATGAATCAAATTTGAATAGGATTTCACTTTGAGCTGTTGCTTTAAACTGTTCTTTTCCATTTTTATCTTTATAGCTGGAGATTGATAAGCCATCAATAGCTTTTAGTTTATTTCTTCTAGCTTCTATCTTTTCTTGGATAGCTTTATCTCTTTCCTCTTTAACTAATTTTGCACTTCCACCAACTATTGAAGCGGTTGAATAGTTACTATTATTTTCTATCATGTCTTTTTCTTTGTCGCTTAGTTCAGCGTTACTGAAAGTTATCATATGCGTTGAAGTACATGCGGTAAAAAATGTAACAACGAAGGCTGCTAGTATAATTATTTTCTTTTTCATGATTATCTTATTGCTATAATAGGTCTGATTTTAAATGAATTTCTTTTGCTTGTACTGGTTGCTCTTCCTTTTGTTAATGAAGAAATTAGTGCAAACACTTTAGGAGTATCTTTTCCTGCTCCATCTTCTGTAGAACTCCAGTACCAACCATCAAAGTGCGTTCCTCCAATGATTGAGAAAGAAGAATATACCTTTTCAAGATTATTAGAGATTGCTTTGTTTTGTGCGATAGAGCCAATAAACCAACCTGTAACACCTTTTGGTGCGTATTCTATAGCTTTTTGAGCTGCTGGATAAGCTAAACTATCTTTTATAGCAAAGTTCATTATTGCGGCAGTATTAGCTGCTCCATCAAAGCTGTTTTCATCTTCCGAAACATTAGCTATATCCTCGTCTGTATCTATTAAAGGATTTTCTTCTAAATCTTCTAATGAAACGGCATAAGCGGTTTCTTTTATATCAGGATTATTCCCATCATTACACCAAAATACAACTCCAATGGCTTCTTTTTCATTGGGTGAAAAAAGTGAGGGATGCACTATACTTCCATCACTACATAAGATACTACCCGGCTGTAATGATGTGTCTATAATATCTTCGTGTTTTGTACATGATGATATTACCCCTATAATGGATAATAGAATTATATATATTTTTTTCATACTTAATTATTTATTGGAAATTTGACACCTACTAATAATCCATTTCGGAAATGGTCACGTGTCCAAAAGACAAAATCATTTTTTTGCATTACAAAGACTTGCATTCCATTTCTAAATGAATAGCTATATTCTAAACCTATATCAATGGAAGCCTGAAACCCTTTTCTGTTAGCTCCTAAATCTGCTCCAAACCGCCATCTTAAATTACTGTTTTTGCCTCGTGAGATTGTAGGTTTATATGCTGCACCTATGCCGAATGTTTTATAGCTCCAGAAACTATCAGAGCATACCTTATTACATACCGGGCATTTATCATATGCTGTAGCTAAATCAATATATAGTTCATAAGCATTGTGATATTTACCTTCAAACTCCAGCCCTACAACTGCATTGACGGTATTTTTCCATTGCCAACCTCCTGAAATATTAAAAAACTTATCACCATCACCAGCCATTGACTTTAGGGAAAAAAATAAGGTGATAACAAGAAATGCTATTCTTTTCATAATCGTAAAATTTTATTCAGTAAAAGCATCTGCATGAAGAATGTCTGCATAATCAATTCTTAATGTTATAGTACGTCCTGAAATCTGTTTTTCAGATATTTCTATGGTAAGAACTTTTTCGTCTGGGAAAGTAAATTTTTCAAAGACAAAAATATTTCGATAGTTCTTCTTGAAAACAAGATTCTTATTAACTTGCATCAATGGAAGTATTTCTATAGATTGAAAATTAGTAGCCTTTGTTTGTTTTTTATCTTCTATTTTGAAGCGTATTTGGTCTATATCATATCGTATTTTTGTTTTATTAATCATAGAAATATCAATAAAGAAATACTTATCTAATGTGTAGATATTGTTTAGTACAATTTTCATTAGGTTACTTTTACTGGAAACATCATAGAATTTATTTTTTGAAATAAACATTCTATGTGCGTAATCATACATTTGTGCTTTGGTTAAGTTCACTTCTGGATTCATATAGCTACGTAAATCAGCATAAGGGATATTAAAGCGAGTGTATGCTTTTGCTAAATCGCTACTATATACTAGCATATATTGTACGAAAAATCTTTCTGTAACAATGGTGATAACTCCACTAGCTCCTTCTTTTGTGGGCTTTATTCTAAGAGAGTTACCAGTAGGAATATCGCCAACAATATCATTGACTGATATATCAACATATTTTATATCTTCCATAGCTATAAAATGCGTTGAAACATCTTTGTTGACGTATATAACCTTTAGTTCTTCTGGGTTTTCACCTGCAAGCTCGATGTTTTCTCCAATAGGGGTGTTCTGTGCATTTCCTGTAATAACAGAAACCATTGTGCATAATGCAATAAAAATCTTTCTCATATTATTGTTCTTTATCTTTGTTGTTTACTAAAAAAACTTGTGTGTTATATTTTAATTTGGCTTTGTTTTTTTTGATGTTTTTGGAAAGAGCTTGGGTTGTACTACGGTAAGCATCTTGTAAAGCACCTAAAGCGAATTGTTCTACTCCTTCTGATTGGCTGTTCATTTGTATAGTTTGGCTTCCTATTTGCGCTCCAACATCTTTACTCAAATCTCTAAAAGCTGATGAAGGAACAAAGAAACCTTCTTGTCCGTCATTATCATATACAGATAAATCTACTTTCATTTGTCTGCCATCAACCATTATAGAGGAAATATTAATGTGTACTCTTTGAGCTTTAAAGCCAGATACATTCCCATATAGGTAAGTGCCTTTAGTTAAAAGAGCGTCATTAATCATTATATCATCTAGAAGCCGTATGCGTACTCGGCTACCATCTGTTACTTTTAAAGTTTCATCTAATATAGCTGTGATTAGTGAAGTTTTTTGTTCTTTCCCTACAGTATTAAAATATACTTCTGCGGGATTTTTCGCTTTTACAACTTCTATAGCCTTTTCTTTTGGCTTTTCATCTTGTTTTTTTTGAGGTGTTCTAGGACGTGGATTTTGTAATGAATCTATATAAGCCATTTGCATTTTAAAAAGCTCCATTTCTTCTTGCATCTTGGATTTTTCAGGAGCTTTCCTAGTTTCTGTTTGACTTGATTCATCTATAGTAGGAAATCCTTTTATTTGTTGTTCCAATTCCTTTTCTCGGATTCTAGAAGCTTGATTTAAACTGTCAATTTGCCTTATTTCATCATTGGAGTAAAGAGAACCAGAACTTTCAATTTCGCTAACTTCTTCTTCTTTATCTATGGTTTGTATTGATGAATAATCAGAAGATTTATTGAAAGCTCCTTTGAGTGATTCAAATTTACTTTTTATCTCTCTTTTTTCTAAATTAGCATCAGGAATATCAAGATTTAATTCTTCCGTTTCTACTAATGTAGTTTCTTCTGCTGGGGCAGAGTTTATCATATCCTTAACTAGCCATCCTATCCCTAGAATAAAAGGTAGGATGAGTATCGGAATGATGTACTTAGGCTTTTTAATATCAATCTGTTTCATACGCTATTTATTTAATTTATTGTATAAATTTTTTATTCGTATAGTGTCTTCTGGAGTTAATTTCCCATTTTTTCTTAGCTCATTAATTTCATTTTGCATTTTAATCACTTCTAACAAGTCGTGAACTCCTACTTGTTTTTTTTGTAGGGTACTATCAATGTTAATTTGTACTTTGCTTTTTTCTTCGTTGAAAACTTGCATTGGCTTTCTTTCTGGACGCATTACTAATGATAGAATTGTGACGAAAGAAAGGAATGAAATCGTAATTCCAAACATAGCTTTACGGTGTATATCAGCCCACGCCAATAAGCGTTCACAAGCGTTATTAACTCCGAACTTTTGAAATATTTTAGTAAGAAGAACAACTGTAGCTTGCTCGGCTTTAGTCTTGATACTTTCTTTTCTATCATTCTTTTTATGTTTAAACAGTTTCATTAGAAATTCTTTTTTACTTTATAATCTAGGTCTTTGTTTAGTATCGTTTTCCAATCTGTGATAATAAGTCCATGAGGATTATTTTCAGTACGTGGAATTTGTCTTAATTTCCCTGTAGTTACAAGTTGCCTTTTTAGAATAGAGGTTTCTCGCTCTATACGTTGGATGCCATAGTACTCAAAAGATAGGTTGTTCATGTCCACCTTGATACTATCTGTCATAATTGTTACTGTTGCAGAACTCGCTAATATGGTGTTGAAATATCCTTTTTCTTTTAAATTATTATATTGTTTTAATCCGCTATCATCAATTAGATACATGGCTTTTTCCATGTTGTATTTTATAAATTCATCGTCTGGTGGTAATGTGAAAAATAAAGTGTGGAATAGATTTATGTGGCTCTTACATTCGACTTCCAAGTTGACTTCTGTACCAGTTTGTTTTACTAGTACAGGGACATCATTATCCAAAACATATATTTTTTTTCTTTCAGCTTTTACTAAAGAGAAACAAAAGGCTAGTACCATACCTGAAATAACTATACTAGTTGCAAAACAGCCAATGGATAAAATTCCGGCTAATTTGATTTTATTTTCTAAGTTTTTAATAATCATGATTATGTGAATTTAAAATTTAATGAATCTTTTTACATAGCTGCACTGGCTCCACCTGTAGCCGGAGCTGCTACAGCTTTGGTTGCGATGGCTGCTCCTCCAACCATGCCTCCTACTGCTTGCCCTACTCCAGTTGTACTTACAATCCATGTAGAAACAAAAGGTATTGTAAGCATGGCAAATGCTCCAAGTAATGCTGTAAGAAGGAAGCTATTGACACCTCCAGAGGTCATTCCGACATACATGACAAATGCAGCTTCATTTCTAAGCGCATATTCTAAAATTTCAATTTCTCTTTCTATCCCATATTGCATTACTACTAAAGAAATTGATAATACTATATATGCAATACATGAATATAAACTAACACTGACAAAACGAGCTATCCATTGTATATAAGCATCCCGAAATGCAGGTAAAACAGAGAATGCAAAAGCTAGTGGACCAAGAATAACTAATATTCCTGTGAATATGATTTGTAGGAAAAAGACAAAATAGGTACATACTTGCCAAAAAGTAACGACAATAAATTCAATGATATTAAACATTATCATTTTAACCTTAGCGACTACATATACATATAATCCAGCTATCTTGTCTCCAATAGCTGAGAAGTCTATACTAAAATCATACCATTTCTTATCCTTAACTTCATTTTCGGCTCTTTCAACTTCTAATGAAGTATGTAATAACTCTACTGCTACGCTATCAATGAGTGCATATCTATTACGAGAAAGTAATTCTACTTCTTCTATCTGATTCGTAAACATAGCCTTGCTTCGTGCTGTTAATAACTCTCCGGGATAACTGATTAGATTAATAAAGGGAATCCAGAACATAAGAACCAATCCCAGTGCGAATGGACGCAATAACGGGATAATCTCTAATTTTTTATCTCCACTCATCATTTTGAAGCTTTCTACTCCAAAATATAACAACATAAAGATTGCTGCCAATGCTTGTGCATCCGCAATAAATTCTCCGAATAGAACAGTTGTTTTATCTCTTAGTCCATCAAATAATTCAAATAAGAATTTATCTATTAACTCATTCATGGCTCATTATTGTTTTATTTATATTATTCAATCTTGTTATTAATGAAAGAACCTCTATTAGTTCTTTATCAAAATCTAAATAGGCTTCCCTTTTTTTAGAGTTACTCATATGTGAATCATGGATTATATCTATGTTCTTTTTTATTCTAGTAACTTCATCAGTTATAACTTCAACATGTTCTTTATTACCGCCATTAGAAGAATATTCGACAAGTTTTTTATTTATATCATTAAGAATATCATTTCTACGATTTTTAGTTAAAGTATATTGATAATCAATTTCTTTATCTCCAAATTTGAAGAGTTCCTGTCTATATATGGTATCAACATTATACCCTTCTTTTTCTGTTTCTGATTTATTGTACTCTACGGCTGCCATCATGGGAATTTCTTGTAACTGGAAATTACGTCTATCTTCCTTCCCGTATTTGTCGTGTAACCCTAAGCCCGGCAAAGGAATTTTAATACCCAAAACCTTTTTATACCATATCCAGTAATGATACCATTCTGGTTGTAGTCGTACTCTATCCATAAATTCCATATTATTAAGCACGCTCCATTTCCCTTTATCCTTTACAGGCATTTGGGAATAGGTATTAGAAGTACCAATAATCAACATTAGGGAAAAAAATAAAAGCACTCTTTTCATATTATCTTTTAGGTTTTACTTTATAATTCTGTAATAAATCATCAACTAATTTTGAACGATTATCTTTGTATTTAAATACCCCCGGAGCTAATGTTTGTAATACTCCATTTCTTTTTGCTGTTTTCATCTGTCGGCATACAGCGTATGCTATACCTCTCATGTTTCTTAGTTCATTAATAACATACTTAAGCAAGTCTATTCTTTGCTTATTATCCATAAGGTTTACATCTGTCCCGACAATAGCGACCTGATAAATGTATTGTGTCAAATCCGCAGTGCGATTTACTAATTCTAGCTCTGTTTTTGCTGACACCAATAATAAAGCCGGGTCACCTACAGCAAGTTCAACCATTTGTTTTTGATATTTACCAATATCTGCTGCAATATCAGTGCAGTAGATAATATCTTTTCCTGTTTTTATGATGGCTTCTACAGATTTTAGGCTATTATAAAATTTGCTTTGGAAAAATTCAATCTGAACCATTTTTTCACTGATTTGTTTTTGTATAAGGCTTATTTGAGCTTCATTCTCTTTCACTTTAGAGAAAGAAGTATGTTGCACCTTATGATTAGCTATAAGTGTTTCCATACAGGTTATATCCAAGACTGCCTTTTGCGAATATGCAACTTGGGTTAAAGTAGATGCTACCACTAAAATAAATAGGATTTTCTTCATGATATTATCTTTAACGGTTTGTAATCCATTTGTATTTATCTAGGATATACTTATATAATGGTTGTTCCCCTATGATGTTAAGTATATCTTTTAGGCTTCCATCATCGGAGTGATACCCTAGTACCTTATTGACTTGTAAAACCCAATCCATATTTTTTAATTTGGAAGATTTTAGGTCTATTATAAAATTATCCAATCCTGTTTGGAAACTACCATAAATGATATGATAATATCCAACAGCATCTTTTTCAATTCGTTCTGTAGTAAATGTGAAATATTCGTGTAGAGAAACCTCTACTCCAAATACATTTCCATAATTTCCTCTTTTTATAAATACTTCATTAAACCGATTACGGTTTTCTTTATTGGGAAGTTGATTTATGGTAAATATTTGCTTTTGATTTACTTCCGTTAGGGATAAAAGATTTGCTATTTCTTGATATTTGTCTATAAATTTACTTTGGTCTAATAGGCATATAATATCGGAGTTGCTGATTATAGAGTTTTTGACTACAGGATTACTAATTATGTCCTCCAGTTCTTGAGTAACAACCATTGCCATACCCCAAAATTTACGAACTGTTTTATACAAATAGAGTATATAGCCAGCCATCATAGGGCTAGCTATGGCTTTCCATGCTTCTTCAATTATTAATGCCTTTCTGTTCTTTTTTAATCTCATTTTTTGAATAAAAACGTCCATAATAATTAAGGTTACTATTGGAAATAATTCAGGGTCATCTTTAATTGCATCAATTTCAAAAACTATAAAGGGTTCTTCAAAAAGGGAAGTGTCAAAATCCTCATTAAGAGTTTTTTCTAACTGTCCTCCTTTATAGAATTTTTTTAATAGAAACTTATAGTTAGTAATATCAAAATCAATTTTGTTCTCTTTGCAAATGATAGGTATAATGCGTAGGGAAAATTCGTAGAAAGAGTTAAAAGATAAGCTTTCAACTTTTATTTCTTTCAATATATCTTCCTTCTTCTGGATTCGTCTTTCTATTATAGAAAGTAATCTAGTTTCAGGATTATCAAGCTCTTGGCGTGTAAAGCCTTTTTCGATGAGAATGTTTTGTATCGCTTTTTCTGCGTTGGTTTTTTCTCCGCCTTCTCCTTTTTCTACTAGTTGCTGTAATTTCTCTATTTTTTCGGAAAGTATCTTGCGTTCTTCTTTTTCCCTTTCGTTTTCAAATTCTTCTTCATTGACTTGAAATTCGAGTAGTAAATTTTCACGTATGGCTTCTTTTTCCGCATCTGAATAACCATTAAAGGGATGAAAGTAGAAAGAATAGTATTTTTCTATGGTAATATCCATAATTTCTTCTTCTTGCTTTTTGACCTCACCATTTGCACCTTTCCATATCAGGAAAATTAATGATTTAAGAAAGTTTTTCTTTTCTACATTATACTCTTCTTCAGTAATTCGGAAAGGATTCATAGATATAGGCTTGCTTTCAGAATAAGTAATGTATTTGCCATGATAGTATTCGCACATTCCTGAATAACTATGCCCTGTATCTACCAATACAATATCAGTGTTATCTAAAACCCATTGTCTTACTTTGGAGTTGACATAGAAAGACTTACCAGAACCACTTGGACCTAAAACAAAGAAGTTGGAGTTATTTGTATATTTTTTCTCACCTTCTTTCCCGGACATATCTATTCCAACAGGCAATCCTTGTCTGTCTGTAAAATAAGTAAGAAAAGGGCTGTTTTCTGTTACTTGTAATTTTTCCTTGAACAAAAGACAAATTGCAGCATCGGAAGTTGTTAGAAATTTGTCATAACTGTTTAGGTTGATTGCGTTTCCTGGCAGTGCACATTCGAATAATTCTAATTGGTTGAAGCATTGTTTATTAATAATAATGCCACAATCAAAAAGAGATGTTTCAACATAGTTGATAGCCTTACTAATATCATCAAGACCAGCAAGAATTATATTATAATGTGCATATACAAGCATTTGCCCTTCTCTGGCAATATCCGACTGCACTCGTTCTATGTCTTCTACACATAAATCATTTGCAGGGTCAGGCATTCCTTTATGTTTTTTCTTTTTGCCTTCTAATTTGTTTGCTTCGTTTCGTTGGTCTGGAATATTTATTACTTGATTATAGATAATTGTGTCTATACCTGGTGTATCATGCAAAAAAGAGAGTAAGTCAACAGGAAACCTTAGCCCAATATTGACCTCTTTATATGGTTTTATAACAGAAGGAAAATTAACTTCGTCAATATCTACAAGAGAAATGCACTGTACGTTTTTTTCTCCAATTATAAGATTTTCTTCTCTTGCTTTGATATTTTTTAGGCTTACTGTTTGCTGATTGAAATTGATAGATAGAAATCTTTTTATATATATTTCTATTTCATTTTCATTTAATAGTTTAGCTCTTATTCCTCTGTTAGCGAATAGTCCTAATACTTTTGTGATGTTTCTAATAAAAGTATCAAACCTTCGAGGGTCAAAAGAAAAGAATTTAGACCTTTCTACTTCTCCTGTAATAACAAGATAAGTAGAAATATCAGTATATATTCGTCCTTTAAAATGTTCAAAATAACGATTTGATAAATAGTCGTTCTTCCTATTCTGGGGTGGTAAAAATGATTTTTTACATAGAATATCCTGTTTTTGTATTGTATATCCAGTTCCTAATACTTTGAGGATATTAGTAAATAAGTGGTGAAAATCATAGTAAGCATCCATATCTGCTGAATACTGTATTATAGGATTTTCACATTTAATGATAACAGAATAGTCGCCCCTTCGGTTATAGAATATAGGAGTATTGTCTATTGTTTCAATACCAATATAAGGAGCTTCAAATTCACTTTTCTTTTTCATAAGCTTTATTTTTTTCTATCTCTTATAAAAGTGCGTGATACTATATATATGCCTTTTCGTTTATCTTTCCTGTGAAGCCCTTTTCTTTGTAATTGCGATGTTATTCCTAACCCTCCAAACATAACTATTACAAGAGTTATACCTCCCCACATAAAAGAAGCCAGAGTAGAAACAATAGCACATAAAAGTAAAGCACTAATAATACAAGCTCCACCGATATATATGAACTTGCCTTTAAATCCTTTGAAAATAAGGGGCTTTTGTAGCCCCTTATATACATTGTAACTTGGATACTCTTTCGACATATTAGATTCCGAAGAATGCTTTTACGACAACACCTGATACAACCAGAAAGATACATGACCCCATCCAGCCCATAACAGCCTTTTGTACATCTTGGTCACCAGAGTTCCATTTTAAATAAACTCGCACTGCTCCAACTAATCCTACTAGACCTCCTAGTATCATCATCATGTTTCCTAGGGGGTCCATGTAGGTTGCAAGTTCAGAACTAGCTGCATCAATTCCCGCAGCACCTTGTGCAAAAGTGTTAGTTACTACCATTATGCTAATGGCTAAAGCGAATGCTCTTTGAGCAATTTTTGAAAAAAACTTTTTCATTTGAATAAAAATTAGTTGTTTATTTGTTAAAATTTACGTGTGAAAACATGCTTTTCCCTTTAGCAAGAAGTTGTTCCATTGGAATACCTTGTGTTTCAACTTCCATTTCAATAGATTCATTTACAGATACATAATTCTGTTCAGATTCTTTTTTTTCATCTTCTTTTTCGTATGAGCCTGTTTCAAAATCTTCATCTACAACTTTGTGAGGTATTTCTTCTTCCTCTCCTATTGAAATAATTTCTTCTTCTTCACCTGTATTGGTTTTGCTTTGCTTTAGGAAAGCATCATACAGGATGTTTGCAGCGTAGTAAACTACATAAATGGCAAATACAGCCATGATAAATTGTGAATAACTCATATTCTTAAATTTAAAAGTTTCATTAATCGACCCTTTTTCTGTACTTTTGAT
>NZ_QTLY01000013.1:41924-44631 GCF_003602895.1 Bacteroides sp. AF29-11
TTAAATTTAAAAGTTTCATTAATCGACCCTTTTTCTGTACTTTTGATTTATAATAGTACTAGAGGTAATAACAGGGGGGAAAGCCCTAGTTTAAAATAGTTTCGCGAATAGTTGAATTTATGAAACTTGGATTTAAATAAAATGGAGATAATAGGCTACGCTCGTGTTTCAACGAGGGAACAGAATTTAGATTTGCAGCTAGATGCTTTAAAAGAAGCCGGATGCAAACTTATATTTGAGGAAAAAGTATCAGGAGTAAAGGATAGACCCGAATTAGATAAAGCCCTTGCATATTTGCGAGAAGGTGATACTTTTGTTATCTGGAAGCTAGATAGATTAGGACGTTCTTTGAAAGATTTAGTTTATATAGTTGATTGTTTGCAGAAAAGAAAAATTGCATTCAAAAGCATAGTTGATGGTATTGATACTAATAGTGCTTTAGGAAGATGTCAATTTGGAATTTTTGCTTCATTGGCTGAATATGAACGTGAAATAATAGTAGAACGAACTAGGGCTGGATTACAAGCTGCAAAAGAACGAGGGAAACTTACGGGACGACCTATAGGGTTATCGGAAGATGCAAAGAGAAAAGCTATAGCAGCAAAGCGTTTATATGAAAATCGGGATTATTCTATAGATGAAATATGTAGAATTTTACACATTGGAAGTAAGGCTACTTTGTATAGGTATTTACGTTATGAAAAAGTAAGATTGATGAATAGAAGAAATAAATAGGGCGTTACCTTTCAGGTCGGGCTTTTCGCTGCAAGTCCTCGCTACGCTGTGGGCTTTCCGCTGCAATCCCTAACGCATTTTCCCACCCACCCTTCTAAGGTATATCCAATGCTTTGCTTTTTTCACCGCTTCTATGAAGCACCTACAAAAGCAAGGCATTGGATATTCGGTTTTATAGACTTCATGTTCCCTAAAGGGAATATTCCGTTTATAAAACCTTATCTCTCACCCAAAATATATAAAACTTTAGGGAAAAGATAATACGTTAAAAATCAGCCGATTATAAACTATTTTTAACAAAAATAATTGTCTTATTATTTGCGACATTTATAGAAAATTACTATCTTTGAGTATTGAAAATAAAGAGATAAATAAACTTTTAAAGCTGGTTTGGCTGCCAGTATAAAGAACAGCAAACAAAATTATGAAATCTACTTTTGATAAAAATGCAGAGAAGTTTGTAAACCTTATGGTTGAAAAAATTGAAAGCTTGTCTATGAATTGGCAAAAACCTTGGTTCTCTAAAGTCAACTCTAAACAGAACTTTTTACCACAAAATTTAACAGGTCGTACTTATAGTGGTGGAAACGCTTTTTTACTTTATTTTTTGTGTGAAAAATATAATTATCAAACTCCTGTTTTTTTGACATTCAATCAAGCACGAAACGAAGGTATTAATGTTCTAAAAGGTGCTGTTGCTTTTCCTGTTTATTATACATTATTTTGTGCTTATCATCGTCAGACAAATGAAAAAATTTCATATGATGAATATAACAAATTATCAGAAGAAGAACAAAAAGAATACCGTTTAGCAGCTTATACAAAATATTTCCAAGTTTTTAATTTAGACCAAACAAACTTTGCGGAAAAATATCCCAATAGATGGGATATATTAAAGGCTAAATTTTCAGGAGAGGAACAGCCACAAGAAGAGAAAGAAATGTATGTAAATCCAATACTTGATGAAATGAATAAGAATCAAAATTGGGTATGTCCTATTCAAACGGTTTCTAGTGATAGTGCGTTTTATTCAATATCAAATGATAGCATTACTTTACCTTTAAAGAGCCAATTTAAGGACGGAGAAAGTTTTTATGGTACAGAATTACATGAAATGGGACATAGTACAGGTGTTAAAAATAGACTAAATCGAAAAGGATTTTATGAAAATGATAAATTCAATTATGGGCGTGAAGAACTTGTAGCAGAATTAATATCGGCTTTGTCTGGTGTATATTTGGGTATTTCTGTAACCGTCAGAGAAGAAAATGCGGCTTATTTAAAATCATGGTGCAAAGCAATAAAAGAAGAACCTAAATTTTTATTTACTGTATTGGCAGATGCTATTAAAGGTAGTAAATTCATAGCCCAGCATCTAAATATAAGGCTAGATGTGGAAGAAGTTGAAGAAGAGAAAAATACAAAGGTTGCTTAAAGGTTCCTTCCCCCCTCATTGGGGGGAGTTCTTTTTTCAAACGCCAAAAAAGAACCAAAAAGGCTTAATCGCTTCACTTTGTTACGCTCCAATAGTTTTGCTATCGGTAAACCCACCCACCCTTCTAAGGTATGTTTCTTTATCCCTTCTGCAATCCTTAGTAAAGTTCCACTACCTTTTAGGTAACTCCACTTTAGTAAGCATTGCAGAAGCGGAAACATGACGCAAATTAAAATACATTCTCACTTTGAGAATACATTTTAATGCGTCTTGTTGTCTAACCCAATAAGAACTATAGGGAAAGAAATTGATACCGTACTTTTCGGAGTTCCGGCACTGATGGGTAAACATGGCATGATGAAATGATACCGAATTATCATTCCTGGCACACCCTGCAGAACGACCTTTTGATACCAAATACAAAAAGCAGCCGGAAGCCGGACACAAAAAATTGATACCATAAAACATTAGGGAAAAAGAACAGGAACAAAATACAATATTATATATATAAATAATATGTGAATATATAATATATAA
>NZ_QTLY01000014.1:0-410 GCF_003602895.1 Bacteroides sp. AF29-11
TATGGCCAGACTGGTGCCAGTGCCTACGGCCTGCTTGATAACCTGACTTACACATTGACCGGTAATCAGTTGAGCTGTGTGGAGGATGCGGTGAGTA
Source organism: Bacteroides sp. AF29-11 (assembly GCF_003602895.1). Classification (NCBI taxonomy): domain Bacteria; kingdom Pseudomonadati; phylum Bacteroidota; class Bacteroidia; order Bacteroidales; family Bacteroidaceae; genus Bacteroides; species Bacteroides sp. AF29-11. Next base: position 98 of record NZ_QTLY01000014.1, read on the forward strand.
CCGCTGCATACGGTACAAACACTGCCTTTGTGAACGGTACAAGCACCGCAGGGGAGTATGTCTACGATGTCAACGGAAATTTAACGAAAGATTTGAATAAGGGAATTACCGATATTCAATATAATGTATTAAATTTGCCCAGTACGGTATCGTTCAGTGATGGTAGCACGATTACCTATACTTATGGTGCTGACGGCACGAAACTGAGAACAGTCCATAAGATAGGCAGTACAACCACAACGACTGACTATTGCGGTAATGTGATTTATGAAAACGGTACTCAGAAGTTGTTACTCACAGAAGAGGGTTACAT
>NZ_QTLY01000014.1:420-19016 GCF_003602895.1 Bacteroides sp. AF29-11
TAATGTGATTTATGAAAACGGTACTCAGAAGTTGTTACTCACAGAAGAGGGTTACATCAACCTGGCCGGTACCCAGCAGTATCATTACTATCTGAAGGACCATCAGGGTAACAACCGTGTAGTGATCAACCGGTCTGGCACTGTGGAGGAAACTAACCATTACTACCCTTTCGGTGGTGTATTTGCCACTGCAGGCAATACCCAGCCTTACAAGTATAACGGTAAGGAGTTTGATACGAAGAAGGGTTTGAATTGGTATGATTATGGGGCGAGACATTATGATACGGCGTTAGGAAGGTTTACGACTAATGACAGATTTGCCGAGAAGTATTATTCGATGTCTCCGTATCAGTACGGGGCGAATAGTCCGGTTGTTAATATTGATGTGAATGGAGATAGTATTAGAATTTGCACTGAAACTCAGTCCTTTGGTCACACATGGATTAGTGTTGGTGAAGGATCTAATATGACTGTTTATAGCTACGGACGATACAATGGAACTAATAAAGGGCCAGATAGAAGCTCTAATTCTTTAGGAAATGGTTCCGGTGTTCTTTTAAAGTTAATGGGGGATGAAGCAAAAGCTTACAATGACAAAAAAAGCAGCTGGTGGAATGTCTGTATTTGTAGTAACAGATGTGGCAGATGAAAAAGTTGCTAATATTTTAGACGAAAAGTTTAATATGTCAACTACAATGCCAGATAATCCTAAAAGTGATTATTATAACAGTTCTTCTGCTCGTATTATTGATGAATATAAGCTGACAAGTAATAATTGTACAACAATGGTATCTGACGTGTTGAATAAAAGTGGGTCAAATGCTCTGAAAGGGACAAGGCTACAACAAACAAGTAATTTGGGAACATGGACTACTATTCCTATTGTCAACAGATTTGTTCTTCCAATATCAATGCAGAATCATTTAGTGAGAATATCCAAACCAGGAGGTGTAGTTTATAAACAAGATAGATTATGAAATGGCTTAGAATTGTGTTTGTTGCCACATCAATAATTCTTTCATTATTAATTATATACGCAATTATTAATTGTGAAATTAGTTATAAATATGAGATTGAAAATCGATGTGGGGATAAGATTGATATCTTATGGGTTGAGGAGTGGCTAAAAGAAACGATTAAAGTGTGGAAGTTTTTTCTATGCTATGTAATCATTAATATCTTTTATTTAGTAGCTTCTCTTGTCAATAGCCGTAAATCTTCAAAAGAAAAATGCAGTTTATCATAAACAAACGCAGTCTCTTTTGTATTGATAATTAGGCCGTCTTGCCTTGATATGAATTGACTATTTTTATCGTTATCCTAACATCAGATATCCCATATCTTGCATGTTAGGATATTTTTTTGTCATATAACAGTCATACCATTTCTAATGTTGTAACTATCCTCCGTGCCGGGCTACACCCTTTTTTGCAGATGGCTATACCATCGCATAGAAAGGGTGTAGCCATCCGGAGTAAAAGGTGTAGCCTCGTGAAATGTGTCCTACGAATGCTTTTGGCGGGGATAATAGCGGCTTGCATAGAATCTGTGTTCCTTTGTCCGCGTCTTGTTTTTATACTGCTTCATCCGAAGAAGAAAAGGAAGCGCAAGAATCTACGGTGGCAGATAACATTACCCCGACAGTATAACATATCATATCCGACCATAAAAATCCATGCCCGAAGACCAATGCTCCGAGCGTGGTGTTTCGTATGGCATTCGCCCAATCGACCTGGTATAATTGGCTGATTTCTATGCAATAAGAAAACAGTAAGGAGATTGCGGCCACTTTGAGTATGGATGCCGAAGGGAAGAGAAAGCGTAATCCCCAATAGACCATAGCTGCCCAAAGTGTATCGCCAATATACTCTGCAATAAACTCAGGCAATGCATTGCCATACTTCCGGGAAGCAAGTCCTGCCAATATGATGACGAAAGTGACGGCTAAGTAAATCCAACGTTTGTATTTCACATCATGATGTTTTAGGTCCATTGCAAATTTATGGAAAATTGACAGATATGAGTGAGAAGGAAGAGCTTTTTCGTATTTTTTCCTATCGAACGGTCTGTGTAAGGCTATAAACAGAAAAGCAAATGAAGGGCAATACTATGACACGTATATGGCCAAAAATAACTATTGGTACAGCATGCATGAACTGAGCCGCATGGACGATGAAACAGGCGACCCCTTGCCGGGTGACCGGAGACTTGCACCTATTCCCGTCGGATTTACCGTTCGGAGCGGTGGCACCCAATGGCTGTTCGAGAACAGCGTCCGCACCACAAATCCGGAAGAACTTTGGAAATAAGACTCTCTTGTTTCAAATCTCCCCGAAATCATGTACCTTTGTGGCGGTACCTAAAAAAGGAGGTAGCAAGATGATGAACAAGATAAATTCCGTATGCGTATATTGTGCTTCGAGCACAAAGATAGATTCCGTTTATTTCGATGCAGCCCGTGAGTTGGGCACTCTGCTGGGGCAGCGGCAAATTCGCCTGATTAATGGTGCAGGAAATATGGGACTGATGTCCGCTGTGTCCGATGCGGCACTCCGGGCAGGGGGAGAGGTGACGGGCGTCATTCCCCGCTTCATGGTGGAGCAGGGATGGCATCACACCGGACTTACCCAACTCGTGGAAGTGGAAAGCATGCACCAGCGGAAAAAGACAATGGCCGACCTGAGCGATGCCGTCATCGCCCTGCCCGGTGGTTGCGGCACCCTGGAAGAACTGCTGGAAATCATCACTTGGAAGCAACTCGGACTGTATCTGAACCCGATTGTGATACTGAATGTCAAGAACTATTTCGACCCTCTGCTCGATATGCTCCGGCAGGCGGTGGACGAAAACTTCATGCGCGTGCAGCACGGTGCCATCTGGCATGTGGCGCAGACACCGCAGGAAGCCGTGGAACTGATATATACCACTCCCTTGTGGGACGCCTCTATCCGTAAATTCGCTGCAATATGATAGGGCTGTTGATGGCTTGGGCAGTAGTGGGGACGGAGGGGATTCCTATTCCATATTCTCCGAGAATGGACGATGGCATCACCGTGGTCCTTTTGTGCTGTTTCTTTCTGTCGGCCTATGTCTTGTCACGCAGCCGCAAGTTCCTGCTGCAACTGGTGAAGGATTTCCTGCTTCATCGCGAACGTACCAGCATATTTGCCACTTCCACAGCCGCCGATATGCGCTATCTGCTGCTGCTCATCCTGCAGACCTGCATCCTAGCAGGCGTCTGTATCTTCAACTACTTCAATGATATACAGCCGGAACTGGTACGTCATGTGTCGCCGGGGCTTCTGCTGGGGATTTACATCGGTGTGTGTCTCTTCTATTTGTGCTTGAAGTGGATGCTCTACTCTTTTCTGGGTTGGATTTTTTTTGACGAAAGTGTTACAACGCTATGGCTTGAGTCCTATTCTACGCTACTTTATTACTTGGGATTCGCCCTTTTCCCGTTTGCCCTGTTCGTAGTCTATTTTGATTTGAGTTTGCAGCTGACGATAATAATCGGATTGATTTTAGCCTTTTTTGCTAAAATATTGATGTTATACAAGTGGTTAAAGCTTTTTTGTAACAATTTATATGGCGGTTTGCTTTTAATTGTGTACTTTTGTGCCCTTGAAATCATGCCTTGTTTTGTGTTATATCAAGGTGTGATGCAGCTAAACAGTTATTTGATAATAAAATTTTAGGACGTTGAAAATTAAGAAAGTACTTGTGTCGCAGCCGAAACCGGCATCAGAGAAATCTCCTTACTACGACATCGCCGAGAAGTATGGTGTGAAAATAGATTTTCGCCCATTTATCAAAGTGGAGAGCCTTTCAGCGAAAGAGTTCAGACAACAGAAAATTTCGGTCTTGGATCATACTGCCGTTATTTTTACTTCGCGTCATGCTATTGATCATTTCTTCCACTTGTGTACAGAATTGCGTGTGACAATTCCCGAAACAATGAAGTATTTCTGCGTGACGGAGGCCGTTGCTCTGTATATCCAAAAGTATGTGCAGTATCGTAAGCGTAAGATTTTCTTCGGAAACACCGGGAAGATTGACGATTTGATACCTTCCATTGTTAAGCATAAGACTGAAAAGTACTTGGTACCAATGTCGGATGTACACAATGATGACGTGAAGAATCTGCTGGATAAGAATAAGATTCAGCACACGGAAGCTGTCATGTACCGTACTGTCAGCAATGACTTTGCTGCAGATGAGGCTTTTGATTATGACATGCTGGTGTTCTTCAGTCCGGCAGGCATCAGTGCCTTGAAGAAGAATTTCCCTGATTTTGACCAGAAGGAAATCAAGATCGGAACATTCGGCTCTACCACTGCCCAGGCAGTCCGTGATGCCGGACTTCGTCTTGACCTGGAAGCTCCCAGCGTGCAGGCACCCTCAATGACGGCGGCGCTTGACATGTTTATCAAGGAGAATAATAAAGGAAAGTAAAAAGAGTTATGAGTTATAAGTTATGAGTGATTTGCTTATAGCTTGTAGACATAACAATGGATTTATAAAATTGAGCTACAAGTGGTTGTGCTTTTATGTCGCCAGGTACTTGTAGCTCGTTTTTGTATCGCCCCATAACTTATCACTCATAACTTATCACTCATAACTCATCACTCATAACTTATAACTCATCACCCCATGCCAAATACCTTGCGTAAGTCCGAACGGTTGGACAAGAAGAAAGTGATAGAGAAGATGTTTGCGGGCGGCTCACGCTCGTTTTCGGTTTTCCCTTTGCGTGTGGTGTATCTGCCGGTGGAGGAGCTGGAGGCACCCGTTTCCATTCTTGTAAGTGTTTCGAAACGCCGTTTCAAGCGGGCGGTGAAGCGCAACCGCGTGAAACGCCAGATACGTGAAGCCTACCGCATGAACAAACACGGACTGCTGGCCGTGCTGACGGAAAAAAAGTGCCGTCTGGCCGTGGCCTTTATCTATCTTTCGGACCAGTTGGTAGACTCTTCTGTCATTGAGGACCGTATGAAGACAGCTTTGGCACGCATTGCCGAGAAGGTAGCGGTAAATGCCGAAGCCGAGCAAACTCCGCAGGTGTCATGAAGCGTCTGCTTTCATATCTGCTGCTGCTTCCCATCTATTTCTATCAGAAGTGCATATCGCCCATGATAGGGCCTTCATGCCGTTTTACCCCCACTTGTTCGCAATATGCGGTGGAGGCCATCAAGAAACACGGACCTTTCAAGGGGTTTTGTCTGGCAGTAAGGCGCATTCTGCGCTGCCATCCCTGGGGAGGTTCCGGATATGATCCCGTTCCATGAATATTCCAGTTGACATACATACACACCGGCTTCCGCAAGTACCCGGAACTGCCATTGCAAATTGCTATCCCGAAACGTTCTCTCCACAGAGCGGCGGATGGTATTCGGTGGGGATACATCCCTGGCATATAGGTCGGAGTGGAGGTGAACACTCAGGAGCCGAAGGTGCTGTGGCTAGCAGGGTGTGCGGCCTGGAGGAGTTAGTGCGCCATCTCCAAGTACTTGCCGTGGGCGAAGCCGGGCTGGACAAGCTGGCAGATGCTCCGATGGATTTGCAGGTGGAAGTGTTCAGGTGCCAGGCATGTTTGGCAGAGGAAGTGGGAAAGCCGCTGGTGATTCATCTGGTGAAGGCGGTTGATGAACTGCTGAAGGTGAAGCGGGACTTGCGCCCGTCGAATCCGTGGATAATACATGGTTTCCGTGGCAAGGCGGCGCTGGCGGAGGAATATCTGAAACATGGCTTTTACCTTTCATTCGGGGAGAAATACCAGGAAGCAGCCTTGTGCCGGGTACCTGCCGACCGGCTGTTCATCGAAACGGATGAAAGCGAAGTTTCCATCGGGGAATTGTATGCACGCGCTGCCGAAGTGCGCGGCATCTCTCCCGAGGAGCTTGGAGAAACACTCCGGAGAAATGTCTGCAAAGTCTTTTTTAAACCCTAAGAGTTGTTTCTTCGAATAAAGAGTCGTATTTTTGCGCAGATTAAAATAGGAATCAAACAATTCATAGATAATCACTTAAATAATTAATCAGATAACTTAATCATTCGATGAATTTTGTAGAAGAATTAAGATGGCGTGGCATGCTCCACGATATGATGCCGGGTACGGAAGAACTTCTGGCTAAGGAACAAGTGACTGCATACATTGGTTTCGACCCTACTGCGGACTCTTTGCACATCGGGCACCTTTGCAGTGTGATGATTTTGCGTCACTTCCAGCGTTGCGGACACAAGCCGTTGGCACTGATTGGCGGTGCTACGGGTATGATTGGTGACCCTTCCGGAAAGTCTGCCGAACGCAATCTGCTTACGGAAGAGACGTTGCAGCGCAACCTGGCCGGTATGAAGGCCCAGCTCTCCAAGTTCCTGGATTTTGATTCGGATGCCCCCAACCGTGCCGAGTTGGTGAACAACTACGATTGGATGAAGAACTTCACTTTCCTCGATTTTGCCCGTGAAGTGGGTAAGCACATCACCGTGAACTATATGATGGCGAAAGATTCTGTAAAGAAGCGTCTGAACGGTGAGGCACGTGACGGTCTTTCCTTCACGGAATTCACCTACCAGCTGTTGCAGGGGTACGACTTCCTTCATCTGTATGAAACCAAAGGCTGCAAGCTCCAGATGGGTGGCAGCGACCAGTGGGGTAACATCACCACCGGTGCCGAACTGATTCGCCGTACGAACGGTGGGGAGGTATTTGCACTGACCAGCCCGCTGATTACGAAGGCCGACGGTGGCAAGTTCGGCAAGACAGAGTCCGGAAACATCTGGCTCGACCCGCGCTACACTTCTCCATATAAGTTCTACCAGTTCTGGCTGAACGTGAGCGACGAGGATGCCAAACGCTACATAAAGATATTCACTGCACTGTCCAAGGAGGAGATTGACGCTCTGACGGCCGAGCACGAGGCTGCTCCCCATTTGCGCGTCCTTCAGAAGTGCCTGGCCAAGGAAGTGACTATCATGGTTCATTCCGAAGAGGACTATAACGCTGCTGTGGATGCATCCAACATCTTGTTTGGCAATGCAACTTCTGATGCACTGAAGAAGTTGGACGAAAATACGCTGCTGGCTGTGTTCGAGGGTGTTCCCCAGTTCGAAATATCCCGTGATGCACTGGCTGCCGGTGTGAAGGCGGTGGATTTGTTCGTGGATAATGCTGCTGTATTCGCTTCCAAGGGCGAGATGCGTAAGCTGGTGCAAGGCGGTGGCGTTTCTCTGAATAAGGAGAAACTGGCTGCTTTCGACCAGGTGATTACGACAGCCGACCTGCTGGACGAAAAATACCTGCTGGTACAGCGCGGCAAGAAGAATTACTATCTGATTATCGCCAAATAGCGGTATCCTAAAGAGAAGTAATTAAGGAAATAATGCTTCGGCAGTAAAAATAGCCCCGAAATATTTGGATATTTCGGGGCTTCCTTTTATCTTTGCACCGCTTTTTAACAGAAAGCCCTATGTTTGGACTATGGTGTAATGGTAGCACAACAGGTTTTGGTTCTGTTTGTCCAGGTTCGAATCCTGGTAGTCCAACTACGATACAGCTAATTGCAGCTAAAAACCCACTAAAATCGCAAGTTTTAGTGGGTTTTTTTGTTATTCTTTCCCCCTCTTGTTGGCACTATAGGTATAGATTTTTTCTTTTTACGAATCTTTGAACGATATTGCTATATAATTGACACAAATTTATACGGTTTCTCCATTTTCTTTTGTTACATTTGCATCGTGTACGCAAACGATGTGTATTTGATGGCTGAAGTTATAACCTATTAAATGTAGTGCAATCATGAAAACGAACTATGAAATTTGCTATGCTGAGCATCCCGATGATGTGAAAAGCTACGATACGAAAAGCATTCGCTGCGATTTCCTTATAGGGAAGGCATTCTCCCAAAATAAAGTTTCCATTGAGTATAAACTACTTGCAAATCGTACATAAATAGAATATCACTTATTTAAACTTAATAATTTAACGTTATGAATCCGTATTTGAATTTTTCTTTGGAAGGTAAAGTAGCCCTTGTTACAGGTGCTTCTTATGGTATCGGTTTTGCTATCGCTTCAGCTTTTGCAGAGCAAGGAGCAACTATCTGTTTCAACGATATCAACCAGGAGTTGGTAGACAAAGGCTTGGCTGCCTATACTGAAAAGGGTATCAAGGCACGCGGTTATGTATGTGATGTGACAGATGAACCTGCTGTTCAGGCCATGGTAGCCCAGATTGAAAAGGAAGTAGGCTCTGTTGATATCCTCGTAAACAATGCCGGCATCATCCGCCGTGTTCCTATGCACGAGATGGAGGCTGCTGACTTCCGTCGTGTAATCGATATCGACCTCAATGCTCCGTTCATCGTATCAAAGGCTGTTCTGCCTGCCATGATGAAGAAGGGCCACGGTAAAATTATCAATATCTGCTCTATGATGTCCGAACTGGGGCGTGAGACTGTGTCGGCCTATGCCGCTGCCAAGGGTGGCTTGAAGATGCTGACTCGCAACATCTGCTCTGAATATGGTGAATATAACATCCAATGTAACGGTATCGGTCCGGGTTACATCGCTACCCCGCAGACTGCTCCGCTGCGTGAAAAGCAGGCCGACGGTAGCCGTCACCCGTTCGACTCGTTCATCTGCGCCAAGACTCCGGCAGGCCGCTGGCTGGCTCCGGAAGAACTTACCGGTCCGGCAGTGTTCCTGGCATCGGAAGCCTCTAATGCGGTAAACGGTCACATCCTCTATGTAGACGGAGGTATCTTGGCTTATATCGGAAAGCAACCGAAATAAATTTAAGGATAATTGAGAAGGTGATAAAGTGGCAGGATAATGTCACTTGTCACCTTTTTCTTTTGGGCGCGGATTACGCGGATTTCGCGGAAAGGATAAGGAAAATCCGTATAATCCGCGCCTAAAAGAAAGTTATACAACTGATTAGGAAAAAGCAATGATTATATGAGAAACTTTCTTTTATTATGTATGGCGGCCCTCTGCTGTCTTGCTTGCAACGATAGCAAGATAGTGACTGTTACGGTAACCAATCCGTTAGCGATGGACCGTTCCGATGAGATGGTAGAGGTGTCCATGACCGAAATCTCAAACCTTCTGAATCTGGCAGACACCGCACAGATTGTGGTTCTGAATGTCGAAGGGGAGCAGGTGCCTTACCAAGTGACCTACGATGACAAATTAATCTTCCCTGCGACGGTAGCTGCCAATGCATCGGCTGCATATACCGTCCAGGCCGGTACTCCCGTCGATGTGGAGGTAAGGGCTTGTGGGCGGCAGTATCCCGAACGTCTGGACGACATGGCCTGGGAGAACGACTTGGTAGGCTTCCGTGCCTACGGTCCTGCATTGCAGGCAAGGGGTGAACGCGGTTTCGGCTACGACTTGTTTACGAAGCGAGGCACTGCTGCACCGGTACTGGAAGACATATATGCCAAGGAACTGGATGCAGACTCCTGGAAGCAGGTTAATGAATTGCGCAAGACAGACCCGAAGGCAGCCGATGAGCTGGTACGCACATTCTCCTATCATATAGACCACGGTTATGGCATGGACTGCTATGCAGTAGGCCCAACATTGGGAGCCGGAGTGTCTGCATTGATGGTGAATGATACCATTATCTATCCGTGGTGCTACAAGACGCAGGAGGTGCTGGACAACGGTCCGTTGCGCTTCACGGTGAAGCTGGAGTTCAATCCGTTGGCTGTGAAAGGGGATACTGCGGTGGTGGAAACGCGTCTGATTACGCTGGATGCCGGTTCTCATCTGAACCGTACTGCCGTTTCGTATAGCAATCTAAAGGAATCTTTGCCCATTGTTACCGGTATTGTGCTGCACGAACCGGACGGTGCTGTGGTGGCTGATGCCGCCGGTGGCTATATGACGTATGTAGACCCCACTACCGGACCGGATAATGGCAAGATATTTATGGGTGCCGCTTTCCCTGCCGTTGTGAAGGAAGCCAAAACCGTGCTTTTCCCCGTAGAGGAGAAGAAGATGCGTAACAATGCGGACGGTCATGTACTGGTTGTCAGCGACTATGAGCCGGGCGCTGACTACGTGTATTACTGGGGCTTTGCCTGGGACCGCGCGGACATCAAGACTGCTGAAGCCTGGAACCGATACATGGCTGATTTTGCACAGAAGGTGCGCAATCCGATGACGGTGAGTATCCGCTAAGTTGATTTTCTTCCTTTTCAGACGGAGAAGCTTGAGAAGCTGGAGGCTTGTAACTGTCTGGGCGAATGACAAGTGTTCTCAAAATAAGCTCTTCCCCTTGTAGACAAGTTCTGCAACGTTTTTGGCCTCCAGTTTTTCCATCAGGCGCTTCCGGTAAGTCTGTATTGTATTGATGCTGAGAAATAGTAATTGGGATATTTCAGAAGTGCTCAGTCCTTGCGAGAGATAGGCGAGCACTTCTTTTTCACGTCTCGACAATTCGGGAAGTGCATGTGGTAGGGTGTTTTGTTTTTCCTTGTCCAGTTCGCTGAAAACATTGCTGAAGTATCTGGTTCCGTTTTTCAGTGTACTGATGGCGTCTCTCAATTCGCTGGTGCTGGCATTTTTTGAAACAGCTCCGTTGATGTTTAGGGTGGATAATTTGGCTATGATCCAAGGTTCTTCATGCATGGTATAGATTAAAATGCCGCATTCGGGTATCTGGCTGTGAAGGTGGGATATGAGTTGGAATCCATTCATATCCGGTAGTTCAAGGTCAATGATGCAAAGGTCGAATCTCTCTTTGAGGGTCAGTTGTTCCACGTCTTTTGCACAAGTGGCTCCTTTGCACGTCACTCCTTCGAGTTGCGAGGCCAATGCGATGATGCCTTCAGCAACAATCGGGTGGTCATCTATTACCAGTATTCTGTATGTTTCTTTGTTTGGTTTCATTCGTTTATGTTAAGCAGTAGGGTGAAAACGTTGTTTTCTGTTGACGAGCATACATTGGCGGTAGCGTTGATGGCTCTGATACGGTCGTTTACGGTGCGCAATCCTATGCCGTCATTGTTGTTTGTTGCTGTTTGTTGCTTGTTTGCATTCTTACCGTTGTCTGTAATTTGCAGGGTATATTTATTTTCATTGTCGGCACGGAGACTGATGACTATATGACTGGCTGAGGCATGTTTCACGATGTTCATGGTGAGCTCTTGTACGATGCGGTACAGCTCATAAGCGGTTTCATTGGGAAGATGGCGTGATGCGTTGTTCTCCGTTGGATGATAGCTGACCTCTATGCCGGTGTTCTCGGTCAGTTTGGCAGCATAACGGTCGAGTATCTGGTCTAGACTGAGATGCTCGAATTCGGGAGGCATCAGTTCGTGTGAGATATTCCGCACGTTGTTTCTCAGTTTGCTGACGAGTGAGGCCAGTTCCTGCTCATTCCCTTTGCTGGCAGAAGTTTCTATCTTCATTTGCAGCCCCAGCAGGTCGTTGGCTATGCCGTCATGCAGTTCCTTGGCAAAATATTTGCATTCCTCTTCCAACCCTTCAATGTAACGGCGTGCCGAGTTCAGTTCGTTTTCTTGCTTTAGCAGTTCAATCTTCTTTTCGGCTATTCGTTTCTTGTGGCGGAGCGTCAACAAAGTAATGAGAGCAAGACCGGACAGAAGGGCTACAGCAATGGAGGCTTTTAGCAGGAAGGCTTGGTGTTCCAGTTGTTCTTGTTGCAGGTGGGCTATCTCCAATTCCTTTTCTTGTGTGTGATATTTCACGTTGAATTCTGCCATTTGTTGCGTCAGATTGTGCTGTGCCAGCGTATCAGTCCACATGCGGGCACTATCCATATAGGTGTAGGCCAGTTTGGGGTTTCCCAAGGCATCGTAGCATCGTGCCATTTGTGTAAATAATGTTTTGGGCTCGGTACCGGTTTTCCGGTTACGCAGCCAGTGGAAGTCCTTCAAGGCGCGGGCATAGTTTTTGCGGTTTGTTTCGGTGGCTGCCCTCGATTGTATGAATCCTATGGCAGCGATGGAGTTGGATGGTACCCGTTGTAGTAGTTTGTTCCCCAATTTCAAGTAGTGGTCTATGGAATCGGGTTGTTCTTTTCGTTCAAAGAGTCTCAGCATGCCGGGCAGGCAGCGTATCTTCCATAGGTCTTCGTTTCCCTCTCCGTGGCAGGCAATGTTCCAGGCTTTGCGGTTGGATTTTTCAGCATCATCCAGCTTGTTTAGTTCAGCCTTTATGGTTGCTCTGATTTGCCAGGTGGTGAAGGCTACGAATGGGTCTTCGGTTCTGGCGGCATGTTCGGTGGCCATGTCGGTATACTTTTCTGCTTCGTCCAGCTGCCTGATATTGAAGTATAGGATGGACACATTGTTGCAGATGTGGGCTATCCAGCTTTCGTCCCCATATTGCAAGGCACTGTCCAGTGCTTTATTGTAATAGTAGAGTGTAGAGTCATTCATTTGGTGCTGACGGTAGAGGAGCACATTTTTTTTCATGGCAAAGGCTTCTTCTGTCTTTCCCACATAGATCAGTAGTGTGGCTTGTTCGTTCAGCAAGATGGGATACATGAAGGAGTGCTTTACGTTCCGGGTGGCAAAGGCGCTGTCGAAGCTACGTTGCGCTTCATCGTAGTGTCCTTCTTCCATGAGATTGGCTGCCCGGTTGTAGAAGTGTGCCAACAGAGTGTCTGTTGGTATTTCTCCGGCGTGAAGCAGGATAGTGGTTAAAGAAAAGAGGAGTGATAATAGCTTAGTATGGCGTACCCTCATATCGGTATATTTTAGTGGAATTCAATCTGTGCTTAGTTGTTGCAAATATACGTCTTATTCATTTTGCTTTTTATTGGAGATGCTGAATTTTTTCTGTATGTGGCTGAAAAATCACCTTTTTCAGTGACAAGGAGTGAAAGGAAAAGTTTATTACTTTGCAAAAAATATTAAGCTTTGTCTGGGAATGATAAATGGCCAAAAGTATCTGTCCGGGTTTGAATGGCAGAGTCTTGTTGTCGTGAGATACGGACGGCATTCCTTATACTTTTGTTATTATGGATTTTCCTTAGAGGGATGGGGATAAAACAAGATTTGTAACTTATGAAAATGTTTAAAATGATGGCTGCCTCCATGTTGGGTGTGGCGTTGTGCTTGGGATTCACTGCTTGCAGTGACGATGACGAAAATGAGAATGGTGAGGGTGGCGAAAACACCGCCACTGTGGTCAATCCTTCGCAAGTGTTTACGGGAGGGCTTCCGAAGTCGGTTTCGGGCATGGCGATTTCTCACAATGAAGAAGGGCTGGTGACGAACATTACAACTGAGGATGGGGATAAAGCCGTCTTTGAGTACTTTCCCGCTACTACAAAGGCAGATGTTGCAAAGGACCGAGCAAGAATCACCGTGACGGATGAAGAGGGCGATGTTACAGAACTGAACTTGCAGCTCAACAGCGATGGTTATGTGGAATTTTGCAACTCAATAGACCACGCTGGTACTCCCGATGCCGATGAGTTTACTTGGGAGATGGAATACGACACTGAAGGCCATCTGGTTGTAATGAAACGCTCTGAAAGCGATGGTGAAATAACGAACATCACCTATAAGGATGGAGATGTGGTGAAGACTTCCACACGTTATGTAGCTAGTGGGGATCTCAATGGTGACGGAATTATCGACAGCAATGACGAGTGGGAGTATAGTGCTGCCATAGACTATACGACGGATAATATAACAGCTCCTATCGAGAATAAGGGCTGCCTGATGTTGTTTGATGAAATACTGGATGTGGATATGGACGAGATGATATATGCCTATTATGGAGGCATGCTTGGTAAGGCTACGAAACATCTGCCGCTTGTAGGGCATTATACATACAATGGCGAGGACTCTGTGTCCGATATGTATTTTACATGGACATTGAATTCCGACAGTTATCCTACGGAACTGGTTGTAAAAGACCAGTGGGATGAATACAGATGTACATTTACTTGGTAATTATAAAACATCTGTTTATTCTTGTGGAACAGGACATGAGCCTATAAAATGTAAGGGGTTGCCTTTTGCCGAGACAACCCCTTCTTATTTTATGTGGAATTTATTGTGACAGCAGATGTTGGTAACTTTCTGCTGTTTCAAGTTTATAATACTTTGAATTCATATCCCTCTTCCTTCAGGAAGTCAATGGCGCGCGGCAATGCGTACTGCAGGTTTCCGTTGCACCAGGATTTCAAGGAATCGTGGAAGGTGATGATGGAGCCGTTGCGGGCGTAGCGCATCACGTTGGCTAGCACTTGCGGACCGCGCAGCTTCTTGCTGTAGTCGCGGGTCACGAGGTCCCACATCACAATCTTGTAGGTTCGTTTCAGCGTGAGATACTGGTTGGCGAACATATGGCCGTGGGGAGGGCGGAACAAGAGAGGGTAGAGAACCTTCTCCACATTGCAATTGATGTCCCCACCCATTTCCATGAAAATCTTCGCCTGTTCGGTATTTCCCAGATAATTCTTGGCCGTGTATTCAAATCCACGGATATGGTTGAAGGTGTGGTTACCGATGCGGTGCCCACGCTCAACGACCATCCGGAATTCGTCCGGATGCTTCCGTATGTTGTCACCTACCATGAAGAAGGTGGCTTTGATGTTGTGCTTATCCAGCAGGTCGAGCACCCAGGGAGTTACTTCGGGGATAGGGCCATCGTCGAAAGTCAGATAAACGGCTTTTTCATTGGGGTCCATCCTCCAGACTGCACCGGGATATAGTTTGCGAAAAAACTCAGGAGGTTGTTCTATAAACACGTGATTAAGGATTAAGGGATTAGGGATTTTAAGGATTAGGGGTTAATGATTAAGGATTAGGGGTTAAGGATTAGTTATTAATGATTAGTGATGAACTGCACAGGCTAATCCCTAATCCTTTAATCCTTAATCCCTAATCCTTATTCTCACTCCTTCATTCTGTCCACATACATATTATACAGTTCTTCCACCTTCGGCTCGTAGATTTCGGCGAGCTTGGAGTTGTACTTCTTCATGGCCTTCACCTCGGCATCGAGTACAGCCCAGTGGTATTCAAATTCACGGGTAGAAATCATGAAGCGGTTGTCGTCCAGGCTCAGATACCAGGTCAGGTACTCTACAGCCTTGTCAGCAAGGGCTTTCATCATCTCGTCCGCCTTGGCGGTTTCGCCCAGTTGGTAGTAGGCTTCCGCCATCTGTACGGCACCGTTCTGCCAGTCGTAAGGCACGTTGTAGGCGGGAATCATCTTTTCGGCATAGTCCAGGGCGGCTTTTGCCTTGTCTTTCTTGCCCTCACGCATCAGCTGCTGCACGAGTTGGGAGAAGATGCGACGGTGAGAGTGACACATGCGCATGGCGTTCTCGTCGATATAGATGCCCGGCTTGTCGATGCCACCGAACTTGAACTTGTTCATCAGGTTGTCGTACATCTTTTCGGAGTCTATTGTCACGCCCGTCTTACTGGTGTCGAACGGAGTGAAACGATAGGCAAGACCTTCCTGAACGAAGTGGTTCTCCATGTTCAGCTGGTTCTCCCTGCCTACGCTGACAGCGATATAGATGGGGCGTTCCCAGTTGGCCTCGCTCAGCATTTCGAGCATCATCAACTCGCTCTTGTAGAGGGCGCGTTTGCCTTTCAGCGAAATGTGCATGTAGTCGGGGATTGAGTCGCCCGGTATCATCATGCCGCTGCGGCGCACGGCTTCCTTGTCTACCTTGATGACAATGCTGTCGGTAGGAATCACCTTCAAGTCCTGATTCTTGTTGCGCACCCAGTTCTTGAGGATATTCTTTAGCTCATACGGGTTGTCACCGAATTCTTTCTTTACATTGACCAGTGCTTCGGGATTACCGTCCAGTGCCTGCTTCTCGGCTTCGGCATAGAGCTGGTCGATGCTTTTCTTGTACTCAGGCTGGATGGGGACGTATTCGTTGGTGCCTTCTACGTACTCCATTCGGTCCCACGTGATGGGGAGAGAAGGACTGTCGTAGGCGGGGCGCTTCATCTGGTCGATGTACCAATCGGTCTGCAGGTACGAGAGGTTGCAGGTACGGGCGTCGGTACGGAAACCTTCGGTCTCCTGGTTGTACCAGAGGGGGAAGGTATCGTTGTCACCGTTGGTATAGATAATCGGGTTGCCGCTTTCTTGCAGGGACATCAGGTAGTTCTGGCCGAAGTCGCGTGCCATGTAGCGGTCGCTGCGGTCGTGGTCGTCCCAAGTCTGGCTTGCCATCTGCACGGGGACAAAGAGGCAGGCTACGGAAACGATGGCGGCAGCAGGCAGTTCCTTCATCTTGGCGTAGTCTTGAAGCAGACGGACGAGTCCTGCCACACCCATACCAATCCAGATGGCAAAGGCGTAGAACGAACCGGCGTAGGCGTAGTCGCGTTCGCGCGGCTGGCTCGGAGTCTGGTTCAGATAGAGCACGATGGCGATACCGGTCATGAAGAATAGGAAGAACACCACCCAGAATTGCTGGATGCCTTTCTGTCCGCGGTAGGCTTGCCACAGCAGGCCGATGATACCCAGCAGCAGCGGCAGGCAGTAGAAGACGTTGTGTCCCTTGTTGTCGCGCAACTCGGCTGGCAGCAGGCTCTGGTCGCCCACCAGCCAGTTGTCGATGAACGGGATACCGGTAATCCAGTTGCCGTGTTCAATTTCTCCGCTGCCTTGTATGTCGTTCTGGCGTCCGGCGAAGTTCCACATGAAGTAGCGCCAGTACATCCAGTTGAGCTGGTAGGAGAAGAAGAACTTGATGTTTTCCCACTGTGTGGGCATGTTTACCATAATCATGTTACCGCATTTGTCATAGGGCACATCGTAACCCTTGATGTCCTGCCAGGCATGGTATTGTTGTGTATGGGCACTGCTGTACATACGCGGGAACAGCATGTTCTGGGCATATTCGTACTCAATGCGTCCGGGGATTTCGATGTACGAATCCTTTTCGTCGGGCGTAGCTTTCTCCTTGCGGATGAACTTCGTGCCGTTGTACTTGATGCGCGGTTCGCAGTAACCGTCTTTCACGTCCAGTGCCACTTGCGAGGAGAAGGCAGGGCCATAGAACAAGGGGCGTGTGCCATACTGCTCGCGTCCCAGGTATTCGCCCAGTGTGAAGATGTCCTCCGGAGAGTTCTGGTCCATCGGCGTGTTGGCGGTGGAGCGGATGACGATAAGTGCATACGAGGAATATCCGATGACAATCATCATGGTGCAGAGCAGCGAGGTGTTCAGCGTGCGTGCCGATACGCGGAATTTCTCTTTGACGGCTGCCTGCGTCTTCGGACGGAGGTAGAGCCACAATGCGGCAATGACAATGACACCGATAACTACCGAGCTGGTACCGTGTCCGTAGAACGGGATACCCAGCATGGCGATGGTGAGTATGAACGAGAGTGCCATACGTGCCTTGTTGCGTTCGGTATAGCTTTCGTAGATACCCCAGATGAGGCAGGCTGCCAACAGGATGATATATACGATGACACCCGTGTTGAAGGACATGCCCAGCGTGTTGACGAAGAGCAGTTCGAACCAGCCGCCCACTTTCACGATACCCGGCACGATGCCGTAGAGTACGGCTGCTACCAGTATGCCCGAAGCGAGCAATGCCAGCAGGGAACCTTTTGCGTTGGCATTGGGCACCTTCTTGTAGTAATACACCAGTACGATGGCGGGCAGGCAGAGCAGGTTCAGCAAGTGCACGCCGATGGAAAGTCCCGTCAGGTAGGCGATGAGAATCAGCCAGCGGTCACTGTGAGGCTCGTTGGCAACGTCCTCCCATTTCAGTATGAGCCAGAATACGACGGCAGTGAACAGTGAGGAGAAGGCATACACCTCGCCTTCCACAGCGCTGAACCAAAAGGTATCGCTGAACGTGTAGGCAAGTGCGCCCACCAGACCGCTACCCATGATGGTAACCATCTGGCCGCGTGTGATATTGTTTTCGTCTGTCACCACAAGTTTGCGTACCAGGTGCGTGATGCTCCAGAAAAGGAACAGGATACATGCGCCGCTCATCAGCGCGCTCATGTAGTTCACCATCTTGGCAACGGTGGAGGCATCGGAAGCAAATTGTGAGAATAGGTTGGCTACCAGCATGAAGAACGGTGCGCCGGGCGGGTGTCCTACTTCCAGCTTATAGCCGGTGGTGATGAACTCCGGGCAGTCCCAAAAGCTTGCAGTAGGTTCGATGGTCATGCAGTAGACCGTCGCTGCAATGAGGAAGGTAATCCAGCCTACAAGGTTGTTTACGGTTTTGTACTGTTTCATTCAGATGAAATTCGTTATTATTCAGTTTTGTTTTTTACAAGCTGTTTTGCCATCGCTTAGTCAACGTATTGGCATATATGGGCGCAAATATAATGATTTCGCTTCTAAATAGGTGACAATAAGCAGCATTATTAGGATAGGTTAAGGGATTTGCTGCATCTATAGATGCAGCACGGTGGAAGTATAGATGCAACGCGGTGGATATATAGATGCAACAATGATGATTCTATAGAGGGAATATCCGGCCGATAAAGGGGGATGCGGAAAGGAAGTATCCTCCTTGCTTGTCTGTAGCTAACACTTGAAAAGGGACCCGGGTAGCATTTAAAAAGTGCCCCACCCATGGGTATGTTTAACCGAAC
>NZ_QTLY01000015.1:0-15779 GCF_003602895.1 Bacteroides sp. AF29-11
CAATACAAGAAACTCGAATAGTGTCTTGTCGTCTGTTACCGGTTTTCCCCACTCTTCATCGTGGTATTTCACATACAGCTCGTAGGTTCCGCACCAGCCGCAACGTCCGTTTATAATGTCTTGCATAAGCGTTATTTTTGTAATGAGGTGCTAAGGTAGTGCTTTCATTCCGAATAAACAAATCTATCTATTCTAAATGGATAGATTTGTTTATTCGGAATGGAATGTTTATATTTGTATCTGAATATAAATGACATAGCCCTATGATAAGCAAATCGGATATAGTAGAAGCCATACGTGTGCAACGTGAACGGTTGAGGAAATTTCAAAGTTTCCGACGTGACCTATTGTTGTCTTTACCTCCCTTGGTAGCAGACTATGCACTGATTATATCTGGTATTCGCCGTTGTGGTAAGAGTACATTGCTGGCACAATTATCGGTGGATAGATACAAGCCGGAAGAGGTGCTCTCCTTGAATTTTGATACCCCTTTACTGTATGGATTTGAATTCAGTGATTTCCGTATAGTGGATGAAGTTATTAAGGAACATGAAGGGTGTATCGCTCTTCTTTTTGACGAAATACAGATTGTTGATGGTTGGGAGGTGTATATTCGGGGCAAGTTGGATGAAGGGTTTTATGTGGGAATCACCGGCTCCAATGCTTCGATGTTGAGTCGTGAATTGGGCACGAAGTTGACAGGAAGACATATTACGAAAGAACTGTTCCCTTTTTCGTATGCTGAATATTGCGGTTTTACGGGTAAGACTATCGGTGACAGTTCCTTGTACGACTATCTGCATCAGGGTGGCTTCCCTCAATACTTGCAACTGGATGATCAGGATGTTCTGACGGATTTAGTCAATGATATAGTATATCGTGATATTGCCGTGAGATATAATATACGTGATGACCACTCTTTGAAAAGTCTCTTGGCCTATTTGATGGGGAATGTGGGCAATCTGGTGTCTGCTACAAAACTGAAACAGATACTGGGAATGAAAAGTACTTCTACTGTGTCTGATTATTTCTCTTATTTCGAACAGACTTACTTGATAAACTTTGTTCCGAAATTTTCATATTCATATAAAGCGCAACTGTTGAACCCGAAGAAAGTGTATTGTGTGGACAATGGTGTTGTATTTGTCACCTCTCCATCTTTCACCCGTGATGAGGGTCGGAGGCTGGAGAACATGGTTTTTGCGGAATTGCGTCGCCGTTATTCTGAGATATTCTATTATAATGAGAACCGGAAGGAATGCGACTTTATAGTTGTACGCAATTCTGTGCCCCAGCTTGCCATCCAGGTATGCTATGCCTTGACCGCAGAAAACCGGAAAAGGGAAGTAGATGGCTTACTGGATGCCTTGTCTTTCTTCAAGATGGGGCATGGACTGATACTCACTTATAACCAACATGACAAATTTTCCGTAGGAGATAAAACGATAGAAGCATTGCCGGTGTCTGAATATTTTAAAGACTAATCTTCTTGTCTCTTGCACTCCACCACATGATACAGCGTGCCGAACCGTGTTCTGCGGGACGGCACTTCATGTTTCTGCAGTATCCTTCCGAATACATTCACTCTCTTGGTGGACAGCGGGATGGCGCTGTACCGGCGCAGGCGGTTCAGTATTTCGGCAGAAGACAGCCATTCTCCCTCCTCGTCATTTCCGGCAACGCGGAAATAGTGGTAGAACAGTTGCTCTTCGGGCGGTATCTGTTCGAAATCGTGGTTGTTTTCCGTCATAATCCGTTCGTCCGACTGGTCGAACCAATAGCGTTCGCCGTGGTCCAGTTCGTGCATGGCCTGGGCATAAAGCTGGTTGTAGTCTATCGGGCGGTTGGTGTCTATTGCTTCCGTCACTTCTATGCAGATGAACCGGCGACTGCCGCTGGGGTCGGTCAGCAAGTCCTTCTGGTTGCTGGTGGCGATGAACGAGGCGTATCGGCGCATCTCGAGCACGGCATTGGCGTATGGCTTGCGCACGTTGACCACCGGCTTCTGGAGGATATGTTTCAGGAATCCTTGCTGGGTGCTGCTTATCTGGTCGAATTCATCGATGTTGATGAGCGCAAAACGGTTGAGGTAAAGTTCGGCGTCGCGCTTGCGCGAGAAGTCGATGCTGTCCGTATAATAGGCACGCAGCTCGGGTGGGACGATGCTTCGGCAAAAGGTGCTTTTGCGGGTGCCTTGTGCACCTACCAATAAGGGGGAGACGCTGTTGGTATATTTCTTGTCGGTATTGCCGCGCCAGTGTGCCACCATGTTGAGAAACCAGCGGTGGAACAGTTCGGCCCAGTACAGGTTGTTGCAGGGTACTGTCCGGGCGAGTGCCAGGATACGGTCTTTCCCGTCCCAGTGCGGAAGGTCGTACAGATAATCTTCCAGCGGATTGAATACCGGGATGCGGTTGGAGTAGATGTACCGGCTGATGTCTCTGTCCCACAAGGGAATGCCTTCCGACTGTGCATCCAGTGCAATGCTGTTCAGCGTGCGCTTGTCGATGGGGGAGAAGCGGAAACGGAACGAGTGGCGTTCACGGTATTCCACTTCGCCCACCTGGGTATTGTAGCGGAAGTCGTAGCGGCGTTTCATGAACTCGTCCGTCTGTATGGCAAGTCTTTGCTCTTTGCTGAGGCTGCTTTGGGTATTGAAGCCTTTGTTCTCTTGGTAAACGCTTCTTACAATCTGCCGGATGACAGTCTCTTTTTGGCGCAGATAATAATGGAAATAGGTACGCTTCACGGTCTCTTCTTCGGGGATGCCCGAACGGAAACAGTTCTCGGCAAGGCGTACGGTCAGGGAGTGCAGGCTGTTGTCGGCACCGGCACCCGTCGCTTCGGCGAAAGTCTTCTGCAAGGCGGCTTCAAACAGCATGATGATGGCTTCTTCGGCTTCATATCCCGGCACGGCGCGCGTCAGGGGTGACTTCTCGTCTTGCAGGGCTTCCCGATAGGTGGTTTCGTCGGGCATGGAGACGGGCTGTGCAAGATAGAACTGTATGGAGTCCGGGCGGTACATGGCTTCGGGGTCGAAGGAGAGGCGGGAGTACTGTTCCAGCTTGGGCTCTTTCAGCAGAATGTCGAAAGGCAGTTGGGGCTGGTAGCATTTCACGGCAAGGCGGTAGGCATGGGCGTGGAATACTTCGGCTTCTTCCCGTTTGCCCGGCAGCGAATTGTTCGGACGGGTGAAGGTAGTCCAAATCTTTACAGTCCGTCCGCTGGAACCGGTGAATACGAGCCGCGTCTGGGGCTGTTCCCAGGCAAGACGTTTCACAAGGGCTATTTCGGACTTGCCGGAAAGCGGGCCTACGGTCAGTTCCACGATGCCGTTGTAGGTTTTCATCTGGCAGACACCGTTCGTCTTGCGGAATTCGGCTGCCGGGAGTACTTTGGGCAGTCGGTCTGCCTCGTTGCAGCGCTTGCCGGGCAAGCAGTATCGCAGTTGCTGGCGGAAAGTGGATACGGGCTGGGTTTTGGTCTCCGTTTTGATTTTCTGTAGGAAGGTGTCCAAGTCTGTCGTGCTCAGTGTCAGATTCCCGTCTTTTTCTCTCAGTTGGGTGATTTTCATTTCTATTTTTTGTTTTGTCACATGCAGGCAAAATGGTTTGCTTACAGTGTACTAAGGTACGACAATTAGGCTCTTTTTGCAAGTGATTCCATGCTTTTTTAGGTCGATTCCAGCGTTTTTCTGTGGAAAATCTGATGTTTTGAGTCGAAAAAGCTGGTGATTTGGGATGCTTTGTGCAGACTTCCACGCTGGTTTTGCTTGTCGGAACAATAGTTTCCGGCTATTGAAACAAAAGGTTTTACTTGTTGAAACCAATGGTTTTCCTAAGGGAAACTCTCAGTTTCTCTTGTTGAAACTTTTGTTTTAGAAGGTTAAAACCAATAGTATTTGCTTAAGAAACTAAAAGTTTCATACTGAGAACTAGGCATATAGCACTATTCTGTGGTGAATGAAGTAAGTATCGGATACTGCTTTTGTTATGGCGTGATGGATGGTTGTGAAGATTTTTATCTATCACGGGTATCTTTCACGCTTTAATCGGTTTATAATCAAAAGGATATCCCCCTCTGCGTGATAGCATGACAGATGTTTTTCAAAAATAAACTTTGTAAGAGCTGAGCTGTCCGGATGCTTCAATCGTTGTAGCTGTATTCTTCGCTGTATCTCTCGAATTTCGGTTCTTCGGCAATTCCGTATTGTTTGAAAACCTGACGGATATATGCTTGTGCCTTTGGAAACAAGCCTTGTTCCTGGCGGTAAAAGCGATAATAGGTGGTCTTGCCAAAGTGTCCTACAAGCTGGTTCCTCATCGGGGCTGCACATTTGTGGGGTACATTGTCCAGCAGATGCCGGATGCCCCATGCTACTCGGTACTTTTGGGCTTTCCGAAAATAAGGGCAGTCGGTGGTATCGGCAGGGATACGGTTCGGGTTGATGATACTTAAGGTGGGATATTGCGAGGTACAATTGATAGCGGCCAGATGGTGCAGGCATTCTTCCTTATGGATGCACTGGCTGTGGAAGCAATGCGCAAAGCCATAAGGCACAGACTGGTAGTCGAATTTATTTTTCATATGTTGTTTGCTTGTCTACGGTTAGGGTGTAGAACACGGCTGTAAAGGTAAGGAATAAAGTTGTTATAACAAGGCTTTTCTTGAAGGAGTTAGAGGGGGAGCACGGCTCTTTCATTTAAGGGAGTTATCGGGAGTTAGAAGGAGTTATCGCCCTCTAACTCCTTCAGGAAAAGCCTCGTTTGAAGTATTTGCAGACAAAAAAAGAGTATAATTCTTCTTTAAAGTGAGCTGAACTTGCTATATTTGTCATAATTCCTAATATCTGGTATATGAAAAATAGAGTAAGTTTTTTTTGTCTGCATACGTGTCTTCTCCTGTTCAGCTGTTGGACAATGTATCCTGCCTTGGGGCATGCGGCTGATGGGGATGTTATTTCCCGTTTGAAGTTCAAGCAGATTTCTACATTAGACGGATTACCGACGGATGAGGTCCAGAAAATATATCAGGATAAGGAAGGGTTTTTGTGGTTTGCCACCCGGTATGGTTTCTGTAAATACGACGGTTACCAGATTACTGTCTATAAATCGAGCTTGAATACTCCCGGTTTGTTGACCAGTAACAACATTTATTGTTTTGCCGATGACAATGACGGCTTCTTGTGGATTGGTACACAAGAGGGGTTGAACACACTCAATAAGAAAACCGGAGAAATCCGTCAATATACTGCGCCTGCCATTCCCAACAATGCGGTCTCATGCCTGTTGGTCACCCGGGAAAATGAGGTATGGATTGGTACGGATTCTGGCTTATGCCGGTATGTGGCAGAGAAGGACTCCTTCGTGATGTATGACGGCAAGTCCACCGATGGTATATTTCCCGCAGCTTCCATTAAATCGTTGTTCGAGGACTCGGATGGGGATTTGTGGGTCGGTACCTGGTCCAGTGGTCTTTTTCGTTATTCCCGGAAGGAGGATAAATTCTATGCATATCCCAAAATCAATGAACGGAACTCGGCACATGTTATCTATCAGGATTCAAACCGGAAAATGTGGGTCGGTGGCTGGGATTGCGGATTATTTCTCTTGAATCACCCAAAGGATATGGCAAACGTGTCTTATACGCATTATTCGCATAGGATAGGGGATGATGCCAGCTTGTCGGACAATATTGTTTATGATATTGTGGAGGATGTACACACCCATACCTTGTGGATAGGGACCCGGGTGGGGCTGAGCATTATGAAGCAGGAGAATCCCGGTACATTCATTAATTACAAGTCGTTGCATTCGGCATATCATATACCTTGTGATGAAATAAATTCACTGTTGCGCGACCGCTTCAATAATATCTGGCTGGGTTCCATTGGCGGCGGTGTCCTGATGATAGACACGAAACAATCTCCGTTTGCTTTCTATTCTTTGAATCTGGCAGAGGATGACGTGCCTACTACTGCCGTCCGCGCTTTGTTTGCCGATGCAGATAAAGACCTTTGGCTGGGTACCGGAAGTTATGGGCTGGCACGCAAGGATTATGAAACCGGTGTGTTGTCGTTCTTTTCCCATATCCCGGAATTCTCGGATATTCCCAGTGTACCCACGGTCAATTACATTATTCAGCGTAAGAATGGAGAAGTATGGTTCGCTACCTATGACGGTGGTATCTTGATTTATGAGAAAGGAGAGAAAGTGAAGGTGCTGACTGAATCCGACACGCCTTATCTCTATTCGGATTGCGTTTCGGCCTTGTGTGAGGACAGTAAGGGGAATTGTTGGGTAGGCTGTCGCGGCGGTATGGGAATCAGTTTGGCCGATGGAGGGCATTATAGGTTCGGAACACTTTCTTTTGCCGGAGGCGGGTTGGCGGATTGGTATCATGTGAAGGACATTGTGGAGGATGCGGATGGCAGCTTCTGGATTGCGACAGCCAACTATGGAATTATACATATTATGGGGGATGTGTTGCATCCCGAAACGCTGAAATATAGTAACTATAGTTATAACAACGGCCAGCTGGCAACGAACTCGGTGTTGTGTTTGCATGTGGATAAATCGGGAAGGCTATGGGCCGGAACTGAGGGAGGAGGGTTGTATCTATATGATTATAAGGAAAATGTATTTACGGAAAAGAATCAGGAATATCAGCTGTCTGCCGACATGATAGGGTCTATAGAGGAAGACAGGCAAGGGTGTCTATGGATGGGGACTAATATGGGGCTGGTACAGCTTTTTGTACCGATGGACGAGAATTTGGCTACGGTCCGTGTCTATACGACAGCAGACGGTCTGCAGGATAACTTTTTCATATCACAGTCTTCTTGCAGTAGGGAGGGCGAGTTATTCTTTGGAGGAAATAAGGGTTATAACAGTTTCCTTCCTGCATCTCTGGAGAAAGACAATGAAGCTGTGCCTTATCTGATTACGGATATAAAAATCTTCAACCGTTCTTTTGCGGTATTGGAACCGGAGGTCAGAGAACGGATTTCTTCTGTCATGCCTTCGTTTACGCGGAAGTTAGATCTGCCTTACGGATATAATAATTTCAGTATTGAATTCGCATCCCTTACTTATAAGAATCCCGGTTTAAATCGGTATGCTTATCAGCTTGTAGGTTTTGACAAGGATTGGCAATATACGGATGCCAACCGCCGTTTTGCCTATTATAATAATTTGAAGAGCGGTACTTATCGGTTCCGTCTGAAAGCCACCAATGAAAATGGCATTTGGAGTCAGGAAATCCGTGAACTTGAGGTGGTGGTATTGCCACCGTTCTGGGCTACATGGTGGGCTTATATCATTTATGCACTGATAGGGGCAGCTATTGTCTGCTTCATTCTCCGGACAGCAAAGAACAGGATGCAGCTGCGTAATGAGCTGCATCTTCGGGAGATGGAGAAGTCCAAACTGGAAGAACTGAATCATGCCAAATTGCAGTTCTTTACAAATATCACGCATGAACTGCTGACTCCGCTGACCATTATCTCGGCTACCGTCGATGAGTTGAAGATGCGGTTTCCCGGGCATGACGACCTTTATACGGTAATGGGTAGCAATATCAGCAGGCTCATCCGTCTGTTGCAGCAGATTCTTGAATTTCGTAAAGCAGAAACCGGCAATCTGAAGTTGCGTGTCTCTCCAGGAGATGTGGCGGCGTTTGTGAAAAATGAAGCCGAATCTTTCCTGCCGCTTGTCAAAAAGCGCAAGATACATTTCTCCGTACTCTGTAATCCGGAGTCGATTATCGGTTATTTTGATACGGACAAGCTGGACAAGATTCTCTACAACCTGCTTTCCAATGCCGCCAAATATAATAAGGAGGGTGGCTATATACAAGTCACGCTGATGTATGCCGAAGACAGGGACTTCGTCCGGTTGCATGTAAAGGATAATGGCAGTGGCATTTCAAAGGACAAGCAGAAGAGCCTCTTCAAGCGGTTCTACGAGGGGGATTACCGGAAGTTCAACACCATTGGTACGGGCATCGGCCTTTCTTTGGTAAAGGACTTGGTGGAGCTGCATGGAGGAAGCATTGAAGTGGAGAGCGAGGAAGGCCGGGGAACGGAATTCATCGTGACCTTGCCCGTAGACCGCTCTTACTTTAAGGAAGAACAGATTGATGAGGAAGCTGTACTTCCGGTACAGAAAACCGTTACCTATCTTGAAGAGGAGAATGCGGAGAATGTGGTTGCTGAAAAGCCCAAAGCGCATACCATACTGGTGGTGGAGGACAATGAGGAGCTTTTGCAGTTAATGGTCCGGCTGCTGAAACGTGAATACAATGTCCATACGGCCGAAAACGGTCAGGAGGCTGTGACTGTGCTTGACAATGAGGATATTGACCTGATTGTTTCGGACGTGATGATGCCCGTAATGGACGGCATCGAGTTTTGCAGGTATGTGAAGAACAAGTTGGAACTCAGTCATATTCCCGTGATTCTTCTGACAGCCAAGAACAAGGAGGAAGACCGTGCCGAAGCTTATGAAGTGGGGGCGGATGCCTTTATCAGTAAACCGTTCAACCTGGCCGTGCTGCATGCACGCATCCGCAATCTGCTGAAATACAAAGAACGCAAGGCGCATGACTTTAAGAACCAACTGGTGTTCGAAATCAAGGAACTGGACTATACTAGCATTGATGAGGACTTCATGCAGCGTGCCATTGACTGCGTAAACCGCCATCTGGAAGATTCAGACTTCGACCAGCCCCAGTTTGTGGAGGAGATGGGCACCAGCAAGTCCACCCTTTACAAGAAACTGAAATCCCTGACGGGACTGAATACTTCTGCCTTTATCCGTAACATCCGTCTGAAAGCGGCCTGCCGCATTATGGAGGAGAAGGGGAGTTCTGTGCGTGTTTCCGATCTGGCGTATGCCGTCGGTTTTAATGACCCGAAATATTTCAGTTCTTGTTTCAAAAAGGAATTCGGCATGTTGCCGACGGAATATCAGGAACGCTTCATACAGTCATAGATCAAGTCAAATTATGCTTCAATTAGGTCGAATAACTAAAATTCTACCTCGTAGAAGCATTATTGGAGGTCTTCCTATCAGCATTCGCCTACATTTGCCATTGTTTTCACGGTTAAAATGAAGAGTGAAAGTGAAACAATTAATGTTTAATCTTAAAGTTTATACAATGAAAAGACAGAGATTCTTTGAAGGACTCGGGCTGAAAGTGTATGTCACTTTGGCCATTTGTATGGCCCTTCTGTTGAATGTTCAGTTCTTGAACGCACAGAGTTCGACAATCAATGTAAAAGGTGTGGTTAATGATGCGATGGGACCGGTGATTGGCGCCAGTGTAGTGGAGAAAGGGAATGCGACGAATGGAACAATTACCGACATTGACGGTAATTTCTCTTTGAAAGTCCCTTCGGATGCCACTTTGACAATCAGCTTTATCGGTTATAAGACGGTAGAGCTGCCGGTGGCTGGAAAAACATCCTTTACTGTGACTCTGAAAGAAGACAGCGAAATGCTGGACGAGGTGGTAGTGGTAGGTTTCGGCACGCAGAAGAAGGTGAACCTGACAGGTTCTGTGGGGCTGGCTACGGCGAAGGAAATTGAAGCACGTCCGGTAGCGAATGCCACGCAGGCATTGCAGGGCTTGGTACCGGGCTTGCAGATTACGACCAATACCGGTGAACTGGACAAGAATATGTCCATCAATATCCGTGGCAACGGTACCATCGGTGACGGCTCAAGCGGAAGTCCGCTGATTTTGATTGACGGTATGGAAGGTGACATCAATACGGTGAATCCGCAGGACATCGAGAATATTTCTGTATTGAAGGATGCTGCCGCTTCCTCTATTTATGGGTCGCGTGCACCGTTCGGTGTTATCTTGGTGACTACCAAGAAAGGCAAATCGGGCAAGCCGACTATCAACTACAACAACAGCTTCCGCTTCAACAGTCCGGTGAATCTGCCGGAGATGATGGACTCCTATACCTTTGCCAACTACTTCAATGAGGCTGCACGCAACGGTCAGGACAATGCCCAGTTCTCTGATACAGTGATGCAGCAGATGCTTGACTTCCAGGCTGCGGGAGGTACTAATCGTGGCGGTTTGCCTACTGATGGCAATGTATGGGGTAAACCGGCAGGCGACCCGTTTACTACGGCGTATGCCAATACTGACTGGTTTTCCGAAATCTACAAGGGCTCTTCCTTCTCGCAAGAACATAATTTCAGTGTAAGCGGTGGTGGTGACAAGTTCAATTATTATGCTTCATTGGGCTATCTGGATCAGAATGGTTTGCTCCGTCATGGTTCCGATGACTTGAAGCGCTATAATGCTACTGCCAAATTTGGTGCCGAGCTGACCAAATGGTTGAAGTTCAATTACAGCTTGCGTTATGTCCGTCAAGACCTTGGCCGTCCTACCAATTTTGGTGGCGGTTTGTATGAGAGAATCGGCCGTCAGACTTGGCCTAATCTTCCGGTTTATGATGAAAACGGCTATTATTTTAATGGTAATGCCGATACGCCGGCGATGTCACTTGCATTGGGTGGTGAGCGCGATGTGCAGACAGATAAGGTTTATCATCAAGCAAGCTTGGTATTCGAACCCGTGAAGAATTGGATTACCAATGTTGAGTTCAACTATAGTACCAATTCTATAGATACACGTGAAACCGGACTTCCTTACTATAACCACGATGTGAGTGGAAATATTGTGGATACGCAAGGAACCTCAAGTCTCTATCAAGACTACAAGAAAGAGAGCTACATGAACTGGAATATTTACTCCACTTATTCTCTTGCTATCAATGATGATCATAATTTTAAGGTAATGGGTGGTTTTCAGTCCGAAGAAATGCGCCAGAAGTTTTTTAGTGCCAAAGGATATGGTTTGCAGGTGGAAGACCTTCCGGAACTGGACTTGATTTCGAATATTGACGGCGCCGGTAAGGATAAGGTGCCCGAGGTGGGTGGCTATCGTAATGAGTGGGCCACAGCGGGTTTCTTTGGCCGCTTGAACTATGATTATAAAGGTCGTTATCTGGCAGAGGCCAATTTGCGCTATGATGGTACCTCCCGCTTCCGCCGTGGCAATCGTTGGCAGTTGTCTCCCTCCTTCTCTTTGGGTTGGAACATTGCCCAGGAAAACTTCTGGGAAGATTTTGCGGATGTTTGCAATCAGTTGAAGTTCCGTTTCTCTTATGGTGAACTGGGGAATATGAATACAAACGGCTGGTATCCTACTTATCGTGCCATGACATTGAAGCAGGCAAACGGAAGCTGGCTGCAGAATGGACTGAAACCAAACACTGCTTATGTAGGCGACCTTATCAGTACAGCCTTGACTTGGGAGAAAGTGCGTACCTGGAATATCGGTCTTGACTGGGGGCTGTTCAACAACCGTCTGACCGGGTCATTCGATGCTTATATCCGTTATACGGACAATATGGTAGGTCCGTCTGTAGAGTTGCCCGCTACATTGGGTATTGCGACTCCCAAGACCAATAACTGTGACTTGAAGACGAAGGGTTGGGAACTTACCATCGGATGGCAGGACCGCACCAACTTCGGTATGGGCTATGGCATTAAGTTCAATGTTTCTGATGCACGTACTTATATAGACAGATACCCGGGTAACCCGACAAACTCAATCAATACTTATATCGCAGGCCGCGAGATTGGTGAAATCTGGGGCTTTGAAACCGTGGGAATTGCCAAGACAGATGATGAGATGCAGGCGCATCTGAATAAAGTGGGCGGACAAAGTGCCATCGGTTCCGGCGTTTGGACTGCCGGTGACATCATGTATGCCGACCAGGATGGAAAACCGGGCATCACCAAAGGTGCACAGACTTTGGAGGACCACGGTGATTTGAAGGTGATAGGCAACAATACTCCCCGTTATCATTTCGGTCTTGACTTGAATGCCAATTACAAGGGATTTGATGTTCGCCTCTTCTTCCAGGGAGTGATGAAGCGTGACTACTGGCAGGGTTCCAATATCTTCTGGGGCGTTGGCCAATGGGGTATGTGGTGGTCAACCGGTTTGAAGGAACACGAAGATTACTTCCGTGATGAACCCGTCGGGCTGGCCGGTCATGAGATTGCCGCCAATGTCAATTCATACTATGCGCGTCCGAGATTTGACAGTACCCAGAACCAGGAAACCCAAACCCGCTATCTGCAGGATGCGTCTTATATCCGTTTGAAGAACTTCCAGCTTGGCTACACATTGCCTGCTTCCATGATTCGCAAAATCGGTATCACCAACTGCCGCATCTTCGTATCGGGCGAGAATCTGTGGACGGGAACCAAACTGAGCAAGTTGTTCGATCCCGAAACCATCAGCGGTGGTAACACGGACAGCAATGCTTCTGCACCTATCAAGAGTGCCGGTAATGCATACCCGCTTTCAAGAACTTGGTCTTTTGGACTTAGCGTATCACTTTAATCCCATAAATAATGAAGAATATTATGAAATCGAATTATAGATATATTGTAAAAGCGTTCATGGCAATGGCAGTGATTGCCGGAACGACTTCCTGCGATGATTTTCTGGACAGAGAGCCGATGTCAAGCATTTCTCCCGAAACCTATTACTCCACTGCGGCCCAGTTGGAAGCCAATCTGAATGATGAATATCCCAATGTCCTTCCGTCATTCGGCCAGTGGACTTATGGCATCTTCGGTGAAGACAAAGGAACCGATAACCAGATAGAGGTGAATGCCAATGACCGCTATACCCAGGATCGCTGGAAAGTACCTCATAGCGAAAGTGACAATTGGAAGTTCGAACGCATCTATCGTATTAATTTCTTTTTGTCTGAAGCACTTCCCAAATTCGGTGAGGACATGAGCGGTTCACAAAATACAATTTCCGGGAGTGTAGCCACCATCAAGCACTATATCGGAGAAATGTACTTCCTGCGTGCTTACGAGTACTTTAAGAAGCTCCAGTTGTTCGGCGACTTCCCGATTATCAACCAACCGCTTGCCGATGAGATGGAAGCTCTCCGTGAAGCCAGCAAACGTTTTCCGCGTAATGAAGTGGCACGTTTCATCATTTCCGATCTTGACAAGGCTTATGCCTATATGAGTGATGTCGATATGGCGACGACCCGTATCAATAAGGATGTTGCGATGCTGGTTAAGTCACGTGTGGCACTGTTCGAGGCTACTTGGTTGCAGAATTTCAAGGGTACGGCATTCGTACCTGGTGGAGAAGGCTGGCCGGGGGCATCTCTTCACAACAATTATCAGTATCCGAGCGGAAACATTGATAATGAAGTGAAGTACTTCTTGGAACAGGCCGTAGAGGCTTCCAAACTTGTAGCAGATAAATACAAAGGGAGTTTGACGGAGAATACCGGTGTGTTGCAACAATCAGCTGATGACCCGTCAAATCCTTACTTTGATATGTTTGCACAAGAAGACCTTTCGGATGTGAAGGAAGTACTGTTGTGGCGCCAGTATGCCCGCGGACTCTCTACTCATAACATCAATGCCGCTGCCGGACGTGGTAATTACCGTATCGGTCTGACCCGTGGATTCGTACAGAATTTCCTGATGAAGGATGGTACTCCGGTTTATGCTCACGGTTCTTATGCGGATGGTGACGGCTATTATATGGGCGACAAGACGGTTGCTGATGTACGTGTAAACCGTGACCCGCGTCTCAGTATCTTCCTGAAAGAACCGGGACAGAAGAACATCCTTTTTGAAGTTGATAATAATGAAGGTACGGAAGTTGTGATGGAAGAGCCCTATCCGGCCATTACGAGTGGTGACGGTGAGCGTGGCTATGCTACCGGCTATGCATTGCGCAAGGGTGGTTCATTCAACCGTAAGTATTATGCCAATGGCGGTGGTTATACGGCAGCTGTATGTTTCCGTGCGGCTGAGGCTCTGCTGAATTATATGGAAGCAAGTTATCTGCTCAATGGAACGCTGGATGCTACGGCTCGTGAATATTGGACTGTACTTCGTCAACGTGCCGGCATCAGTACTGATTTTGACAAGACTATCGCTGCAACGGACATGAGCAAGGAGGCTGAAAATGATTGGGGAGCCTATACGGGTGGAAGTGTCATCTCTGACAAGACTCTGTATAATATCCGTCGTGAACGTCGTTGCGAGTTCCTGGCTGAAGGTCTTCGCTACATGGACTTGTGCCGTTGGCGTTCTATGGACCAACTGATGACTGCTCCCAGCCATCTGGAAGGTATGCATTTGTGGAATACTCCGATGGAGGACTGGTATCTGGATGATAATGGAAAATCCATTTTGGTTGCTGACGGGACAGACAAGGCTAATGTCTCATCGAAAGACAAGAGTGAGTATCTCCGTCCGTTCGAGAGAAGCAGCAACCAGTCTGCCTATAACGGCTGTACTTGGAAGATGGCACACTATTTGAATCCTATCATGATCAAGCAATTCCAGTTGACAGCCACTTCGGGAGCGGATGTATCGACTTCCATTCTTTACCAGAATCCTTATTGGCCGGTGGTAGCTGACCAGCCGGCTGAGAAATAAAGGCATTTTTCAATAGGTATTTGATTTAGGGGGTAGGATACACTTTCCGGTGAGAAGGCGTCCTGCTCCCTTCTTTATAAATAGAAACAAGACAGAGTATGACTAATTTTAATTTCAAGTTTTTAGGGGCATGGTTGGTTATCGTAGCGTCAATCACCGGCCTACAGGCACAAAATGATTTCACCTTAAAGGGAAAGGACGAAATGGTTCCGGCCGGAGTGTGGAACGATGTAAACGGGGAGTATATTAATGCACACGGTGGTGGTATACTGTTATTTGACAGTAAATATTATTGGTTCGGTGAACACCGTCCGGCAAAGGGATTCTCTACGGAAGTGGGAGTAACTTGCTACTCTTCTACCGATTTATGTAACTGGAGATACGAGGGGGTGGCCTTGTCTGTATCGGAAGAAGCGGGCAATGAAATAGAGAAAGGCTGTATTATGGAACGTCCCAAGGTGATTTACAACAAAAGGACGAAGAAATTTGTCATGTGGTTTCATTTGGAGCTGAAGGGTAAAGGCTATGAGGCTGCCCGTGCGGGAGTGGCTGTCAGTGATTCTCCGACGGGACCTTATCGTTTTGTTTCTTCGAGTCGTGTCTGCCCTGGAATATTTCCGCTGAATATGACGGAGGAAGAACGGGACATGCAGTGGAATATGGAACAGTTTGAAGAATGGTGGACACCCGAGTGGAGAGAGGCTGTAAATAAGGGGTTGTTCGTGAAGCGTGACTTGGAGGGCGGACAGATGTCCCGTGACATGACATTGTATGTTGACGATGATGGGATAGCTTATCATATCTACTCTTCGGAAGAGAATCTGACCTTGCAAATAGCCGAACTGACAGATGACTATCAAGGACATTCCGGAAAATATGTCCGTCTCTTTCCGGGGGGACACAATGAGGCACCGGCTATCTTCAAGAAAGACGGCACTTACTGGATGATAACTTCCGGTTGTACCGGCTGGGCGCCCAATGCGGCGCGTCTGTTCTCGGCTCCTTCCATCTGGGGACCGTGGAAACAGCATCCCAATCCCTGCCAGGGCGAGGGAAGTGAGCGGACTTTCGGCGGTCAAAGCACTTACATTTTGCAGCTTCCCGGCAACCGCTACCTTTTCATGGCCGATATTTGGCGGCCCAAGAGCCTAATGTATTCGGGATATCTCTGGATTCCGGTCCGGTTTGATGAAGAGGGGATGCCTTATCTTACCCTTTCCGGCAAATGCAATCCGTCAGATGGTCGTTGATAAACCCCGA
>NZ_QTLY01000016.1:0-10769 GCF_003602895.1 Bacteroides sp. AF29-11
TCAAGCAGGCCGTAGGCACTGGCACCAGTCTGGCCATAACGTTGCAAACTCTTGATGTTACCGTTCTTGTCATAACCCGTAACGTTCTCTGAGAAGCGATTCGCATTTGTGCTGATACTTGCTGTCTCGCCATAGGTAGCGTTCAGCATCCGGTCAAGACCGTCATAAGTGAATTTGTAACCACGGACTGTACTTTCGTTCCCGGACTTCCAGGTTATGTTGCTGATGCTGCCGTTGTACTTCGCAGTACCCACACCCGTGTTGTAGTACAGGTTCTGCGTGAAGCGTGTGCCGCTGATTCCCGTCAGCCAGCTACGCAGGTTGTAGGTATAAGTCAGCTTGTTGGTGCTCGTACCGTGATACTGCTTGGTCAGCAAACGACCGAAGTTGTCATAAGTCGCATCGTACAGAGTAATCGCAGTGCTGCCAAGACTATGCTGCACTTTGTTTATTCTGTCCGCATAGTCGTAGGTATAGGTATATACTTCCGTGCGCGTGGTCTTTCCGCTGGCAGTATGTGTATGTGTCACACCAGACGGCTTGTTGGAGAAAGTATAAACCGTACTTGTGATGTCGTAGCCACTGAGCAAGTTGTTCTGCACAAGCACGGTAGGACTGGAAGAAGGATTCCCCCCTGCAGGGTCAGCCGTCCCAGACTGTCGTACAAATAATACATATAGGAAATGTTATCCAGATAGGAAGTGCCCGTGCTGTTAAGCATCCGGAGAGTACGGATGTAGTCCTGCATGACCTACATCATTTGATAGACCTAAAAAACTATCCTAACATACAAGATATAGCATATCTGATGTTAGGATAGTAATTAAATAAATCTCATTGAAAAAAGGCAACTTATATTAGAGTAATATTTTTTATTTAGTATGCAAAAGCTTTATAATCTCACCATTACTTTTTCTTATTTCCACATAAGATTGTCCACAGAAAGTCAGCGCACTATCATTTCCATTAGGAATATGCCCTTCTATTACCCATATTCCATTTACCAAGTTAACAGAAAAAGGTTTTTCTTTCTCTATACTTTCCTTTCCATAAATTTCCAATAGTACGCATTCCGCTATCTTTACTG
Organism: Bacteroides sp. AF29-11; assembly: GCF_003602895.1. Classification (NCBI taxonomy): domain Bacteria; kingdom Pseudomonadati; phylum Bacteroidota; class Bacteroidia; order Bacteroidales; family Bacteroidaceae; genus Bacteroides; species Bacteroides sp. AF29-11. The sequence goes on from NZ_QTLY01000016.1 coordinate 1,088, forward strand.
CAATATCCGCTGTAGGTATAAATCCCTCTGCAGGAACATAGCTTTTCATATCAGTATAAAAATCTGTTGAGAGACCATCATTCATTACATACTCAATCTGTTGAGATGATTGTTGATCTTCTCCGACCTTCGATGTACTGTTTGTACATGACATCGCAAATAGCATTAAAGCAAAAAAATAAGTCCTATACATATTGCTATCTTTTTAAAATACCCAATGAATATGTTCTCTCTGGCTAACAGGAATGTTTAAATCAGGCTTTTGTAGCAATTCTTTCATTCTTTGTTTACCCTTTTCAGCAGGAATATCTTTCGGATTAATATTATTCTTTCGTTTAGGATCTTTGGGATCACTAGGAAGATCACTAGTCACTATTGATGTTTTCTTACTATAAGGATTATATTCTAACAAATCGCCACTCGGCGTAGCCAAATAACCATTTTCTTTTGTTTTCTCAATATATTTTATATCAGCTTTTGAGAATTTATTATTTATATGCTCTGCGTCCGCGTCTCCATGCGAATGAATCGATCCTACAAATCTCTCACCGTTAGGAGGTAAGCTTATAGATACGCTGTGCTCTCCTTCATTGGCTGCACTATAAGAATATCCCTTTAGCTTTCCCTTTTGCTTAACTTCATAAATAGAAGAGCCCATTTCACGTTTACGTATAATAGATGCACCATTATAATACATACCCCAATCTTTAGCTGCTGCTCTTTTAGTCTTAAACAGATCACCAGGAGCATATTCCATACCATTTGGGTCTATGAACTTTACCGGATTATCGGCACAATAAGTATACGGACTCATCGAATAATATTTCTCTGCCAACGGGTCATTCGTCGTAAACCTTCCCAACGCAGCATCATAATGTCTCGCCCCATAATCATACCAGTTCAAACCCTGCTTCGTATCAAGCTCCTTACCGTTATACTTGTAAGGCTGGGTATTGCCTGTAGTGCCAAACACACCACCGAAAGGGTAGTAATGGTTCGTTTCCTCCACAGTACCAGACTGGTTGATCACTACACGGTTGTTACCCTGATGATCTTTCAAGTAGTAATGATACTGCTGGGTACCGGTCAGGTTGATGTAACCCTCTTCTGTGAGTAACAACTTCTGAGTACCGTTTTCATAGATCACATTACCGCAATAGTCAGTCGTTGTGGTTGTACTACCTATCTTATGGACTGTTCTCAGTTTCGTGCCGTCAGCACCATAAGTATAGGTAATCGTGCTACCATCACTGAACGATACCGTACTCGGCAAATTTAATACATTATATTGAATATCGGTAATTCCCTTATTCAAATCTTTCGTTAAATTACCATTGACATCGTAGGCATACTCCCCTGCAGCGCTTGCACCGTTCACAAAGGCAGTGTTTGTACCGTATGCCGCGGTACTCACGGCATCCTCCACACGGCTCAACTGATTGCCGTTCAGGGTGAAAGTCAGATTATCAAGCAGGCCGTAGGCACTGGCACCAGTCTGGCCATAACGCTGCAATCCCTTGATATTGCCGTTCTTGTCATACCCCGTAACGTTCTCCGAAAAGCGGTTGGCGTTCGTGCTGATGCCTGCTGTCTCGCCATAAGTAGCATTCAGCAGACGGTCCAGTCCGTCATAAGTGGACTTGTAGCCGCGGACGGTGCTTGCCGTTCCTGCCTTCCACGTCATGCTGCTGATGCTGCCGTTATACTTGGCAGGCCCGTTGCCGGTGTTATAATACAGATTCTGCGTGAACTTCGTTCCGCTGATGCCCGTCAGCCAGCCGCGTACATTATAGGCGTAAGCCTGCCTGTCCGCGTCGGAGCCGTGCAGCGACTTCGATTGCAGACGACCAAGGTTATCATAAGCATAGGCAGCAAGCGTCACCTTCGCCCCTCCCAATGTATGCTCCACCTTCAAGAGCCTGTCCGCATGGTCATAGCTGTAAGTGTATGCTTCCGTCCGGCTGTCCTTCCCGCTTGCCGTGTGCGTATGCGTCACCGTCAGCGGCTTGTCCGTAAAGGTATAGGCCGTGGATGTCACGTCGTACCGGTAACGGAAAGCGTACCGCTCCAAGTCAGCATGCTCCTATATGAAATTCCCTGCTTACATCCAACATAAGCAGGGAATTGTTTAGATTATAGAATCAGAGATTCTTAATATATCAATATTCGAGCCAAAAATAATCAGGTGTACGTAAAGTATCCCACAACAAAATACCACCGTTGGAGCTACATGAAATTACAATATTGGGAATATTATCAATCCGGTATCGGAACGTACTATCTATGACCCTTTTTCCACAATATAATACCGTATCCAGAGATGTGACACGTATCTTTATTTTTAAACTATCATATCCGCTTTTATCGAAACGGGTGATTTCCATTCCAAGCCAATCTTCATGGTAGTCCAATATTTGGTCATCCGTCTTGTTCACATACAGTCCATTAAAAACAAGGCTGTCATTCACCCAACATTGGATATAATCTTTACCGGTACGCTCCTTAAAACCAGTACCTACTCGAATCATGAAATCATTCTCTGAGTCCAAATGACCAATGCACGCCACCAGCATGGCAAGTATGATTATAAAAATAAATATACGTGTCTTCATATTACTGCCTTCTTTTAAGTTTTTGCCTCCAGTTAGGAATATGCCTATTCAACTTGTTATGGATATAATTATCTCGGACTGTTTGTATCTGAGAACGGTTTAACTGAGTTGCTTTAAGATAATCTCCATCAAAATCTTGAATAACTTTTTTCTGTGTCATCAAGTTTTCCACATTCATTGTATGCCCCAATCCTCCTGAATGACCAAGTTCGTGAGCAAAAGTCCGGTTATCATCATTGTTCAACATATTAGAAACCGCTTTCGTTCCTATTTTCACATCCAGACTATTTTTATAAGTCTCAGCCATAACTACACTTTTATCCGTTTTTGTCAACATATCTTGATCAACAATCTGCAAAACGTGTTCAGTGTCCTTTATATCATCCACCGAGTTGACAGTTCTCAATTGCATATCCATAGTCGAAACAAAGTCATCACCTGAAATCGTATATGCGGCATTCACTTGCTCTACTATTTGTCCAGCCAAAGTCTTTATATCAAGCTCCTTATTATTAGAATTATTTATCAAAGCCGCTCTTACCGTAATTTTATATTCTATCTTATCCGTTTCACGATTATAATGGGTTTGCACGCGCCAATCATTTCCATCCGGATCAATGCGACCGACAGGCTCATTTCCACAATAGACATAAGGAGATACTTTAAAATGTTTGTCATATAAAGCATCAACCGTTATAAACCTTCCCAACACCGCATCATAATGCCTCGCCCCATAATCATACCAATTCAAACCCTTCTTCGTATCAAGCTCCTTACCGTTGTACTTGTAAGGCTGAACATTGCCTGCACTTGCAAATACCCCGCCGAAAGGATAGTAATGGCTCGTCTCTTCTACCGTGCCGCTCTGGCTGATGACTACCCGGTTATTCCCCTGATGGTCTTTCAAGTAGTAGTGATACTTGCTGTCGCTCAAAGTAATATAACCCTCTTCGGTAAGAAGCAGCTTCTGGACTCCGTTTTCATAGATCACATTGCCGCAATAGTCAGTCGTTGTGGTTGTACTGCCTATCTTATGGACTGTTCTCAGCTTTGTGCCGTCGGCTCCATAAGTATAGGTGATGGTACTTCCGTCACTGAACGTTACTGCATTCGGCAAATTTAAGAAATTATATGTAATGCCGCTAATACCTTTGTTTAAATCTTTAGTTAAATTGCCGTTGGCATCATAAGAGTACTCATCGGCGGCATTGGCACCGTTTTTGAACTCGAAGCCGCCATTGTAGGTGGAAGCCGCTACCGCATCATCCACGCGGTTCAACTGATTGCCGTTCAAGGTGAGAGTCAGGTTGTCTATCATGCCGTAGGCGGTTGAAGAGAGTTGCCCGTAACGCTGCAATCCCTTGATGTTACCGTTTTTGTCGTAGCCCGTCACGTTCTCACTGAAACGGTTCGCGTTCGTGCTGATACCTGCTGTCTCGCCGTAGGTGGCATTCAGCATGCGGTCCAGTCCGTCGTAGGTGAACTTGTAACCGCGGACGGTGCTTTCATTCCCGGACTTCCAGGTCATGCTGCTGATGCTGCCGTTGTAGCGGGCGGTACCCACACCCGTATTGTAGTACAGGTTCTGGGTGAAGCGCGTACTTGTGATGCCCGTCAGCCAGCTGCGGAGGTTATAGGCATACGTCAGCTTGTTCGCCGCAGAGCCGTGCAGGGACTTGGTACTCAGACGGCCGAAACTATCGTACGTATAGTCTGCCAGAGTTATTTTGGTTCCTCCCAAAGTATGCTCCACCTTGCTTACACGGTCTGCATGGTCATAGCTATAGGTATAGACTTCCGTACGTGTGGACTTGCCGCTTGCGGTATGGCTATGCGTCACCGTGGCGGGCTGTCCCGTAAAGGTATAGACCGTATTAGTCACGTCATAACCGCCCAAAAGATTGTTCTGTACGACTTTAGTTACACGCCCCTTGACGTCATAGTAATAGCCTTTGTAAATTTTAGTACTGCTGCCGGATACAGTCACCGCGCTTCCTGTCAGGGAGCCTTTACTGTAGCCCGAAGTGTCGTTCGTGAACTGGCTCGTCGGGAAACCCGTACCGCCCAGTTCTGCACATGCACCACCTGATCGGAAGAAACCGTCTTGTTCGTGCACTCCCCCTGTTGCGTCAGCCGTCCACCGTTGTCATACACATACTCCGCGAGCTGCGCATCCGGAAGCTTCTTCCAAGTGCAGAGATTACGGTGGTCGTCATACACACAATAGGTATCCTACGTCTCGCTGATAGAATAACAAAAACTATCCTAACATACAAGATATGGAATATCTGATGTTAGGATAGTAATTAGATAGATTGGTTTTTAATCAACCTATATCAGAGGAAGACAGTAGTTCGTTACGACGAATTAACCTAAAGCATCAGGCTCTAATAAATCTGGATGTAGTATTACTGATTTATCTAATGCTCTAACAAAATGAGATTTATGGGAATATAATACTTGATACTCCTCACTCTTCTCATTTGCCCAAACTTTCAAAACTACAGCCGCTTCTAAGGGTAAACTCTTCCCGCAGAAACAGCAAACAACCATTTCTTTATTTAATATTCCATCCATAATTTTTCGCTATTCTATTAATAGATTTTTGAGACCAATTTCCCATTGTTGTTATTATACCTTTCCTCCCTTCTACAACAGCATTAAATCTACCGGGAGTAATTTCATGAAGATAAACTGTAGCTCCATCAGCCTGAGTAAAAGCCTTTCCTACAGACTTTGTTACTCTTACTTCATTCACAGAAAGTACCCCTCCTCTCGTTGCCGTTGTTCCAGCAATCCGTTGCACTCCGTGAGCAGTTGATTGTATTGCATTTTGAGTACCTCTTCCTGCCACCTTTCCTACAGCCCATCCTATTGCCTTCCCCAACAACATACCGCCAAACTCTCCGGCACCAAAGCCAAAGGCAGCTTCGCCTATAGGTCGCGCAATAGCATCTATAGAACGACTGTTCAGAGAATTGAAAAGGGCAGACTTAGAGTCTTCAGATAAAGGACTGGTTTTACCTAAGAACTGATTCTGAAGTTTACCGCTGGAGGCTATCAAGTCAAAAGCATTAACAGCCTGATTGGCTAAGATACCTCCATTCTGATAGAAGTTCAGATAGTTGTCATTACCTAACGCAATAGAGGCGGATGAACCGATATTTGTATAGCCTTTTAAAGCTTCACTACCTTCCTGCCAACGTAAATTCCCTTGCTTATCTTCATACCAGTCAGCTCCTGTTGGGTCTATTCTGCTGATAGGGTTGTTACCACAATAAGCATAGAGACTTGTATTGAAGTAGTTTTCAGCAGAAGGGTCCACCGTTGCAAACCTCCCCAGCGCCGCATCATACATACGTACCCCGTAGTCATACCAGTTCAACCCCTTCTTCGCATCAAGCTCCTTGCCGTTATACTTATAAGGCTGGGTATTGCCTGTACTTGCAAACACACCACCGAAGGGATAGTAATGGTTCGCTTCCTCTACCGTGCCGCTTTGGTTAATCACAACCCGGTTATTACCCTGATGGTCTTTCAAGTAGTAATGATACTTGCCGTCACTCAGTGTCACATAACCTTCTTCGGTAAGAAGCAACTTCTGAACACCGTTCTCATAGACCACATTTCCACAATAGTCAGTTGTGGTGGTTGTACCTCCTATCTTATGTACAGTCTTTAGCTTGGCGCCGTCACCTGCATAGGTGTAGACAATCGTACTCCCGTCACTGAATGTCACCGCACTTGGCAAATTTAAACAATTATACGATATATTGCTAATCCCCTTGTTTAAATCTTTAGTTAAATTTCCATTGGAATCGTAGGTGTATTCGTTTGCCTGCTTCACGCCGTCCTTGAACTCGAAGCCGCCACCGTAGGCGGAAGCCGCTGCCGCATCGTCCACGCGGTTCAACTGATTGCCACCGAGGGTGAAAGTCAGGTTATCAATCAAACCGTAACTGGAAGCAGCGGTCTGACCGTAACGTTGCAAGGTCTTGATGTTGCCGTTTTTGTCATAGGCGGTTACATTCTCACTGAAACGGTCGGTGTTCGTATTGATGCCGGCTGTTTCGCCGTAAGTGGCGTTCATCAGACGGCTTAATCCGTCGTAAGTGAACTTATAGCCACGGATAGTGCTCTCATTTCCAGCCTTCCACGTCATGCTGCTGATGCTGCCGTTGTATTTGGCGGTGCCGTTGCCGTTGTTGTAGTACAGATTCTGTGTAAACTTGCTTCCACTAATTCCCGTCAGCCAGCCACGGACATTATAGGCATACGTCAGCTTGTTGGTGGCACTTCCGTGCAGAGACTTGGACTGCAGTCTGCCCAAGTTGTCATACGCATAGTCGGCAAGGGTTATCTTGGTGCCGCCTAATGTATGCTCTACTTTCAAGAGTCTGTCCGCATGGTTGTAGCTGTAAGTATACATTTCAGTACGAGTGGGCTTTCCGCTTGCAGTATGCGTATGTGTTACAGTAGCGGGCTTATCGGTGAAGGTATATATGGTAGCCGTCACATCATAGCTCCCCAAGAGATTGCTTTGCACGGTCTTTGCCACACGGCCCTTGATGTCATAGTAGTATGCGGTATAAATCTTGTTACTACTACCAAGTACCGTTGCCACACTTGCAGTCAAGGCACCTTTTCCATTGCCCGAAGCATCATCAGGGAAATTGCTGTTATTGAAACCTGCTTGCGAACGGAAAGCGTAACTGTCATAGAAGTGCTGCACAAGTACATTCGTTCCAGAAGTGGTCACTTTGTTGGTACAAGTCCCCTGTTCCGTCAGGCGGTTCAGCCCGTCGTACTTGTAGTACGTCCAGTTACCGGATGTAAGGGCACGCTGGTTGCCGTCCTGCGAGAATACCAGGCGGTCGGCATTGTCATACACCATTTCCATATATCCCGCACCGGGAAGCTTCTTCCAGATACAACGGTTACGTCCGTCGTATTTGTACTGAAAAGCATACAAGTCGAGATTGGCCGAGCTCTGGTACATAGGCTGGAGTACGAAACAAAGATTACTTTTGTCGTCATACACATAGTAAGTGTCGTGCGTTTCACTGCCTTTCATCTGACGCGTCAATACAACATGTCCCATCTCATCGGTAAAGGTGTAGCTCACGTTCAGGTCTTCATCGGTGGTTTTAATAACCGAAAGCTGACCGGAAAAATTGCGTATAGAAAGCAAAAGGCAGATGATTCACGAAGCCAAACTGAAAAACAAATTCCCTGCTTATATTCAAAAGACATAAGCAGGGAATCATTTAGTTTATTGAATCAGAGATTCGGGGACTTGGGAACAATGGGGGAAGAACATACACTGAAACAGAATATTTTATCTTATCAAGAAACGTCCAAATATAAAATACCATTCTTCAGAAAGTGCATTATTCGTTTTTTGCCAACTTCCTTCAGTGGATAGGAGTATTTTTTTTATTAACTTATCGTAATTATACTTGGAGTTATTATACCCTGCCCTTTTCACAATTTTTATTTCTCTAATTTTAAGTTTTCTGTCAAAAAGAATAGTGTATAAACAAGAGGCATTCTGTTCATCACCATTGTAGTTTTCCCAATAAAGACTATCTTGGTATTTCCTTAATGATTCGTTTCCACCAATATAAGAAATTTCCGTTGAGACTTCTCGCAACCGCTTCCTAAAATAATAAGAAGTATACATTTTAGAAGATCTTGCAGTATCCAATATCAATTCAAAAACTGGTAAGTTGGTCTCAGTATCAAAAAAGATAGTTTTTTCTATCTTCTTTTTATAGGAACTTATATCACTTGAATATATTATACTTTCTTCCACCAACTTATTTTGTCCGTACAATAATGGCGGAAGCATAATAAACATGAAAAATAGTTTTAATTTAATAGTCATATCCTAATCGTTTTGACATTACATCAGCTCTTTTATTGTATATAAAATTATTGACCCCTGGCTGTCCGTGGCTAAACGGTACATTCCTCAAGTATAAAATAACATGCCCAAATTCGTGTGCAATCCCAACTGTTCGATGATTCAAAGTGCCATTCTTATTAATTATGACTTGTACATGGCTATTGGTTGAACTCTTACCGGAAGCTAACCTCTTGTCAGGTACTAATGTCTGACCTAAATTTCCTTGAATATGTTTTCCAAAAGGGACTCCAGCCTTTGAATACTCTTCTTTTTGATGAGCAGGTATTTCGCTATCATCATCGTCATAAGGAGTACCAAAAGTTTCTTCTACAGTCTTCCCATTCATTTTATATGTATTCTTATCAGATAATGACAGTTCTACCATTTTCTCACTATTGGCAATCTCAAATAAGTCTTTCAGAAAGAAATCATTACTACTATTAGCTTGTTTCGCAATGGAAGTTGGATCCAATATACCATTATTGAATTGCATCTTTATGTTACTACCATCCTGCAAACCATTGTAAATAGCTTCAATAGCTGCTGGAGTTACAATAAGCAAGCTATCTCCATTGATGTCAATGGTATTCACTGGATTATTCGCTCCATACTGATACGGAGACAATGAGTGATACTTCTCGGAAAACCTATCATTCGTTGTAAATCTCCCCAGCGCCGCATCATAATGCCGTGCCCCGTAGTCATACCAGTTCAACCCCTTCTTGCCATCATACTCCTTGCCGTTGTACTTGTAAGGCTGCACATTGCCTGAGCTTGCAAATACACCACCAAAAGGATAGTAATGGTTCGCTTCCTCTACCGTGCCGCTTTGGTTAATCACTACCCGGTTATTACCCTGATGGTCTTTCAAGTAGTAATGATACTTGCCGTCACTCAGTGTCACATAACCTTCTTCGGTAAGAAGCAACTTCTGAACACCGTTCTCATAGACCACGTTTCCGCAATAGTCCGTCGTGGTGGTAGTGCTGCCTGTCCTATGGACAGTTTTCAGCTTTGTGCCGTCGGCTGCATAGGTATAGGTGACGGTGCTGCCGTCATTGAACGTCACCACACTGGGCAAATTTAAGCAATTATACGATATATTGGTAATTCCCTTGTTCAAATCTTTAGTTAAATTCCCGTTGGAATCGTAGTTGTATTC
>NZ_QTLY01000017.1:0-6500 GCF_003602895.1 Bacteroides sp. AF29-11
CGCCAAGCGGATACCAGCATTCAAGCACTATGTTGTGCTGTCTTAGCTTTTCTTGCCAATATGCGCTGTGCATACGGATGGCACTCTATCTGCATGGCGGCAGGCTTAATCTTCATGCTGTCAACGATGTCGCTGAACACACGGTCATTATAGTCGAAGTTGCTGATTCCTATTGACCTTACCTTACCTTCTGATACGGCTTTTTCCAAGTCATGCCATGCACCTTTGTAGTCTCCGACAGGTTGGTGCAGATACAGAAGGTCGATGTAATCGACTCCGAGTCTTTGTAACATTTCATCTATGGCCTTTGCCGTTTTTCCCTCACCGTATTCATTTGGCCAAAGTTTGGAAGTCAGCCATATCTCTTCGCGTGGTACTCCGCTTTCACGGATTGCTTTTCCCACACTTTCTTCGTTGCGGTAGGCATGTGCGGTGTCTATATGCCTGTAACCTCGTTTCAAAGCTTGTACGAGTAACTTTACTGTTGTTTCATTATCTGGTAGGGTAAAAGTTCCTATGCCAAACTGTGGCATTTCGATGCCGTTGTTTAATTTCAGCATCGGCATCGTCAAATTTGTTGTATCTGCCATTCCGTTATTTTCACTGTTTGAGGCATGAGTTGGCAGCAATGTAAAACTGCACGCCACAGAAAGGACTAATCTTGCTAATCTATTCATAATATGTTATTTATTCCTGTTTTCGCTGTAAAGTTCCTTCTTTTTTACGTGTGTATTATAATAAAATTTACGGCATTGCTTTCACGGTTTTCCGTTAATTGCGAATACGTATCCATTTCTTGGGCTACCATACACCGCTGCTCAACGCTCTGTAGAGAACAGTCATGTTTTGCGCCTCATCGAAAGTGTTGGAAAGATTTTTCATCCGAGCTTTTCTTTGTTATGTTGTTCTTGCACCATTCCAGCACGATGGCGGCTATTTGGTGACTGTTCTTGTCCATCATCAGCATGTGGGAGTTGCCGTATATGCCCATTTCTGGCAGGTGTATGACCGTGGCGTTGCCTCCTGCCTTATTTATAGACTCTGCCAAACGACTCCATCCGTCCATACTGTTTTGCCACACATGCCCTGGCATACCAGTTTCGTTAGTCAAGTTATCACCGAAAATGATAAGTAGGGGGATCTTTGATAGTTGCCTTATCTGCTCGTCGCCGTAGCCGCTGCCTGTTCCACCGGGTTCGAGCAACACCATACCACGGATGCCTTCAGTGCTACGCAGGGCAGTTTCGACAGGGAAAGCTCCCGATTGGGAGTGGCTCACCAGCACCACGTTCTTTACCTCGGCAGACAATTTAGACAAGCATCGGTAGTTTGCATCGGGAGAGGGAAGGCGCATGATGTGGGGAAGGTTCTGCTTGGAAAACTCATCAAGGCTACCTATGGGAAACTGTGCTCCGTCAACGGGATTGCCATCTTTTGTGCCGAAGCGGAAATTAGTCCATGAGTTCTCATCGGTCTTGCGGCTGAAAGGGGTCTGCGCCATCGGTTGAGTCTTGCCTTTCCGCACATCGTTGTATGTCTTCTGGTCGAAGCCAGAACGTCCTATGCCCACTTGATCCACCACATACACAGCGTATCCCTTGCGCACCAGATATTCGTCCCATCCCATGCGACCGTCTGGAGTCGTCTCCCAGCATTTCCCGCTGAGGTGCATACCGTGTATGAGCACGAACGAAGTGCCGTCTGTTTGTTCCTGTGGAATCATGTACCTGACGTACATTTGGTTAACAGTGATGTGTCCCGGTGGACAAATGCCGCCCAATTCATCCGTGGTCTGACTTTCAAGTTCACCTCCTAAATAGAAACTTCCCTGCGCTTTCAGTATCAATGGGGCAGGACTTGTGGCTATGGTTGCATATTGCTGCGCAAATGCACTGCTTAACACTCCACAATAAACCAAGATAATCATTAATTTCTTCATTTTCATTTCAATTTACCGTTTATTGCTCTTTTAACGGCTGCAAAGTTCATTGTTTCCTGTGGATTCGTAATAAGATAATTAACGGCATTACTTTCACGTTTTTCTGTTTATAAGATATAATCAGACATTTATGAATGAAAATAGGTAATATGTGAAAGCTGATATAAAACCTATTCACTATCTTTGCATAAAAACAGCGGATATGACAGAAACAGCTTTATTCAATGCTACAGATTTTCCACGCAGTACGGCACAAGCCGTATATCGCGAAGGCGACATTCTCTTGTTCAACACACAGACAGACCACTGCCTGCCTTCCGAATATACAGGCCGATACCACGTACATATCCTCTGCCATACAGGGAAGGCACAGTTCTCTATGATGGGAAAGACATACGTGATAGAAGCCGGAGATTGGGTCATCTGGCAGATTGGCTCGGAAATCTACGATGCGCTCTACTCTTCCGACTTCGATGCCGATTTCCTTTTGGTGGAAAGAAACTTCTTGCTAGAAAACAATCCTGAAACCGTTTGGGCCACGAAAGGATACGTATTCATTAAGGAGAATCCTGTATTCCGTTTGAATGAAAAGGGGAAAGGGTTGCTACAGGCCGATTTCGACCTTATGAGGCAAAGACTGTCCGAAAGCAATATCTTCCGCAGGGAGATATTGGGACGTACCATGCAAATCTTCCTCTTCGATTTGTGGAATGTATATGAAGATGCCATAAACCGGCAGGAAGACTTGAGCAACGTGTCCGCAGGGCTGTTCCACCGTTTCATGGACTTGGTGCGCCAATATTCCACCTCAGAAAGGGAAGTGGCATTCTATGCCGACAAGCTGTGCGTTTCGCCCAAATATCTCTCTGAAATCGTGAAAAAAGGAAGTGGCAGACCAGCCTCCTATTGGATAAATGGTTATGCTACGCAGGAAATAATTATGCTGCTGAAGAAACCGGATATAGCACTCGCAGAAATCTCCGAACGACTGGGATTCTACAATCCCGCCCATTTCAGCCGGTTTGTCAAGAAGATGCTTGGCATGTCACCTTCGGAGTACAGGATGAATCTTGAAAAAAAATGGAGGGACAATGAAAACAAAAGCGATTTTCTTAGATGTGGATGGAACACTAATCAGTTTCAAGACACATAAGATACCACAGACCACGATTGATGCCTTGAATATGGCACATAATAACGGCATTAAGATAATTATAGCAACAGGCAGAGTGGCAACAGACCTTGTCGAACTGGATACCATTCCGTATGAAGCTGTCGTTTCGCTGAACGGCTCCCAATGCCTGCTTCGTGACGGAACTGAAATTACTTCTCGCCAAATCAGTCCGAAAGATTTCAGAACAGTTCGTAATCTTGCAGAAAAATATGGTTTTCCATTGGCGTTGGAAGTGGATAAGGGAATACTTGTCAATTATATAAATGATACCGTTATAGCACTTTCCGAACTTACCAATCATCCGATACCTCAGGTGGTGGACATTGACAAAGAGTTCGACAACTGTAAGTGTTGCCAGCTTTGCATTTATTGTGGAAAAGAGGTGGAAAAAGAAATTATGGCACAACTTCCAGGCTTGACCGTTTCACGCTGGAATCCGTATTTTGCAGATGTGAATGTTGCCGGTACAGACAAAGCTTCAGGAATGGCGGAAATGGCAGATTATTTAGGTTTTTCTTTGAATGAGTGCATAGCATTTGGAGACGGAGGTAATGATATTCCCATGCTTCGTGCAACAGGAATCGGTATTGCAATGGGTAGCGCATCGGATTTAGTTAAGAGTCATGCAGACTATGTAACAAATGATGTGGACGAAAACGGCATATATAATGCCCTCGTACATTTTGGTGTAATTAATCAAAGGTGTTTGTCCGGTAACTACTCAGTCAAAGAATAACACGAGCAGTTACATATTTATTCAATTATAGCAATACAACGTTTTATCCGTTCTTATAATTTCTCCATAGAAGCCTCATATCAGATAAATGATTATGCACGCAGGAAATAATCGTGCTTCTGAAAAAAATGGATATGACATTTGCCTATGCCTTGGAGAACTTGAAATTCCACAATTCTGTTATAGTATATTTAACAAGAAAATGTTTAAGAGTTATCCTTCAAAATGCAATAATTAATTAAATAAGAAACGTAATAAGATATCAATTTATTCGCAACAAAAATGGAAGAGTTTAGAATAGACATGCGCAAACCCGAAGAGGCTGACCCCGTAGAAGGAATCCGCTGCGCACAGTTATGTTTCAAAATCAATCACATGATGCCTTATACCGAAGAATACAATGAGTTGGTGAAAGAGTTGTTCATGGGCAATATCGGCGAGAACACTCGTGTGATGCCTCCTGTCACTGTAGTGCGTGGCAATAAAGTAAGGATTGGCAAGAATGTAGTAGTGATGAACAACTCCCTTTTTATGGCAGCCGGAGGAATTACCATTGAAGATGATGTGATGGTTGCAGCCAATGTGCAACTCATCTCCAACAATCACGATTTGTACGACCATGCCGTACTTACCTGTAAGCCCATCCATCTGAAACGCAACTGTTGGATTGGCGCAGGAGCAACCATTTTGCCGGGTGTTACGGTTGGAGAAAACGCTGTCGTAGCCGCTGGAGCTGTTGTAACCAAAGATGTAGAGGAGAATATTGTGGTGGGTGGTAATCCGGCAAAACTTATTAAGCGATTATAACAAATTAGTGAAGCAATTTTTCTCTTCCCTAAAAACAATTCAAATCTTGAAATCCCTGCTTTCTTCCGCAGGTTCAGTCTTACAATAATAAGAACTGCTTGTCCTCATTATTTTATAGAAATTCAAATGGAGAAAAGATAGTTGTGAAAAATCAAATTATTATTCTATGTTTTTTTGTACCTTTGCATCCAGATAAAGTGTTCTTTTGAGTTAATGCAAAATGTAACAAGAATGAGAACTTCGCTCGTTTCTAAATCGTTACCTACTAAGAAATATTTTCTTGTAAGTCGCACATTTTCAGCAAAAAAGAAGAATAAAGATGTCTTGCCTTATGAAAGGTTATATGTTTCGATATCCCAGCCTGCTCGACCCATCTATGCAAAATTTCATTACTCCGTCCTAATGAGACCAATCCGGCAAATACCTTTTCCGTCTCTTGGGCATTTCCTCTGTTTGGCAAATGTTTTATAGCTTCTGAACTGAGTGGAAGCGATATGGCTTCTTTCGTTTTCTTCTGAATGATATTCAATAGTGCATTTCCATTTTCATCATAACGTATATCTTCCCATCTCAATGCAATAATATCACAATGTCTCAATCCACAAAAACAGCTGAATAGAAATGCTTTTTTTAATAAGGTATTATAAAAAGGAGTATGAACTAATCTGGTTAATTCCTTTATTGTGAGATAATCCCTTTCTGTTCTACAACGTTTTGGCTTATCCTCATTCTTTATTTTATCCATTGGGTTAACAGTTATGTAATCTTCATAGACAGCACAGTTCAAACAATAACGTAGCATCTTCAAATAATAAAGTTGGGTGTTAACATGTAACATTTTTTCTTTTTGACTATGTATTTGTTTTGCTCTCTTCAAGTAATCTATAAACCCCAATAAATAGGCTTTGTCTACCTTCCTTAACAATATTCCATTCGGTGTATATCTTTTCAAATGACATACGACAGCATGTATTGTACTTTTTCGCACCTTATTGTTTACACTTTGTTCTGCTACTAATTTCATATAGTCAGTCAGCTTCACATCGGACAATCTGTTACGATTAAATCCATAAGCTTGATTTTGTATTTCCACAATCCTCTGAGACTTAATCGCATTTGCTAAATTTAGCGTTTCCACATTTCGTTTTTTGTCAGCTTGATTATGTTCAGGGATAATATACAACTTTAAGAATTCGTATTGTCGTCTTCCATTCATATATATGTCTAGATATATGGATTGACATCCATTTACTAACTTTTTTGTTCTCACCTTTATTGGCTCTTTTATTTTCAATAGCTTTTTCATATTCTTTTAATAAAAATACACAGTTTATTATTAGTAGTAACAAAATAGTAACAAGTTCTCAATTCCCAAAATTATTTCCATTCTTACTTTTTGTATTCAATTTATTAATTATTAAACATTTACACCACACAATACAGTACTGCTAAAAGGGCAAATATAATAATAAGCCAGTAACAATTAACTATTAAATAGCAAACAAGAGGAAGATACTTTATTGTTTGAAAAAAAAACAAATAAACATAAAAGGCTATTGATATTCAGCAAACTGTATATCATATCAAACATAATGTAAAGTATATAATGTCATTTCCGGAAGAAAAGTCATGTCGGATAATTGTTCTGGACAATAATGTACCCCAAATTTCTCTTTATTATTGTCCCCTAAAGGGGGATTCGGTGCCTCAAGCGGAGCGTAATGACTGGAATGTGAGCTATGAATTGGGCGATGCTTGGGAAAATGCACGGAAAATAAAGTTGAAAAATAGTTCTTTGTTCAAGATTGATGTATTGGTGTATCCGGAATTCTCTTTCAAGAACG
>NZ_QTLY01000017.1:6510-9448 GCF_003602895.1 Bacteroides sp. AF29-11
CAAGATTGATGTATTGGTGTATCCGGAATTCTCTTTCAAGAACGTGATTATTACGCAGATTTATCAAGTTCTATTTGATTTGAGCCCTGCAATAGAAATTTCGTTATGGAAGGGTATGAAAGCCACAGCACAAGTGAAGATACCGGTTTATAATGATGGATATGGGGCTCGGGAAGGAAAGGTTCATCCGGGTTTCTTGACTCTTTCACAACGTTTTCGATTGCCTTATAACGTTTTTGGTAAATTTTCAGTAGGTTATTTTAGTGGCAACCGATATGGTGCTGATGTAGATTTCTTTCGACCCTTTAAGGATGAGCGCTTTTCTTTGTTGGCAAGAATAGGATATACGGGAGCTGGACGTTGGGACGGATTTAAGTTCCAATATGATCCTTCATTATGGCGTGTGACGTGGTCTTTGGGTGGAAATTTCTATTGGCCGCGATTTAATACACAGTTCACACTGAAAGCTGAACAGTATTTGTTGAAGGAAAAGGGGATTAAATTCGATATGATTCGTCATTTCCGTTATTGCTCAATCGGTTTTTATGCCATGAAGGCAGAGCATGCTAAAGCGAATGGAGGATTCCGGTTTCAAGTGGCATTGCCTCCTTATAAGTATAAAAGGAAAGGATATGTACCGCGTGTGAATACTTCTACCAATATGGGTATTTCTTATAATGCAGGTAATGAAAGGTATTATTATAAGGAATACAAGGCAGAGGCAAGTGATAATATAATGGAAGAAAATAGTTTTAACCCATATTTTATTAAGTCAGAATTGTTAAATTTTTAATTAATTAATTGAGATGAAAAAGAAAAGTTTTTTAAGTGGCGTAAATGCTAAATTAGCATTGGCTACAGTGGCTTTGACAAGCGTAATGTTTACAAGCTGCGAAAAAGAGGAATTTAATGTTGCGCCAGTAGAATTAGAACCTGCAAGTGCTACGGTGGCAATTACTGTATATGATTTGGCTGATGGCTCTATCGTAGAGGGTGCAAGCATTACAGAAAATGGTGCTGCTATCGCAAGCAATCCTTTTGTAATTCCTGCTGGTGCAGACGGTAAGATTGCTGCTGTAACAAGAACTTTTGCTGCAACAAAAGTAGACTATTTGGGCGGTGAAGGCCAAGCTGTTGTTCCTGCTTTGAACAAAGGACAGTTCGCTTTGATTCCGGTAAGCATTTTTATGCAACAAGAATTGAATGCAGCTAAGGATGTTGAGGTTAAGCAAGACGAAGAGTCAGTTGAACCTACTGAAGAGCCTAAAACACAAGAAGGTGGTAAAAATACTGGTGATAAGGCTAAAAATATGGATTTTACATATAAAGCAAAAGTTGGTCAGGAAATTACTAATCTTCCTGCTGTAAATGCATATATTGATGCTCTGCCTGCTACAAAAGCATTGTCTGATGCTGATGTAAAGAAAGTGTTGAAAGCTTTGGTTAAATCTTATAGCCCGGGTATTACAGAGGTAGATGCTACTAAGACAGTTTTGGTTCCTGCTCAGACGCTTGTAACGTTGAATACTGTTACTGAATACGAAACTTCTGATAATACAATTTCTACTATTGTAGATGGTAAATTGTATACTATTCCTAATGTGAAGATTAAGAAGGTCGTTAGGACAGTTGTAACTCCTTCCTTTACTCCAATAAATCATGGTCATGGTCATGGACATGGTGGTGATAACAATGCCGGTGGTGGTATCGGTGACGGTGCAGCTTACTAAAATCGTTTTAGTTAGTATTTAATTTAAAACTAAAGGAATAATGAAAAGTAAATTAGTAATAGCCTCCTTATTATTAGCAGGCGCTTGTGCAGCAAATCTGAATGCACAAGAAAAAACGAACTACTACACTCCGAAATGGAGCGATAATATCTTCGTGAGTGTAGGTGGTGGTGTCCACGCTATCAACAATGATGGTTTCAATAAATTGGCTCCGCATTTCAGCGTATCAATTGGTAAGTTGATTACTCCGACATGGGGTGTACGTGCTCAGTTCAATGGTGTTACTCAGCACTTGTGTCTGGATAACTCATATTGGGAACATAATAAGACGTACTTTGGTGGTAACATTGATGCAATGATCAATCTTTCTACATTGTTCGCAGGCGTTAATCCTAACCGTTTCTTCGAAGTTTATGGATTCTTGGGTCCTCAAGTGACTGTTGCAAAGTCAGCTAATGTGCTGATTCAAAACGATGGAACAATGATTCCTGATGGAGATGAAAAGGCTAGAGCACGTGTAGGCGCTTCTGCTGGTTTGGGCTTGAAGTTCAATATCAACACTAAGTGGGCCATTGACGTAGAAGCTCGCGGTGCTATTGCTCCGTCTGTATTCGGCAATATCAGCAGCCATCGCAAGGCTGAAGGTACAGGTATGCTGACCGCAGGCGTTAGCTACATCTTCGGCGGTAAGAAGTTCGTTCCGGTTTCTAAGATTGATGAAGACGCAGTCAATGCAGAAATCAACAGATATAGAAGTGAACTGGCTCAGGCTCAGGCTGACCTGGCTAACTGCAAGAATGCACTGGCCAACGCTAAACCTGAAGTTAAGGAAGTGACCAAGGAAGTTGAAGTTGCCGGTCCGCGTGCCATCTTCTTCAAGATTGGCAGCGCCCGTCTGGACGACTATGGCAAGGTTAACATCGAACTGGCAGCCAAGATTCTGAAGGCTAATCCGGACAAGAAGTACAAGGTTGCAGGCTATGCCGACAAGGCTACCGGTAGCGCTTCTTGGAACCAGAAACTGTCTGAAAAGCGTGCTCAGGTTGTTTACGATGCTTTGATTGCAGAAGGTGTAAGTAAAGACCAACTTGAGCTCGTAGGATTCGGAGGTACTGAAAACATGTTCGGCAAGAACTTCCTGAACCGTGTAGTTATCCTGGAATAATAACTCCAAGTGACAAATAGACTCTAAAAATGAAGGCGTCTGG
>NZ_QTLY01000018.1:0-5602 GCF_003602895.1 Bacteroides sp. AF29-11
TTTTTTTTCCGGAAGTATCTTTGTCTGTTGTGGATTTAGTAGTGTATTTGTGTCAGAATTGCGCAGCCGGGGGAATGGGGGCGAGCCCCCATACTAGATAAACTAGAAAGTTTCGTGGTAAATGCTTTTTGACTTGTTATATGTAGGTTTTTTGAATGATGTTTGGCGGTTTGGAATGAATTACCTACTTTTGGGCTGAGAAAAAACGAAAGCCCGAAGGCAGTAACCAACGGGCTTTGTATTTTAAGAATTAGCAATCGTTTGTGTTCGTTCTTGGCGGGGCGGATACCAAACGAAAGCCACATCAAAATTTCATATGTGCAAAGATAGAACAAATATAACCAACTGCAAAGAAAGTCCGTTAAAAAACGGTTCTGATAGTCTTAAAAAAAAGGCTAAAGTAAAAATCATATCCCATAATTTTACTCGAAAACTTTCGGAAAAGAATCCGGATAGTAAGCTGATGAAAGCATATATGGATGCCCATGTGTGTTCAAATGTTTATACTGTGCAGGGAGGTAAGGCGCATTCCCATTATTGTCATCGGGCTTTTTGTCCTATTTGTCAGCGTATTCAAACGGCACAAAATGTAAAGAAGTTCCTTCCGGTTATGAAGTATTTGGCTTCGGAAGGCAGAGAGTTTTATTTTGTGACGCTTACCTTGCAAAATTGTGTAACCGATGATGCAAGGGTATTGCGAGATTTCATGCGTAGATGTAACCGGATGTGGGCTGATGGTATAAGGACGAAACACAAGTTTCGTTCACTTGGTATTTCGGGGGTGATTAAGAAGGAGTGTACCTATCATGTAGTAAAAAAGGATTTGTTTTCGTTCCATTATCATTTTCATATTATTGTTGATTCATTGGAAGCTGCAAAATATGTAGTAGCCCAATGGAAGAAATTGCATGGTAGTACGGTTGCTGATGCCCGTTTTCAGAAATATAAGAAGATAGAGGATTTTGAAAATGCAGCGATAGAGGTTTTTAAGTACGCTTCAAAGGCTTCTGTCTCAAAATCGAAAGGTCGTGACGGTAAAAAAAAGATTCAGATAAATTATAAGGCTTTGGATATGATTTATACTGCCATGCATGGGATGCAGCGCATGAGTAGTTTCGGACAGTTCCGCACCATGATCGGAGATGAAGCGTTGAATGATTTTAGAGATGAGGATTTGGTTCTTAATATTGAGGGATTGAATGTTGAAGATGGTTGTTATACTTGGTATATGTCTGTGAAAGATAAGGTGGCTGATTGGTATAATATGGAAACTGGGGAGGCATTGTGTTGTTATAAGGTCACCCGGAAGGATGAACTTTTGCAGGATATTTATTTAGATGAGGATATTTTTCCTAATAGTGGGTAGTTGTTAGTTTGTTGTATTGTTTTCTTGGTATGGTGTGAGTTCTATGTATTCTCTATTCATGAAAGGATCGCCAAATTTTCCACTTCTGTCATAGAAGGAAAATTTGTTTTTAGTTAGCTCGTCTATGTCCCAGTAATGTTCTCCACCAAAATAAATGGTACTGAAACTTGGATCACCGAATGACCATTGTCCGTAGATATTGGCTTCTTTTTTATTTCCTTGTTTGTCGATTTCTATATTTGTACGGGTATATGTTCCGTTTTTATTGAATTTGTATGTACCTTGCCAGACACTGCCGTTTTCGTCTGTTGTTTTTTTACCAGCCCATGTAATATCACAAATTAATGAGATTATGCTTTCTTCTCCATGGTTGTAGTATCCTTGTTTTTCAACACATCCGGTGTTTGAAATAAGAAAAAGTGATACTGTTGAAATAAGTAAAGAGATATGTATTATTCTATTCATAGTTAAATATTTAATATTCAATGCAAAAATAGGAGAAATTTTATATTTTTGGGCGAAACCTTTATTTATTAACTTTAAAAAAGGAGGATTTATGAAAAAAGTAATGTTTATGTTCATCAGTCTACTGACTGTTTTGGGTGTTTGTTCGTGTAATGATAATGAAGTAATAGAACCTGTGGTTAGTGATTCTGTATCTGATATGGAGGTCTTATCTCGTTTTGTTGATGTAAATGAGATTACAAATGAATACTATTTCAATGAGAATAAGAAAACGAGGGCGTTGTCTTATGTAACAGGTTCGGATTGGCAGGATTTAGAAAAAGTTAGTCCTTTGAGTATTGAGAAATATAAGAATAACCTGCAGGTTTTAAATGCTCAAGTGGCAAGTGCTATTTCAAATCCTAATACCGCTTATGTTGTTTTTTCTGTAAATGGAAAGACTTTGGTTAAAAAGGTGAAGGAGGATGCTAATTTTGATTTTTCAGTATTTAGGGATGTTGTAACGGAAACGAGGGCTGTTCTCCCTTCTTTGAGTATTAATGGAGGTTCTCAAAGCACTACCGGAGTTTTTTACGATTCCAGTCGTACTTTAAAGATGCAAGTTGATTTGAATGCTTCAATACAGAATAATTATTATTTCTTTGAAGTATTAAATCCTAATGCTAAACCAAGTCCGGATGATAATATAACGACACCTGAAAGTGTTGCTTTTAGTGGAACTGGACCGTTATGGAGTAACACTTTCACTTGGACTTCGTATTGGGATGCAAATGTACCTGGTCAAGGTTTTAAATGGGAGTTTAAAGGAAAAGGTACTACTCCTTCTTTTGGTTTTATAGCTAATTGCACCTTTAGTCGTTAAAAAATGAACGGGATTTAATTTGAATTGCACTTCTCAAAAAAGAGAAGTGCAATTCTTTTTAGTGTCTTTCTATCGGTGTAGCCAGTTACCGTTATCTAAAGTCTTTTGTAGTGTATTCCAAAGTTCTTTAAGAAAGTTTTTAAAGTGGATGTTATTTAGCCAAATTGTAGTAATACCATTCTGACTTTTGGAGATATCTATTTTCACGTTTTTAACTTGGTATGATTTTCTCTTGTCTTTATCGTAAAGGTTTCCAGTGTAGTATATTTCCTTTCCAATAAGAAGTTGTCGGATATCTTTATTTTGTATTCCCATAGTTTGGAGTTCCTCTATATTTTCCTGTGCATTTTCCATTTCCGGAAAAAGGTTGGTTATGGGTTTTAGTTTGGATGCTTCTGCCTTTATCTGTCTGTCGGTTGTTTCCTGTACCCTTCGCATCTCGATGTTGTTGGTTCTTAATTGTCCTTCTAAATTTTGATTCTTGAATGAGAGGTTATAATTTTCTTTTTTGAGGGTTTCAATTTCTTTGGCTTGTCGTTTTACTTCCCCTACATTAAAGACGCTTGTAACGGCATTAAATACGGTTTTTCCGGCTTTTGCGGCAGCTTCTTTGGCTTCGTTGATGTGTATGTCGGTTTTCATGCTGTTTAGCTCTTTTTGTGCCGTACTAAGTTCCTTTTGGACTGTGGTGATTTTCTCGGTTCCGGCAGTGTATGCCCTGTTTAGTTGCTCGATGTCTTTTTGAAGTTGTTCAGCTTTCTCTGTTTCCATTTTGTTTTTGTATTGCATGGCCGACAAGTGTTTCTTGTCTGAAGAAACTCCACGTTCCATGTTGAGACACTCTGCTGTTATAGTCTGCATCTCCGCCATGTCGTGTCTGTTCAGCTTTACAGTTTTTCCTGTATGGCCGTCCGTCCAGTCAAAGATCATGTGCGCATGATAGTTCGGTTTCCATGCTTCTTCCTTTCCGTCCCATACGTTTGCGCCTTCATCCTTATGGGTGTAGATTTGGAAGGCGTGCACTCCAAAGCGTTCTTCCAGTTTTTCGGCCAAGTCTTGAAGCTGCTGGATTGTGGTTTCCTCGCTGATTACTATTACCCCTTCCCGGATTGGGGTAGCTTTCTTCTGTAATCCTTGTCCGGTGGCTTCCTTGTATTTTTCCGTTATGTCCCGGTGTACTTCGGCAATGGAACATTCTACCCACTGTTCGTTGCGGTGTGTGAGTTCCGGACGGATGTAGTCGAGCTCCTTGCTTCTTAAGTTGTGACGTTCCGAGCTGCCTATATTGCAGGCTTCCACTCTGATACATGTCTTTGCCATATCTTTAGGTTTTAGGTGTGTATGTCTGTTTAGAAGATGTGGCGTGAAACGTCACATCGCACGGGGTCGAGGGGACACCCCTCGCACACAACCCCTTTAGGGGTTATAGTGTGCTATAACCTTTTGCAAAGGTAAGCCTTCCGGACGGGATTTGCAAGCGCTCTGCCATGTGTTCCGGATGTGCTTGGGAACAGAAGCCGGACAAAAGGGAAAAGGACACAAGGCACAATAAAAAATCATCGGTCGGGGAGCGCTGCACGGCAAGGGGGTGCACCAACACTCCCGACGAGTGCAGCCATTGACAGGGTTCTCGGTGAAAATGGAAAAAAGTTGTTTTTCCTTTTGTTATTGTTATAACTTTACATATATTTGTATCGTGATAATCAATTATAAAGTTATAACATTATGGTAACGAATATTATTCAGATTGGAAACAGCAAGGGGATAATACTTCCTTCCGAAGTATTGAAACAGTTGCGTTTGTCCTTGAAATCGGCTGTGAGCATTTCTTTGGACGGGAACAATATTGTGATAAAGGCACAACCACGGCAGGGATGGGCGGAAGCTGCCAAACGTGCCCATGAGAATGGGGATGATGAGTTGCTTATCCCTGATGTGTTTGAGGATGAAAAGTTTGAGGATTGGACATGGTAGAACAGTATGAAGTGTATTGGGTAGAGTTAGACCCTACCCGTGGGGGTGAAATGGCAAAGACACGGCCATGTGTAGTTGTCACTCCTTCAGATTTGAATATGTACCTTACAACAGTAGTCATTGTTCCGATAACCTCAACGATAAGAAATTATCCTTACCGGGTTCTGTGTTCTGTAGCCGGGCGTGAAGGAGAGATAGCCACTGATCAAATTCGCACGGTGGATAAAAGCCGGCTGAAAAGAAAGATTGGAGATTTGAATTTCAGTGAGATAAAAAGGTTACGTGAAGTGTTTCAGCAAATGTTCTGTGAATAATGGAAAGTACGGAAAGAAAAATGCAAATAAGACATTATGAAACCAACTGACTACATCGAATGGGATAACCTGAAGGATATTCCATTCTTCCTCTGTCAAGTAGTCGAGGACAGAGAAAAACAAGATTTGGATATTTACTATTTGGGCAAACGTGTCTTGCACGATTACGACCATGTGGGGCACTATTTGCGGACTGCCGTTATCTTGTTCCGCAGGGTAAAGAGCCGCACAGCAGACTGGGTAAACCTGCGTAACCTTTGGACGCTGCGCAACTGTGTGCGTGAGAACTACAATCACGGCATAGGAATGAACGACCTTATTTTTGGGGAGAATTTCGATGGAGATAATCTCGATACGCTTACACCACTTACAAAGAAACGCTTTGATTTTTTGTGTAAGCGGATTAAGGAACTTGACCCATATGCAACTATTTAACACTCCATTGAGTGAAGGCAGGGTTTGTCTTTGTGTGCTCCCCCTTTGGGGGACGGGAGGGGGATAAGAAAAAAAATACCACCGGAGATGTCGGATATCCGTCAATTCACTCCGGTGTTTTTTTTGCAACTCTCCCGTATCGCTCGGCAAGGGTTGTCTTTGTGTACGGCAAAGATAGTTTTTTTT
>NZ_QTLY01000019.1:0-3748 GCF_003602895.1 Bacteroides sp. AF29-11
AAGGTAATTTCATTTCTATTCATTTCCAATTTATTTATAAAGGGTTTATTCTGCAATATAAATAAATTAGATGAATATAAGGGAGACGAATATATTTCTTATATTTGCGAGAAACTTCGCATTGAAAATTGCAATACGAATACACCATACTGACTATACTCATTGGTGGAATTAAATAATTGAACACTATATGTCACTGCCAATAAACATAGAAGACCTGCTGCATCGTAATAAAGTGGAAAGTAATCGGGATTTCTTGAAAGAATTGGACTTGACAGAAGGTCGCTGCACCGGAATTCCTACAATCCAAGATGGGCTGGCTAAAAACGGTTCACCACGTGCTTCTATCGAAACCGATGAGGAACGCAGTTACTTCCTCATGTTCATACCCGTACATGAAGGATGCGGTAATGTAGTCAGAATGAAGGACAATACCGGAACATCACTGAGTAATATGGGGCAGGATGAAACTAATGTTGCCCAAAGATTGCCCAAAGATTGCCCAAAGTACATTGGAAGCAATTATACAAGATCCATATATAACCATTGGACAGTTGAGTGAAGTGCTAAAACTTTCTGAGAGAACAATAAAAAATAGAATAGTGCTGCTTAAACGGGAGGGACTGATAACTCGGATTGGCAGTAGAACATCGGGGTACTGGGAAGTGTTTAACAACGTGTAATAGTCAAGACTTGTTCTGACAGTTGGTTTATTATTGGAGGCACAATAAAAGAAGAGTGGATATAATCTTTTGTAAGACTATATCCACTCTTTTATTTATTATCTTCTAATAACTTGTTTACTTTTAGTTATTAGTGATAGTAGAGCTTACAGGAACTGTAATGAAATCAGTCTTGATGGTACCCCAACCATATTCTACGGTAACTTTAACGTAGATATTGAATGCTGAAACTTTAGTACCATTGTTCTTGTAAGTGATGAAACCATACTGAGAAGTCTTAGCATCATCACCGCTACCCATTGTGGTATTTGTGTTAGCTTTCAACTCTACCGTTACAGGAACAGCCTGACGAACACCGTTCAAGTCACATTCAGCATTGTCTACATCAGCAGTAATTGTGAATGGTCCGTAGAAGCCCCAGTAATTAGCATAGTCACTGAAGTAGCGATCACGCCAGTCGTAAGGAGCAATCAAATCTTCCAAGCGGATAAATGAACCCTTTTCACCAAAGTCAACAGCATCGATGAAGTTATCAGCAGCTTGTTCTGCAATGTTGACCGGACGGATGAAGTTAGCCTTGAAGTGATCTTTATTATCAAATGTAATAGTCACTACCTTAGTATCGTCATCGCATACACGACCAGTAGCACCAATATAAGTGTACATAGCACCAGTATTCAACAATTGCTTGGCAATAGCACTATTCTTGTTATAGGTTACAGTGTTAGGAGCGGTAGAACCAGCATTGTTAATAACAGCTATCTCTTCTTTTTTGCCGCCTACTGTAGCGTACAATGTCGTACCAGCTTCATCTGTTGTGAAGACTACATCAATATCACCAATCTTAGTGATATTCTTGATGTCATCAGCGCAGAAGAAGTATTCTATACCAGTCACTGCTTTGTCAAGTTTCAGTACGCCCGGAGTTCCTTCCGTACTATTCTTTGCCCAAGTTGTGAACGGAGAATTCAAATCATTAACAAATGTACAGTGAGTTGGGTCATCATCTGTCGTACTACTTGGTACGGCAACATTAAACTTGGTATAAGTTTTGTCTGCATCCCAATAGTTGGAGATGAAGTCGGCTTTTGCTACATTGTAAGACTTCTGGATATCTTCTACCGTAGCTTTCAGTACCAATTCAACATAAGCACCTGTTTGATTTTCACCTGCATAATATCTTACACGGTGAGTCAGCTGCTTGCTGGCATTTTCCCACAAAGCGTCTTTAGAGATAGTCCATTTGATTACGTGAGTAGCTTGAGTTTCTGCATCTGTTGTTTCTTCACAAGTACCCAAATCTGCCGGAGTCTGGTTAGCACCATAGTCGTAGAAATACGGATAAGTTGCGTGGAATTGTTCTTTACTCAGACCGATTTCATTGTATACCTGAACGTTCATATCCTTAACTGTTGACAGTTTTGAAGCTGCAGCATCATCGCAATCATACTTGAAGTTTTCGATAGTCAGTTCATATTGGTTAGTAACAGGAGCGCTTGTCTCATCTGCAATGAATACCTTGATGTAAGCTACCTTTACAAGGTTCTCGCCATCCATCAAACGAACACGTACGATAGGAGTACGGCCAATAGCTGCACGGCCTTCGGTTTCATACACTTTCGGGGTCAAAACGCCATCAGCCAAAGTCACGAAGTCTGCCTGATCGGTTACAGGATTACCTACCTTATAGTTCTTTACCACATCAAAAGCAAAGCTCAGGCCAAGTTTCTCCAAATCAGCAACCTTGATTTTGTCACCACCTTCACATGCCAATTCATGAGCTTCTACGCATTTCGTCAAGTCTAAGCTCTGGTTGTAAACAACAATGGTATCACAGTATGTTTTAGATTCTGCCTCAGTCTTTCCTTCTGCCCAAACAACCTTTTGATTGTATGCGTCAGCATCTACAGCAGCAATTTTAGTTCTATAGTGCTCGTCTTTATCAGCGATACCTTTCTTTGCAGCTTCGGCAGCCGGGTCAGCGATAGCCAAGTCACTCAAATCTTTCTTGAATACTGTAGCATAATCAGAAGTAACATCTTCACCATTTTCTTTCTCTACATTCAATGCAAACACAGAAATCTTTTCTTCTGTAGCGGCTATTCCCTTGATATTGACTTTGACCTTCAAAATACCGTCCGTAAAGGAAACGAATTCGGGAGTCATTGCAAAATCATTGGAAGCAGCAGCACGTGAACTGATATAATCCACGTTCGGTTTCACCATGAATGAAAGTTTGTCTTTCAGTTCATTAACGTTGGCATTGGCCGGATTTACATGATATTCGGCATAGACAACCGGATTGATAGTGGTGCTGGTAGCTGCAGCTGTCGTTTTTTCCGATTTAGAATCCTTTTCAGATAAAGTCAGTGCTTTATAAGCATAGGAATCATAAGTCAACCCCTGCACACCATCAACATACACTTGTGGGATGAAAACCAAGCTACGCAAATTGTTGGTCTTTGAAATTGTAACACTGCCTGTCGTTCCATCAGCCTTTGTCACATTGTATAGAATCACATCATTGCCATCCTCTACAGCAGTAATGCCCGTACCTTTCCAAGAGATATTGGTAGATTCCTTTAAGGTACCATCAGCATTGTAGATGTCAAAGTTCCCAGTTGTTTCATTAGGCTTATAGTAGCAACCATCACCACCTTTTTCGCCAACGGCTTTATAAGCCTGTTTTACGTCATCTTTATACCAATAGCCATCCTCTCCGATGCTCCATACTGCAGCATTTGTGCCATTTGAGCCATTGGTAATTTCATAAGAATTACCATTGCTAAGAGTAATAGTGATGCCATTTGCTCCCTTGACTACCCCTGTTATTACGCTACCGTCTGAAATCAGCTTATTAATCTGATCTATAGCCTTAGCGTTTTCATCAATTTGCTTCTGTAAGTTTTCGATGTCATCATCATAGTCCTTACAAGAAACAAATGTACCTGCAGCACCAACCATTAAGGCACTGAACAGGATCACACTTAGAAACTTTTTGTTCATAATTGAAAACTTTAAATTTATAAATTTAAAAAAATAAAAAGTGAATAATTTCTCATTTC
>NZ_QTLY01000019.1:3758-5398 GCF_003602895.1 Bacteroides sp. AF29-11
ACTTTAAATTTATAAATTTAAAAAAATAAAAAGTGAATAATTTCTCATTTCCGGCATTCCTTTTCCCATAATGCTTTTGTTAAAAAATTCCGTTACTTCGCAGGTAACGGAGGAATTTTCCGTGCAAACATAATTGTTTTTCTATAAATGAGCAAATAATAATGCTGTTTTTTTATAATTAATCGAAAAATCTGCATTTAAGCGCACTTTTTTGTTAATGGGATTGTTGTTCGCCCCAATTATTAGTGTATTTGCACGTATGTTCTGCATTATAAAGGGATTGTACTTATACATATTATTAATAAGAGAATGTATAATTTAAATTGAAGATGAAAGAGATTACCTTACAAGAAATGCTGTCAACTATTATTGGAGAGCTTCGAGAAAATGGAAGATGGGGAACAGCCCATATTTACCAATCTACATTGAATGTGTTTTCCGCATTCAATAACTATCGGGATTTGCATCTGCGCAAATTGAATCCAGTGGTTTTGAAACGTTTTGAAATGCACCTGCGTCAACGAGATTGCAGTTGGAACACCGTTTCTACCTATATGAAAGTCATTCGCTCGGCTTACAATCGAGCTGTAGATTTACGATGTGTCCGTTATACTCCTAGATTATTTGAACATGTGTATACAGGAACTAAAGCAGACAAGAAAAGAGCTTTGGAAGCTTCGGATATAGGAACTTTAGTTCGCGGGACAGAAATGGATTTGTCCAAAAGGATTCCTTCCTCAAGCCTTCAAAAGGCCAAAATGCTATTTGTTTTTATGTTTATGATGCGTGGTCTCCCATTTGTCGATTTAGCTTTCTTGCACAAGAAAGACCTGCAAGGGAATGTATTGTCCTATCGTAGAAGAAAGACTGGTCGCACCTTACGGGTACTTCTATCCCCAGAAGCCTTACAGCTGGTACACATGGTATCCAATAAGGACGAGAACTCACCTTATTTATTCCCAATATTACGTAGCAAGGATGGTACAGAAGCGGCTTATAAAGAGTATCAATCAGCTTTGAGGCGTTTTAACTATCAGCTGTCAGCTTTAAAAACACATTTGAATATGAGTTCACATCTTAGTTCGTATTCGGCAAGACACACGTGGGCCACAATGGCATATTATTGTGAGATTCACCCTGGCATTATTTCCGAAGCGATGGGACATTCATCGATAAATGTTACTGAAACCTATCTCAAACCTTTCAACGACAAGAAGATTGATGAAGCAAACGAGAAGGTAATTTCTTTTGTAAAAAGCAATGGAATCTCGGCATAGTTTTTTTTATTTTTATTGATAAAGCAGCCTAGATGTGTCCATATTTATTCCTCCCGCAAGAAACATCTCTTGAAGGGAAGAGTCCTCTTGCTCATTTCTCAACAACTTCCCCTTAAGCCAAAACTCTACAAAATAACACTTTAAGTCTTTCTTTCCCTATAAATATTTTGATTTCCCTTTATCGTAACTTTACCTCTCGGTCATATTATCAGAATTCCACCTATAAGCCACTTTTCATCTTTCATCACTTAAAATGTTATAAACAATTATAGAGGCATTACAACTATATTAAACTTCTTTTCACATAATTGATTCAAGATGGTTCCCGTTACCTGCGAAGTAACGGAATACTTAGTAACAAAA
>NZ_QTLY01000002.1:0-405 GCF_003602895.1 Bacteroides sp. AF29-11
AAAGCATCTAAGTACGAAGCCAGCCACAAGATTAGATTTCTTAGGGTCGTTGTAGACTACAACGTTGATAGGATGCAGGTGTAAAGGCAGCGATGTCATAGCCGAGCATTACTAATTGCCCGTTCACTTTTTGCCTTCCGTGTATGGAGGTATATACGTTCAGCAATATATGGACACTTTACTTTTTTCTCATCATGTCTGCCTTATTCAGGTGACTACAGCACCGGGGTTCCACCTCTTCCCATTCCGAACAGAGAAGTTAAGCCCGGTCACGCCGATGGTACTGCGTAACAGTGGGAGAGTAGGTAGTCGCCGTTTTCAGAAGAAGCCTCCGTGTCTGATAAGGATACGGAGGCTTTGTTCGTTTTTGGCGGTCTCATAAACTTTTCTTATATTTGCGCCGAA
>NZ_QTLY01000002.1:415-124651 GCF_003602895.1 Bacteroides sp. AF29-11
ATATACCTCCGGAACTGCTCCCCTTAATCCCTGTCATGCGTTGTTGCATACGTATTTTTCTGCTTCTTTTGTCATTCTTTTGTTATCATTACAGAACAAAGTTGGTGTAAAATGAGTTTTTTTTGGAAGAGCAAGAACTTTTCTTCCTTTCTTTCTATTCAATATCAAATGGATTTTTGTAAATTTGGCGTGAATCTAATAGGAAGGGAAAAAATCACGCAATTAATATTGTAATATAAATCATATAATAACTCCTGCAAATATGGAAAACAAGATTCAAGAGCTGACCGATAAGATCTACCGCGAAGGCGTAGAGAAAGGAAACGAAGAGGCACAGAAACTTATCGCAAAAGCTCAGGAAGAAGCCAAGAGAATTATAGAGGATGCTCACAAGGAAGCGGATTCTATCGTGGCTACCGCTCATAAGTCTGCCGATGAACTGGCAGAGAATACAAAATCTGAATTAAAGTTGTTTGCCGGTCAGGCTGTGAATGCTCTGAAGTCCGAAATCGCTACGTTGGTGACGGACAACATTGTGAATGCCGATGTAAAGGCATTTGCTGCAAACAAGGATTATCTTAATGCCTTCATCGTTGCATTGGCGTCCAAATGGAGTGTGAACGAACCAATCGTTATCTCTACTGCCGATGCGGAAGGCTTGACAAAATATTTCGCAGCGAAGGCGAAAGACCTGCTGGACAAGGGTGTGAAGATTGAGCAAGTGAATGGCATCAAAACCTTGTTCTCCGTATCGCCTGCCGATGGTTCGTACAAGGTGAACTTCGGCGAAGAAGAATTTATGAATTACTTCAAGGAATTCCTGCGTCCGCAATTAGTGGAAATGCTGTTCTAAAAACTCCCACAGGATTATGAGTAAATACTATTACTTGGTAGCCGGTTTGCCTGAACTTACTCTGGAAGACAGTAAACTGAGCTATACAGTAGCCGATTTCAAGACGGAACTATATCCTGCCTTGTCGGAAGATGATAAAAAGTTGATAGATTTGTTTTATCTGAAATTCGATAATGCAAATGTCTTGAAACTATTGAAGGATAAGGATGCTGCCATCGACCCGCGCGGAAACTATTCGTCGGAGGAACTGGCGGAATATATCTCACAACTGAAGGATGGCGACGAAGTCTCTGACAGTGTATTCCCATCTTATCTCTCTACGTTCATTTCCGAATACTTCAGCCTGCCTGCCGAGGACGGTTTCTTGTATGAAGACCGCCTGGCAGCGCTCTATTACGCCTATGCCATGGAATGCAGGAATCAGTTTGTGTCTTCCTGGTTTGGCTTCAACCTCACTCTCAATAATATATTGGTGGCGCTCACAGCACGTAAGTTCAAGCTGGACATTGCTCCGCTGATTGTGGGTGATACGGAAGTGTGCGAGGCTCTGCGTACTTCCAATGCCCGTGACTTCGGTCTGGGTACTGAGGTGGATTATCTGGAGCAGCTGGTGAAAATCAGTGAGACGGAGGAACTGGTGGACCGGGAAAAGAAACTGGACCAGCTTCGCTGGGACTGGATGGAGGAGGCCACATTCTTCGATTACTTTACCGTGGAACGTCTGTTTGTCTTCCTGCTACAGCTGGAGATGATAGAACGGTGGATTTCGTTGGATAAAGAGAAGGGTAACCAACTGTTCCGCAGCATTATCGCTGCCTTGAAAGACGAGGTGCAGATACCCGCAGAATTCAGATAAAATAAACAACTAAAAATATATGGCAACAAAAGGAACTGTTAGTGGCGTAATAGCCAACATGGTGACCCTCGTCGTCGACGGACCGGTAGCGCAGAATGAGATTTGTTATATCTCGACCGGAGGAGACAAGTTGATGGCGGAGGTGATTAAGGTAGTAGGTACCCAGGTCTACGTGCAGGTATTTGAGAGTACCCGCGGACTGAAAGTGGGGGCCGAAGCTGCGTTTACCGGACATATGCTCGAAGTAACACTGGGGCCCGGTATGCTTTCGAAAAACTACGACGGTCTGCAAAACGACCTCGATAAGATGGACGGTGTTTTCTTGAAACGCGGGCAATATACCTATCCGCTGGATAAAGGAAGCAAATGGCATTTTGTGCCTTTGGCAAAGGTGGGCGACCAAGTGGAAGCCGCTGCCTGGCTGGGACAAGTGGACGAAAACTTCCAACCTCTGAAAATCATGGTGCCTTTTGAACAGAAAGGTGTGTGCACCGTGAAATCCATTGCAAAGGAAGGTGATTACAGCATTGAGGATACCATTGCAGTGCTGACGGATAGCGAAGGTAATGACATCCGGGTGAACATGATACAGAAATGGCCCGTGAAGCGCGCCATGACCAACTATAAGGAAAAACCGCGTCCTTTCAAATTGCTGGAAACCGGTGTGCGTGTAATCGACACCGTAAACCCGATTGTGGAAGGTGGTACGGGTTTTATCCCCGGTCCGTTCGGTACTGGAAAAACGGTGCTTCAGCATGCCATTTCAAAACAAGCGGAAGCGGACATCGTAATTATCGCTGCCTGCGGTGAGCGTGCCAACGAGGTTGTGGAAATCTTTACAGAATTCCCCGAATTGGTTGACCCGCATACGGGACGGAAGCTGATGGAACGTACGATTATCATTGCCAATACTTCGAACATGCCGGTGGCTGCCCGTGAGGCATCTGTCTACACGGCTATGACGATTGCAGAATACTACCGAAGCATGGGATTGAAGGTACTGCTGATGGCGGACTCCACTTCACGTTGGGCGCAGGCATTGCGCGAGATGTCCAACCGTATGGAGGAGTTGCCCGGTCCCGATGCCTTCCCGATGGACTTGTCCTCCATCATCTCTAACTTCTACGGCCGTGCGGGTTATGTGAAGCTGAACAACGGCGAGTCCGGTTCCATTACTTTCATCGGTACGGTATCGCCTGCCGGTGGTAACTTGAAGGAGCCGGTAACCGAGAATACGAAGAAGGTGGCACGCTGCTTCTATGCCCTTGAGCAAGACCGTGCCGACAAGAAGCGTTATCCTGCCGTAAATCCGATTGACTCGTATTCCAAATATATAGAATACCCTGAATTTGAAGAGTATATCACCAAGCACATCAATGGTGAGTGGATTGGCAAGGTGAATGAAATCAAGACCCGCCTGCAGCGTGGTAAGGAGATTGCCGAGCAAATCAACATCCTGGGTGACGACGGTGTGCCCGTAGAATATCACGTGACTTTCTGGAAATCGGAATTGATTGACTTCGTTATTCTGCAGCAGGATGCCTTTGATGAAATTGATGCCGTGACCCCGATGGAGCGTCAGGAGGAGATTCTGAATATGGTAATAGAAATCTGTCATACTGAATTTGAGTTCGACAACTTCAACGAAGTAATGGATTACTTCAAGAAAATGATTAACATCTGTAAGCAGATGAACTACTCGAAGTTTAAGTCGGAAGAATACGACAAGTTCCATAAGCAGTTGCAGGAACTGGTTGAGGAACGTAAAGCCTAAGGATGTACTATGTGACTATTTACAATTTACTATTTGCCTTGCGGATGCAGGTGTACGGAGGTTGTAGATAGGAAAATAGTAGAATAGGATGGCAGAGATTTAAATAGTAAATAGTAAATTGCTAAATTGTAAATAAATAGATGGCAACAAAAGCATTTCAAAAAATATATACCAAGATTACTCAGATTACGAAAGCTACGTGTTCGCTGAAGGCAACCGGAGTGGGGTATGACGAGTTGGCGACCGTAAACGGCAAGCTGGCCCAGGTGGTGAAGATTGCCGGCGACGAAGTGACTTTGCAGGTGTTTGAGGGTACGGAAGGTATTCCCACCAATGCAGAGGTAGTATTCTTGGGCAAGGCTCCTACAATCAAAGTGAGCGAGCAGCTTGCCGGACGCTTCTTCAACGCCTTTGGCGACCCCATCGACGGTGGTCCGGCCATTGAAGGCGAGGAGGTGGAAATTGGCGGTCCATCCGTGAATCCGGTGCGCCGTAAGCAGCCCTCGGAACTGATTGCAACCGGTATTGCAGGTATCGACTTGAACAATACGCTGGTGTCCGGACAGAAGATTCCGTTCTTTGCCGACCCCGACCAGCCCTTCAACCAGGTGATGGCGAATGTGGCTCTGCGTGCGGAGACCGACAAGATTATCCTTGGCGGTATGGGTATGACGAACGATGACTACCTCTACTTCAAGAACGTATTCTCCAATGCCGGTGCGCTCGACCGTATCGTCAGCTTTATGAATACCACCGAGAATCCTCCGGTAGAGCGTCTGCTGATTCCGGATATGGCACTGACGGCGGCCGAGTATTTTGCTGTAAACAATAATGAAAAGGTGCTGGTGCTGCTGACGGATATGACTTCCTACGCCGATGCGCTCGCCATCGTGTCCAACCGTATGGACCAGATTCCTTCGAAGGACTCCATGCCGGGTTCCCTTTATTCGGACTTGGCGAAGATATACGAAAAGGCGGTGCAGTTCCCAAGCGGCGGTTCCATCACGATTATTGCGGTGACGACTCTGTCCGGTGGCGACATTACGCATGCCGTGCCCGACAATACGGGTTATATCACGGAAGGCCAGTTGTTCCTCCGTCGTGACAGCGATATCGGTAAGGTTATCGTTGACCCGTTCCGTTCCTTGTCCCGTCTGAAACAGCTTGTTACGGGCAAAAAGACACGTAAGGACCATCCGCAGGTGATGAATGCCGCCGTACGTCTGTACGCCGATGCCGCCAACGCCAAAACCAAGCTTGAAAACGGTTTCGACCTGACGAACTACGACGAACGTACCCTTGCCTTTGCCAAGGACTACTCCAACCAGCTACTGGCCATCGATGTCAACCTCGATACCACAGAGATGCTCGATGTGGCATGGAGTCTGTTCGGCAAGTATTTCCGTCCGGAAGAGGTGAATATCAAGAAAGAGCTTGTGGACCAGTTCTGGCCGAAAGCAAACTAAATAAATGTACGATTAGACGATTTACGGTTTACGATTGATATTACTGAAATTGTAAATCTGTAAATTGAGAAATTGAGTAGCTTCAGTCGTCTAATCGTAAATCGTTAAATCGTAAATAAAATGGCTATTAAGTTTCAATATAACAAAACCTCGCTTCAGCAACTCGAAAAGCAACTGAAGGTGCGCGTGCGCACACTCCCCATTATTAAGAATAAGGAGAGTGCCCTGCGTATGGAAGTGAAGCGCTGCAAGGGAGACGCTGCCGCGTTGGACGCGAGGTTGGAAAAGGAAATCCAAGCTTACGAAGCCATGTTCGCCCTTTGGAATGAGTTCGACGCTTCATTGATAAAGGTCAGCGATGTTCATCTCGGTGTAAAGAAGATTGCCGGTGTACGGGTGCCGTTGCTCGAGAATGTAGATTTCGAGATACGCCCTTACAGCTTGTTCAATGCGCCCAAATGGTATGCAGACGGGCTGCATTTGCTTAAGTCACTGGCACATACTGCCATCGAGCGTGAATTTACTGTTGCCAAGTTGAACTTGTTGGAACATGCGCGTAAAAAGACCACCCAGAAGGTGAATCTTTTTGAGAAAGTACAGATTCCGGGTTATCAGGATGCTCTGCGCAAAATCAAGCGGTTTATGGAAGACGAGGAGAACCTTTCCAAGTCATCGCAGAAAATCATGAAATCCCATCAGGAGAAAAGGAAGGAGGCAGAGGCATGATTACGAAAATGAAGAAGCTCACGTTCCTTGTGTATCATAAGGAGTACGAAGCATTTCTGGCACAAATCCGGGAACTGGGCGTGGTGCACGTTGTGGAAAGGCAGTGCGGCGAGATGGACGACACCTTGCAGCAATTCATGCAGAAGCGTACGCTCTACAAGAATATGCTTCAGAGCATGCACACCCTGGCAGACAAACAGCCGGAAGAAAAGGTGCATAAAGAGTTGTCGGCCGATGCTCTGGTGAAATTCTACGAGGACTTGCAGGCGCGGATACAAGACTTGAACCAGCAGATTCCCGCCATCGACAAGGATGTGGTGCAGATGGAAGTCTGGGGCGATTTCGATTGGAGAGCCATCCGCAAGCTGGAAGATGCTGGTTGGTTCGTGCAGTTCTATACCTGCCCGGAGAAAGACTATAACGAAGCGTGGGCAGAGGACTACAATGCCATCGTGGTGAAAGAGAACGGCGGGCATCTTTATTTCGTGACCGTCACTCCCCAACCGGTAGAACTGGATGTGGAACCGCTCCGTCTACCTTCACTCAGCCTCTCCGAACTGAGCCGGAAGAAAGCCGATACGGAAGAGGCCCTTGTGCAGGCACATGCCGGATTGAAAGAATTCTGCAAAGCGAATTACTGCACGTTGGAGAAGTACAACCTACAGCTCCAGGAAGAGATAGACCTGCTGAAAGT
This sequence comes from Bacteroides sp. AF29-11, assembly GCF_003602895.1. NCBI lineage: Bacteria > Pseudomonadati > Bacteroidota > Bacteroidia > Bacteroidales > Bacteroidaceae > Bacteroides > Bacteroides sp. AF29-11. The sequence goes on from NZ_QTLY01000002.1 coordinate 6,785, forward strand.
CAAGCTGAACAGCGAACATATGGCAGAAGGTGCCGTAGTGTTGATGGAAGGCTGGATTCCCGAAGACTGCGAGGCGGATGTGAGGAAACTTCTCGATGAAAGCGGCACTTATTATGAGATAAGGGCTGCCAAGCGCGAGGACAATGCTCCCATCAAGCTGAAAAACAACGCCTATACACGCATGTACGAAGTGCTTACCAAAATGTACGGTATGCCCGAATATGCCGAGTTCGACCCGACACCGATACTTGCGCCATTCTTCTCGCTCTTCTTTGCTTTCTGTATGGGAGATGCGGGCTACGGTCTGGTACTGATTGCACTCGGGTTCATTTTGAAAAGGAAGATGTCCAAGTCCATGAAAGGCATGATGAACCTGGTGATTACGTTGGGTATATTTACGTCCGTCATCGGTGCCATATTGGGAACCTTCTTCGGTGTAAGCCTCTTTGACCTGGAGATACCCGCCAAACTGAAGGAATTCATGATTGTGGGTAAGATAGGTGAGACTACCTATGACAAGCAAATGCTGCTGGCGTTGATTATCGGTGCGGTGCACATCTGCATTGCCATGACGGTGAAGGCCGTGGGACAGACCGTTCGTTTCGGCTTCAAGGAGTCGCTCAGTGCTTGGGGATGGCTGTTGCTGGTGGTGGGATTTATCTGCACCGGCGGACTTTCCTTCTTCAAAATAATTTCGGAAGACGTGTCTACGTGGGCATTTATCGTGATTGGCGGTGTTTCTGCCATCGGTATCTACCTGCTGAACAATATCCACCGGAATGTATTTGTCAACATCGGTGCCGGAGTATGGGATACCTATAACATGGCAACCGGATTGATGGGCGATATACTTTCCTACATCCGTCTCTATGCCCTCGGCTTGGCAGGCGGTATGCTTGGAGGCGTGTTCAACCAGCTTGCCTTCATGGTGAACGATGCTGCAGGTCCGGCCCTGGGATGGCTGTTCTGCGGTCTGATACTGATATTCGGGCATACGCTGAACATTGCCATGTCTTGTCTGAGTGCCTTTGTACACCCGCTCCGTCTGACATTTGTGGAATACTTCAAGAATTCCGGTTACGAAGGTAAGGGCGAAGCCTATAAACCTTTTACAGTAGTAAAGAAATAAACAAATTAAAAAACAAATAAAAATAGAAACATTATGAATGAAATTTTAGGTTATCTCGGTCTGGGCCTGATGTTGGCCCTTGCAGGAATTGGCAGTTGCTTCGGTACAACTATCGCCGGTAGTGCGGCAGAAGGTGCGTTGAAGAAAGACCCTTCCAAGTCAGCAAGTTATATGATTTTGTCGGCCCTTCCGGCTACGCAGGGACTTTACGGCTTCGTGGCTTTCCTGATGTCCATGGGCAGGGATTTTGCTACGGACGGCCCTTTGATGCTGGGCATCGGACTGGGTGTGGGGCTGGTATGCCTGTTCTCCGCTATCCGTCAGGGACAGATTTGTGCTAGCGGTATTGTGGGTATTTCCCAGGGACACGACGTACAGACCAATACAATGATTTACGCCGCGCTTCCTGAATTCTACGCTATTTTGGCGCTGGTAGCTGCATTGATGGTATAATCCGGATTATAAGAAAATAAACCCCAGGGATTTACAATTGAAATCCCTGGGGTTTTTTGTTTAAATTCCTGGGGCTTCAACTGAAAACTCCAGGAATTCTTTTTTGAAACTTCGGGAATTTTAGACGAAAAATGCATGGATGGGCGAGCCAATGGGGCTTTTGTGGCTAAACTATGACATTCCGCAAACGATTGTTTATGCATATTTAATCAGTTTTTTCGATTAAAAGGCTATTTTTCAAAGAATAATACGTACTTTTGCAGCCGTAATTAAGATAAAGAGATTATAACATAATATGACTAAAGAACTACTTACCCCCGATTACATCTTCGAAGCGAGTTGGGAAGTGTGTAATAAAGTAGGCGGTATCTATACAGTTTTGTCTACAAGGGCAAATACTTTACAGACTAAATTTCGCGATAGATTATTCTTTATAGGGCCGGATTTCTGGCAGGGAAAAGAGAACCCTTTGTTCATTGAGTCTGATAACCTTTGTGCAGCGTGGAAAAAACATGCAGCGTTGAAAGACAATCTTTCCGTCCGCGTAGGTCGCTGGAACATTCCGGGAGAACCTATTGTTATATTGGTTGATTTCCAACCGTTCTTTGCAGAAAAAAATGAGATTTATACAGAAATGTGGAACCGCTATCAGGTGGATTCACTGCATGGATATGGTGATTATGACGAAGCATCCATGTTTGCTTTCGCTACCGGCAAGGTGATAGAGAGCTTCTATCGCTATAATTTGACGGAAACGGACAAAGTGGTGTTCCAGGCACACGAGTGGATGACCGGCATGGCCGCCCTCTATCTTCAGTCTGCCGTTCCCGAGATAGGGACTATCTTCACCACCCATGCCACGTCCATCGGCCGCTCCATAGCTGGCAACAACAAGCCGCTTTACGATTATCTTTTCGCCTACAACGGCGACCAGATGGCGGAGGAGCTGAACATGCAGTCCAAACATTCCATTGAAAAGCAGACGGCCCACTATGTGGACTGTTTCACCACTGTGAGCGAAATCACAAACAACGAATGCAGGGAATTGCTTGACAAGCCTGCGGATGTTGTGCTGATGAACGGTTTTGAAGATGATTTTGTACCGAAAGGCGCCACCTTTACCGGCAAGCGCAAACGTGCCCGTTCCACCATGCTGCGTGTGGCAAACTGCCTGCTGGGTGAGGACTTGGGCGACGATACGCTGATTATCGGTACCAGCGGACGCTATGAGTTCAAAAATAAGGGTATCGATGTGTTCCTGGAATCATTGAACCGGCTGAACCGCGATAAAGATTTAAAGAAGAAAGTATTGGCGTTTGTCAACGTGCCCAGCTGGGTGGGAGACCCCCGCGAGGACTTGCAGAAGCGCTTGAAGAGCAAAGATAAGTTCACCGAACCGTTGCAGTGTCCTTTCATCACCCACTGGCTGCACAATATGACGCACGACCAGGTGCTGGATATGCTGAAATACCTCGGTATGGGCAATCGTCCCGAAGATAAGGTGAAAGTAATTTTTGTACCTTGCTATCAGGATGGTCACGATGGCATCCTCAACAAGCATTATTATGACTTGATTTTAGGCGAGGACCTCAGTGTCTATCCGTCCTATTATGAACCGTGGGGATATACCCCGCTGGAGAGCGTGGCTTTCCGGGTGCCTACCATCACCACCGACCTTGCCGGTTTCGGACTTTGGGTGAACAGCCTGAAAAACCAGCATGGCATAAACGACGGAGTGGAAGTGCTGCACCGTTCGGACTATAACTATTCCGAAGTGGCAGACGGCATCAAGGACACCGTAGCCTTGTTCTCTACCAAGACGGAAGCCGAAATCAAGGAAATACGCAAGCGTGCAGGCCAGGTGGCAGAGCAGGCTTTGTGGAAGCACTTTATACAATATTATTACGAGGCTTACGACATTGCACTGCGCAATGCCATGAAGCGTCAACTAAAATAAAAGAATTATTAATCAATTAGTTATCATACAATGAAGATTAAAGTTAGTAATGTAAACACTCCTAACTGGAAAGATGTGAATGTGAAATCGCACATTCCCGCCGAACTGGAGAAACTGTCTGAACTGGCACATAACATCTGGTGGGCATGGAATTATGAAGCCACCGAACTGTTCAGAGACCTTGACCCTGCTCTCTGGAAAGAAGTGGGACAGAACCCCGTACTTCTGCTGGAACGTATGAGTTATGCTAAACTCGAGGCACTCGCAAATGACAAAGTTATTCTGCGCAGAATGGATGACGTATACTCCAAGTTCCGCACATACATGGATGTGAAGCCTGACAGCAAGCGCCCGTCCGTGGCTTATTTCAGTATGGAGTATGGTTTGAGCCATGTACTTAAGATATATTCCGGCGGTCTGGGTGTACTTGCCGGTGACTACCTGAAAGAAGCTTCCGATAGCAACGCCGACTTGTGTGCAATCGGTTTCCTGTACCGCTACGGTTACTTTACACAAACATTGTCTATGGACGGCCAGCAGATTGCCAATTACGAGGCACAGAACTTTGGCCAGTTGCCCATCGACCGTGTATTGGATGAGAAGGGCGAGCAGATGGTAGTGGATGTTCCTTATCTGGACTACTACGTGCATGCTTATGTGTGGAGAGTGAACGTTGGACGTATCTCTCTCTATCTGCTTGATACTGACAATGAAATGAACAGCGAGTTCGACCGTTCCATCACTCACCAGCTGTATGGCGGTGACTGGGAAAACCGCTTGAAGCAGGAAATCCTGCTCGGTATCGGTGGTATTCTGACGCTGAAGAAGCTGGGCATCAAGAAAGATATCTATCACTGCAACGAAGGACATGCTGCTTTAATCAACGTACAGCGCATCTGTGACTACGTGGCCGAAGGTCTGACTTACGACCAGGCTATCGAGCTGGTACGTGCTTCTTCTCTCTATACTGTACATACTCCGGTTCCTGCCGGTCACGACTACTTCGACGAAGGCCTTTTCGGCAAGTACATGGGCGGCTATCCTTCAAGAATGGGTATCAGCTGGGACGACCTGATGGACCTCGGACGTAACAATCCGGGCGACAAGGGTGAACGTTTCTGTATGTCTGTATTCGCTTGCAACACTTCTCAGGAGGTGAACGGTGTGAGCTGGCTGCACGGAAAGGTTTCCCAGGAGATGTTCGCTTCCATCTGGAAGGGTTACTTCCCCGAAGAAAGCCATGTGGGCTACGTTACCAACGGTGTACACTTCCCCACTTGGAGCGCTACGGAGTGGAAACATCTCTATGCTGCGCATTTTGATGAGAACTTCCTCTACGACCAGTCCAACCCCAAGATTTGGGAGGCTATCTATAACGTGTCCGACGAAGAAATCTGGAAGACGCGCATGGTGATGAAGAACAAACTGATTGACTATGTTCGCAAGCAATACCGTGAAACTTGGTTGAAGAACCAGGGTGATCCTTCACGCATCGTTTCCCTGCTGGACAAAATCAATCCGAACGCTCTGCTGATAGGTTTCGGACGCCGTTTCGCTACCTACAAGCGTGCACACTTGCTGTTCACCGACCTCGACCGTCTGGCCAAGATTGTGAACAACCCCGACTATCCGGTACAGTTCCTCTTTACCGGTAAGGCTCACCCGCACGATGGTGCCGGCCAGGGCTTGATTAAGAGAATCATCGAGATTTCCCGTCGTCCGGAGTTCCTGGGCAAGATTATCTTCCTGGAAAATTATGACATGCAGTTGGCACGTCGCCTCGTTTCAGGTGTGGATATCTGGCTGAACACTCCGACACGTCCGCTCGAAGCATCCGGTACTTCCGGCGAAAAGGCGTTGATGAACGGTGTTGTAAACTTCTCCGTACTCGACGGCTGGTGGTTGGAAGGCTATCGTGAAGGTGCCGGTTGGGCATTGACCGAAAAGCGTACTTACCAGAACCAGGAACATCAGGACCAGCTCGATGCCGCTACTATCTACAGCATTCTTGAGCAAGAAATTCTGCCGTTGTTCTATGCACGCAACAAGAAGGGATATTCTGAAGGTTGGGTGAAGACTATCAAGAACTCCATCGCACAGATTGCTCCCCACTATACAATGAAGCGTCAGCTGGATGACTATTACGACAAGTTCTACATCAAGGAGGCCAAACGTTTCAAGATGCTGGCTGCCGACGGTTGTGCCAAGGCTAAGGAAATAGCTGCTTGGAAGGAAGAAGTTGCCGAGAAGTGGGACAGCATTGAAGTGGTGTCTTGCGAAAAGACCGAAGACCTGGTGAAAGGCTCCATCGAGAGCGGTAAGGAATACACCATTACTTACGTTATCGACGAGAAGGGCTTGAACGATGCTATCGGTCTGGAACTGGTGACTACTTATACGGCTCAGGATGGCAAACAGCATGTTTACTCCGTAGAACCGTTCAATGTAGTGAAGAAAGAAGGTAACCTTTATACTTTCCAAGCTAAGCACAAGATGGAAAATGCGGGTAGCTTCAAGGTTTCTTACCGTATGTTCCCGAAGAATGCAGACCTGCCTCACCGTCAGGACTTCTGCTACGTTCGCTGGTTCGTATAAGAGCATAAAAAAGATAATGTGCCTGCGGATATGGCGGAACACATTATCTGTTCAGATAAAAGATATCATCTGCATGATGCAGGCAGACCATCCGTTTAAAGTAAACGGATGGTCTGTTTCTTTTCTAGAGCTTGCTTTTTATTTCGGCTGTCCAGGCGTCAATGCGTTCGGCGGTTTTGTTACTTTCGTTCACTTCGTCGAGGGGAAGTCCTACGAATGCACCGTCTACCACGGCGATGGAAGAGGAGAAGGAATACCCGTCCGTGCTGACTTTGTTGCCCAAGAAGGTACACCCGCTATCCTTCAGGTCCTCGTAGAGTACTCCGATGCCGTCGCAGAATGTGTCGCAGTAGGATTCGGAGTCACCGCAACCGAATAGGGCTACGAACTTCATGGAAAGGTCGGCGCTCTTCAGTACTTTTACGCCGTCATACCAGTCGTCCTGCAGTTCGCCGTCTCCCCAAGTGGAGGTACCTAGAACCAGCACTTCATATTCCTTGATTTTATCGGCGGTCATCTTGTCAACACTATGTACGTCGGTGGAGGAAACTCCCAACTTTTCGGCTATCTGGTTAGCCAACTCTTCGCAGGTTCCGGTACTGGAACCATAAAAAACACCAGTCTTTTTCATTGTAAATAAAGTGATTAAATTGTTTGCTGCAAAGTAAAGGCTTTGCCGGAGAACGTGAAATACCTACATGTAGGGCTTTTAGTGTTGTGCCGCTCCCCATTTCGGGTTAGCTTGTGGCGTGGTTTATAGAGGTCGCGGCTACCTACTAATTGGGATGGCAGACTCTCTTTTTGATGAAAAGTAGGTATTGCCGGATTGTTAAAAATGAAGGACATTTGTACCGGTAATAATAGACAAGTGTTTATGGTTAGATTCGTACATTCCACTCATTCGCAATTCCATCCTTCCGTGGCTGGTAAGTGGCTGGTGTGGGGGACTTTGATGATGCTTCTTGCGGGGGTGGCTATCATTGTTTTTTCGGTATTCTCGCATGATGCACTCGATGCGTGCTGTAATTGCATAATCTGTACTTTCAACCGTGTCCCGAAGGAAGGGGAATATTTGTATAACCGCTACCTGTCGGTCATCAGCATGGTGTGGGTGGCGTTTCTGATACTTTTGGTATATGTGGTCCGCTATTGCATGAACAAGAGGAGGTAGCCGGGTGTTCTATAGGTAAAACTGAAAGGAGACTATATGAAAAAGATTGTTTTGCTTCGCCACGGCGAGAGTGCATGGAATAAGGAAAACCGCTTCACGGGGTGGACGGATGTTGATTTGACAGAGAAAGGCGTTGCTGAAGCTGTAAGGGCGGGTGAGCTGCTGGCAGAAAAGGGATTCCGCTTCAAGAAGGCGTATACTTCCTATCTGAAGCGTGCCGTGAAGACACTGGATTGTGTGCTGGACCGCCTCGACCAGGACTGGATTCCGGTGGAGAAATCGTGGAGGTTGAATGAGAAACACTACGGCCAGTTGCAAGGGCTGAACAAGGCAGAGACGGCTGCCAAGTACGGTGACGAGCAGGTGTTGGTATGGCGCCGGAGCTTTGATGTGGCTCCGCATGCATTGGCCGAGGATGACCCGCGTAATCCGCGTTTTGAGGACCGTTATCAAGAAGTGCCCGATGCCGAACTGCCCCGTACGGAGTCGTTGAAAGATACGATTGAGCGTATCATGCCTTACTGGAAATGTGTCATCTTCCCGAATCTGAAGACGGCCGACGAATTGCTGGTAGTGGCTCATGGCAATAGCCTGCGGGGTATTATCAAGCATCTGAAGCATATTTCGAACGATGAAATTGTGCATCTGAACCTGCCTACGGCGGTGCCCTACGTCTTTGAGTTTGACGATGAGCTGAACTTGACGAAAGACTATTTCTTGGGTGATCCCGAGGAGATAAAGAAATTGATGGAGGCTGTGGCCAATCAGGGAAAGAAGAAATGATTTTGGCGCGCGGAAGCGCGCTATTTCTTTATCCTCTCATTCCATGGAGCAGCGTCATGCTGAGCAGTACCCCGACCACTATACAGATGAGGATAAGGAACCAGTTCATGAGCCGTGCGCCCAGCTTGGTTTCCTTGTGTAAGTTCTGTTCAAAGTAGTTCTTGAAGAACAGATAGATGGCAGGTACGGTGGCGCTTGCCAGCAGGAGGTCTTCGGGAATCTTGTAGATGTAGACTTTGGAAAAGGCGATGAGCGCCCAGTGGCAAAGGAACAGAATGACGAGCAGGTTGACCCTGCGCGAGAAAGCCAGCAGCAGCCCGATGGTGAAAACTGCTACCGAGCAGGGCATCACGGTGGTAGTCATCATGGGAAATTCCATTCCGCGTGCCCACGAAAGGAGCGGGTAGAGGAAAGGCATTGCATAGAGTACCCCCACCAGTACCTTGTATTTCGGGTTGCGCTCGAACGGAGTGTAGCCGGTAAACAAATCCCATAGCCACAACACTGCAATCACTCCCCAGAAGATGGCGAGTATATGGTGGTGTCCGCGCGCTCCGCAATACATCATGTAGTACACGATGGATATCCACCCGTTCAGAAATACCATGTAGATTTTCATGGAGCGCTTTGCCCATAAGGTCGGTTTCCGGTAGAGCTGCGTGGTGAGCAGGATACCTGCTGCGGTGATGAGGAACTGTGCCCACCAGGTGGCCTCGTTGTATTGTGCGATAGTATTCCAGAATATTTCCATTTGTGTCCATTAAAAAAACGGCCGCAAAGGTAGAGTTTTCTGCCGAAAGAATGAAATCGTTTTCTACATTTTGTCTATCTTTGTGCCTCCAAAAAAAATAGGTAAAAAGATTCATGGATAAGACTTTGACTGAACAAGAGATTGCCCTGCTGCGCAGGAAACTCGATTTATTGCTTCGTACCGGACAGCTGCTGGTGGAGAGTGCGGCTGATACAAACCGTGTTGTTCGTAACCTGAACCGTGTTGCCGCCTATCTGGGGCTGCCGGAAGAAAAGCTCCACATCGACGTAAGTTATACCATGCTGGTGGTGAATGTGAGCGACGGCCTGCATTCGTTCTCCAAATTCCAGAAATGTGAAAAGCATGGCATCAACATGACTGCCATTTCCGAAATCAGCAAACTGTCCTGGCGGGCTATTGAGAATGACTATTCCCTCGACCAGTATGAGGAGGAACTGGAAAGAATCAAAAACAAGAAGCGGAACTATGTGCCATACGTTGTTGCCATCGGTGCCGGCTTTGCCTGCGGAGGTTTCTGCAAACTGTTCGGTGGTGACTGGATGGCGTTTCTGTTTACCTCTATCTGCGCTTTTGCCGGCTTCCGCGTCCGTGCCCGTTGCATGGAGTTCGGCATCAATCACTATATGAGTATTGCCATTGCCGCATTGATTTCTACCTGTCTGGCCTATGTGTCTTCGTTTGCCGGGCTCTCGGAAACTCCCTATCATCCGTTGTTGGCGTGTGCACTGTTCATCGTTCCGGGGGTGCCGCTGATAAACTTTGTGGATGATATGATTGACAATTATATCCAGGTGGGCATTGTGCGGGCTGTGAATACGGTGCTGATGGTCTGTGCAATGGCCTTCGGCATTGTAATAGCCATGCGCCTGCTGACGGTGGAGGATGTCGTGATTGACAAGAAGTTCAGCGAATTGAGTATGGTGCCTCATGACAGTTATCTGGTGTATGCCATTGCGGCGGCGATAGCTGCCATGGGATTTTCCATGATATTCAACATACAGCGGCGCTTGTTGTGGGTTGTTGCGGTGGGCGGTATCATTGCCGTTTGTACGCGTAACTTTGTCAATTTCGAATTGGGTTACGGACCGGTGATAGGTTCGTTCATGGGCAGCATGGTTGTCAGCCTGATAGCCGTGAAGGCAGTGCATTGGTTCCATGTTCCCAATCATGTGCTGACGATTCCTTCTGTCATCCCGATGATTCCGGGAGTGCTGATGTATCGTGCGCTTTTCGGGCTTATCAATATGCACGGTGTGGTAGGCGAGGTGACGGCGGTTGTTTCCAACGGCATCACGGCTTCACTGATTATTCTCTGCATAGCGCTGGGAGTGGCGGTGCCCAATATCTTTGCCCGCCGGTATATCGCCAAGGATAGGCAGCGCTTTCTTCAGGAGGAGCTGCAGAAGCGCAGGGAAAGAGGAAAATTTATAGAATGGTGATATAGGTGGAGGGTGTCAAAAAACTCTTAACACTTTCTTTTAGGCGCGGATTACGCGGATTTCACGGATTTTGTTTATTGAATCCGTGTTATTCCGTGTAATTCGCGCCTGATATTATAACATTATAAAAGTGCTCATATATTTTTGAAAACTTTTCTTCTTTTTTAAATGCCCTTTTTCGGATTATAGTGGTAAATGACGGTTTCGCCTTTTTGCAGGGATGTTTGTACGTCAATCAGACGCTGGTTGCGGCTTCCCCGGAAATAGAGTTCCTCATCCCTCAGTTCTTTCTTGAATTTGCCGTCCACCAGTACGTCGATGTACTTCAGCAGTTGGGCTTGGCGCGGGTTGCGCAGTAGTTTTTCGAAAGTATAGCCCGTATAGCACCAGATGTTTTTCCGGCTCCGCTCCTTGATGGCATGTGCCAGTTGGGTGAATCCTTCCGGCTGGAACATCGGGTCTCCACCACTGAAGGTGACGTCTGCAAAGTTGTCGGCAAGGACTTTTTCCAGAATCTCTTCCGTACTCATCCAGTGCCCGCGGTTGATGTCCCACGACTCCGGATTGTGGCAACCGGGACAACCGTTGGGGCATCCGGCAGCATAAATGGCGGTCCGGAAGCCCGGACCGTCTACTGTGGTATCTTCTAAAATATCGAGAATAGAAAGCATGAGTAGGGAATTAATAATTAAAAATTAAAAATTAAACATCGCAGGTAGGAAGCTGAACATTAATCATTAAAAATTAAACGTCAACCATTAAAAATGAAGCTCCGCTTTGCACTGCGCAGCCCTTTAATTTTTAATTTTCAATTATGAACGACCCTGTCGTTCAACTCTGCCAGCTTGGCATTGTTCCAGCGGTCGGTTGTCCCCACCAGGTAGCCGGTGATGCGTTGCAGCTTGTCGATATGCTTGCTGCCGCACTTCGGGCATTCTTCCAGGTTTGGGGTGGAGTTTTCGTGACCGCACTCCAGACAGCGGTTACGGTTGTGGTTTACCGAACCGTAGCCGATGTTGTATCGGTCCATCATGTCCACTACACGCATAATGACTTCCGGATTGTGGGTGGCGTCACCGTCTATCTCCACATAGAAGATGTGTCCGCCGCGGGTCAGTTCATGATAAGGAGCCTCCACTTCCGCTTTGTGGCGGGCGCTGCATTTGTAGTATACGGGCACGTGGTTGGAGTTGGTGTAGTAGTCACGGTCCGTAATGCCCGGCAGCGTGCCGAACTTCTTACGGTCGATGCGGGTGAACTTGCCCGACAGCCCTTCGGCAGGAGTGGCAAGCACGCTGTAGTTGTGCTGGTATTGCTCCGAGAACTGGTTGGCACGGTCGCGCATATAGGTCACGATTTTCAGTCCCAGCTCCTGGGCTTCGCCAGATTCGCCGTGATGTTTTCCGAGCAATGCCACGAGACATTCTGCCAACCCGATGAAACCGATTCCCAGTGTTCCCTGGTTGATGACGGAAGCAATCGTATCGTTCGGTTTCAGCTTCTCGCTGCCTATCCACAAGGCAGACATCAGTAGCGGGAACTGCTTGGCGAAGGCGGTCTTTTGAAACTCCATGCGCTCGTGCAGCTGGCGTGCGGTCACTTCGAGCATACTATCCAGCTTGGCAAAGAACCGGGCGATGCGCTGTTCCTTGTCTTCGATGTTCATGCACTCAATGCCCAGACGGACGATGTTGATGGTAGAGAAAGAGATGTTGCCGCGTCCGATGGAGGTCTTCGGTCCGAAACGGTTTTCGAATACACGGGTGCGGCATCCCATGGTGGCAACTTCATGCTGGTAGCGTTTCGGGTCATCGGCTTTCCAGTCCTCGCTTTGGTTGAAGGTGGCGTCCAGGTTCAGGAAGTTCGGGAAGAAACGCCGTGCCGTCACCTTGCAGGCCAGTTGGTAGAGGTCGTAGTTGCGGTCTTCAGGCAGGTAGCTCACACCCCGTTTCTTTTTCCATATCTGGATGGGGAAGATGGCGGTTTCTCCGTTTCCTACCCCTTGATAGGTGCTTTTCAGCAGCTCGCGGATGATGCAGCGCCCCTCGGCAGAGGTGTCTGTGCCGTAGTTGATGGAGCTGAACACCACTTGGTTGCCGCCGCGTGAGTGGATGGTGTTCATGTTATGGATAAACGCCTCCATGGACTGGTGCACGCGCGATACGGTCTTGTTGACAGCATGCTGCACGATGCGGTCCTCGTCCGTCAGTCCGTCCAACGGCTGTAGCAGATAGTCGGCCAGTTCCTTCTGATAGAGATGGGAATAGTCTTTTCCATTCAGTTCTTCCAGGTTCTTGACTTCCTCGATGAAGCTGTTGCGCACGTAGGGGGCAAGGTAGAAATCGAATGCAGGGATGGCTTGTCCGCCGTGCATCTCGTTCTGGGCTGTTTCTAGCGAGATGCATCCCAGGATACTGGCAGTCTCGATGCGTTTGGCCGGGCGCGATTCGCCGTGTCCGGCAGAGAAGCCGTATTTCAGAATATGGTCCAGCGGATGCTGCACGCATGTCAGGCTCTTGGTGGGATAATAATCCTTGTCATGGATGTGCAGATAGTTCTGGGTGACGGCATCCAGCACTTCTTCACTCAGCAGATAGTCGTCCACAAAAGGCTTGGTGGTTTCGCTGGCAAACTTCATCATCATGCCCGCCGGGGTATCGGCATTCATGTTGGCATTTTCGCGTGTGATGTCGTTGGACTTGATGTTAATGATTTCCAGGAACATGTCGCGCGTCTTTGCTTTGCGGGCAATGCTTCGCTGGTTGCGGTAAGCGATGTATTTCTGGGCAACGTCCTTGCGGCTGCTCTTCATCAGCTCCACTTCCACCAAATCCTGGATGGCTTCCACCGTCATCTGCGAATCTCCCTTGAAAGAGATGCGGTCCGTAATCTGGTGTATCAGTTGCAGGTCTTCCCCCTTGTCTGTATGCAACATGGCTTTGCGGATGGCCGTTGCTATTTTTTCTTCGTTGAATCCGACGACGCGCCCGTCGCGCTTGAGTACTGTCTGTATCATAACCTTTTATGCTTAAATATGACTGTCTTTTTTAGTTTAATTGCGGAAACAAAGATATTATAGTTATTGATAGGTTTTGCTTTTTGGAAAACTTTTTGTGGTTTAAAAAGTGTTAATCTATTGATTATTAATGATGTAATTGTTTAAAGTGGAAAACTTCTAATGAAAAATAATTTTTAAAGTTATTCATTACTGACTATTATTGCATGCATAAACATCATCTGATTTCGAAGTGTCAAATGAAGATAAATCTTTTGGGCAGATTGTGAATCTTCGATTTTTTTAGTTATATTTGCAACGAATTGGTTTATTTAAGGTTTTTAGTCCTTGATAATACTTCTTGTTGCCATTCGATTGTATTGCTTTGCTGCTCATGGTATTGGGGCAAAAGTATCATTATTATAATAATCAAAGAAAGGATGAACATGGCAAATGTATTTCCTCCGTTTAAAATTGATATAGCTGGGGCTTTTTGTGTACCTCGTGCATTGAAGGATGTCCGCGAGCAATATCAGAACGGGCAGGTGAGCCGGCAGATATTGCAGGCTGTTGAAGATGCGGAAGTGCGCAGTCTGGTGGAACGGCTGGAGCTGGGAGGCATGAAGGTTGTTTCCGATGGTGGTTTCCGAAGTCGCGATTTTTTGGAAAGCTGGGAGGGTATTTGTTCCAAAGACGGCCGGCCTTTCTCCGAAGGCTCTCCTTTGGAGATTACAGGACGGCTCAGTTTGCTACGGCATCCTATTCTGGAAGAATTCGCATTTCTTGATTCCATTGTGGACGGAGGGGTGATGAAAAAACAGCATATCCCTTCGCCGGCAGAGGTTATGACCCAGATTATTCAACGTGTGGAGCGGACTCAGATAGAAACCGTTTACTCCGACATCCGGCTTTTGACGGATGATATTGCTTCCTGCTACAAATTTTTGCTTACCAAACTTTATGATGCAGGCTGCCGCTACGTCCAGTTCGACGGGGTACATTCGGTGATAATGGAAGATACCATCCGGCTCAACAACCGGGTTTTGCGTGAGCGTCCTGCAGGGATGTATGTTGCATTCCATGCACCGACGGACATGCTGGTGCAACTGCATGGGGCCGATGCTTATTTCCTGAATTACGACTGTGGCGCGTGCGACCGTAACCGTCTGCTCTGGTTCATACACGAGAAGGAAGCGGTGTTTGGCTTTGTGCTGTCCCATTATCCTCAGGAGGACGAGTTGGATGAATTGCAGGCAAAAACTGAAAGTGTATTGAACTATATTCCTTTGAAACGTTTCACTTTATGTCTGCCGGATGCCAATGCGCTTCTTTCGCCTTCGGAGGCCGATGAGGAGAAACAGTGGGAAACCGTAAGGTTGGGGATGGAAATGGCTGCGCGTATCTTCTCTTGAAAAACGCCGCATTCCATCATTCCGAATGCCACACTTCAGCAAGGGAAATGCCACACTTCACAGAGGCAAATGCCATTGATTGGGCCTCGTGAAGTGTGGCATTTCGATTGACGAAGTGTGGCACTCCTTTTTTAGTCTCCGGTGTGTCCGGTTTTATTATTTGACAGCTTCGGCTATCTTTTCCTGAAGCTCGTCACCGTGCAGTCCGCGTGCAAGGATAGTTCCTTCACCGTCAATCAACACAGTGTGGGGGATGCTGCTTACGGCATAAAGCTGTGCGCCTTCGCAGTTCCAGTATTTCAGGTCGGACATTTGCGGCCACGTGATGTTCAGCTTCTTGATGGCTTCTTTCCATGCGTCAGCACTCTGGTCCAGGGATACGCCTACAATCTCGAAGTTCTTGTTCTTATATTTGGCGTAAGCTTCCACCAGGTTGGGCATCTCGCGACGGCAGGGGCCGCACCAGCTTGCCCAGAAGTCAACAAGGACAACTTTGCCCTTGCCTACGTAGTCGGACAGTTTTACCGTTTTTCCTTCCGGCGTCTGCATCTCGAAGTCTGTAAACTTCTGGCCTACGGCAGTGGCTTTCATCTTCTCAACGTTGCTCTTTATCTTGACAATGGCTTCGTCGTTGTCGTAAGCTGCAGGGATTTGGGGCATCAGCGGGTCGAGGTCTGCCACATCCATGTAGTAGTAGTTCTGCTTCAGCAGGAGTACACCCACCGGGTTGGTGATGTTCTTGTTGATGCCGGCTTTGATGGCGGATATCATGCTGTTTTCCAGATTTTCCATCTCTTTGCCTTTAGCCTCGCGTTGTTCGTCGGTCAGTGTGGTGTCCGACATGGATTCGTAGATGCTCATCATTTGTTTGTTCAGACCGTTGATTTGGGCTCTGATTTCCTGGTAGGCATCATTGTTGGCAGTACCGGTGGCAGAGTTGTTTTCCTGCGACAAGTTGATTTTAATCTTGCCGTTTTCCAGGAAGAAGTCGATGGCTGCGCCGTCTTTTCCTTCGGCTTTGTAGGAGATGTAGCGGTTGACAGCAGTATCTTGTGTACCCTTGAAGGTAAATGTTCCATCTTTGATGACAGCAGAGTCCAATTTTACGAATTGGCGTCCTTCCACGGTTTCCAGATATACGGTGTCGCCGTCGGCTGCACCCTCTACAGTTCCGGTTACGGTGTAACCGTTGTTTCCACTGTTACAAGCTGTAAATACAGCGGCTACAGCGAGCAGATAAGTAAACTTTTTCATTGTTTGTTTTTTTAATGAATGATTATAGCTGCAAATATAGTAATAAAAAATCCCCTCCGATATGAACCGGAGAGGATTTTTATAGTTTTAATCCCATTTTTAGCGATAACGCTGTGCTTACTATTATTCGGCAGCAGCTTCTTCAGCAGCAGGGGCTTCTTCGGCAGGAGCCTCTTCGGCCGGTGCTTCGGCAGCGGCTTTTGCAGCAGCTTCAGCAGCTTTCTTTTCAGCCAGTGCTTTTGCTTTTTCTTCGTTTATCTTCTTTTCAGCTTCCAGACGTGCTTTTGCTTCAGCTTTCTTAGCTTCGTCTTCCTTAGCCTTCAGAGCAGCCAAACCGCTTTGTTTGTTGTTCTTCCAGGCTTCGAACTTTGCATCAGCTTCAGCTTCGCCGAATGCGCCTTTCGCTACACCGCCCAGCAAGTGCTTCTTCATGTAAACACCTTCGCGAGAGAGGATGTTACGAACTGTGTCAGTAGGTTGTGCACCCTTCAACACCCAGTCAAGTGCGCGGTCGAACTTCAAATCTACTGTGGCAGGATTGGTGTTAGGATTGTAAGTACCAATCTTCTCAATAAATTTACCATCACGTGGTGCTCTTACGTCTGCAATAACGATAGAGTAGAAAGCGTAGCTTTTACGTCCATGTCTTTGCAATCTGATTTTTGTTGCCATTTAATTAAAATGTTTTTAGTTAATGATTTGAATTATGCTACTATCTCGTAATAGCGAGTGCAAAGGTAAGAAAAGATTTTGAGTTTTGAGTTATGAGTTATGAGTTATTTGTTGGCACGAGGGGTGTTTTTTTTAAAATGTTCACACAACGTCACCCATAACTCATCACTTGTCACCCATAACTCATCCTTCTCCCGAGTATTTCCTGGGGTAGCTCAGCAGAATGGCGAGTATGGCGCATGCTCCCATGCAGAAGGGGTAATACAGGTTTCCGATGATGCTGATGGGTGAAATGCCGGCAAGTCCGGAGGCTATCAGCATTTGCGCTCCGTAGGGGATGATTCCTTGCACGAGGCATGAGAAGGTGTCCAGTATGCTGGCTGTTTTCCGGCGGTCCAGGTGGAAGCGGAGGGCGATGTCCTTGGCTATGGGGCCGGTGGTGATGATGGCAATGGTGTTGTTGGCGGTGCAGAGATTGGCGATGCCGACCAGGGCGGCGATGCTGAATTCGGCTCCCCGCTTGCCGCTGACGTGGCGGGTCAGCCGGGAGATGATGAAGTCGATGCCGCCGTTGTAGCGGATGGTCTCGAGCATACCTCCGGCCAGCAGGGTGATGATGATGAGTTCGCCCATGCCGGTGATGCCCGTTCCCATGGCTCCGAACCAGTCGAAAAAGGCGGTACCGGTATAGATACCGATAATTCCAGTAGAGAGGATGCCCAGCAGCAGTACCAGCATGACGTTGACACCTGCTACGGCCGTGCCCAGCACGATGAGGTAGGGGATTACCTTTATCCACTCGATGGTCTGCACTTGGGGCGGGGCGGAGACGGACAGGCCTTGAAAGATGTAGAGGCCCAGCACGACAAGAGCTGCGGGGACTACAATCATGAAGTTGACGCGGAACTTGTCCCTCATCACGCAGTCCTGCGTCTTGGTCGATGCAATGGTGGTGTCGGATATGAAGGAAAGATTGTCTCCGAAGAACGAGCCTCCCACCACGATGGCGACCATGTAGGGCAGGTCGATGCCCGTCTTTTCCGCCAGTCCCACGGCTACGGGAGTCAGTGCGACGATAGTTCCTACGCTTGTTCCTATCGAGAGGGAGATGAAGCAGGCGGCAATGAAGATGCCCGCCAGCAGCAGGTTGTCCGGCAGTATATGTAAGGTCAGATTTACGGTCGCATCAATAGCGCCCATCTGCTTGGCGCTTTGGGCGAATGCTCCTGCAAGGATGAATATCCATACCATCAGCATGATGTTCTTGTTGCTGGCGCCCACGGAGAACTGATAGATGCGCTGTTCCAGATTCAGGCCGCGCGTGATGGCGATGGCATAGCAGGATGAGGCGAGGAAGGCTACCGTGATGGGGACTTTATAGAAGTCGTTCACCAGGAGCGAAGTCACTAGATAGAGGCAAAGGAACACCGCCAACGGGCTGAGTGCCCACCAGCCGCCTTTGGGTTTGGAGATTGTATCGGTTGTTGCTGACATAATTTACGATTTACGATTGGGGATTTACGATTTGACGATTTACGATGTACGATTGATATAACTCTTGAAATCGTAGAATGGTTGTTGTACAATACAAACTTCAATCGTACATCGTAAATCGTCAAATCGTAAATATATAAGCCAATTTTGCTGCAAAGGTATAAAAAACAAAGGGCGGGACAAAATGGTTTTGTCCCGCCCTCCATATATCAGCCTTTAATTTTCACCTTTCACCTTTCAATTTTCACCTTACAAAGTTACTCCCGTCTTGAAGATGGCTATTTCCTTGTAGCCTTTCTTTTCGTTGTTCACGAATTCACCGCTTGCTACTTTGATGATATACTCGATGAAGCGTTCGCAGGTTTTCTCCATCGGTTCGTTCTCGACGATAACTCCGGCGTTGAAGTCTATCCAGCCCGGCTTGTTCTTTGCCAAAGTGGAGTTGGTGGAAATCTTCATGGTCGGCACATAGGTTCCGAAGGGCGTTCCGCGTCCTGTGGTGAACAGCACCATGTGGCATCCGCAAGAGGCAAGGGCAGTGGCGGCTACAAGGTCGTTTCCCGGAGCAGACAGTAGGTTCAGTCCCTTTACTTTCAGGCGTTCGCCATACGGAAGTACCCCTTCCACGTAGCTCGTGCCGCATTTCTGTGTGCATCCCAAGGCTTTGTCCTCCAATGTCGAGATGCCTCCCGCCTTATTTCCCGGAGACGGGTTTTCACCTACCGGTTCACCGTGTGAAAGGAAATATTCCTTGAAGTCATTAATCAGCTTCACCGTGTCCTCAAACAGCTCTTTGGTGCGGCAGCGGTTCATCAGGATGGTTTCTGCACCGAACATTTCCGGCACTTCCGTCAGTACGCTGGTACCGCCTTGTGCTACGAGGAAGTCGGAGAACATGCCCAGTAGCGGATTGGCGGTGATACCGGAGAAACCGTCCGAACCGCCACACTTCAGGCCTACGCGCAGTTCGCTTAAGGGAATATCCTCGCGCTGGTCCTGGATGGCTTTGGCATAAAGTTCGCGCAGCAGTTCCATTCCTTCTTCGTATTCATCACCCACTTTCTGGGTCACCATAAACTTTACGCGCTCCTGGTCATAGTCTCCCAGGAACTCGCGGAATACATCCGGCTGATTATTCTCGCACCCCAAGCCTACCACGAGTACGGCTCCCGCATTGGGATGCAGTACCATGTCGCGGAGGATTTTCTTTGTATTCTCGTGGTCGTCGCCCAACTGGGAGCAGCCGTAGTTATGGGGATAAGCCATGATGGCATCCACGCCCTTTCCGCCCGTTTCGCGGCGCAGGCCTTCGGCAAGCTGGTTGATGATTCCGTTCACGCAGCCCACTGTCGGAATAATCCATATCTCGTTGCGCACACCTACGTCGCCGTTCTTACGTTTGTACCCTCTAAAGGTCAGGTTTGGCGCGCCAGTATTGAGGTTTAGAGTTGTAGTATTGAGGTCTACGTTGACGGGGTTGTAAGTGTATTCCAGCAACCCGGACAAGTTGGTCTTGATATTGTTTTCATTCATCCAATCCCCCTGCTTCTGCGCTTTCCGGGCGTGGCCGATGGGATATCCGTATTTAATGACGTTTTCGCCTTCCGCAAAATCTTTCAGTGCGAATTTGTGTCCGGCAGGAACATCCTCGTTCAGGGTGATTCCCTTTCCGTCCACCGTGAGTTTTTCACCGGCCGGGAGTGCTGTGATAGCCACTGCAACATTGTCGGCAGGGTTGATTTTCAGGTACTTTGCCTCCATCTTTTAAAATTTTCCATTTACCATCTACAATGTACAATTTGGCTGCGCTGCGCTAGTATTAGTCCCCTTCCGCATGGCCGAATTGTACATTGTAGATGGTACATTGTACATGCAACTATTTGTTGTAATAAAACTCTATATTCTCCTTCGTCAGCAAGTCAATCGGCATGAAGTTCTCCCTTGTGATTTCCTTCTTCAGAATCAGGTATTCGCACAAGGCCTTGATGCCGTCGAATCCTTGCAGGGTGGGCTGCTGTGCTATGAGGAAGAAGATGCTTCCCTGCTTCAGGCAGTCTACGTTGCGTTGCAGCAGGTCATAGCCCATCAGGTTGAAGTCTTTTTTCTGCTTCTTCAGCAGGTATTCCCCGATGATGTATGCTTTGGAGTTGAAGGTGATTCCGTTCTTTACGGTAGGATGCTTTTGGAAGAACTCGTCCAGCATCAGTGTGTCCTCGCTGTCGCGCTTGGCATGCAGGTCCAGTTCCCAGATGCGGCAGGCGGGATGATGCTCCTGCATGTATTCGCGGAAGCCTATTTCGCGGCGTTCCTGCTGGTTCGACCCCACGATGCCTTCATTTATCTTGCGGAAGATGACGATTTCCTGCGCGTCTTCTCCGGCAAGCAGCATCAGCATGCGGGCGGCAAAATATCCGCTCTGGTGCGAGTTCTGCCCGTAGAAGGAGAGGGCGGGCTCTTCCTTTATGTTGGAGTCTATATATATATAAGGTATATTATGTTGCGTCAGCTCATCCGTGAAGGGCTTGGTGTATTGCGGAACGGTGGGGGCAAACATCACTCCGTCCGGCTCCAGTGCCAGAATCTGTCCGGAGGCTTCCGCGAATGAATGATAGTCATACGGGTCATAGTAGGAGAGGTGCACGGCCACGTTGAAGTCAGAGTAAGTCTCTACGGCGTTGTGTATGCCCGTTTCCACGTCTGTCCAGTATTCGCCTTTCTCGTGTAGCGGCAGCAGGCAGGCAAATGCGTACTTCTTGTTCGAAGCCAGTGCACTGGCATACATATTGGGCTGGTAATCCAGTTGTTTCAGGATTTCTTCCACCCGCTTCCGGCTGGACTCGGACACACCGCTACGCCCGTGAATCACACGGTCGACGGTTCCCACGGATACATCGGCCATCTTGGCGATATCCTTTATTCTGACTCTTTCCATCTGTATATTTACGATTTAACGATTTACGATGTACGATTGATGTTGCTTTGGCTACGATTCTACAATGTAATCTCAATCGTCTAATCGTAAATCGTCCCATCGTACATCTTCTTGTGCTCGCACACAATTATAATCTTAATATTTTCGATACAAATATATGATAATTTTTTGTATTTCAAAAATTGTTGTATCTTTGTGCCCGTACACGAAGACTATGAAGAACGAATATTATTTTGATTTACTCTCCATAGTTTCAGGTGTTTAAGTTCTGTTTATACCTCGAAATGATAAATTGAAAGGAAACAAATTAATTTCATATTAAAATAAAACATAGAAAGATTATGGGAAAGAAAGTAGTTACATTAGGTGAAATCATGCTGAGGCTGTCTACTCCGGGAAACACCCGTTTTGTGCAGTCCGACTCTTTTGATGTGGTATATGGCGGCGGAGAGGCCAACGTGGCTGTCAGCTGTGCCAACTACGGACATGATGCTTATTTTGTAACCAAGTTGCCGAAACATGAAATAGGCCAGTCGGCTGTCAACGCATTGCGCAAGTATGGCGTAAAGACGGATTTCATTGCGCGTGGTGGTGACCGTGTAGGTATCTACTATCTTGAGACCGGTGCTTCCATGCGTCCCAGTAAGGTAATCTATGACCGTGCACACTCTGCCATTGCCGAGGCAGATGCGGCAGACTTTGATTTCGATGCCATCATGGAAGGTGCAGACTGGTTCCACTGGTCAGGTATCACTCCCGCCATCTCCGACAAGGCCGCCGAGTTGACCCGCCTGGCTTGCGAGGCTGCCAAACGTCACGGCGTTACGGTGTCGGTAGACCTCAATTTCCGTAAAAAACTCTGGACCAAAGAAAAAGCCCAGTCCATCATGAAGCCTTTGATGCAGTATGTGGATGTCTGTATCGGCAATGAAGAGGATGCTGAACTCTGCCTGGGCTTCAAGCCCGATGCAGACGTGGAAGGCGGCAAGACGGACGCTGAAGGCTACAAGGGAATCTTCAAGGCGATGGCGAAGGAATTCGGCTTCAAATACGTAATCTCTACGTTGCGCGAGTCTTTCTCCGCTACCCACAACGGCTGGAAAGCAATGATTTACAACGGCGAGGAATTCTACGAGTCAAAGCGTTACGACATCAATCCTATCATCGACCGCGTAGGTGGCGGCGACTCTTTCTCGGGCGGTATCATCCACGGCCTGCTGACAAAACCCAACCAGGGTGCCGCCCTCGAATTTGCAGTAGCCGCTTCCGCCTTGAAGCACACTATCAACGGTGACTTCAACCTTGTTTCTACCGAAGAGGTAGAAGCGCTGGCAGGGGGGGATGCAAGCGGACGAGTACAACGCTAAGCTCATTTACGATTTGACGATTTACGATGTACGATTGAAATTACTTCTACAGTGAACTCGGAGGAATTGAAAATACGATTGAAGGTGTTCTCTTTGAGAATAATCAAGATGGTAGATTGTATGCCTAATCGGATTTCGTCAATGGCTATAGCTAAACAAATAGTGCGTTCAGGGACTTCACCTGCTGCCAATTATAGGGCAGCTTGTTTGGGAAAGTCTGATAAGGATTTTCTGAATAAACTGAAAATGGTAGAGGAAGAACTGGATGAAACTATACACTGGTTGGAAATTATTGCTGAAAGTGAGATGATTCCTGCTAATAAACTGCTTGGGTTGCAACAAGAGGCGCATGAATTGTATAAAATAATAGTGAGTTCTATTGTCACTACAAGAAATCGGTTAGCAAAGGAAGTTTGAATCGTCAAATCGTAAATAAAAAGAATAGATATAAAGTAAAGTAATATTAATCGTAAATCGTAAATCGTCAAATCGTAAATAAAAAGATGAGTAAATTTGATAAAATCGCAGTATTGAATAAGATTGGTTCTACCGGCATGGTGCCCGTCTTTTATCATAAGGATGCAGAAGTTGCAAAGAGAGTTGTAAAGGCTTGTTACGATGGAGGTGTTCGTGCGTTCGAATTCACGAACCGTGGTGACTTTGCCCACGAGGTGTTTGCGGAAGTTGTGAAGTTTGCGGCAAAAGAGTGCCCGGAGATGGCTATGGGTGTAGGTTCCATCGTTGACCCTGCTACTGCGGCGCTGTATTTGCAGTTGGGTGCATGTTTCGTTGTAGGCCCGTTGTTCAACCCGGAGATTGCTAAGATTTGTAACCGTCGTCTGGTAGCTTATACTCCGGGGTGCGGCAGCGTTTCAGAGGTAGGTTTCGCGCAAGAAGCAGGTTGCGACCTCTGCAAGATATTTCCGGGCGACGTGCTTGGTGTCAAACTCGTGAAAGGTTTGCTGGCTCCGATGCCCTGGTCCAAGCTGATGGTGACCGGTGGAGTGGAGCCGACTCAGGAAAACCTGACCTCCTGGATTAAGGCGGGTGTGTTCTGCGTAGGTATGGGCTCCAAACTCTTCCCGAAGGATAAGGTCGCTGCCGAAGACTGGACTTACGTTACAGAAAAATGTAAAGAAGCGTTAGGTTATATTGCCGAAGCAAGAAAATAAAGAAGAAATTCATTTTGTTTAAAGGTGTTTAAAGGGGACAGCCATCGAAGCGTTTCGGCGCTTCGGTGGTTTGTTTTTTACTGGAAAGTATACTCCCGATGAACAATAAAATGTTTATAAGTGTAAACTGTACCCTTAAACTCTAAAACAATGTTATAAAACGCGCGAAAAATATGCCGGCGTTTTGTGCGTGCGGATAAAACACTTACCTTTGCAGTGCAGTTGGGAAACTGCATTTGGATTTGATAAATAATAAAAACAGTTTTCAATAAAGGATATTAGTTGTTAGGTAAAAGGATTGAAAATAGATTTTTTTCATAAGCTAAATGTTTTGAATAAATAGGTAAATTAGGTAAAGGTAAAAATTGGATTTTGAAGTTTTCAGAATAGGTAATTGAAGTTTTATTTTTCAGGTAAAGAGAAAGATTGATTTTTAGGTAACATTGACGCAGTTTAAAAGAAAAGCCTTTAAGGCTTTTCTTACAGGGGCGAGGGGTTCGTGAGAGCTTGCTCGTTTTTTTATTCCTATATTCTTCGCATTTTTTGTATATTTTGTCCGGACTCTACTTCTTTTTTGTATCTTTGTGTCGGATACCCATTAAAAACAAGCAGCAACTCTAAAGCTTAAATAGCTCTGAATTTGGAACATATATTGAATATATTCGATTGGCTTTTATACATATGGTTTGCAATAAACATACTGTATCTATTGGTTTACAGTCTGGCGTCACGCCGGCGTGACCTGCCTCTGCCCCCTCCAGCCAAGGAACACAAGCGTTTTGCCATACTGATTCCTGCCTACCGCGAAGATGCCGTGATACACGAGTGCGTCCATTCATGTCTGGAGCAGGATTATCCCGCCGACTGTTTTGATACGGTTGTCATTTCGGACCGTATGCAGCCCGAAACCAACGCTTCCCTCGCTGTGCTTCCTGTCCGCCTGGTTGAAGTGCATTTTGAGAAAAGCACCAAGTCCAAATCTCTGAATGCCGCCATGGCTGCCATCGGCAATGACTATGACATCGCTTTGGTGCTTGATGCGGACAATGTCATCCCTTACGATTATCTGAGTGATATTAACGACCTCTTCGCCAATCCGGAAGTCGAGATTGTGCAGACCCACCGGAGTGCCAAGAACCTGAACAATGACATGGCCCTGCTCGATGCCATCAGTGAGGAAATCAACAATACCATTTTCCGTCTGGGGCATGCCAAGCTGGGCTTGTCGGCTGCCCTTATCGGTTCCGGTATGGCGTTCCGTTATGACTTGTTTCGTGATACGATGGCTGACATCAAGGCTGTGGGCGGTTTCGACCGTGAATTGGAGCTGACCCTGCTCTATCGCGGCAAGCGTTTTTATTATTTGCCCGAAACCTTTGTGTTCGATGAGAAGATACAGAACACCGGTGATTTCTCCCGTCAGCGCCGCCGTTGGCTTTCGGCACAATGGCATTACTGCCAGACCTTCGCCAAGTTTCTGTGGAAGGCGCTTGCTGCGCGTAACTGGGACTTCTGCGACAAGCTTTTCCAGCAGCTTTCCATTCCCCGCCTGCTGTTGATGGGGTTCACGTTCCTCTTCTCCGTGTTGTTTACGGTTTATCGCTGGACATGGGGGCTGAAGTGGTGGCTGCTCTTGGTGTTGCTCGCTGTCGCACTGCTCGTTGCCGTTCCCAAAAGGTTCTGCACCAGCCGCCTGGCAATGGCCCTGCAAAAGATACCCTATACATTCCTGCTGATGGCAGGAAACATCTTCAAGCTGAGGGGAGCAAACAAGACCTTTATACATACCAGGCATGGGGTGGCGGAAAAATAGAAAGGGATACACAATAAACAAGTCTATAAGCAAACAAATGATATACGGAAAAATCACTTTAGAAGATTGGCGTACAGTCTGTGTAGAGGGAGAAGAGCCGGAATCTTCTTTTGAAAGTTATAATCTGAGACTTTTCTTTTTCGGAACTTTGTATAATCGGGACACCTTGCAGGCAACTCCGGATGATACCAATGCCAAGCTTGCTGCTGATGCGTTTCTATCCGATCCGGCATATGGCTTTTCACGCCTGGACGGTTCGTTCACCATAGTATATTATTCAGAAAATGAATGCGGAGTGGTGCGCGACCATCATGGCACGCATTATCCCGTCTATTGTCACATTGATGGTAATTTTGCCACTTCCTGGCAATTTTTAGAGGACCAACTGGAAGAAAATTTCGAGCCTAATCTGGTTTCATTGAGTACATTCCTTCAGCGTGGCATTTTGAAGAAGAATAATTTCGCCCTATTCGATGTTCATTCTTTAGGTGCCGGCGAAAAGTTCTACATGTTGACAGAGCTTGGTTATCTGATGCCGGTTTGGGCTTCTGTAAAGTTAGAGACACAAGCGAACGTACATTCCATGTTTGATTCGCTGAAGGAAAGAAATCCCGGCTTATATGAAAAGGTGGCAGATGACATTTATTGTCTGAAGCGCGACAGCGTTTTTGAGCATGAACCCAAGGTGGCGACTGAACGGAATCCGGATGTCGAGGCCTATTCCCGCCGTTATGGAGAATTGCATGCGCAAGCCATCCGCCGGCGTATCGGCCATAGCCGCAGGGTAGGTATCCTGCTGAGTGGCGGCTATGATTCCGGTTCAAACCTTGCTGCGCTGCGCAGCATTTACGACGGCCAGATTGACTCCTATTCCGTGGGCTTTAAAGGAGATGCCTGGACGGAGCTGCCCATGGCCCGTCTGATGTCTGAAACCTTTGGTACCCGCCATCATGAGTACGAGATTGACGGTACGGAAACCAGTGCCTTGCCCGACATTGTCCGTTTTCTGGGTGAGCCTTTTATGGAAGGCGGGCTGATGGTAAACTATTGTGCCATGCGCATGATAGGCGATGACAAGCCCGACGTGATTCTGGGAGGTGACGGCAGTGACCAGTATTTCGGTACTTCCGGCCGCGAAGTGGCGTTGCATTATCTATCCGCCCGCATAGGATTGCGTCCCTTGCTGCGTGGCATCAGCCGTCTGCTGGAGCATGAAACCTTTGATACCGGCGGAAAGCTTTCCCGCATCAATTTCCATTTGGATAAGATACTTCATATTCTGGAAGGGGAGCGTTTCGGCTTCTCCGATTCTGCCTTGTGTGCCCTTCTGCAAAATCCGAAAGAAGATTTTGAGCCGGTAAAATCACTACGGCCCGATATCCACAGTTTCGAGCATCTTTATGCGCAGCATGCCATTCTTTCCGATTTGGAGACTGTAATCAACCGTATCATTCTTTTCAAGGCTTCCAGCATGGCACGCATGTTCGGTAACAATCTGACGTATCCTTTTATGGACCTGGAGCTTTTCCATTTCCTGCAGGAGCTACCGGTAGGGTTGAAGTGCAGGGGCAACAGTGTACTGGACATTGCGCGGGGTCGTTCCGTTTCTAAATATCTGTTAAAGCACCATTATAAACCTTTACTTCCCGAGGCCATTACCTTGAAGAAGAAGCAGGGCGGTTTTGCACCTATGCCACTGTTCTTCCGTGATAGGGCCCGACGTGCTTTCTTTAAGGAATTCATTCTTGCTTCCGGCATTATGGACAACTATCTGCGTCGTGATGCAGTGGAGGAGTTTCTTACAGATTATGAACAAGTTGCAGAGAAGGAGGGTGGTTGGTTCTGGCATAGGCAGAACAAGGCTTTGCAATATTTCAATCTGTTGACGCTTGTTGTGTGGTGGGAAGAGTTTGTGGAAGGCCATGAGGTGAAATTCTGAAAATATGATTGAAAGTATGAAAGTTTCCATTATTATTCCGGTTTATAATGTTGCCAAGTACGTAGAACGGTGTTTGTTGTCCGTGTTGGACCAGACTTGGCAGGATTTGGAAGTCATTCTTGTGAATGACTGCACTCCGGACAACTCTATGGAGATAGCCAGACGGGTGGTAGCTTCGCATCCGCGTGGAACGGTGGTGAGGTGTTTGGAACATGAAGAGAACAGAGGGCTTTCTGCTGCAAGAAACACCGGTATCTTAGCGTCTGTTGGCGATTATCTGTACTTCTTGGATAGCGACGACTATATTTCTGCGAATGCAATAGAGCTTTTGGCGGATGCAGCGGGGCAGAAGCGACCGGATTTTGTGATAGGCAATTACGAGGTGACCGGCGCCAGACGTTGGGCTCCTCCTTTATCATTAGGCACCGGGTTTTATGAAGGGAATGCTCTTGTACTTTCCACTTATGTGCAGGGGAAATGGTATGTCATGGCATGGAACAAACTGGTGAGTCGTCCCCTCGTTTTGCAGCATAAACTCTACTTCCAGGAGGGCATTGTACACGAGGATGATTTATGGTCATTTAAGTTGGCATGTATGGCTCAAAGTATGTATGTCGTCGGTGAGACCACTTACTATTATTCTATGCAGCCAGACTCCATCATGCGGGCGCCGTCTATGCGTAATTTGGAATGTCGTGTGCTGGTGCTGGGTTATATCTACGATTTTATCCGGTCTTCCCGGTGTTTGCAGGATAACCGGCATATATATATTTTTTTTGAGACTCTGAAGGCAAAATATTTTGACCGTATTCTGTATTTCACGAAAGACACATCCTTTCATTATCAGAGTTATTTGGTATTCAGGAACAAAAAGTATGCGTCTTTGTTGGAGATGACGGGCCTGCGTCCCGAATGGAAGCTGATGTTGCAGAACATCCATTATGTGCTTCCTACGTATGCCGGCTATCTGTATTTTAAGGCTTTTGTAAAGTCAGCCTACTATTTGTTGGTGTTGTCTATAAAAATGAAGGCAGTGTTGCATACAAAATGAGCGAATATGAATAATCTTCCGGAAATATCCGTTATAGTACCCGTTTATAAGGTAGAAGAGTACTTGCCCCAGTGCATTGACAGTATTCTTGCACAGACCTTTACGGATTTTGAGCTGTTGCTGGTAGATGACGGGAGCCCTGACCGTTGCGGGGAGATTTGTGAAGAGTATGCCGGGAAGGATATGAGGATACGGGTGTTCCATCAACAGAACAGTGGCGTTAGCGCTGCACGTAATATAGGATTGCAGCATGCTAAGGGTACATATATTGTTTTTGTGGATTCAGATGATTGGGTTTCCACGGATTATTTGTTGCATTTATATAAGAGCCTGCCCGATACGGGTATTGGTTTGGTGATGGGAGGAGCTTTAAAATATTCAATTGATGGTAAGTTAATAGGAAAGATTGCACTTCCGGAAATATTATTAGGAAGTAATATAGGTGAAGGTTTTGCGGAGTATGGCCTTGACCGTTTTGGATTTTCTTGTTCAAAACTATATAGTGCGGAATTGATTCGTGAAAATAAATTATGTTTTGATTGTAATGTCCATTGCATGGAAGATTTGATTTTTATGATGGATTATATATTGCTTTCAGATTATATTCTTCTTTGCAATTTCATGGATTATAATTATAGAATAGCATATTCTGCAGAAACTCTTTCTTCCCGTATGAATACATACAGCGATGAATACAATCTTTTTTCAGCTTATAGAGGCAGAATGGAAAGATTTGAGGATATTTATTATTTGTCGGATGAGCTTACCTACTATTTGAGGCACTCCGTAAGTTTGGTTTTTCAGCGTGTATTGCTATCCCTCCATGCTAATTGCTATCCATTTAGGCAACGGATATCTTGTTTGGAAGATTTATTGTCCAAGGAAAAGGAATGGATAGAAGAAAGATTCATGCCAGATTATAAAGCAGATTGCATAGCGAAATATCTTCTTTGTCACATGGGAGGCGGTTTCTTTGATTGCTGGATTTCTTTGTTACGTTTTCTCCGGTTCAAAAAAAGTTTCGGGATGCATTGACTATAAATATGATAATATAGATAGAAATTCAAGATGAAAGAAGAACCTATTATATCCGTCATTGTTCCTGTTTATAAAGTGGAACAATATTTGTCGCGCTGTGTTTCCAGTATTCTTTCGCAGACATTTGCGGATTTTGAACTATTGCTGATTGATGATGGTAGTCCCGATCGTTGTGGAGAAATTTGTGACGAATGGGCATCTAAGGATTATCGTGTCAGAGTATTTCATCAGGAGAACTTTGGAGTCAGTGTTGCACGAAACCGGGGGCTGGATCACGCCACCGGGAAGTATGTGGTTTTTGTAGATCCGGATGACTGGATACTGCCTGATTATTGCTTGGGGCTTTATAATTCGCAGGCAGCCTATTCAGGAAGAGGATTAGTGATTCAGGGGATGTTGTGTAGGAGAACTGATGGTACCTCTTTGCCTTCTTTATCTTTGCCGGACCGTTATTTGCCTTTCTCCAGTATAGGTAAATCTTTTGCAGAGAATAATATTTGTGAAATGGGATATGCTGTGTCAAAAATTTATGCAAGGAGTATAATAGAAGAATTTTCAATTCGCTTTGATGAGAATATACATTGTCTTGAAGATTTGTTGTTTATGTATCAGTACTTGTTGCATTGTGATTATCTTGTATTGAACCATATGCAGAATTATGTATACGTGAAACATCCCTTTTCACTATCCCACCGTATTCACTCATTTGAATCTGAATACTGTTGTTTCGTGAAATATCAACAGCTTCTGGCAGAAATGATGAAAGTATGGAAAATACCAGTGGGAGATATGGTAGTTACAGTTAATTCTATGCTGGTTCCATTCCGAAGAGCTTTGAAAAGTGATTATCAGCCGGATAGGACTATCCCACGTGAGATGAGGGTAAAGCATCTGAAGAGGATGATTTCAGAAAGTAGGGATGTTTTTTTGAAATATTATCATCCGGTATTTAAGACAGATAAATTGGGAAAGGTTCTTTTAGGATTCAACTGCTATATATTATATGATTTCTATATTCGTCTTTTGTTCCGTTTGAATATAGGGCCGGTGTTTTATGGGCCTAAACATATGTATTAACTGATTTGTTG
The DNA here is from genome assembly GCF_003602895.1 of Bacteroides sp. AF29-11. Lineage (NCBI taxonomy): Bacteria > Pseudomonadati > Bacteroidota > Bacteroidia > Bacteroidales > Bacteroidaceae > Bacteroides > Bacteroides sp. AF29-11. The sequence goes on from NZ_QTLY01000002.1 coordinate 37,311, forward strand.
TCAAAAGTAAGGAGTATGGATTATACTTATACTATTATTATACCTCATAAGAATGCTCCGTTGTTGTTGCAGCGCTGTTTGGATTCTATTCCTTTCCGTGATGACATCCAAATTATTGTGGTTGATGATGACAGTTCTTCTGATGTCGTGGATTTTATGGACTTTCCGGGAAGTAGTCGGGAAGATGTAGAAATCATTTTCACCAAAGAAGGGAAGGGAGCTGGATATGCCCGTAATTGTGGCCTGCTTCATGCTCGAGGCAAGTGGCTGCTGTTTGCTGATGCTGATGATTTTTTTCTGCCCGGTTTTTTAGAGGTACTGGATTGTTATTGTGCTACGGATTACGATTTGATAACGTTCAGAGCTACAAGTGCAGACTCGGAAACTTTAGTTCCTATACGTTCACGTCAATCTGATTTTTTAGGTTTTGATGTGACTGAAAGCATAGATGCGGAAAGATTAAAATATCGGAATGATGTACCTTGGGCAAAAATGGTTTCCAGAAATATAGTTCAGAAGTATTCCATCCAATTTGATGAGACATTGGCTGGAAATGATGTAATGTTCTCTTGTTATTTGGATTATTACGCTCGGAAGGTGGCAATATGCTCTGTAGCCATTTATTGTGCTACAATACGTGAGGGTTCTTTACAATATAGTGTTGTGCTCGACAATCTGTTGGCACGGGTTGGGGTAGCATGCCGCTGTAACCGGTTTCTGAGAAAAATAAATCGGGAAGATAGGCTTGTGAGCAGCTATTACCGTGTGATGCAATGCAGAAAGTATTTCGGAAGGCGGGGATATTACAAAGCCTTGTGGATTTTTATATGCAATGAACAATGGAATATCGTGTATGGTACCTTTAGAGGTGTTTTTATGGATAAAGTGAAGAATATTTGCGAAAAGTTGAAATCATGGTAGAATCTCGTCTTAAAAAAAGCTATTTGAATGCCCGGGTAAACGTGCTTTTCTATTTTATTACCCTATTCATCTCTTTTTTTTCCCGCAAGATATTCTTGGATATGTTGGGAGCGGATTTTGTAGGTCTTATGGGGACATTGCAAAATTTATTGGGCTTTTTGAATCTGGCCGAGTTAGGTATTGGGGCATCTATTGGTTTCGTTCTTTATAAACCTTTATTTAATGATGACAAGGATAAGATACGGGATATTATTTCTGTGCTGGGGTATCTTTATCGCAATGTCGGACTGATAATTTTAGGAGTAGGGCTTGTATTGGCTTGCTTTCTTCCTTTGATATTTGCGAATATCAGCATTGATTTGGGCGTAGTCTATTTTGCATATTTTGCTTTTCTGTCTTCTGCCCTAATCAGTTATTTTATTAATTATCGGCAAACCTTATTAGGAGCCGATCAGCGTAATTATGTTGTGACTGCCTATTTCCAGACTGCAAATATTGTAAAGATATTGGTGCAGATGCTCCTTGTTTGCCATATAGGCAGCTTTTATCTATGGATTGCCATTGAGCTGCTTTTTGGTATTTGGTATTCATACATACTTAATTGGAAGATAAATAGGGTATATCCATGGTTGAAGTGCAGCATTGCTGAAGGTCGCCGAAAGTATCCTGAGAATAAGATAATCGTACGTAAGGCACGCCAAATGTTTGTACATCAATTGGCAGGGATGGGACGGTCCCAATTACTTCCTTTTTTGGTTTACGCGTTCACTTCCTTAAAATTGGTAGCCTATTATAGCAATTACATGTTGCTGTTGACCAAATTGAACCAGCTCGTCAATAATTTCTTAGGAAGTACGGGGGCTGGAGTGGGAAATTTGATTGCCGAAGGTGACTCAAAACGTATACAACAAGTATTTTGGGAACTCAGCTCTTTACGCTTTATGGTAGCTTCTTTTTTAACATTTGCCCTCTACCATCTGATGGATTCCTTTATTGTTGTATGGTTAGGGACAGAGTATGTATTGCCTCATTCTGTATTGGTAGTGATTCTTGCCAATTTTTTCATCAGTCAGTTTCGCGGTACAAATGATCAGTTTATTTATGGCTATGGTCTTTTTCAAGATACTTGGGCGCCCATTGCTACACTTTGCATTACAATATTGGTAGCGTTAATTGGCGGGTATTATTGGGGGCTGCCGGGAGTGTTGCTGGGAGATGTTGCCAGCTCCGTGACTGTCATAAGCATTTGGAAACCTTATTTTTTATATCGTGATGGTTTTAAAAAGCCTGTCAGTGATTATTGGAAGAATATCCTTTTGTATTTATGCCTATTCGCTCTGTCTTGGCTGTTGACGGACGTAATTCTTTCATTATTACCGTTATCCAAACCTATAGAGGGTTATGCGGAATGGGTTTTCTATGCTTTGGTTTCTTCACTATTGTATTTGGTGATTTTAACCTTTTCCTTTTATTGTTTTTCAAAGGGTATCCGGACATTGCTGGGACGTTTTATCCATTTGTAACTTTTTAGGATGTACAATATGTGGTTGGAAAACGGTGCATGTGGATGAAGAAGGATTATTTAGTTGTTATTATGCTGAATCTTAGAATTTTATCTTATCTTTGTGTTGGCTCTATATAAGAAGTATAACATGAAAAAATAGTTGAATATGATACCGAAGACGATTCATTATTGCTGGTTCAATGATACACCGATACCTTACAGTTTACAAGTATGTATGGATTCATGGAAGAAAAATCTTCCTGATTATAAATGGAAATTATGGAGTTTAAAGGACTTTGATGTAAATTCTTTGCCGTGGACCAAAGAAGCTTTTCATGCAGGTGCTTTAGCTTTTGTAGCCGATTATGTACGTTTACATGCATTATATACAGAGGGAGGTATATATATGGATACTGATGTCATGGTGAAAAAATCTTTTGACCCACTGTTATCTAATGGCTTTTTCACTGCTATAGAATATCATCCTGAGATGATAGAAGGAGATGAGATGGCAGGTCAACGTCTAGAACCGGATGGAACTAACCGTTTTCCTGGTGTGCGTGTACCTGGTTTGGGTTTACTGTCAGCCATATTGGGAGCTGAAAAAGGACATCCTTATCTGGTAGAGGCTATGAAGTTTTATGAAGGTCGTCATTTTATACAAGAAGATGGTAGCTGGTATACCAAGGAGATAGCACCTGATGTTCTGGCATTGGCTGCTGAGAAATTCGGATTAAAATATGACAATGAAATAGAACAACAATTAGAAGAAAGGATGCTCATTCTTCCTTCCCGTATTTTGGGAGCTGCTTGGAAGCAAGTTACAGATGACACTATTGCTGTTCATTTGAGTAAAGGAAGTTGGCGTAAGCGTACATGGCTACGGAATATTCTTACAAAACTAAATTTCTATCGAAAAATTTTCAGGGCTCATAAGTAATGGATATGAATAAAAAATGAGGTGGCAAAGCTTTTGTCCTTATAGGGCGATTTTTCTCATAATCTTCAATTCCAGTCCTGTTCTGTTTTTGAAATCTTGTATATGGCAGTTATAATTTGCACTGAAAAATGGCCGTTGCCTATTACATATATAGGCCTTTACGGAACAAAAATTCTTGAATGAAGAGGTTCTACTTATATGTTCTACGGTTGCAGCCAGTTGTTCACAGCCTGTCTTTACCCAACCTCTATATTGTCTGTCCTTCAATTCTACAAAAATCAGCTCATCGTCATAATGGAGCAACCCGTCACACACCTGTTGGGTTTCTTCCTCTTTCCCGGTTTTCAGGACCAAGCAATGGTCTATTCCATAGAAACCTATTGGTTTTGAATTAGGATTATCGACAATTCCTATCCATTTGGATTTATCTGTCTCGTCAATATAAGCGGGATTCCTCGCCGGTGGAGTATCATCACATAGCCCGAATAGCTCTTTATTGGAAACACTTCTTCCGTTATTTTCCATATTTATCTTCAAGTTGCAATAGTTCCGTAAACAAATAGCCGCTTTCTGCCAGAAGTTCATTCAGATAGTTCTCATCAGAAGGAAGTCCACAGTAATCTGCCAATTTGGATACAGTTCCCCGATTATTTATCTCGTATATTACCAGGTCATCCGGAGATAAAAGAGATTTTATCGGGACGATTCTGTCCAATTCCTTCAAATCGCTTTCTGTTCCGGCAACTCCCATCGTTGTGTCAACTTGTTTAGCCTTGACAGCCAATGACAAATCATTTATGATGTACGGGCTGTGGGTGGTTATAACCAGCTTGTTTTCTGCTGAATAATTATTGAACTCCAATAAGCTATACAACATATTCCGCTGTGAAACCGGAAACAGATTTTGTTCCGGCTCTTCAACGATATTGATAAAAGCCGTTTTATTGAACTGTGAAGATACTGCCGACAGAGCAATCCTTCTCTGCTCGTCGGTCAGAGTCGTATCAGCCCAAATGGATTTGACGGCATCATTAAAGCGTTGGGATTCATTATGGCTCATTTTTTGCGGATTCTCAACCTGTCTTCTTACAGCATTGGCCAGATAGTAGGAAACCAGATAGAGAGGAACCAGTGACTGGAATCCACTCGATGCTTCCGACAGTTCCACCTGATAATCGTTTCCGGTCACATTTATCACGTCATGCTGCTTGTCATATTTTATTTCTGCATCATTAATCGGTAGAGACAGGCCATCCTTGATTTCATCCTTAGCATTATTGAACTCTGTAATATATTCCAGCAGCGAATCCGGCAAAGACTTGAACGACTTGGCTTCTTTTATGATACTGATAAAATTTCTCTCGGCAGGCACGTACATTATCTGTGGCAGGAAATACTTCCGAGACTGCTTTTCGGATATCTGAAAGTCACCTTTCTGATATTTCATTGAATAAGCCTCACCTTCATATTCTATTTCGGCAGCATCGCTGTGGGCATTGTTAAAAAAGTAATTTGCTATACGGTGGTATCCGCAATAGGTCTTTCTGAACTTTACTGCGGAAAAGTCACTTATTGCATAATCGCCTCTGACCAATGCCTTCTCTATCCAAGTGAAAGTGGAAATCAATTTGGCGACACAACTTTTACCGCTTCCTTGATTCCCGATGAATACAGAAACTTTCTTTATGTCTATCCAACCGTCATCATCCGGACAGCCTTGCCTGATGGGGCCGAAATTCTTTATTCTTATTTTTGCCATATATTAGGTATGAAACACATTTGATAGCAAAGATACTATATTTTATTAAAAGAGAGGGTGTATACCCTCTCTTTTCTTGGTTACCACTTCTCTTTTTTTACTTCAAAACACGGGCATTGTTTCGTCCATTCCATCGGTTCCACCTCTCCGTTGTTGTTCAGGTCGGGGCTGAGGTCGCGATGTCCCGCCACTTTTGCTTCTGGATAGTCCATCAGTAAAGCGCGGACCAGTACGCGGAGTGAATGCCGTTGCCATTCGGTGCGCGTGTCTTTGGGATTTCCATAGTGGTCCAATCCGCCTTCGTAGGCGATTCCGATAGAGTGGGCATTGTAGCCGCGGGCGTGGGCGCCGGCCCTCTCGACCGGGCGTGTGGTCAGGATTTGTCCGTCACGGCGGATGTAGAAATGATAGCCCGTGCCGTCAAATCCACGTCGGCGGTGCGCGGCTTCCAGAGCCTGCCCGGTAAAGGGACGGTCCTCGCACGTGGCGCTGCAATGTATCACAATCAAGTCGATTTTTCTCATTTTTTTCTACTGTTTGCCTTTGGGGGCTGTTCGCTAAAGGGAACCACCACTGTTCATGGCGTGTGCGCTGAATGCGCCCAAAAGTGCCGAAGCTACAGCAATGATTACTTTCAGAATTTTGTCCCAGGCTGATGATTTTGTACTCATGATGTTTAATGTTTAATCCTTAATTCCTAATTCTTACTCCCTCTTTTTTATCCCAACGGATTCTCCCCCTGGTCTCCGTCCGAACCTCCACTACCGGGGGTGTTGTTGCCGGAACCGCCTCCGGAGCTGTTCTTGTCTTCGGATACAAGCTCAAAGACGAGGTTGTTGGCTCCGCCTTTGGTGGTGGCGTTGCTGTCGTTCACCAGCCGGAGGGTGTTGGCCACCTTGAAGCGGATGTTGACGCGCTCGATGTTCTTTACGGTACAGTCTTTGGCCACTTCGGTGGCACGGCATTTGAAGGTGGTGTGGAAGATGCCGAAACCGTCCAGACGGACACTGTTGCCGTCCGTAAGCGTCTGGCGCATCTGCCGTACGATGGCCTTGCCTACGTGCTCCACGTCTTCGGCCGACATGGCGCCCAGTACTTCAATGTCTTGTGCTATACGGGCAAGGTCGAAGATTTTGGCATCTTGGGGCTTGCGTTTCAGGGTGTGGACCATAGGGGAGTTGCTGTCCCCGATTTTCTTGTGGCGCTGTGTGCGCACTACCAATGCTGTTGACATGTTGATTAATTTTAAATTTAGAATTGTTCATTTCCGAAGTGGACAGCGGTGTCTCCGCGGCGATGGCCTCTGCTCCGTTTCGTTGATACAAAGATAGGACATGGGGCAGGGAAGGATGGAGGTTGGGGGAGGAAGGAGGAGGAGGGGGGAGGATAAGGGAGGTTATTGGGGATTAAGGATTAGGGGTTAGGGGTTAGGGATGTGCGGTCATCGCTTACGTTATGTTATGATTTTAGGCACGGATTTCGCGGATTACGCGGAAAAGATAAAGAAAAATCCGTGTTATTCCGCGTAATTCCGCGCCCTGAAAGAGAGCATGACAAGGTTTTTTCGGGCAGTCCGGAGAGTCCGGCTTGATTTTACATAGGCCGTAATTCCACTGTCCCATGGCTGCTGCAATTCGATACAGGGTGGAAACCGTAGGAACTGTAAGTCCTCTTTCTATTCTTGAAATATAACCTTTGTCGGCTCCTATACGTTTGGCAAGTTCCGCTTGTGTAAGCCTTGCATTTTTACGGGCATCCAATAGGATTTGGGCATTGTACTCTTCCCATGCTTTTTCGCGGTTTTTTTCACGTTCGGGAGTCCCTTCTTTAATTTTAAAGCCTTTTTAATTTCACTGTCAGGTGTTTTCTGTGTCTTCTTTTTGAATGCGTTAAAAAGTACAACAATATTAAGGATTAAGGATTAGGGATGAGCTTGTGTTCATTAATCATTAATCACTAACCCTTAATCCCTAATCCTTCCCCTTTCCTTCCTTTCCTTTTAAGAAGGCTCCCCGAAGACATCAATCATCAGCTGTACTTGTGCGGGCGTGTACCGTCGGCAATAAGGGTTCATGCCCGTGGCAAGCAGGCGTTGTTCCAGACCGGGGGCGGTGCGTATCCATTCGTTCAGCTGGTTGACGGCAGTCTGCTGGGCAATGCCCGGAAGGTAGTACATGGCCAGTTCGCCTTTCCCGTAGCTGCGGACGGGGAAACGGGGCTCTGCAAAGGAATCATTCTGTTTCATCATTATTCTTAAAGTTCAGGTTATATGTTTTTTAAGTTTCGCATGTCTTTGACCTGCTTTCAGTGAACAAGTTGACAAGGCTATAAGGGGGAGACTGCATCTTCTTCCTGCCTTGTAAAGATACGGATTTTTACTCGAATAACCTACCTTGTTCCTCACTATTTTTCAACCAATTTTCGTTGTCGAACTGCGTGTTCACCGGTCCCGGTCTGTCCCCTTCGGGGGTGGGGATATAGGCTTCCTCGCAGGGCCAGTAGCGGCCGTTCAGGTGGTTGTAGACGAACTTGGCATCGGTGTGTGCGCTGCCCAGATGCTTGAAGCGGACTTTCTCGATGTAGACGGTGACCATCTGCTTGGTGTCGTTGCGGTCTACCACGAGACAGAAGTCGGACATGTTGGCGAAGTTGGCGGAGCCGTTGATGTCGTTCATCTCGACACGGCGCAGGGTGCCGTCCTTTTCGTTGCGGTTCACCTTGCGGGGATGGGCCACGAGGATGACGAGGCACTGGTTGAGGATGGCGAAACGTCCCAGCTTGTTCAGCGTGTCGGTGATGTAGGCCATTTCCGTCTGCCCCGGTTCCAGATGTTGCTCCAGGCGGTTCATGGGGTCGATGACGAGGATGCGCACCCCTTTGCGGCGCACCACCTGGCGGGCTTTCTCCAGGATGTGGTCGATGCCGTAACTCCCGTCGTTGGGCAAGATGTGCGACACGTTGCGGTCCAGCCAGCCTACTGCCTGCTCATAGACGGCTTCCGTCATGCCCGGTCCGGGGGTGAAGCGGTGGCCGGTCAGCTTCTCCGCCAGCTTGTGCAGGTGGTAGGCGATGGGCATGTTTTCGGGGCTGAAGAAAGCGATTTTCCACTCGTGCCGCAGGCAGAGGCGCAGCACCAGTTCGTCGGTGAATTCGGACTTGCCGTCGCCGGGGCGTCCGGTGATGACCAGCAGGCGGCGAGGTTCGAGGGTACAGTGCTCGTCGAAGTTGTCCCAACCGGTGTCCGCACCGCGTTGCAGGCCGTTCTCGTAGAGGGAGCGCAGGTCGTCGCGGCAGTCTTCGGCGGTGAAGATGCCTTCGAGGGGGACTTCTTCGGCCTGCTCGATGCAGATGCGGAGGCTTTCGGCACCGAATTTCACCAAGTGTTCGTTGGCATCCTTGCAGCCCTCGCCGAAGTGCACGATGCGGCAGCGTTCCACTCCGATGCGACGCGTGAGTTCCTGCCGGAGCGACTGCCCGGCCGGGTCCTCGTCTACGGCGATGTAGATGGCCTGCTTGTCTTCGAAGTGTGACTCGACGAAGCGGTCCAGCCACGTGAGGTTGCTTTGGGCACCGGCGGGCACGGAGACGACGTCCTTGCGTCCGGCGGCGATGACGGCTGCCGCGTCGAACTCGCCTTCGGTGATGATGCACTCCGGGGTGTCCAGAATGCTGTCCACGTTGTAGGGGATGAGCTCGGCTCCCTTCACCATCATGAAGTGCTTCCGGGCGCTGCGGTACTTGGTGTTGACGAGTGCTCCGTTCTCGAAGTAGTTGAAGCAGATGCAGTTCTCCTCTTGGCCGGTTTCGGGCAGGCACACCGTCTCTTCGGTGATGCGCAGGGCGCGCAGCAGTTCCTGAGGCAGGCAGCGTACGGTGGTCCAGTAGCGTTCCAGATTCTCGGAAAGTTGCATCCGGGCAGGGTCGAAGGTGGGGCGGCGGAAGTGCTGGGGCGGTGCGGCGGGTTTTCGGCGCATGTCGCGGCGTTGCTGCTTCAGGCGCTCTTCGGCGTCGTCGGACACGTAGAACTTGTAGCCGCAGTGGTGGCAGTAGCACAAGCCTTTGTCCAGGTCTACGGAGAGTGATTTGTTGCCTTTGTGTCCGCGGGTATCGTTGCATTGCGGACAGATGGTCTTGATTCGGCCGCTGATGCGGCCACGGGTGTCGATACCGTGTTGATGAAAATTTCTCATAATGATTTTAGTTTGTTTGGCATAAGAACAAAAGAACCTGTTTGTTTTCTTGTTTTGTCTTTTTGTTCTTTTGTCTGAAAAATGATTATACATGAATGGTTTCACCCCCTCCGATGCCACACTTCGCGGGGGGAAATGCCACACTTCACGAGGGGAAATGCCACACTTGGGACATGCTGAGGTGTGGCATTCGGGGTGCTGAGGTGTGGCATTCGGAACGTTGAAGTGTGGCATTCCGGATGCCGGAGTGTGGCGTTTCAGCCGGGTTGCTGCTTCGGCCTTTTCTGCGACGGCGGTTGTTGCGGCGAGGTCCAGGAACGGGTCGTCTCGTTCCAGAAGGCATTGTTATCCGGTCGGGGCGGCGCGTCGTCGGGGATGGGGCAGCCCAGGTAGGTGCGCTTGCCGTCCACCAGTTGCTCGTAGCGATGGGGGTCGGGAGGGGCGGCGGCCTGCCGGTGGGTGTCCAGGGTGCAGAGGGCTTCGTGCAGGGTGCGTGAGGTCCGGCTTCCGGCACTGACGTAGTTGACGAAATATCCTTGCACATCGCTCATGTCCAGTAAGTTGCCTCCTTTGCCGTAGGCTTCAACATGTTGCTTGAATATCTTCACCGCTTCCCGGATGTGGCGTTTCAGCAGGCATCCGTAGCCGCTTTTCATGCAGGCGATGTCCAGCCAGGAGCTTTCGCGGACAAGGTCGTCCGCCATTTCGCGCCACGGCCGCACGGGGTGTCCCGGGCTTTGTGACTGGTCGCCATTGTTGCCGCCGTTGCCATCGTCGTCTCCGTTGCCGTCGCAGGCGGTCTGCGCTCCTCCGGACGTTGCCGGTGGCACTCCTCCGGCATCCGACGGTCGAAGAGACCTATCGGCAGCAGCGGCAGTTTCTTCTTCTGTTGCTGATGCTGCTGTTGTTTTTATATAATTATTTATATTCTCTTTATTATTTTTCTCTGCTGTTTTTGGCAATTTGCTGTTTTCCAGTGTATTGCTTGTTTTTGGGAGTTGTTTTTCGGCGTTTTCCCTCGGTGTTTTTTGCCGTTTTTCGTCATTTTTTGCCTTGGAATACGGCTCTGCCTCCCCCTTTTTTGCCGTTTTTTCGTCATTTTTGCGTGGGGGATTCAGCTCTTTCGGTGTGAAATATCCGTCTTCCTCCAGTTCGAAAAGTCCGTATTCCCGGATAATTTTCAGGAGGTAGGCAAGTGTTATTTTCTTCCCGTCGCAATGGGGACGGAGGTATTCTTGTCGTGCGCGAGGTTCGGGCAGCATTCCCAGCTTTTCGATGATGACCCAATAGGCACCTAGTCCTCTCAAGCCTTCTTTTTCTGTCAGTTGTTGCATTCTGGGGTCGTACATGGCCATCAGGGGATGTTGTAAATAGAAATTTCTTTTCATTATGGTGTTTTTTGCAAGGGAAAGTATTGCGCAAAGCGAGGTTGCTTGTTGTTGCGACGGCGTTTTTCGTAGCGTTTTCTCTTTGTTTTATGATGCAAAGGTAGGGATAATAAAATAGTGTTGCAGTCCGAACGGGTACGGTCTGCACGCATGTTTTTTATTGACAAACAGTGGTTTACGGCTTCCCAACCATTGGAAACCGTACTTGTCCTAAAAAATGCAAATAAAAGGTCTTTTTATTCTTTTTCCTGCTCGGCGACTTGTTTTATCTTTCTTATCCGGTTCTCTATGGGGATGAGTTCCTTGCTTTCTCTGAAGCTGGCTTTCCGGTCGCTCTTGAAAACGTTGCGGATTACTTTCTTGACGGTTTCGGCTATAACCAGTCTCTTTTCCGAATGTTTGGTGGTTCCTTCATAGCTCCAGAATTTCTTACCATCCAGCGTGATGGTCACTCTGATTTTTTTCCATGATTGTCATTGATTTTTCGTTTGTACTTAAAAAATGATGCGAAGGTATGAAAAAAACAAGAAGGGGATGAAGTGTTATAGGAATAAATGTTGTACATTTGTTTCATGGTGAATCAAGAAAAAAACTTATCTGTTGAAACTTTGCGTGGTATCGCTATTCTATTGGTAGTGGTGGGGCATGTCATCGGTTCCGGCCCCGGTGGGGGCATGAAGATTGATTTTCCACATCCGTTGCGCTATCTTTATGTGTGGATAGATTATATTCAGATGCCGCTGTTTACGGCTATTGCCGGCTGGGCTTATGCGTTGAAGCCTTTCTCCGCATCTTCCGGTTTTGGAAGTTTCGTCCGGAAGAAAGCTTTGCGTCTGCTGGTGCCGATGGCGGCGGTGGGCACGTTGTATTTTCTGGTACAGTATCTGATGCCGGGCACTAATAATAAAGGGGAGCTTAGCCAAATGTGGCGCATTTATGTATTCCCTTATACCATGTATTGGTATCTGCCGTCGTTGTTCTTGATTTTTGTAGTGCAATGGTGGATGGACAGCCGGAAGTGGATGGACACTCCGGGCAAGTGGGCTGTTTGTTGCATTGTGGCGCTGATTTTCAGTAGGATAAATGATGTATGGATTCTGCATGAGGTTCCCGACCTGTTCAGTTTCAAGGGTGCTTTGGGGCAGTTGCCCTATTTCTTTGTCGGTGTGGCTTCCTGCCGTTTTGCTGTGTCGCTCTGCAGTCGTCCGGCTGTCAGGCGTGTCTTGCTTGCCGTGGCGCTATGGGGGATTGTCTTGATACAGATAGTGTGGTTCTATCCCGGTAAATACGCCTCTTTGAGCATGCTGCTTTATCCCGTGACGTTGATTCCCACCTTGTTCCTGCTGCTGGCATCGAAGTGGCACAACCGTTTTTTTGTCTGGATAGGCGGCTATGCGTACAGTATTTATCTTTTTCATGGTTTCGGTACTTCCGGTGGGCGGATTATACTGAAAATGATGGGGATTGATGCGATTGTCCCCATATTGCTGTCTGCAACTTTTATTGCAACAATCGGGCCGGTATTAGTAGACAAACTGTTTAACTGTTCCAAAATGCTGCAAATGCTATTTCTTGGAAGGAGATAATGCTCTCAGTCTGTTGCGCACCCTTATCATAAAACGCCGTAGCCACGGGCATGTTTCTCCCGACTTCAGATTATAGTATAGTGATTTGGACTCATAAATCATCCGGAAAGTTTCTGTACAAAGTACCGGTTTCTTGGTCAGGCGGTTGATTTCCACAGCCTGCGGCATAGAGCTTTCTACAAACAGCATGTAGTCGGTGGATGAACCGTATTCTTTGGCTTTGAAGGAGGCGTGGCAATTCGCCCGTTGGCGTGCAGCCATATCCGGCAGGTCCAGCATGACAAGCTTATTGTATTTCACATGGTTCTTCCGGAGCCAGGCTTCCGTCTCCGGACGGTATTTCTCCAAGCGTGAAGTGACCAGTGTGCCAATGGTGACTTTGGGAATGAATAGCGGAGGAGCGTTCAGCAGGAAATGACGGTACTTCTCGCCGTCATCGTTCTCTTCCGGAGTGGGGTCTGCGCAAAGCACGCCGTCGATGTCCATGCATGATTTTTGCAGGATGGAGTGGTTCATTATGTTCCACTGGAAGAAACGGGGATAATCGACTATTTCGAAAAAATAATCAACAGAATGAGTGTGTAGTGGAACTGCATAAATGGCACAGTATTTGATGTTGTATAAATGTTCTATGTCCTTCAGGAGCTCGCGGCATTTCTTCACAGCTTTTCCCGTGGCTATGCTGTCGTCCACAACCAGTACTTTGTGTATGTGGGTCATGTTGAAAGTTTTCCCCCGTTCTCCGGTCTGATAGATATGCCCGTTGCGGAAAGAGTCTATGTCCGTGACCGGCAGGTTCAGGTAGAGTGCCAGCAGATTGGCGGGAAACATGCCACTGCGGGGCACACCGACAATGAGGTCGAAATCCCGTGGCAGAATGCTGAGATGTTGCAGGATGCAATGGTTCAAGTCGTCTATGTTACGATAGTTCATGTAGTTTTCTTCTTTAGGAATGAGTCGATTATTTCATAGATTTTCTTCACGCTATGCCCCCAACTGTGGGTCTCGGCAAAGGCTATGCGCTGTTTGGCCAGTTCTTTGTCGTCAGCTTCGGTCACAGCACGGTCTATGGCCGCAAGCCATTCCTCCGGGTTGATGGCCAGATGCGTGTGACCTGCGAATATGTTGCGCATGGTGTGGGTACTGGTTGCGACAGTGGGTTTACCCATAGCCAGATATTCGTCTATTTTCAACGGATAGTTGCCGTCGGTAATCTCGTTCACCATTTGCGGATTGATGCAGACATCGTAGGCAGCTATGTAGGCCGGTAATTCGTCCACTTTTTTTTGTCCGGTGAAATAGGCATTTTTCAAACTATGGATACGGTCCCGACGGAAAATGTCATCTTCCGGGCCGGTGAACACAAAACTATAATCGGGACGCTGACTTATTATCTGATAAAGCAGTTCTCCGTCAAGGCGGGTACTGTTTATCGTACCCATATATCCGATGATAGGATGTGGAATATTTTGTACATCATCGGGCGTTTCATACTCTTTGGCAGGATTGTATAGCGTCAGGTTTACTCCGGTTTCGATGGGGTAGGTATGCGGGTTGTAGGCTTGCAGTTCTGCAGCAAAGCGGGTGGAGTTTGCCAGAACAAGGTCGGCCGAAGCAGCCAGTTCCGGTTCAAGGCGGGTGCCGTGTCTGCGCCAGTAGGCCTCGCCTATGATGTAGTCGCGCCGATAATAGATGCTGACAGCCGGGTGGATATACTCCTTCAGATAGCGGCTGCGGTAAATGTCTGTATCAATGAGGTGAATGTAATTCTTGAAGCCGAGCGCGGTGGCCTGCTCTACAATCCATCGGGCTATGCGGGCATTGTTTTTTCTGTTGACGATATTGAAAAGCGATGCGGGCAGGAAATTGGCCGAGAGCACGGTGAAAGGACAGTCCAGTACCCACATGTTGGCGTTGATTTGCCGGAGTGGTGAAGCCTCTCCTTTGATGACGTCCATACGCCGGATGTAGGATGGAGATTGTTTGTTCCCTCTCAGCCGGATGGAAATGTCCATCGGAGTGTTTATGTAGAGCACCCGGTTCTGCTTTGAAATTTCCAATGCAGTATTCTTGATGGTACTACCTATTTCGATGTCCCATGTTTGCAGGCTGGTGATGATGAAGTCTCTCATGATGTTTGCCGATTACTGGTGAATACTGTGATATATCTTTACATATTCTTCTGCAGTGTGTTTCCAGGAGAACAGTTTTACACGTTCCAGACTGTAATTTACTTGTTGCTGATAGAATGTTGCATCATTCTCCAGACGTAGCAAGGCATCTGCTATTTTTTGCGGTTCTTGAGGGTCGACTAAAATGGCACCTTTACCGGCAACTTCGGGCATTGCCGAAACGTTGCTCGTCACTACAGGAGTGCCGCAAGCCATAGCCTCCAGTATCGGAATCCCGAAACTTTCACGCAAGGAAGGATAGAGAAATGCAAATGCTGCATTATAAAGGGTTGCTAAATCTTTGTTGCCGATATATCCCGGATAATACAGATGTTCTTTTATCCCGGTGATTCCTTCTTGCTGAAGAAGCTGGTCGATATATTCTTCTTTTAAATCGGCAATGAGAAGGGGGCGTTTCGTTTGGGATGCTTTCAGATACAACGCGTATGCTTTCAGGGTACGTGCCGCATTCTTTTTGGGGTCTGTATTTCCAAGAAAGAAAAGAAAGTCTGGGTGCGGTATGTATTTCTGCACAATACTCTCATCGGGTGTTTCCTGCATCGTAAAGTAAGCGCTGTAGCCGTTGTAAACGGCTTTAATGACTTCTTTGGGAAGTTGCAGCGCTTCGCGTATGCGGGTACACTCGAACTGAGAAACTGTAATAATATTTCTTGCTTTCTTCAGGATGCGGGGAACAATCAGGCGACGGTAATGCCATCCCATTTCCTGATAGAAGGAAGGACTGCGATGCTGACGCGGCTCCAAATAGATAATGTCATGAAGCGTCAGCACCAAAGGGACGGGACACCATAACGGGGCTGTATTCGATGTACAATGCAGCAAGTCCGCTTTCAGTTTCCTGACGGCCTGGGGCAATGCTATCTGCTCCCACAAAGGATAAGTAGGGCAGCGAAGCTCAATGATATGGAGGTTTTCCGATTCTTCCAGGCACCAGTCCTCCCCCGGAGCAACGAATACGTAATATTCATTACCGTCTTTCCGCTTTTGCAGTTCTTTCAGTGTCTCCAGGATGACAAAGTCCATGCCATGCTTGTCTTTGCGGAAAATGCGTTGGGCTTCGATGGCGATTCTCATTTTGCTGCCTTTCTTTTCTTTTTCCGTTTAAAGATTCTTGTGATGTGGCTCATGGAAGAGGTGACTACCAATATGGGCAGAGACCAGAAAGCGCTCCGGAATTTGCGGCTGATTTCCCCTTCGGGCATGGCCATCAAAAAAGTGATGAATAAAACGGCTAAAAGTGCATACCATTTTGTAGCAAGCGGCCACTCCAGAAACGTCATTGCCACGGCACATATCGTGATATATAAGATGAGCAGGAAACGGGATGGAAGTAGCCATTGGAATAATTTTTCGCATAAATCCCACTTTCCTTGTAAGAATGCTATCGGAAATTGTTGCAATGCCAGTATGGAGCTGCGATACTGTGAGCCCAACCAGCGCTGGCGTTCTTTGCTGTACCCCGATGTATCGTCCGTCTTTTTGCAATAGCAGACTATTTCTTCCATGTATTCGGTATATATGTTTTCCTTCAGAAGTTCCATTTCTGTAGCTTTGGCCAAATCGCTTCCTGATAATCTGGGAGCGATCTCCTGGAACATCTCAAAATCAAACATCATGCCCGAACCGATGAGGGCGGAGGAGAATCCCAGTGCCGTATGTGCCTTGCGGAAGAGGTGGTTGTTGATTTCTTCGCTGGTGGCGTTTAATACGGCGATGTTGGTATTCAGGTTTTCCGTCATGCGGTGGGCTTGGATGGCATCACATCCGGAGTAGTAGGCGTTGTTGAAAAGCTCCAATGCGTTAGGAACAACTTTGTTGTCTGAATTGAATATGGTGATGGCATCG
Organism: Bacteroides sp. AF29-11; assembly: GCF_003602895.1. Lineage (NCBI taxonomy): Bacteria > Pseudomonadati > Bacteroidota > Bacteroidia > Bacteroidales > Bacteroidaceae > Bacteroides > Bacteroides sp. AF29-11. The sequence continues at coordinate 53,636 of NZ_QTLY01000002.1, forward strand.
TACTCATGAGGAGAATAACGCTCCATAACCTGCTGTATGGCATATATCTTTGTGCAATGCTCTTTATCGGGCACGACAATGTTGACCGGCATCTGGAGCAGCGTAACCAAGTCTTCTTCCGATAGCTGTGTAGCCGCCACTGCGATGTCGTATTTTTCTTTGGGATACGTCTGCGTATCAAGGAAATGATTGATTGACTCTATCACTTCCTTGCCGTTTTTCAACACAACAAAGAGGACCAGGAAACGATGTTGTTTGGGGGACGGTGGATAGGGATTCTTGTATTTCCGCAAGGAGGCCAATGCATAGATAAACAAGTAGGCTACGGGGATGGCCAGCAATAAGAAAAGAACCGCGTCTGTCATTTGCAAGGCATTGTTGTTCTCGTCCATCCACCAGTCGGGATTGAATATGGAAAAAATGTCGTTCATATATGTTTTCTATTTAATATTTTCTATTTCTTTTTCATTTTTTGTTGGGTCAGCAGTTGGTCGATATGCTCCCCGTTAATCAGGACTGACAAAAATAAAATGATTATAAGTCCTGTAGGGAATTGAAAGAAAAAGGCATTTCCATAGGCACTTATCATTAGTCCGAAAATGCCGCAAGCAATGGCCGTGAGTATTCCACGTAGCTCGTTATTCTTAATCCGAAACATGATAAGATAGCAACCTCTTAACAATGCACTGACATATATGGTAAGAAAAAGCACTAATCCTACAATGCCGGTTTCCATCCATATCTTGACATAAAAAGAATCGTGGGGAATGAGTGTTGTGAGACGGGAGCCATATTTTCTGGCTTCTACCCCTCCCAAACCGAGACCTTCTCCGAAAGGTCTGTATTTTAGATATTCAGCCAATCTTTTTTGGTTTTCTTTGCGGACATTGTAAGAGGCATCTTTTGTAGGTCTGAAAGCTGTACGCATGCGTCTGACGGAAGAGTTACTTTCACCGATATAGGTATGGGCAAAAAAGACATAAAAAAATAAGCCGAATATGACTGTAGCTCCCATGAGCTTGATATTTTTACTGAGAAAAGTTAACAATATGATTCCTCCAATGGGGACAAACAGCGCACCGCGGGTTCCGGAAATGAACAAGGCATATATGGAACAAATGGCAATAATTGTATAATAGAGTCTTATGGAGCGTTCTTTCACGAAGATGGCGGAAATACCGAACAGAATGGCAGCAAAACCCATGTTGGAACCGAAATTTCCAGCATCTGTGAAAAAGGAAAAATATCGGGTGACATCGGATAAAAGGTGTGTCTTGTACATTTCCGTTTCAATCAGCATGGTTGTTTCTGTCTCATCAAAACCTACATATTTTTGGTAAACAGCTTTGGCTACGGCTGTCAATGTGAATATGGACAGAAAAAGCATAATGATGCGCAATCGCTTATAGGAGGTCATTGTTAAAACGCCAATTAATGACATGACAAGGGTGCTGTATATGATTCCACGAGAGTAAATCCAAGCTTCCGTGAGAGCTGTTGGGTTTATGATTTCAGCCGCAGTATATATGGCCCATATGCAACCTCCAAACGTCAGAATATTTTTGGCGTATTTCCATGCAATCTTACCTTGTTGATGATAGGAATATATCAGAAGTGTCACAAGCAGGGTGACGGTTGCAACATCATACCAGACACTCAACCCACTACCTTGCGTGTATCTGTACCAGGGAATAAAAAAGTAATTGAATGTGAATAGGAAACATACACCGACAAAAGGGTTTCTTAATGCTTGTATTGCCGTTATCAGGAAGAAAGGGGAAAGACAAACGTATGCAATGATATCCCAAGTACTGAATAATATGCTATAGATAAGAGTGCCCAACCCGATGATGAACACTAATAATGTTACCGCTAAGGGAGATATGTTATTTCCTTTGATACCCATTTGCATTTACTTTACGGCCGCAGATTTTGATGTTAATCCTAATTGTGCCAACCGGCTGAAGAAGCTGTGAACCGGAGTATGAGGAGGTAATTCCCCAGTAAAGCTTTCAACCACTTCGCGGTCTGCATTGTTGAGATACATAAATAGAGGAGTTTCTTCCAATTCTTCCTTTAACGGTTTCAACCGAGTGTCGTCATCTCTGCCCCATAATCGGGCAGCGTTGGCTATCAGCAAATTGAAATCTGCTTTTTTCAATACCGGCATAGGTAAAGTGGCGGTACTGACAGCAGGATATTCCACTAAAATAATGTCCGGTATTTCTTCTGCTTCATTTAAAGCCCAGAAGTCAGACAATTCTTGAGCTTGTACATATCCCTTGTTTTGGGTGTCGAAATCGTGGTCGTATTTTACAAGGCGCACTTTCATACCCTCAGTTTCCCAATAATCAATGAAATATTTGGCAAGGAATGATTTTCCTTCACGTTTCTCCATACTGAGCAGGTTTATAACAGTAGGACGGTCCGGGTGCAGGTAGTTATTGAATTGTCGGCAACTGTAGGCAGCGGCAAGTCGGTTACAAGCTTTGAGGAATCCACGATACTTCAAGTTGCTTATACCATTGAATGCTGCAATTACAGATAATCCGGACAGACGTTTGCTGCGATCCGGGTCACGGAGGGTGCGGTCTAACAATTCAATCAGCAGGAAGTAACCGCTTATGAATATTAAACTGCCGAAGAATGCGGCAAGGACGTAGATAATCCTTTTTCTGCCGTTGTCTGTCAGCGGATACTCAGGTGATGCTATGACTTGCAGATTGGCAGTTGTCATCTTGATATTCTGTAAACGGAGGTGTGCTTCGGCAAGGCCTGCTATTTGTCGGCGGTAATTGTCTTCGGCAATGCCCACGGCACGCTCTTTTCGTTTGATTTGAGTACCTACGGGTGAGAATTCCCGGTATTGGTCGATAATGTCCCGTTGGCGGTCAACCAATACTTTTACTTCGGCTTTGGCTTTCGCCTCATTGATGCATGCCGTCAGCCATTCTGTTACCATTTCTCGAATACCTACACCCTCTTTGGAGAAACCATATTCATTTAAGTTATCGGAGAGATGGCTTATTTTTTCTTCCGCCTTTTGCAGGGCGTCTTTTTCTTTTTGAAGTTTACTACTGTTCTGCTGACTTTGCTCTGTGGTGAAAATTTCCTGTTCGAGAATGCTTTGGTTCAAGGTACTGACTTTTTCCAGCTCTTGTAATAAATTTGTATTTGTACGTATAATCTTGGCACGTATATCCATTTTATTCTCTAACATTTGGCGCAAGGCAACTGCACTTCCATAGTTTCGTTGGACTGCTTCCATGCGGTCGTCTGTCGAATATTTGGTCAGAGCCAATGCTTTGGATTGTTCGTCATAGTTGATGACTTGTTTCTGAACGCTATAGTCTGTCAAATCATCTTCTTCTGCAGTAAGTGCTTTTTTGGCTATGCGCACTTGCTCTTCAAAATAGGCGATGGCACTGTTCGTGGCACTGAACCGGAGTTGCTCATAAGCCTTTAACAGTTCATCTTCCAATATCTTGAGCGTATTTTGTGTAATGCCGGGATCGGAAGAGGTGTATACTAATTCTATCAGGTCGCTGGTACCCAACCGTTTGATGGTAATTGAATTTAATGCGTTATAGCTATAAAACGGATAAGGGCGGTTGAATATGGAATAGACAAAATTGCTACTGTTCTCCTTTCTGTAATTCATTAAATTAGTTACGGTTTTATCCAAAGAGGAACGGTCTACCAAAGCCAATACTTCTTTTGGAAGGATTTGGACAAGTTGTCTGTAATGTTTGGCTTGAATGTACATATTGTCTTTCCATTCATCACCGTGTACAAGATTGGTTGCAAGCAGTCGAACGGAAACCTTTGCCAAAGTGTTTTTGGACTTGCCAATATTAATGATATTGTCGAAAGTACTGTTGATGTTGATAAGCTGGCTTCCATCCAAATTGGTACTATTGGTTACGCCTGCATATAAACTACTGTTTACCGTATAACTGTATGGTAAAAATTGGGTAAAGTATATGACCAATGCCGTAACAAGAAGACTTCCCCACAATAACCAATAACGGATGCGGTAAAAGAAGCTTGCCAAAAATTGTACTATATTCATAATTAGTTTACTTGTCTGTTATAACTTTTACATTAGTCAACATTTCCAATAATACAATTGAATTGTGTAAAGCTACACGACTCTGCTCATACGTGGTCACGGCACCGGTGCGGCGCGCACGCTCTAAAGAAAGTGCAATGATGTCGATGGCTCCTTGTATGAAATTGTTTTCAGATATTTTCATTTGTGCATTATACAAGGCAGCCGTTTCTGCTTTGGCTTTGATGGTGGCTAATTGTTCGGTAACTGCATTGTAGGCTTCCAAGACCTTTAGTCTCCGTTCTTCCATGACATCTTCTTGTACATATTGCAATTGTTCTATCTGGTAGCGATAATCTTTCAGTTTCAACGGACGGTTGAATAGATCACCCAGGCTGACACCGAAGCTGGCCCCGACATTGAAGTTGTGCTGGGCACTCGACATGGTTGTCTGGTACATAGGGGTGAACTCGTCACTGGCATTGCCTATGATATTGTAGCGTCCGTAAGAATAGTTACCGTTCAGTCTGAAGTAGTTCCACCAACTCCTTTTTTCCAGGCGATATTGGTTCTTGACTTGCTCTACTTGGGACTGTGCTCTTTTTACTGACGCATTCTCTGTCACTGCATCAAGAAAGACCGATAGAGGAGGAAGCTCTAATTTTTCAATTTCTATAGATGCCTTCGGACTGATTAATCCTAATGTGTTGACTTCTATTTTTTTATCCTCCATCTTGAGTTGCTCCAATATCTTGATGCGCTCCTCCCGTGTCAACTCCTGCTGCGCAGCCACAGACAAAGGTACCCCCAACAATCCTAGGAGGATTACACTGTAAATGATGGACTTGATATATCTTTTTATCATCTCTAAAGCCATATAATTCCTGTTATCTTTATTTTTATACATTCTCTTTCTGCACAAACGCTGTCAGCGTCTTGCACAGTATCTTCATGTCCAGCCAGAATGAAAATTCTTTGGCGTACTTAATGTCCAGTTGCTTGCGCTCTTCGGCCGACATCTTCCCGGCACCGCCTCGTTTCTCCACTTGCCACAGTCCCGTCAGTCCGGCGGGGGCCATGAAGCGCTCGATATATGCGTCGCTGGTCAGCAGCTCGGCCTCGTAGAGGGGGAGCGGGCGATTGCCCACGATGCTCATGTCTCCTTTGAGGACGTTGAACAGCTGCGGCAGTTCGTCAATGCTGTACTTGCGGATGAAACGGCCTACGCGGGTGACGCGGGGATCGTTCTCTATCTTGACGAACGTATTCTGTTTTTCTTGGGCCTTCTTTTTGAGGAAATCTTCTTCGGAGATGACGAAATCGTCCGAAATCAGCAGGGTAGCCTCCTCTTCGGAAGTGCCGGTCAGGTCGTCGAAGCGAATATCAGGCTGCTCGTCCGTAAGCTCTTCTTCCATCTTGTATTGGTTGAGTGCATTCAGCTCCTTCAGGCGCTTGTCTGCATTGGTGTACATGGAGCGGAACTTCAGGAAGTTGAATATCTGGTAGTTGCTGCCTACGCGCTGGGACTTGTAAATCACTTTTCCCTTGCTTTCCATGCGGATGGCTATGGCTGTCACAATGAATATCGGAGACAGTGCAATCAGTACGGCAACGGCAAAAAGGATGTCGAAGATACGCTTCCACACAGGCAGGTGGAAGGTGTTGAATATCTTACGGTGTGACTGGCTGAATTCCTGCAACTTATGCTCCTTGCGCAGTTGGAGGAATTTTGTCATTTGTTGCAGATTCCCCTCATGGGTCGTAGGGGAGAGGGTGTTATTGACACCTGCCTGCAGATAGAGCTTGCGGTTTTCCTTCTGCAGCTCCTCGGTGACAAGGATGATGTAGACGCGTGGGAAACGCTTGTGCAGGAAAGTGATGTTTTCACAGTCTTTTTGAGGGTCGCTTTGTTCGTAAAGGATAGATGTGTTATATCGTTCGCGGATGCCGTCGATGACTTTCGTTGCCTTGTTGCAGGATGAAACAGCCATGAACATGCCTCCCGTAACTTTACTTAAGTGGTCGATAGTGGTGCGGTTGCTGCCTATGTAGATATAATATAACATATCCATTGATTTTGTTGTTTAGAGGAATTTCTTGATGCGGGCTTTCAGTTCCATAGGATTGAAAGGTTTCAGTATGAAATCCTCGGCTCCGGCTTCGAGCAGGTTGATGCGCTCGGTGGTACTTTCCTCACTGGAAAGCATCACAACCGGAATGTCCTTGAAAAGTGAATTGCCTTTCAGATATGCCAGGAATTCACTGCCGGTCATCTTGGGCATGCGTATGTCCGAAATGATGAGAGCGGGCTCGTTCCCTTCATTCAGCCATTCTATGGCCCTGACGGGATCTTCGAAATAAACCAGCTCATTCTCTTTCCCTAAATAGACCGAGAGTACCTTGCCTATGGCAGGTTTGTCATCTACAAATAATATTTGTTTCATTGTTTATGATAGTTGTTTGCTATATTTATCTATATACATTTTCTTCTACCGGGTGTTCGTACCATTCCGTATACTGGGTTCTGTCTTGGGCCCAATAGATGAATTCCGGATATGCGCTTGCCTCGGGGATATCAGTACGTGACACATTGATTGTTTCTTTGGGATAGCGGAAGCCATACGGCACGCAGATTGCCCACGTGTTGTTGCCTGCCAAGTCAAGATTCTCTTGCTGTATGGTTCCGGCGGCAGTGGCGCCATATCCCCAAAATTCGTAAAGATGGACTTCCATGCGTTGTTCCATGCTTTTATATTGATAACAGATGAAGAAGTCCAGATTGTCTTTTGAGAATGGGGGCTCTGTCCGGGTTTGGTCTGCCAGTTCAATAATGACTTCATAAGTGTACTTTTTGGCGGTTACTCCAATGCCGGTATTTACCATCTCACCCGGTTCAACTCCGAATACATTGTGCACCTCGCCTGCGATGGGGATTACGACACTCGGATCGGAATCTTCCATGTAAGTAACGTTGTTATACCTGAATTTGTTGTACGAGCTGTTGAATGACTCCTGGAAACGCGAATCGTCGCCTCCGGTCTTGATTTCTTTGATAGCTGATTTATTGATTCCGACAATCCGTAGCCCTACGCCCAATGCTTTGGTTGCTCCTGCCGCAGCAAGGGTCACGTCGAGCTGTATGCGCTTGATGTGGTTCGTCTTTTTCTCGCGGTGATAGTAGGTCTCCACGTCCAAGACCACGTCGTTGAAGTCATAGTCGCCTACCAACGGGAAGTTGTCTTCGAATACGTACGTATAGGAGACCGGGTCTGTAGGGGTTTCTGAGCCGGACTCGTCCGGAGTATTGCCTTCGCCCGTACAGTCTCCGGCAGGAATGGTGATGGGGGATTCTCCCCATTTGGATATGGTTCCTTCGGTGTTCTTGATGGCATCAAGGAATTTGGCTTCCCACCAGATATCCTCGGTGATATCATCGTCAATTTCTTTCACTTCATAATGAATGTTTCCCTGACTGGAGAAATTTCCTATATCTTCAATTTTATTGATTTTTACCAGTGCATATTCATTGTTTGGACCCATAAATTGTGCTTGTGACAATTCTGCTTCATCAAGTACGGTTATCATGGAGTTGTCACCCATCGTGATTTGGGTGTTGTAATTGTTGCTATGGTCCCCGAAATCCTCTATCTCTGCAGAAGAGGTGTCTCCCATGTTCAGTGTGCCGACAAATTCTTCTACATATAAGTAGCATCCGTTGTCTATAGTGATGCTGCTATTGGTTTTCTCGATATAGGCTTTGCCTTGGTTGATGAATTTGCATCCGCTGTCGAAATCCATTTCATCCACACGCACGGTACCGCAATTATAGAATGCCCCTTCCTGGTTGACATGGAAATCGTCTATTTCCATAGTGCCGGCATTGTAGTTGTAGCTGCCTCCGGATGCGTTGGTCAATTCGATGTCGTTCCCTTTGATGGTTCCACCCGCGTAGACGATAAACCGGCTGGATTGCACTAAAGTGAAGGTGTGCTCGTCCGGTATCACGATTTCCCCTCCGTCAATCACATAGAATTCGAAGCCTCGTTCAACGGTCATGTTGTTTCCATTGGGTTCCCAGCTGCCTTCAATGATGATGATGGCCGGATTGTCACTTCCCATGCCGTCCTTGCTGATTTTATTCCTATATATATTGTCTTTGGAGATTTTGTAGGCTTTTCCGTTTTGAAAATCGGTATTCGGCCTTATTTCTTCGGCACTTGATAGCATTGCGGTGATTTCCGCCTCGGACTTTTCCGGTGAATAGGTCTCGATGCTGACACTGCGTGTCCATGCGGCACGTGTAGTTGCAGGGGAACTGCCGAAAGCGGCGTGGAGCTGACCGTTTTGGATGGATACGTATTTTACTATGTTGCGGCTGTGTGCATCGGTGCGGCACACAAAAGCGCTCGTCAGCACAGAAGGGCAGTCCATGACGGTAGTAAATACAGTTGCATTATTGGTGGTGCCTTCTGCCAGCAGTTTGGCAGATGACCGGCTGATTAAGGGGTTCTTGTCGTAAATACGTATGGTGTAGTCGATGCCGGTATCTTCGGATACAGAAACATTGACCCGGACCTGCTGAGTCATTTTCCAATCCATAGCCGGGTCTATGTTCTTGACCGGAAACCTGTCCTGATAGGCTGCTTTCACTTTCTCGGGGTTAAAAACATCGTCTTTACAACCCTGCAGCAGTATGCCTACTGTAAGAATAACAAGCGGCAGAAAGCGTTTGTATAGGGTATTTTCTCCCATATTTTACATTTGTTTTGCTTGATTGTAAGCAAAAGTACGTTTATTTAAACTAATAAGCTTTATTAATGGGGGATAAAAGCGTGTTGGTTAACGCTTTTTAACGATTTTGTATGGATAGATAATGCAAGTTTGTCTTGAAAATTATCAATATTACTAAATGCCCTCTGTATTGTCGCTTTACTGAATCTTGGTGATTTCTCCTGCCAGGTCGGAATTCATGCGGTGGCGGATTTCGGCTTGGTCCAGTCCATGCCCCAGGAGGAACATGAGTTTGGTGACGGCACATTCGGGGGTACTGTCATAGCCGCTGATGACACCTGCCTGGAGAAGTTGCAGACCGGTTTCGTAACGTCCCATCTCGACGGCGCCACTTTGGCATTGGGTGATGTTGACGATGACAATGCCACGTTCGCTGGCTTCTTTCAGCTGGCGGATGAACCATTCTTTCTGGGGGGCATTGCCGGAACCGAAAGTCTTGAGGACAACGGCTTTCAGGCCGGGAACATGAAGCACGGAGTTGATAATGCTTTCCTGGATGCCGGGAAAGAGGGTGAGCACTACGACATTGGTGTCGAAAAGGTAGTGCGGCTTCATGGGGCGCGACGGGTCGGGGCGTCGGATGAGGTGCTCGTTATAGCGGATATGGATGCCTGCCTTTGCCAGTGGGGGATAGTTGAAGGAGCGGAAAGCGTTGAAATTCTCGGCATTGATTTTGGTGGTACGGTTGCCCCGCATCAGCTCGTTCTCGAAGAAGATGCACACTTCGGGGACGATAGGGGTACCGTCCGGATGCTTGGCGGCGGCTATTTCAATGGCGGTGATGAGGTTCTCTTTCCCGTCGGTGCGCAGGGTGCCGATGGGAAGCTGGGAACCGGTGAGGATGACCGGCTTGGAAAGGTTCTCGAGCATGAAACTGAGGGCGGAGGCTGTATAGGCCATCGTATCGGTACCGTGCAGGATGACGAAGCCGTCGAAATTGTCGTAGTTGTAGTTGATGATTTTTACAATCTTTGCCCAGAGGGAAGGCTCCATGTCGGAAGAGTCGATCGGTGGGTCGAACTGATAGGAAGAGATGTGGTAGTTGAAGCGCTTCAGCTCGGGGACATGCTGCAGCAGTTGGTCGAAGTTGAAGTTCTCAAGCGCACCGGTCTCGGGATTTTCTATCATTCCGATAGTTCCGCCAGTGTAAATCAATAGTACGGAAGGGCAATCGACTTTCATGATATTCGTATTAGAGCTTTTTTCGGGCACAAAGATAGTGAAATATGAGATGGGGAGAAAATAAAAGAGACAAGTCTTTGCAGATTTTGTCTCTTTTATTTTTTCATTGCGAAAAATATATTGTATGAAATTTGAATAAGCTCACTGTTTCAAATCTTCCTTCAACTGCCTGATAGCCTTTTCCGCATCTCCTTCCTTCTCGTTGAGCAGCGTGACGAAGCGGCTGCCGATGATGGCACCGGATGAGTGGGCGCAAGCGGCATCGAATGTCTGCTTGTTGCTGATGCCGAAGCCTACCATGCGTGGATTGCGCAGGTTCATATCCTCTATCTTCTTGAAGTAGGCTTGCTTCCGGGTGTCGAAGTCTTTCTGGGCACCGGTGGTAGCGGCACTGGACACCAGATAGATGAAGCCGTCGGTGTGGGCGTCTATTTCGCGGACGCGGGCTTCGCTGGTTTCGGGGGTGATGAGCATGATGACACGGATGTCATACTTCGAGGCGATGGCTTTGTAACTCTCTTCGTAATCGCGGAAAGGGAGGTCGGGAATGATGACGCCATCGATGCCGCATTCCACGCACTTCTGGCAGAAGGCTTCGAAGCCGAACTGCATGATGGGATTGAGGTATCCCATAAGGACAAGCGGGATGCGGACATCGCGACGGATGTCGCGCAATTGTTCGAAAAGCAGACGGAGGGACATGCCGTTGTGCAGGGAGCGGGTGGCGGCATTCTGGATGACAATGCCGTCGGCCATGGGGTCACTGAACGGAATTCCGATTTCAATCATGCTGACTCCGTTTCTTTCGAGGGCACGGATAACGTCGGCAGTACCGTCGAGGTTGGGACAGCCTGCACAAAAGTAAATGGACAGCAGATTCTTGGGGCTGTCCTGGAAAAGTTGGTTAATGCGGTTCAACATACTATTTTTATTTACTATTTTACAATTTACTATTTACTATTTGGCTGCGCAATAACGCTGCATGGTACTATTTACTATTTGACAATTTACTATTTACTATTTACCATGTACAATGTACAATTTGCCATGCGGCGTATATTGCGCAGCCAAATAGTAAATAGTAAATCGTCAAATCATACCTCCCTTCAGTTCTTTCAGGAAGTTTGAGATGCGTTCCACATCCTTTATTCCCGGTGCCGTTTCGAAACGGCTGTTGATGTCGATACCTGCGAAATAGGGATGGCGAAACTCCCGGAGGGCTTTTACGCTGTAGGGGTTGATGCCACCGCTAAGCAGGAACGGGGTGGGACCGTTGTAGCGGTGCAGGAGGTTCCAGTCGAACTGGTTGCCGGAACCGCCGTACTGCGGGGTCTTGGTGTCGAAGAGGTAGTAGTCGCACAGACCATTGTAGGCAGATACGGCAAGCAGGTCCTTGGGCAGCAAGATAGAGAAAGCCTTGATGAGGTGCAGGCCTGCATTGCGCAGGGAACGGCAGTATTCGGGAGCTTCATGGCCATGCAGCTGGATGTAGTCAAGGCCGAAACGGTCGGTATACATTAGGATGTTTTCCTTACTTTCGTTGACAAAGACGCCGACGCGCTTGGCGCAGGCTGGCAGATACCCGGGCATCTGGCACAGACAACGGGGAGATTTGGGGTAGAAGATGAAACCAATCATATCTACACCTTGCAGTTCTACATTGCGGATGTTTTCTGCTTCGGTCATTCCGCATACTTTGATGAGAGGAGACATTTTATTTACGATTTACAATTTGGCTGCGCGATATAACGCTGTATGAGAGACTTTTGTATTTACAATTATCAACTTTCAATTATCAACTTTCAACTTTTAATTATCAATTAAGAGACTGTCTTGGATGAACTCTTTCAGGGTTTCGCCCGGGTTGGCTGTTTTCATGAAGGTTTCGCCGATGAGGAAACCGCGGAAGCCGGCGGCACGCAGGCGGCAGATGGTTTCGGGGTCGGAGATGCCGCTTTCGGAGACAAGGAGCGGGGATGCCGGTCCGTGGGTGGCTTCGCGCAGTTGCCGGGCTATCCGGAAGGAGTTTTCTACATCGGTGACGAAGGAGCCGAGGTTGCGGTTGTTGACACCCACCATGTCGACCTCCTTATTTATATAGGAGAGTTCCGAAGGGCTGTGGATTTCGAGCAATACCTCCAGCCCGAGTTCGTGGGCTTGGGCGGTGAGGGTGCTACACTGCTCCGGACTGAGGCAGGCGGCAATGAGCAATACGGCGTCGGCACCTACAATGCAGGCTTGCAGAAGCTGGTACTCGTCGATGATGAAGTCTTTGCGCAGGATGGGGATGCGGACGAGCGGACGGGCCGTGCGGATGTCGCGCAGCGTACCGCCGAAGAACCTCTCATCCGTCAGGATGGAGAGGGCGGCGGCGCCGGCGGCTTCGTAGGAGGCGGGTATTTCCTCTGCCCGGGCAGCCTCGTTTATCCAGCCTTTGGAGGGTGAACGGCGTTTGAACTCGGAGATGATTCCTGTAGAAGAAGCGGCAAGGGCCTGCTTCATGCTGCGGCGGTGGGCTGCATTCTCCCGGATGATGATTCCGGCTTGCTCCTGCAACTGTTCCAGAGAGACGGTTTGCTTTTGCAGTTCAATCTCTGTTTGCTTATGGGCGATGATTTCGGACAGTATATCTTTCATTGCTTCATTTATTAATCTCGATAAATTTTTTCAGTGTCGCCAGCGCCCGTCCGCTATCCAGCGATTCGCGTGCGATGGCGATGCACTCTTCAATCTCTTTCTGCGGCTCCATCACCTGGATGGCAAAGGCGGCGTTGACAATGACGCATTGCGTTTGTGCAGGTGTGGCATGCCCCGTAAGGATATTGTCGAAGATGCGGGCGGCATCTTCCTTGCATGCGCCGCCGAAGAGTTCTTCGGGACGGGCATCCTTGAAGCCGAGAGCCTGCGGACGGTAGATGCGCTCGTAGTTGCGGGTCATCACCTTGAACTCGTCCGTCAGGGAGATTTCGTCGTAGCTGTCGAGGCTGTTGACCACGGCAAAGTCAATGCCGAGTTTATAGAATACGTTGGTGTATAGGCGCATCTGCGAGAGGTCTGCCACACCGAGCAGCTGGTATGCCGGACAGCATGGATTCACCAACGGGCCGAGCAGATTGAACAAGGTGCGTACTCCCAGCGTCTTGCGTACGGGACCGACAAACTTCATCGCCGGATTGAAAAGCTGGGCATGAAGGTAGGCGATGTTGCACTCCTCCATGCTGCGTTTCAGTGTGTCGGGGTTGTTGGTGAAGCGTACGCCGTGCTGCTCGATGACATTGCTGGCTCCGCTCACGGAAGTGGCTCCGTAGTTGCCGTGCTTGGCAACCTTGTAGCCGGCTCCCGCCACCACGAAGCAAGCGCAGGTGGAGATGTTGAAGGTGTTCTTTCCGTCGCCTCCCGTACCCACAATGTCGATGGGGCGATAGGGGGCGAAGTCGATGGGAAGGCGTGTCTCCATCAGTGCTTCGCGGAAACCGATAAGCTCGTCCACAGTGATGCTTCGCATCTGGAAGGCAGTGAGCAAGGCTGCTATCTGCGCCTCAGGATACATTTCCTTGGTGATGTTGAGGAGGATTTGTTTGGTCTCCTCCGACGTGAGCTCTTCGTGGTTGAAGAGACGGGTGAGTATTGCTTTCATCTTTTTATTTACGATTTGACGATTTACGATTTGACGATTGAATTTACTCTTTTTCTGAAGTGCCTCATTTGAAAAGCCAGTTTTTTACGATTGTTTTTCCGTCGGGTGTCAGTACCGATTCAGGATGGAACTGGATGCCGTGTATGTCATACTCCCGATGTTTCAGCGCCATGATTTGTCCTTCGGGGCTGATGGCGGTAATGGCCAGCGCTTCGGGAAAGTCCTCCGTATCGACCACCCAGGAGTGGTATCGTCCGACGGGAATCCTATCGGGTAAACCGCAGAAGATATAGTCTTCTTCGAGAGAAATACCTTCATAATCCTTCCCCCCTAATCCTTCATCCCTAATCCTTAATCCTTCCCCCTTCATCCTTATCTCCGTCTGTACCCCATGGAACACCTCTTCCAGATTGACCAGCTTTCCGCCGAACGCTTGTCCGATGGCTTGTTCGCCCAGACAGACACCGAGTATGGGTTTCCGTCCGGCATAGGTGCGGATGACATCCAGCAGCAGTCCGGCTTCCTCGGGGACACCGGGACCGGGTGAGAGGATGATTTTATCGTATGGCTCCAATTCTTCGAGCCGGAATTTATCGTTGCGCAGCACATCCACTTCTGCGCCAAGCTCTTTCACCAGATGGGCAAGGTTGTAGGTGAAGGAGTCGTAATTGTCTATGATAACTGTTTTCATCTTTTGTATTTACAATCTATTTTATTTACTATTTGACGATTTACGATGTACGATTGAAGTTACTTTATTTACGATGTACGATTTGGCTGCGCAATGTACGCCGCATGGCAAATCGTACATCGTAAATCGTCAAATCGTACATAAACTCACATTTTTTCTGCCATCTCAATCGCTTTTTTCAGTGCGCCGAGCTTGTTGTTCACCTCTTGCAGTTCGTATTCGTCGTTGCTCTTGGCTACGATGCCGCCGCCTGCCTGGAACCAGAGGACACCGTTGCGGCTGACAAAAGTACGAATCGTAATCGCCTGGTTCAGCGAGCCGTTCAGTCCGATGAAACCGATGCAGCCGCCGTAGGCTCCACGGTTGTGCGGTTCCAGCTGGCTGATGAGTTGCATGGCGCGTACCTTGGGGGCACCGCTCAGGGTACCGGCAGGGAAGGTGTCGATGAAGGCCTTGACGGGGTCGGCCTCTTCGCGGAGCGTTCCGCTGACACGGCTGACGAGGTGGATGACATGGCTGTAATACTGCATCTCCTTATAGAAGTCCACCTTTACATCGTGGCAGTTGCGGGAGAGGTCGTTGCGGGCAAGGTCCACAAGCATCACGTGTTCGGCGTTCTCTTTGGGGTCGTCGTGCAGGTACCGGGCATTGAGGGCGTCCTGCTCTGCATCGCCGGTGCGCTTCGTGGTTCCGGCAATGGGGTCGATATAGGCATGGCGGCCTTCGATGCGGCAATGGGTTTCGGGAGACGAGCCGAAAATGCGGAAGCCCCCGAAGTCGAAATAGAACAGATAGGGAGAAGGGTTGATGCTGCGCAGGGCACGGTAGAGCTTGAAGTCATCGCCCGTGAAACGCTGCTCGAACCGGCGGGAGAGGACTATCTGGAAAACGTCGCCGCGCAGACAGTGGGCGATGCCCCGGCGGATATTCGCCTTGTGCTCCTCGTCCGTAAGCGGGGAGGTGGTGGGGCCGATGGCGCGGAAATCGTAGGCGGTGTAGTTGCGGTTATGGATGGCCTTCTGTACCTGGTCCAGTCCGCTGGTCTCGCCGGGCGCCAGCATCTCGAGGAGCAGCATCTCATTCTTGAAGTCGTTGAAGACGATGAGGTACTTATATAATATGTACAGCATGTCCGGCGCATCGTTGGTAGCTTCGCGGCTGTCCTTCACGGGGATATTCTCGAAGTAGCGGACAGCATTGAAGGAGGTGTATCCGTAGAGTCCGCAGTAATTGCTGTATTCGCCCTCCACGCGGAAGCGGCAGAGGAAATCGTTCAGTGCGTTTTCCACCCGGTATTTTTCGGTTATGGGATGCTCTTCGCGGCTGTCGTCCGGCAGACGGAAGATAGCCGTGCCGTGGTCTATGCTGACACTTGCCAGCGGACACAGAGCGATGAACGAGCGGTTGTTCTCACTGCCATGATAGTCGGAACTCTCCATAAGTGCGCTCTGCGGAAAGATGTCGCGCACCTTCAGATACGTGCTCACCGGCGTATGCAAGTCACCGAGCATGGTGCGGCTGATTGTTTTATAATCATATTGTTTCATTGTATCTTGTATTTTATTTCATTGCATCTCGTATTTTCAAATAGCTCATCACTTATCACTTATAACTCATCACTCAAATACGTCTCTATATCCTTATCCCCCCGTCCCGACACCGTCAGCACCACCACGTCCGTCGGCTTGAACCTCATCTTCTCCAGCGCACCCAGTGCGTGGGCACTTTCCAATGCGGGGATGATGCCCTCGAGCCGGGTCAGTTCGTAGGCGGCGCGGATGGCTTCGTCGTCGTTGACGGCGAGGACGATGGCACGCTTCTGCTTGGCAAGGTTGGCGTGCATGGGGCCGATGCCCGGATAGTCCAGTCCGGCAGAGATGGAATAGGGCTCTTCTATCTGTCCGTCCTCGTTCTGGATGACGTAGGTGCGCGAGCCGTGGATGATGCCCATCTTGCCGAGGGCGATGGTGGCGGCTGTCATTCCCGTTTCAATGCCTTTTCCTCCGGCTTCGGCGAGGACGATTTGCACGTGCGGGTCGTTGACGTAGTGATAGATGGTGCCGGCTGCATTGCTTCCTCCGCCTACGCAGGCGATGAGGTAGTCGGGGCATTCGCGTCCCTCGTGTTCAAGGAGCTGCTTCCTTATTTCTTCGCTGATGACGGACTGCAGGCGTGCCACCATGTCGGGGTACGGATGCGGGCCGACGGTGGAACCTATCACGTAGTAGGTGTCCGAGGGATGACAGCACCAGTCGCGGATGGCTTCGTTGGTGGCGTCCTTCAACGTCATATTGCCACTGGTGACGGGAACGACGGTGGCGCCGAGCATCTTCATCTTCTCCACATTGACGCGCTGGCGCTCTACGTCGGTCTTACCCATGTAGACGATGCATTCCATGTTCATCAAGGCGCAGACGGTGGCTGTGGCCACCCCGTGCTGCCCGGCTCCGGTTTCGGCGATGATGCGGCGCTTGCCCATGCGGCGTGCCAGCAATACCTGCCCGATGCTGTTGTTGATTTTGTGGGCACCGGTGTGGTTCAGGTCTTCACGCTTGAGGTAAATCCGGCAACCGTACTTCTCGGACAAGCGGTGTGCCAAGTAGAGTGGGGAAGGGCGTCCCACGTAGTCGCGCAGCAACTGGTCGTATTCACGCTTGAAGTCCTCACTTTGCAGCACTTTGAGGTAGGTGTTCTGCAACTCTTCTACACATTTGTGGAGGATTTCGGGAACGTATGCCCCGCCGAACTCTCCGTAATAACCTTCTTTGTCAACTAAGAAATTCATCATGTTATTTACTATTTGACGATTTACTATTTACTATTTCAGAAATCAAAACGCATTATTGCTTAAACGAAAAGAGCCCCGTCGCTTGGTGCGACAGGGCTCTTTTTGTTTTTTACTATATATTACATATATACATACGAGCGCTGCTCCCTTACGACTGTCGGAGTTGTAACGGGTGCCACCACCAATATGTATTTACTAACATTGTTTTCATTGACTTTTTTTGTTTTATTAGGGGCAAAGACAGTGCAAACCGAATGTATAATAAAATGAACTTGTTCATTTTTTATGCTGAGGTGCAGCCTGTCTTCGTTTTCGCGACAAATATAAGCACTTTGTTTTAACTGCCAAAATAAATATGACTTTTTTTCTGGATAAGAACATTTTTCTTGAAATATTGTTCTTATAAGTGTAGTAAAAACGAATATTCATTCAAAAAAAGAAAGGAACAAACTATGAATAGAAAACATTTAGTTGCCATAGGCGTAGTTATTGCTGTACTATTGTTATTATACTGGCTCTTTGTGGCCGAAGATATGAATGCCTGGCTGAATGTAAACTGATTTTTCGGGATTTTCGTGTGGAGTTATTCGGATAAAGATGTATCTTCGCAAAAAAACATAGACTCATGAAAGGATTAAGTTACTCATTTTTGCGTGCGATATGTGCGCTGGTTATCGGTTTGGTGCTGGTGATGTTTCCCGACCA
This sequence comes from Bacteroides sp. AF29-11, assembly GCF_003602895.1. NCBI lineage: Bacteria > Pseudomonadati > Bacteroidota > Bacteroidia > Bacteroidales > Bacteroidaceae > Bacteroides > Bacteroides sp. AF29-11. The sequence continues at coordinate 71,481 of NZ_QTLY01000002.1, forward strand.
GGCCGGTGATTACTTTGTGATTACGATAGGTGTCATTTTCCTGGTGCCTTCGCTTGTCAGCATCATAGGCTACTTTGCACAGAGCACGGAGATGCGCAGCCGTTTCCCTGTCGAGGGGGTGGGCAGCCTGCTGTTTGGCTTGTGGCTGATTATCATGCCCGGTTTCTTTGCCGATTTGCTGACATTTGTATTGGGATTTATCCTGGTGATGGGAGGAGTGCAACAGATTGCCTCGCTTTCCGCTGCCCGTCGCTGGATGCCGGTACCGGGAGGTTTTTATGTGGTTCCGGTATTGATTCTGCTTGCCGGCTTGGTTGCGCTGTTCAATCCTACGGGAGTACGCTCCACGGCATTTATCATTATCGGTATCAGCAGTCTGGTCTATGCGGCTTCGGAACTGCTGAACTGGTTCAAGTTTACGCGTCGCCGCCCGAAGACACCGGATGCTTCAGTAAAGGCAGTGGACGATATTGAGGATGCACAAATTATAGAATAAAAAAACAGACCATCTGTTGAGGTTGAACAGATGGTCTGTCAGGAGTAAACGGATGGTCTGTTCATGCCACACGGACCATCCGTTTTTATTGTTTCAACCATTCATTTATCAGCTCCATCACTTGCTTCTTTTCCTCTTCGGGCAGTGTGCCGATGCGTGCCCGATGGCTTCCGCCGGGCTCTACGAATACATGGATGTTCTTCTTCCCTTTCAGCCAGGTCACTCCGGCAGCCGTCCACGGGTCGTTCTGTCCGTAGATGAATATCATTTTCGGGTCATTCTCTTTCAGGAACTTCGTGATTTTCTTGCTTAGGGTCTTGTCGAAGGGCATGTCTTTCAGCTCTTCGGGAAGCATCAGGCGATGCAGGTAACCCTTGCTCGATTGGATGGAAAGATACTTCTTGAAAGGCTTCGTATCGTAGCCGTAATAGCCCAGTTCGCGGGCGGCCTGCACGAAGAATGAGGCTGTGGGACTGTCGGCAATGAAGTAGTCGGGATTACTGATGTCGAGCAGATGGGCAAATATCTCATCGTCCGAGGCCGTGGTGGCAGGAATGCTGCTGACGGGAGTTCCCCACTGCCAAAGGGCAAAAGAATACTCCAGCACGCAATAGTCGTATATCTCTTCAACGGGCGCACGGAACTTGAGTCCTTTTTCATCGCAATATTTCTCAAAGCGGGGGAGCAGTGCGGCTTTCCGTTTCAACACTTCCAACTGGAAGTCCTCAATCCGTTTGCGGTCCTCCGGAGTAGACACTTTCCTGAGGAAAGGCTCGTGGCGTCCGTCTTCCACCCCGTAGCAGAGCGGAGCTACATAAGGCACGGAAATATCCACGTCGTCCGGATAGAACGTGCGGTAGAGCAGGGTAGTCTGTCCGCCCTTGCTGATGCCGGTCGCAATCCATTTGCCGGGATAGATGCTTTTAAAGGCGTTGCGGACGGCGTGCAGGTCGTCGGCAGAATTCTCGGCGGTGAGGTATTGCCAGTCTTTAGGCTCAGGGGTGGATTCCAGGAAATAACGGTATTCCACAAAAATCATGTTGGCATCGAGCAGCTCGGAAAGTTCCTCGCGATATTTGGGATTGAGGGCATAGGCGGCTCCATAGCCTTCGGTTACAATCACCGTGGGACGGTCGAAGCCGACGTGGGAGACAATCACACGCTGGCGGAAACTGCCCTTTTCGGGACGACGGTGGTCCAACGGCTGGGTAAAATAGGTTACATACTTCTCGGAGAACCGAGTGGACTCCAACGGACGGGTTTCCGTAATGGCGGAAATCCGACCCAGTTTTTGCTGCAAACCGGTTTGTGCCGGGGCAGCAGCCGAAACGAACAGCAAGGCAAACAGCAGGAACGCTGCATAGCAGTTACGTAAATTCTTCATGATGACAGGATTGTTTTATCTGACGGGCAAAGATAGGTTATTTCCCGCTTACCGCCAACAGTTGGCATGGACGAAAAAAAGAGAGAGAACTGCCTCGCGGCACCTCTCCCCCCTGCAAACTTAAAACAACCAACAAAAGAATGAGATAGGGATTAAGGATTCATCCTTCATCCTTCATTTTTCATCTTATAAACAGTAACTCGCGATATTTGGGCAACGTCCACATCTGATTGTCGACGATGAGTTCCAGCTTGTCGATGTGGTAACGGATTTCCTCCATCATCGGTACGATGTTGTCGTGGTAGGCGATGGCTTTTTCACGTTCACTCTCAATTTTGTTGGCCACTTTGCGCGCCTCGATCATGGCATCCACATGCTCCTTGATGAAGGCGGTACGGTCGGCAATCTCTTCGATGAGTTCCAGATTCTTGGCAGACAGTTTTGCAGCCTTCTCTGCGGGGAACAGGTCTTTCATCTTGTAGACGTTGTCAATCAAATCCGACTGATACTGTGTAGCTACGGGGATAATGTGGTTCATGGCCAAATCTCCGAGCACACGGGCTTCAATCTGTATTTTCTTGGTGTACATTTCCCATTTCACCTCGTTGCGGGCTTCCAGTTCCTTCTTCGTCATGACGCCGATGGACTCGAACATCCGGATGCTCTCCGGTTTCAGGTAGTTGTCGAAGATGACGGGAACACTTGTCTCGCAGTCCAGACCGCGGCGGGCTGCTTCGGCTTTCCATTCGTCGCTGTAACCGTTGCCGTCAAAGTGGATGGGTTTGCAGACTTTGATGTACCGGCGGATGACTTCGAGGATGGCGGAGATTTTCGGTTCACCCTTTTCAATCAGTTCGTCCACATCTTTCTTGAATTCCGTTAACTGCTCGGCAAGGGCGGAGTTCAGCGCAATCATGGCACTGGCGCAGTTGGCCTCGGAACCCACGGCGCGGAACTCGAAGCGGTTGCCGGTGAAGGCGAACGGGCTGGTGCGGTTGCGGTCGGTATTGTCTATCATCAGTTCCGGAATCTGCGGGATGTCCAGCTTCATGCCTTGCTTGCCGCTGAGGCTGACGAGATCGTCCTTGGTGCTCTCTTCGATGTGTTCCAGCACCTGGCTCAACTGCTTGCCCAGGAAGGAAGAGATGATGGCCGGAGGCGCTTCGTTGGCACCCAGCCGGTGGGCGTTCGTCGCACTGGAGATGGAGGCTTTCAGCAATCCGTTGTGACGGTATACGGCCATCAGCGTATTCACTACGAAGGTGATGAAACGCAGGTTCTCTTCGGGCAGTTTGCCGGGTGCGTGGAGCAGGATGCCGGTGTCCGTACCCAGCGACCAGTTATTATGCTTGCCGCTACCGTTGACACCCTTGAAGGGCTTTTCGTGCAACAGTACGCGGAAACCGTGGTTACGTGCCACTTTACGCATCAAGGCCATGATGAGCATGTTGTGGTCTACCGCCAGGTTGCATTCCTCGAAGACGGGAGCCAGCTCGAACTGGTTGGGAGCCACTTCGTTGTGACGGGTCTTGACGGGGATGCCGAGTTTCAGCGCTTCGATTTCCAGTTCCTTCATGAAAGCGGCCACACGGCTGGGGATGGCCCCGAAGTAGTGGTCTTCCAACTGCTGGTTTTTGGCGCTGTCATGGCCCATCAGCGTGCGTCCGGTCATCAGCAGGTCGGGGCGTGCGGCGTACAACCCTTCGTCAACCAGAAAATATTCCTGCTCCCAGCCCAGATAGGCAACCACTTTCTTTACTTCCGGATTGAAATAGTGGCATACGTCGACGGCAGCCTTGTCTACGGCACGCAGGGCTTTCAGCAACGGTGCCTTGTAGTCCAGAGACTCACCGGTATAGGCGATGAAAATAGTCGGGATGCAGAGCGTGTCGTCTACGATGAATGCCGGGGAGGAGGGGTCCCATGCCGAGTAGCCACGTGCCTCGAACGTATTGCGGATACCGCCGTTCGGGAAACTGGAAGCGTCCGGTTCCTGCTGCACGAGCAGTTTGCCGGTGAATTCCTCCATCACGCCGCCTTTGCCGTCGTGTTCCACAAAAGCGTCGTGCTTTTCGGCAGTACCTTCGGTCAGCGGATGAAACCAGTGCGTATAGTGGGTCGCCCCCATTTCAACCGCCCATTTCTTCATACCTGCGGCAACCTCGTCGGCTATGCTGCGGTCCAGCGGAGCTCCGTTGTCAATCACATCCGTCAGCTTGGCATACACCTTGCTCGGCAGATAGCGGAACATCTTCTCCTTGTTGAATACATACTTGGCAAAATACTCTGACGGACGTTCCGCCGGGACTGCCACTGCAACGGGTTTCTTCTTGAACGCCGTCTCTACTACTCTGAATCTCAATTTTGACATAATACCTTAGAGTTGTAATTGTTGGTTTAATAAAATATAAAATCATTATGCACCGTAGGCAGACTCGCCGTGTTCGTAAATGTCGAGTCCTTCTTCCTCCACACGTTTGGAAACGCGGAGGCCGTGGATTTTGTCGAGTCCTTTGAAGATGATGAATCCCATGCCTGCTGCCCATGCGCCTACTACGAGTGCACCGAATACCTGCGCTCCGAGAAAGCTCCAGCCTGCACCGTAAAACAGTCCCTCACTGGTGGAAAACAGTCCGGTGAGGATGGTTCCCGTGAAACCGCAGACGCCGTGTACGGAACTGGCCCCTACGGGGTCGTCAATTTTCAGTGTCCGGTCGATGAATTCCACCGAATAAATCATCAGGATGCCGCAGATGGTGCCGATGATTACCGCCCCGAAGGGAGAAACCATGTCACAACCGGCCGTGATGCCTACCAATCCGGCCAGAATGCCATTCAGTGTCAGAGACAAGGAGGGTTTGCCATATTTCATCCAGCTTACCGCCAATGCAAAGAAACCGCCTGCGCAGGCTGCCAGATTGGTGGTGAGGAATACATGCGAGATGGCCCTTGCATCGTCCGTAGTGGCTGCTGCCAACTGTGAACCGGGGTTGAAGCCGAACCATCCGAACCAAAGGATGAATACACCCAGTGCCGCAATCGTGAGGTTATGTCCCGGAATGGCTCTTGACTTGCCGTCTTTGCCGTATTTCCCGATGCGCGGGCCGAGGATGGCCGCACCTACCAGGGCAATCCAGCCGCCTACGGAGTGGACGATGGTGGAACCTGCGAAGTCATGGAAAGTTGTTCCGAATGTTTCCATCATGAAGGAACCTGCCTCACCGTTCATCAGCCAGCCGCCGCCCCAAGTCCAGTGACCGGAAACGGGATAAATCAGCACACTGATGAAGATGGTGTAAACCAGGTACATGGAGAATTTGGTACGTTCTGCCATAGCGCCGGACACGATGGTGGCAGCCGTTGCGCAGAATACAGTCTGGAATACCAGGAAACCTTCTGTGGGAAGCCCGCCTCCGTCGTAGAACGAGAGGTCGAAGAAATGGGGCATTCCTATGAATCCGCCTGCACCGAACATCAGTCCGAAACCGATGAACCAGTAGAGCAGACTGCCAAACATGAAGTCAACGAAGTTCTTCATCAGGATATTGGCCGTATTTTTTACTCTGGTGAAACCGGCTTCGACCAGTGCAAAGCCCGGCTGCATGAAGAATACCAGCATGGCTGCAAGCAGCATCCATACAGTGTTCAGTCCGTTGGTCAGTTCACTTAAAATAAGTTTATCCATAATTTCTTGTTGCTTTTAGTTGTATTGTATTTTCTTGGTTGTGGTTTGTAGCTGCCCGTTATCTTTCTTGTTCGGCATTGTAGAGTGCGATGTCGCCTCTCTCTGCAGTACGTATGCGTATGGCATCCTCAATGGGGATGACGAAGATACGTCCGTCGCCGATTTCACCGGTTTGTGCAGATTTGATGATGGCTTGTACGGTCTTTTCCGCATTCTTGTCGCGCACCACGATGGAGATAAGGATGCGCTCGATGGAACTGGTGTCGTACATGACACCACGGTAGATACGGGCTTGTCTGGATTTCCCGATGCCCCGTACATCATAATAGGAGAACCATTCGATGTCCGCTTCGAGCAGCGCGTCCTTCACGTCCTCGAACTTGGTCTTTCGGATAATAGCTTCAATCTTTTTCATACCTTAAATAATTTACGATTAGACAATTTACGATTTACCGTTCGGTGTGTGTAAATCATAGGTTTTTCATCTTAGAAACTTAGTCCGACTACGAAATAGGCACCTTCAGACCTTGGATTCCAGGTTGCTTTGGCAAACAACGGGAGGGAGAAGGAATCGGTGATTTTGATGTCTTTTGATACTCCCAGGCTGACGTCGCATACGGCAAATCCGTTGGCTCCATAGAAGTCCGTGGCCCAAGGGGTAGCGCCTATCTCGGCCGTCCAGTCCAGACCGCCCAGTGTGAAGGGGGCTGCCACGGAGATGTAGGATGAATAAGCACGGTCACCGTCTTTGTCAACACCGTCGTCGCCTGCAAAGTTGGTGTACCAGTTTATGGCTACGGGGCCGAAATCATAGCCGATTTGCGCTTCGAACAGATGTGAGTTGGCAGCATTGTGTGCACCGTACTGGAAGTATTTGGCTGTCACCCCATCTCCGGTCACATTGTACCAGTAGTCCGTCACCGATACGCTGAAGCCTCCGGTTGAATATCCCAGTATGAGGTCGAACTCTTTCGTGTCCGAACTCTCGATGCCTACGGAGCCCCAAGCTCCCAGAGAGAAACCTTTGTAGGCGATGGATGCGCTCGGCTGGAGGCTTACCCCTCCCAAATCCTGGCCACGCCACACGTAACCGCTTACGAGGTCGACGCCTGCCGACGCTTCCACTTTATCCTGAGCCTTTGCCGTGAAAGGCATTGCCATTGATAACAGCGCCATTGCCATTATTCCCCATTTTACACTTTTTGTTTTCATACCTTTTTACCTTTAAGTTTAGAAAAATTCCGGATGATCAGTCCGACTCGATTATAGCAAGTACCTCGCTAATTCAATTGTTTTTTTATTTCAGCCACTTCCGGATGCGCTTCATGGCTTCCACGCAGTCTTCGTGCTTGCCGAAGGCCGTCAGCCGGATATATCCTTCACCGCTGGGGCCGAAACCTACACCCGGTGTGCCCACTACATTGGCTTCGTACAGCATCTGTTCGAAGAACCGCCAGGAACTTGTTCCGTCGGGTGTTTTCAGCCAGATGTAAGGAGCGTTCACACCGCCGTAGACTTTCAGCCCGGCCGCTTCAAGGCCCTGCTTCATGGTCCGGGCATTGTCCATATAATAATCTATCGTTTCCTTTATCTGCCGCTGTCCCTCCGGTGTGTAGATGGCTTCCGCCGCCCGCTGGGTGATGTAGCTGGTGCCGTTGAACTTGGTAGATTGGCGGCGGTTCCAGAGCTTGTTCAGCGGGATGCGTTCGCCTTCCAGCGTGGCGGCAGTGAGTTCTTTCGGCACAACGGTGTAGCCGCAGCGTACTCCCGTGAATCCGGCAGTTTTCGAGAAGCTGCGGAACTCGATGGCGCATTTCTTTGCTCCCTTTATCTCATAGATGGAGTGGGGCACGTCGTTTTCGCGGATGAAGGCTTCGTAGGCAGCATCGAACAGAATCAGCGTGTCGTTGGCGAGCGCATAATCTACCCATTTCTTCAATTCGGACTTGGTCAGAGTGGTTCCCGTCGGGTTGTTGGGATAGCAGAGGTAGACAATGTCGATTCGTTTGTCCGGAATCTCCGGGATGAAGTCGTTCTCGGCGGTACAAGGCATGTAGGTAACGTTGCTCCACTGGCCGTTTCCTTCCAATACTCCGGCACGTCCGCACATCACGTTGCTGTCTATATAGACCGGATAAATAGGGTCGGTCACGCCTACACTGTTGTCGTGGCGGAGAATGTCACCGATGTTTCCCGTGTCGCTCTTTGCTCCGTCGTTCACGAAGATTTCCGTAGGACCGAAGTGGATGCCGCGTGGAAGGTAATCGTGCTTGATGATGGCTTCTATCAAGAAGTCGTATCCTTGCTCGGGACCATATCCACGGAATGTCCGTGCGTCAGCCATCTCCTCCACTGCCTTGTGCATCGCTTCGATGCAGACTGGTGGCAGTGGCCGGGTAACGTCTCCGATACCCAGACGGATGACCTCTTGCTTGGGATGTGTTATCCTGAAAGTATTTACCTTCTTGGCTATGTCTGAAAACAGATAACTGCCCGGTAGCTTTAAAAAATGTTCGTTTACTAATGCCATAATCTTTTCTTGGTTGATAGTTGGTGGTTAGTCAATTAATTCAATTTTGCCGTCGAATACTTTGGTGGCTTCTCCCGTCATCAGTACATGCTTGGTGGCGATGTCCCATCGGATGTTGAGTGAGCCTCCGTCCATGATGATGATGGATTCCCTTCCTGCGCGTCCGGTGAGGAAGGCTGCCACGGCAGTGGCACAAGCTCCGGTTCCGCAGGCTTGGGTGATGCCCGAGCCTCGTTCCCAGACACGCATCCTTATTTTTCCTTCTCCCAATATCTGGGCAAATTCTACATTGATGCGTCCGGGGAAGAGAGGGTGATTCTCCAGTTTGGGACCGATGACTGTAAGGTCGATGGCTTCAATATCATTGACAAAGATTACCAGATGCGGGTTTCCCATGGATACGGTGGTCCCTACATATCGTTCTCCGTCCACTTCGATGGGCTGTTCTTTCATCGGTTTGGCTCCTTTGCCGTCGTAATCTGCCGGTTCGTCGGCAGGTATGCCCATGTCTACGGTTACAGAGTTGACCTTTCCGTCTGCCAAGTGCAGGTTTAGCATCCTTATACCTGACAGTGTATCGAGTGTGATTTCTGTTTTGGAGGTCAGTCCGTAGTCAAAAAGATATTTTCCGATGCAGCGGCTTGCGTTGCCGCACATCCGGGCTTCCGAGCCGTCGGCATTGAATATCCGCATGCTGAAATCGGCCTTGTCCGAAGAACCGATAAGTACCAGACCGTCACTTCCAATTCCCGTATGCGGTGCACTCCATGCCCTCGCAAGTTCTTCCGGATGGCTGATAGGATATTGGGTCGTATCTACATAAATGTAGTCGTTTCCGGCACCGTGCATCTTGGTGAATTTTATAGCTCTTGTCATTTTGTCCTTTATCAGTTGGTTAATATATCCTTTTGTTTTATTTCGATGCAAATATACGACGTTTTGTTTTATAATTAACTGTAAAGCATATCTATTTTCTATTATTTTTTAGCGAAACTTTCATTCAATGAGAATATCTACTGTCAGGCTTTCAATTTAAAAGCATATGGCTTTGTTTTTATATAAATTGTAATCCATGTGAAAGTTTAGTTTGATTCAAAATAAGAAAAAAGATTTTTTATAAGACTAATTGCTATCTTTTTGAAAACAATAAACCGCTCCATTGCGAACATAATGAAGCGGTTTGTTTGGTTTTTGTTTCTAAATGTATAAGGAACGGCTATTTTTTCTTTAAAATTTCTTCCAGCACTACCGGTTCATTGGTTGTGATGAAATCTACTCCTTGGCTGATAAGCCATTCCATGTCTTTGGCTTCGTTTACAGTCCAGGCGTTCACTTTCATGCCGAGGTCGTGACATTCCTTTATCCATTCGGGATGTTTTTGGAAGACACTGAAGTGATAGTCGGGACCGGCACAACCCCATGCTTTCAGCTCCTTGGGGGTAAGGTCACCGGTCAAGTAGTAGACGGGGGTGCCTTTGGGTGCCAGACGGATAAACTCCTTGGTGGCATGTTGGGAGAAGGTGATATATTCCGTACGGTCCTCCAGCCCTTTGTCCTTTATCATTTTTACGATGCCCTCTACGGCTCGTGTTTCCTGTTCGGGGGTCTTGTGGGCTTTCAGTTCGAGGATAAGGCGGGTTTTCAGGCTTTTTGCCTTGTCCAGATACTGTTGCAGGGTAGGGAGTTGTTCGCCGTTGTCCAGTTGTACGGCGGTGCATACCTTGGCTGTGGCATCTTGCATAGTCACGCCTTTAAAGGTGGCGTCATGATTGACAACCAGCTGATTGTCTGTGGTGAGCCAAACGTCGAACTCGGAACCGTAGCAGTGGATAGAATCAGCCTTTACAAGTGCGGCAAGGGAGTTTTGGGCCGAGCCGTCCGTAGTCCAGAAACCACGGTGGGCAATGACTTCCTGGGCCTGGATAGTGCCGCATGCAGCAAAGAGCAGGGCGGAAGCAAAAAATAGTTTTTTCAGATTCATAATGATTAGGGTGTTTTGTTATGGACACAAAGATAAGTATTATATTTCTTTTATTAAATCTAACCTCTGAGTAATTTCAGTATGTACTTTCCAGGCATCACGATACGGGCTTTCAGTTGGGGTGAGCTGTTCAACTCGTATAGGATTTTCCAGATTTTCCCTCCCAGTTTTCCAAAATCCGTCAGTCTCAGGATGGCATTCAAATCGTGTATGTCGGTTACTTTCTGCCTTGCCAGTTCTTCCATTAGGCCTTGGTAATTATGCGTCTGTCTGTTGAGCGTGTACTCCGGTGGAGTCAGAAGAATCTCCTCCTTCCTTCTTCCCGTCTCCCCTTGGGGAGATAGAGAGGGGTTTTCTTTATTCTCTTTATTTAGTTTATTTGCTAAAGCGCTGCTTGTCTTGGCATCCCTGATTCTCTGCTGGTTAACCAGTCCACCGCGACGTCCGGCTTCCTTTTTAGCTTCTTGTTGGGCGTCCCATGGCTCCATGCGGCGGCTTAGTCCGGGGGATGAGAAGCTTGTCTCGTTCACCTCGAACAGCGCATAGTCATAGATGATTCGCTTCAGTGTGGCAGTTGTCACCCTTGCTTTTTGTGCCAGTATGGGAATCACTTTCAGGCTGGCTTTATATTCGTTCTGCAATCTGAGGAATTCGAGCACTGTCCAGTAAATGCCATATCCTTTCATACCTTCTTCTTGTATCATAATCATTAATTTTAGGTTGCTGCCGGCATTGGCATCATGTAGTAAATAAGCCTCCATAGCTTTTGATATTGGTGTTTTTTTGTTAGTTTACTATCGGTCTCCATTCCATAAAGTTCTCAATCAGAAAAGTCCGCCAGCCTTGTTGTTCCGCGTCCCAATAGGCTACGTGAGCTTTAATGCTTGTCATGTCATGTTTCTTTTTGAAGTCGCTTTCGTAGGAAACAAGGGTTCCTCTTCCCATGTAGAAGCTGCCGTCCTGCTTTCGGTAGGCTATCAATGCATATCCGTATCGCATGTATTCCAATAGGGAATTTATGCGTTGTGCCATCCATTGTACAGACTCCATGCTCAATGTCGTGTTTTCCGTAATCCGTTTTTCCCATAGCTTTTTTGCTTTTTCTGTTTTGGATACAAATTTCTCCTCAAATTCAGTTTTTTCTTTTCCCATTTTTTATGTTTTTAGGGTTAGTAAATGTATGATAATCAGCAATGAAAAAGGGCTACTCCTTTCAGTACGGATGGCTACGCCCTTGCCTTGTTGAGGCTACACCATCCGACGAGAAAGGTGTAGCCCTTCTGTCCGGTTGCTGACGGCGGCAAAATTACTGCCTTTCCAGGTACTGAACTATCAGTGATTTATCCTTACATCATATCCGTATGGGTCAATCAGTGTGGTATCTTCCCGTTTTATGATGGCCCATACCTTCTCCAATTCGGTGATTATGGTGCTGTAAGTCAAAGGCTTTTGCTCTCCTCTGGCTCTCTTTGTGAAGTTTTCGGATGCTACGAGCAACTTGGCTATATCCGTTATTTTTCTAATTTTTGTGCCTTCAAAATAGCCTGATTTAAAGGCTCTTAAGTAACCTACATAAACATGGGTCTGGTCTCCGTAGTAAACCCGTTCTGACAATAGCTTTTCATCCACTATGGAACTGTGTTCTTTTACTTTTGTTGCTCTTAGTTTCTGTGTATCAGATTGATACGACATGCTTCTCTGTTCGTTACTGTTGAGATGCTTCTTTTTTTGAGTTCTTTCATTTGTGTAATTCTTCGTTCGTTTAACTGTTTTTTATTCTGGTTAAAAAATGCGAAAGTATAAAAAGTGAGGGAGAAATAAGGGAATTTTGGAGGGAAATGTGAAGGGCGAGTTGTAAATGGTTGATATATAAGATGATATGCTGTTTAAAAAACGTACGTTTAATGAACGCAAAGATAGAGACGTTTTTTGTAATGGCAAAATGTTTGATAGAAAAATGTTCCTAATAATAAATAATGATAAGTATATTACATTGAATTTCAGCAGTATATGCAATATATGTAATCAGTTAAAATCTTCTTATTTTTAGCTCTTTGAGTATGTCTTGTATAAGTTCGAAATAGGTGTTTTTTTAACGTACGATTAAAAAACGCTTTTTTGTTTCTAATACGTTCGTTTATAGTCTCTTACCAAAAGGTAATGAACAACCGCAGAGAATCTGTTGACAAGAAGGGCATAGTGCTTGTCAAACTTCCCATAAAATGCTCGCAAGTGATTGAACTACAGTTCTGTAATAGTAGTTCAAAGCCCCCAAGGAATACCTTTTTCTAAGTAAAATTAGCAAGAATAGAAATGGATAAAGAGACCGAAGTTTGGTTTGCTATGCGTGCCACATACCGCAGGGAGCTTGAAGCTATGCATCTTCTCGAAAAGGCAAATATTGGCTGTTTCATTCCCATGCAATATAAGATAAGTATCTGTAGGGGCAGGAAAGTCCGTGCTTTGGTTCCCGTCATCCGTAATCTGGTTTTTGTCCACGCACGTCCTTCCGAAGTGCAGCGATTTAAGTCTCAAATTACTTATTTGCAATATATTACTGATACCCGTAGCGGTCAGAAAATAATCATTCCCGACCATGATATGCAGCGTTTCATAGCCGTCGCCGGTACCTACAATGACCATCTTCTCTATTTCCAACCCGAAGAACTGAATCTCTCCAAAGGTACGAAAGTCCGTATCACCGGTGGCGACTTCGAGGGCCAAGAAGGTGTTTTTCTAAAAGTAAAAGGTGCCCGTGATCGTCGTGTAGTAATTGCTATACAAGGTATCATTGCCGTTGCTATGGCGACCATCCATCCGGATCTCATCGAAGTAATCCGCTAGTCTTTAATTGTTAATTTATAATTTTTAATTAATCATGTCTCTTTTAGAAGAAGCACTCCTCCTTCAGCGTGCTGCGCACGATCTGATGTATTTGGGTATGGACGGGAGTCCTATCTATAGTGATGACTTGTCCCGTCGTAACAGCGAAGTCTATCGCTTGACCACAACTTTGTATAATTCCAGTATCTGGGGCACTACGGTGGAGGAGCAGGCAAATGTCTGTCTTGCTCTCTTGAAAGGGTATAGTGCCTCGTTCATTGACCATGGTGAAAAACAGCAGCATGTGCAGGAGGTATTGAGGCGTTGCTGGGATACCCTTGATACCCTTCCTTCCTCTTTGTTGAAACTCCGTTTGCTTACGGCTTGTTATGGAGAGGTTTTCGATGAGCCTTTGGCCGACGAGGGCCGTTCTATCATTGCTTCCTGGAATTCCGCATCGCTCACGGCAGAACAGCAAGAAGCGGTTAACGAGTTTTGGAATGTGGTGGATAATCCTTATCCGTGGGAAGAACTGGAGGAGTGAAAGCATAAGGTTGAAGAAAGACAGAAATATGAGAAACTTTGAAGATTTGCAAATAGCAGTTGCTGGTACCGGTTATGTAGGTTTGAGCATTGCTACTTTGTTGTCACAGCATCACAAGGTGACAGCCGTTGATGTAATACCTGAAAAGGTGGAAAAGATTAACAATCGTATATCTCCAATTCAGGATGAATATATAGAGAAGTATTTTGCGGAGAAGGAACTGAACCTCACTGCAACTCTTGATGGGGCATCTGCTTATAAGGATGCAGACTTTGTGGTTATTGCAGCTCCTACAAACTACGATTCGGCTAAGAACTTCTTCGATACACATCATATAGAAGACGTTATTGACCTTGTACTATCAGTGAATCCTGAAGCAACAATGGTTATCAAGTCAACCATTCCAGTTGGTTACTGTCGTTCCCTCTATGTGAAGTATGCTCAGAAGTTTGCTCAGATGGTACCATTACCAGATGGAAAACGTCGTAAGTTCCACCTTTTGTTCTCTCCTGAGTTCCTTCGTGAATCGAAAGCTCTTGAAGACAATCTCTATCCTTCACGTATTATCGTGGGTTATCCAAAGATGATGTCTGTTGAATGGGAGGAGGAGAACGAAGCAATCCGCAAGATTCAAGGTAATCACATGAAAGAGTCTGCTGAGATATTCGCTAAGCTTCTTCAGGAAGGTGCCATTAAAGAAAACATTGATACTCTCTTTATGGGACTGAAAGAAGCCGAAGCAGTCAAACTCTTTGCCAATACTTATCTTGCCCTTCGTGTAAGTTACTTCAATGAGCTTGATACCTATGCTGAAGTAAAAGGTTTGGATTCAGCTGCCATCATTCAGGGAATTGGTCTCGATCCTCGTATTGGCACTCACTACAATAACCCATCATTTGGTTATGGTGGTTACTGTTTACCAAAAGATACTAAGCAACTCCTTGCAAATTATGAGAGTGTACCCCAAAATATGATGACAGCGATTGTAGAGTCAAATCGCACTCGTAAGGATTATATAGCAGATGCTGTTCTTCGCAAGGCTGGCTACTACAATGAGAATGCCGTATGGGATGCGAACAAAGAGCATGAGTGTGTAGTAGGTGTTTATCGCCTAACTATGAAGTCAAATTCAGATAATTTTCGTCAATCTGCGATTCAGGGCATCATGAAACGTATCAAGGCAAAAGGTGCAGAGGTGATTGTTTACGAGCCTACTCTTGAGAACGGCACCAGTTTCTTCGGCAGTCAGGTAGTCAACAACCTCGATGAGTTCAAACAAAAATCGAAAGCTATCATTGCCAACCGTTATGACTCTTGCCTCGATGATGTGGTAGGGAAAGTATATACTCGCGACATTTTTAAGCGCGATTAATCTATGGTAACATATAATGTAAATTTGGAGGGCAAAACAGTCCTCGTGACAGGTGCTGCCGGTTTTATAGGTTCTAATCTTGTGAAGCGCCTTTTTAAGGATATAAATAGCATCAAAGTAATCGGCATTGATAGCATTACCGATTATTACGATGTGAATATCAAGTATGAACGCCTAAAAGAGATTGAGGCTTTAGGTTGCGACTGGCAGTTCTATCAGACTTCGATTGCTGATAGAACGTCATTAGAGAATATTTTTACGGAGAACAAGATATCCGTTGTTGTAAATCTCGCGGCTCAGGCAGGTGTGCGTTCTTCAGGAGGAGTTGATTCGCGTGGGTGTGCTACTTGCGGATTATGATTTCGAAACACATAAAGAATTGGTACCCATGCAGGCAGGTGATGTACCTGTGACATTTGCAGATACTACTCCGCTAGAGGAGGATTTTGGGTTTAGGCCATCGCCCTCGCTTCGTGACGGTCTTAGAGTTTTCGCTGAGTGGTATGCGAAGTACTATTAGATTTGTGATAAATAAATATACAAAAGAAAACCTCGCAAGAGGAATATTTAAGATAATAATTATAAATCCTTAAAAGTTTAAGTTATGGAAAAATTTAAAAACTGTTAGGATTTGCCAGCACAAAGTTGCTAGGCAGATCCCGTAGCGAAATCTACGTTAACAACTATTGAGAATGTGACTGGTGGATGCTCTATTGCATTGAGTTTACTTAACAAGCTGAATCCATGTGCTGATGCTTTTGCTGTAGTCAGTTATGGCTTGCACATTAGAAGCTTAATCGTTGATTAGAGTTTGAGGCCGAAAACAATGATTGATTGGGTGATAGAAATATTACTGCTGTTATTGGTTATCATAAGTTTGATATCTCTGATATTTTGGCTTATATCTTGTGGATTCGTTCTGCCACTTAAGATAGCATAGACTGCAACAATTCTCTCGTTTACGCTATTTTCTGCTGCTTGGTAGCCTACGCTACTTTGGTAATTTTTATCTATGGCGGTTCATAGTGGAGGTGAAACATCTCTTCCCATTCCGAACAGAGTCATTAAGCCCTCTAACGCCGATGGTACTGCAAAAGCGGGAGAGTAGGTAGCCGCCTCTTTTTCTTATCTTTCTAATTCAAAAACAACTTTTGGGATAACTGAAGAAAAGTAAGCAGTCAAAAAATGGCTATTAATTGAAAGGAATAACTTCGCTGCCAACTAAATTTATAGAATTATGTATAGCAGTGAAGATCTTGAAAAGTTTTACTTTTAGTACCAGACGGAGGCTTTGTCTCATGGCTGTTTTATCTGGACTTCATCGGAACTTTTTTCAAAAATATCTTTAACGGGGCAGGGATTATGTTAACATGCTTCCTAACAAAATCACTTTGGCTACCAGCCAATGTTAAATTTAAACTGATTAATTAACAAACTCGTTTTAGGGCACTGAAAAGTGCCCTTTCAAAGGGGGATGCCCTAATTGAGTACTTATCTCCAAAGTTTATTTGTTTGATTTATATCATAATGGGTGCTGTAGAACGCTTACCAGACAGTAGCCTTGTTATACTCATTCGTAAAATAGATAAAATATATGGATATATTTAAGGATAAAGTCCTGTTGATAACAGGTGGTACAGGCAGCTTCGGAAATGCTGTCCTTCGTCGCTTTTTGGATAGCGATATTGAGGAAATTAGAATCCTTAGCAGAGATGAGAAGAAGCAGGATGATATGCGCCATTTCCTGCAGGCTAACCGTTCGGATGTAGCGCACAAGGTAAAGTTCTATATCGGTAATGTGCGCAATCGCGAGGCGGTTGACTTTGCTATGGCTGGAGTGGATTATGTGTTCTCTGCAGCAGCATTGAAGCAGGTACCCTCTTGTGAGTTCTTTCCGATGGAGGCTGTGCGTACCAATGTGGAGGGGACGAACAACGTGCTTCTTTCAGCCATCGCCCACGAAGTGAAGAATGTGGTGGTTCTTTCGACAGACAAGGCGGCATATCCGATTAATGCTATGGGCATCTCCAAAGCCATGATGGAAAAAGTGGCAATCGCTCAGGGGCGTGCTCTTGGAGCAAATGCCAAGACAACCATCTGCTGCACACGTTATGGCAATGTGATGGCAAGCCGTGGTTCGGTTATTCCTCTCTGGGTAGAGCAGATGATGGAGGGCAAGCCCATCACCATTACCGATCCGAATATGACTCGCTATATGATGACTCTCGATGACGCTGTTGACCTGGTTATCTATGCATTCATCTATGGTCAGAACGGTGACCTTTTTGTTCAGAAGGCTCCTGCGGCAACACTCGACGTACTAGCCCAAGCATTGAAAGAAGTATATAGCGAGGTGGATTCGAAGTATGGTGAGACGGAAGTGAAAGTTATCGGAACGCGTCATGGCGAGAAACTGTATGAGACACTCGTAACCCGCGAGGAGATGCTCCGTTCGGAAGATATGGGCAACTATTTCCGTATTCCTTGCGATTCTCGCGACCTCAACTACGACAAGTACTTCACAGAGGGAGATGATGCCATTAGTCGCATAGATGACTATCACAGCCACAATACCCACCGTCTTGACGTGGGGGGAATGAAGGAACTCTTGCTGAAGCTCAACTTCATTCGTGAAGATCTGGGATTACAGCCTAAAGCAAAGTCACGCGATTATCGTTCGGAATAATATGAGGATACTTGTAACAGGAGCCAAGGGGTTTGTAGGAAGAAACCTTTGTTCCCAACTCAATAATATCAAGAGCGGCAAGGCCAAATGGTATGCCGGGGTTGAGATAGATGAAGTGTATGAATGTGACATCGACTCAACGTCAGAGCAACTTGACGAATGGTGTGGAAAGTGTGACTTTGTGTTCAATCTTGCCGGAGTAAACCGTCCGGAAAATAAGGAAGAGTTTATGCAGGGCAATTTGGGTTTTGTAAGTACACTTCTTGATGCTTTGAAGAAACATGTGAATACGTGTCCGGTCATGCTATCCAGCTCTATCCAAGCCACTCTTGCAGGTCGTTTCGGCACATCCGAATATGGCAAAAGCAAGAAGGCCGGTGAGGGACTGTTTTTCGACTATTCCAAGGAAACAGGAGCCAAAGTGCTCGTTTATCGCTTCCCGAACCTATTTGGAAAGTGGTGTCGTCCCAACTACAATAGTGCTATTGCCACATTCTGCAACAACATTGCCCATGACCTGCCTATACAGGTCAATGACCGTAGTGTAGAAATGGAACTTCTCTATATCGACGATCTCGTTGATGAGATGATAGGAGCGCTTTTAGGCAAGGAGCATCGTTGTGAGTTTAATGGGGTGGAGGCTGTTCCGGCTGAAAGCGGTAAATATTGCTATGTCCCTATAACGCATAAGATAACACTTGGAGAGATTGTCGATATCATCAATGACTGCGCCAATGCAGCGTCTAATGTCGCTGGAATTAATATGGTAGAAATACCACATGGCAGTCTGAAATACAAGCTTATGACAACATATCTTTCCTATCTTCCGAAAGGAAAGGCTATATATGACCTGAAGATGAAAGTTGATGAGAGAGGTTCTTTCACAGAGCTTATGCATACTCTCAATTGTGGGCAGGTGAGTATCAACATCAGCAAACCGGGAGTCACAAAAGGCGAGCACTGGCATCACAGCAAGTGGGAAACTTTCATAGTAGTCAGTGGTCATGGTCTTATCCGGATGAGGAAGGAAGGCACCGGCGAAGTATGGAACTATGAAGTTAGCGGTGACAAGATACAAGCCGTATACATGCTTCCAGGCTATACCCATAACATCATTAATCTGAGTAATCGGGAGAATCTTGTGACAGTGATGTACTGCAATGAGATTTTCAACCCCGATTGTCCTGATACCTATTTTGATCCAGTAGAAAAGTAAAACGATGAAATTAGATTATTCAGATATAAAATTCAAAGACAACGGCAGACTCAAGCTCATCATTGTCGTTGGCACAAGACCGGAGATTATCCGCCTTGCAGCAGTAATCAACAAGTGTCGCAAGTATTTTGATGTGATTCTTGCCCATACGGGCCAGAACTATGACTATAACCTCAACGGAGTGTTTTTCAAAGATTTGAAACTCTTAGAACCGGAGGTATATATGGATGCGGTAGGCGATGATCTCGGTGCAACATGCGGAAATATCCTTAATTGTTCATATAAACTTTTTGCAGCTGCCAAGCCAGACGGAGTGCTTGTTCTTGGTGATACCAATTCCTGCTTGAGTGTTATTGGAGCCAAACGTCTTCATATTCCTGTCTTCCACATGGAGGCCGGTAACCGGTGCAAGGACGAGTGTCTGCCGGAGGAAACTAACCGCCGCATTGTGGATATCATCTCGGATGTGAACATGGCATACTCGGAACACGCAAGGCGTTATCTTGCAGATTGTGGATTGCCCAAGGAACGTACATACGTCACAGGCTCACCAATGGCAGAGGTGCTCCACCAAAACCTTACGGAAATCGAGGCAAGCGATGTGCATCAACGTCTTGGGTTGGAGAAAGGCAAGTATATCCTTTTATCTGCCCATAGAGAAGAGAATATAGACATAGAGAAGAATTTTCTGTCTTTGTTCAATGCTATTAATAAGATGGCAGCGAAGTACGACATGCCTATATTGTACAGCTGTCACCCTCGTAGCCGCAATCGTCTTGCTGTGAGCGGATTTAAACTTGATGAAAGAGTTATCCGGCATGTACCCCTCGGCTTTCACGATTACAATAGTTTGCAAATGAATGCCTTTGCCGTAGTCAGTGACAGCGGCACTCTTCCCGAAGAAAGCAGTTTCTTTACAAGTGTCGGCCATCCTTTCCCGGCCATCTGCATCCGTACTTCTACAGAACGTCCGGAGGCAATAGATAAAGGGGATTTTATTATTGCAGGTATTGATGAGAAATCATTGCTTCAGGCAGTAGATACTGCCGTTGAACTTTGCAAGGACAATCAGCACGGTATCCCAGTACCAGACTATGTAGATGAGAATGTTAGCACCAAGGTAGTCAAGATTATCCAGAGTTATGTCGGAATTGTGAATAAGATGGTGTGGAGAAAATAAGATGGTTCCCACTTTCGTGTCGGGTGTCAAGAGCTATGTTGTCCACAGAATAATTGTAATTGAATAATGATTAATAGTAAGAAAAGTTATTATGAGTTCTTATTTCAAGACTCGCTGAATTATCAAATCATATCTGGGAAATTGGGGATAAAAAATGGTTTCTAAACAGGCTGTTAAGCACTCCGATAAGTAATCAATTATATATATGGAAATATATACAAACTCTTAGAAGATGCGAGTGTTATCACAATACAAGAAAGTGCAGATGAGGGGGGATTTTTGTTATATTTAACTGTTAACGGAAATTCAAGAATTGAAGAAAATTGTACAATTAGACCTGATGTTGTGATAGGGTATAAGGATAGAAATGGAGTTGCTCCGATTATAGGAAATAATGTCACGATAAATAGTGGTAGTCGCATTATAGGGAATGGAATTGTAATTGGTGATAATGTCATAATTGCACCGGGAGCTGTAGTAACAAAAAGTATTCCATCAAGTTCCGTTGTGGCTGGAGTGCCGGCGAAAATAATAAAAGTCAACCGGGTAATAAAATAAGAAGTAAAGTTTATCATGAGTAATTCAGTAATAAGTCATTTGTCAGAATATATATACGGTAGTCTGATAAAAAACAGAGAGGCTGTTTTTGGATTTTCAATTTTATATATACTTCTCTATCATAGTGGTTTTACACCTTTATTTGGTAGAGGTTATATTGGGGTTGACTTATTCCTTTTCCTAAGTGCATTTGGATGTAGTTTCTCTTTAAAGAAGTATACGCTGTTGCAGTTTTATTTAAGGCGTCTGAATAGGGTCTATCCGCTTTTCGTTATTTCTAACTTGTTGAAATGGTGTATAGGAAGATACAATGGGGAAAGATTAGGTGTATGGGATTCCGTTTGTGATATTAGCGGACTGACATTTTGGGGTATGGGAGGCAGACATCTGCTTTGGTTTATACCATCGCTGATATTGTTGTATATTTTTACCCCCCCCCTATATCGCATGTTTAATAAATTTGGCAATAAGTCGTTTTGTGTTGTAGCAATATTATCGTTCCTTGTGATGATGCTTTTTCGAAATATGGACTGGCATTATGCGTGTTTAGTATCAAGGATACCTGTTTTTTCATTAGGATTGCTATATTTCATTCACAAAGGAAATATTCAAAAACTATCATTCCCACTTCTGTTATGTGTCGGATTGCAGGAATTGACTGTTGCCAATGGGTTAAAATTTGCTACTGCCACATTTTATGCGCCGGTGCTACTGCTTTCACTTTGCTTTATATTGGATAACCTTTTACAACCAAGGATAGTGAAATTCTTATGTTGGTTCGGAAGCAAATCGTTAGAATGTTTCATAGGAAATGGAATGGTGACAACCCTGGTGTTTACTGCTTCCCCTTTTCAAAGAGGAGCATACTATATATTGGCAAATATAGTTTGGATATTCGTTTTTGTGTGGATTAATAAAATACTGCCAGCAAACAAGAAAGCAATATAACAATGATTGCAAATAGTACGGCCAATAATAAGCGAATTGCAAAGAATACATCATATCTTTACTTTAGAATGCTTTTCACTACAGTATTGTCTTTATATACGGCAAGGGTAGTTCTAAAAGTATTAGGTGTTGAGGACTTCGGCATTTATAATGTTGTTGGCGGTGTTGTAAATTTTATGGGTTTTCTGACTGCAACATTATCTTCTGCAACTCAACGTTATCTAACGTATTATTTAGGAAAAGAAGATGGGGTGAAATACCAACAGATGTTTAGCTTGCTGATAAATGTTTATTTGATTTTCTGTGTGGTAGCCGTAATAATTCTTGAAGTAGCAGGTCCGCTTTACATAAGTAGATTCATGACTATTCCACCCGAAAGGATAAAAGCAGCTCAATGTGTTTTTCATTTTTCACTTATCACTTTTTTAGTAAATACTTTTTCTGTACCATATAGGTCTTCACTTATAGCGTATGAGAAAATGGGAGCTTACGCATATATAGGAATTGCTGAAGCTGTACTTTATCTTGGAATTGCTATAGCCATATCATATACTCATATAGACCATCTTATCATTTATGCACTTTTAATGAGCATCGTAAGCATTACTGTATTAGTTGCAATGTGTATATACTGTAGAAAAAAATTGGAATATTGTAGATATGTTAAATGCTGGAATTGGGACAGTATTAAAGAATTGATTTCTTATTCTGGTTGGAATCTATTTGGTTCATTGACCGGAGTAATGAACCTTCAAGGTCAGGCAATGGTCCTTAACTACTTCTTCGGTCCGCTGGTAAATGCGGCAAAAGCCGTGGCAGATAAGGTGTATGGAATAATTAACCAGTTCTCTCAAAACTTTTATATGGCTGTAACTCCGCAAATTATTAAAACTTATGCAGCAGGGGATATTGACCAAATGCGTTCTTTAGTTTTGAATAGTTCCCGTTATTCTTTTTTTATGCTTTTGGTTATATCAGCACCCCTTATAGTAGTGATAGAGCCTTTACTTGAATTTTGGTTAGGAGAAGAACAAATTTCTAAGGAAATGTTGAAATTTTGTCAATATATGATTGTTTATTCACTGGTGAATGTTCTGGAACAACCGATAACAATGGCGGTAAGGGCCACCGGCAATATAAAAAAATACCAGGTTGTTGTTGGATTGATAACACTCACTTTTATTCCTTTATGTATATTCATATTTATGTTGGGGGCACCGGCATATACTTCAATACTATTAATGTCCTTGATATTTTTTATTGCACTGATTTTTAGAATATATATTGTATCCTCAATATTGCAGATAAATATGAGCCTGTATTTTTATAAAGTTATTTTGCCGATATTATTCGTATTGGCAGTTGCATGTACTATTACCGTGTTAGTTGTAAAAGTATTCGTACTTTGTAATGAAATGTGGCTTTTTGAGGCAATAGTTTCATTTTTAATTACTTTACTCAGTTGCCTGCTTTGTGGGTTAAACAAGAGAGAAAAAGAACTCATGATAGGTTTTGTCTGTGGTAAAATTAAAAATAATAAATGATATGAGAATAGGTATAGTAGGACCATTCAATCCTGCATCTATTGCAGATTATTTAGAAGAAGTTGAAGTACCGTTTATCAATGGAGCTGCAACAGCTGTAAATACTATGGCTTATGAATTCCTAAGTCAGGGGCATAAATTGAAAATTTTTACATTAACAACCTCAAATTCGTATGAAGTCATTAAAGGCCGCAATGTGAAAGTGTTTCTAATACCATCTGGTATTTTCCCAAAGTTGATAGGTAGCAGACAATTGACAATAGGTCAATTTTATCAGCCTCAAAGAATAGCTGAAGTTATTAAAAAAGAGATATGCGATATTGACATTTTACATGCCCACTGGACATATGAATATGGTAGAGCTGCATCATATTTTTCAGAGAATATACTAGTGTATGATACTGTGCGTGATTGGTGCCCATACCAGATGACAGTGCAGAAGAGTGTACGGAATTTTTTTGATTGGAAACTTAAGCATATCAACTTCAGAAAAGTTATGGCTCACAAAGATATAACCTTTATCGCAAATTCAAATTACACATTCTCCATGATAAAAGGTTCATATCCGGAAAAAAATGTGCCAGTTATACCGAATCCTATTGATAAACGATGGATATTGGAATGTAAGAAATATCAGACAAAGCACCGGATAATTTCTATTGCTACAGGTTTGTTTAGCCCTCGTAAAAATATAAGAAGGTTGTTGGATGCCTTTGCTATGTATCGTCAAAAGTATACGGATGCTACCCTGCATTTGGTAGGTAATTATGATGAAGAAAGCGCAGTTTATAAGACATGGGAACAAAATGGATTGCTTAGTGGTGTCGTTATGCACGGAGTAGTATCTCATAGTAAATTGATGGAATTGCTTGACCAAATGTCGTGTTTGGTTCATCCGGCATTGGAAGAAACATTTGGAAATATATTATTGGAGGCCATGTCGCGATGTATACCATGTGTGGGTGGCAATGATTCAGGAGCCGTTCCCGAAGTTTTAGGACATGGAAAATATGGATTATTATGTGACATTACGAATCCTGTTTCCATATATGAGGCTATGTTGAAGTTAGATGACCAGGAATTGTCAAGTTTAATCCAAGCCCAATCTACAGAGATGTTGAAAAAAACGTGCTCATCTGATATTGTTGTAAAAAAACATATAGAATTGTTCGAAAATAACTTGTAAAATTTTTGAGCGATGAGAATCTCTGGTTATTTTGAAAATAACATTGAAGTGTTGTTTCTTGCATTAGTGATATGCATCAATTGTATTCGTGTAGTGTTAAGTTTGGGAGAAACGACAGCTATTTTATATGGGCTGTATTTGTTGTGCCTGATATTTCTTATTGCAAAATATAAAAATAGTTTTCAACGAGTGTTGAATACGGATGGGACAGTTAGGAAATTCATGCTCTTTATAATTCTTATTCTCATATATGCTTCATTCTCATTGTTGTGGATACCATCAGATGCAGTTTTTTCAATCTATTTGAAATTCGTCTTATCTTTTGGCATTAGTATTTGGACAGTTGCAATGCCTATAGAAAAAATAAAGCGAACGCTTAATAGCATAATTGTGATTAATGTAGTTTATGCTTTGATATTGATACTTTTTCCAAATATTGCGGATAAGGCCTTGGGTAGTGGATTGAACTATCTGAATGCTACGCTTCCGTTAGGACTGGCTCTGACGATGACCCTTATTAAGAGCTTGAATGCAATCAGTAAGAAAGGAGGGAGGGTGATTATGAGTGTATTATGGATTGCAATATCAGCATTGTATTTTGTGGCATTGGTCGGATTTATGGCAAGAGGTGTGTTGTTGTTTCCTCCTATAATCTCCTTGTTGATATTTCTTTTTATGAAGAATGGACGTAGATATGTCACTTGGTTGCTGGTTCCTCTGTTTTTAGGAGTTTTATATTTGTTTTTTATCTACTACTTGGAGAATGCCCATGATTATGCTACAAGCAGAATGCTTAACTTGTTAGAATCAACAGAAGAAGAAGATAGATGGGAATTATGGTCAAAGGCACTTTCCGAAATTAAAAACCGGTTATGGTTTATAGTCGGTGGTGGTATTGAAGCTTTCCGTTATGATAGTGCTATTCACTTTTATCCTCATAATATTTTTATTCAGATAATAGGAGAGTATGGATTGCTGGGAATCATCATATCGGCTATGACACTATGGCATGTTTCGAAGGGATTCATCCAATCTAGGATATTGGCTAATCAGATGCATGAAAGTGATGTGTTCTATTGTGTAACTGGAGCTTTTGCGTACTATACGTTGACATTTTGCAAGTCATTTTCGCTGTATGATGGGCTCCCGTTATTTATAATGATAGCTTTCTGTCTGTCAGTCTTTGGCAAGTTTCGTAAGTTGAATAGAATGCTTCCAACTGATTCCAAATTTTTTAATACATAAATATGAAATTTCTTATATTAGCCGATAATTATCATCCTTTACCCCTTGCAAACAGCGTCTGCTTGCGAAGTCTGGTTGATAGGTTTCAAACTGCGGGGCATCAGTGCATCGTCATAAATCGAGTGGACGATGGAGTTAAAGTTAAAGATATCGAAGGCGTTCGGAGTTTTAATTGCTCTAAAAGTCCAAAATTAGGATTCCTAATCCAAAAGTTATATAAAATAAAGCAATTGTTTGTATATCCTCATGTGTATAAACGGCTTGTAAACTGTTATTATGAGCAAATAAAGCAGGTCGATTTATCAGAGATTGATGTTTTCTTATCTATTTGCAATCCTATTGAAGGGGTATTGGCTGCACTCAAATTTAGTGATATTCATCCACAAATCCGTCATCTGGTTTATAATATAGATACTTTATCGGATTTTAGAATCAGGTGGATAGAAGGTTTATGTTGCCCATTTTGGCGGTACAAGGCATATAAGATGGAACAAATGATATTTGAGAAAGTGGATTTGGTGGTTTTTCTCAGTTCTCATAAGTGTTTTTATTCCGTTTTGAAATATTCTGTTTATAGTCATAAGTTTTTGTTTCAGGAAGTACCTTTATTACAAGTAAGTGAAGAGGAAAATATTGAGAACAATGGACGATGTTTGTACGCAGGTCGGTTCTATAAAGATTTTAGGGAACCTGGGATTCTGCTTAATCTCTTCAAGAATACCTCTTTGGGTCTTGATGTGTTTACTACCTCGAATTATTGCAAAATCATAAAAGATGGTGGTGTATCCGGTAATATTACTGTAAGGGAATACATTCCGGAGGAAGAACTGAATACAGTAATGAAAGCATCGAAAGTGTTGGTCAGTATTGGAAATAAGTCTTCTAATATGTTTCCTTCTAAAACGGTTTCTTATGTTGCGATGTGTAAACCTATCATTCATATTTTTCATGATGACATGGATCCTGTGGTAAATTATCTGAAAGACTATCCGGATGTGCTATTTGTCGATTTGCGTAGCTCTCTTGTAAAGAACAGGTCTTTGGTGGCAGAGTTCTGTTTGCGGGAACATCATCCGATTAGTATTTCGGAAATCCAAGCATACTACAGAAGCAGTACGCCAGAATACTGTTCTGATGAAATTTTAAATAGGGTTAAATGTTTGTGATATGAACATACTTGATTATAAGAGTAGAATAAAAGAGTTTTCGAGATACAATAGGGTTTTCAACAAAGTTGTGAAACTGGCTACTCGTCTATACGCTCTGGGGGGAGTGAAAATAACAAAAAGTTCATTAATTACATTGAATATTTATAATCTTGGAAAGGGGAATGTTTTCGTGACAGGAAAGAATTGCATGGTTGAAAAATTGAGGCTTGAATTCAGAGGAAATAATAACATGGTGATTCTTGGTGATAATGTATCGATGAAGAATGATTGCCGTATAATGATAACTGGTAACAACTGTACTATTGAAATAGGTGACAATACATCATTTACCCATCACTGCCAACTTGAGGCTCAAGAAGAGGCGACGCATATAATCATAGGCGAAGATTGCATGTTCAGTAATAATGTTCTCATAAGGACTAATGATAGCCACTATATTTATGATTTGGAAACAGGAAAACGGGTTAATATGCCTAGGGATGTACATATAGGTAATCATGTGTGGTTGGCTGCATTCGCAACTATAATGAAGGGGGTAACAATAGGGGAAGGTTGTATTGTTGGTTATAGGAGCATAGTGACCAATGATTTACCATCTTCATGTGTAGCTGTTGGAACTCCTGCGAAAGTTGTCAAAGAGAATGTGGAATGGACTAGAGAGCCCAAATTAATTTATTGAACGAACGGATATATGGTAAGTGTAATAATTCCAACTCATAATAGGTTTAAACTTTTGTTTAGGGCCATTGAAAGTGTAATAAATCAGACTTATAATGACATTGAAATAATTGTTGTCAGTGATGGCAGTACGGATGACACGGATGTTTTTATGCAGCGTTACTTGGATAATTCCCGTGTCAAATATATCAGTTACAGTCCTGCCCGTGGGGGAAACTATGCAAGGAATAGAGGAATAGAAGCAGCAGAGGGCGAATATATTGCATTTCTTGATGATGATGATGAGTGGTTGCCAATAAAAGTCGAAAGGCAAGTAGCGATGATGGAAGAAAATCATGAAATAGGGTTGGTTTATACAGGTATAAACTGTATCTATGTAAATGAAGGAATAAGTTATATTTTTAAGCCAACTTCCAAAGGAGATTTGAGTAAAAAAATACTATTTCAGAATTGTATAGGTAGTACATCGTCTGTAATGCTGAGGCGGAGCCTCTGCCGGGCTTGCAGGTTCGATGAGAACCTGCAAGCCCGGCAGGACTTTGACCTCTGGATTAATGTCCTGCAGGCCTGTAAAGCTGGTGTCGTAACAGAACCGATGGTCAATTATTATAACTATCGCAATCAGACTCAGATTTCATCATCTACAGCCAGATATATCCAGGCAACTGATTATATCAATAATAAATATTCTGACTTGCTTGGAAAACTGTCATCTCGGGAATATAAGCAAAAGCGTTTTTGTGATATTATGTTACTGGGTAATAAAGCTATGCGGAATAATTCCCCCCAAGAAGCTCGCGGTTTTTTCCTGAAGGCATTTCGTTTAAGCTATTCTATTTCACCAATGGCATACTGGGTGCTTTCATTCTTTGGTTACAAAAATATGCTTCGACTTAAAAGTAAGTTTAGCTGAATGAATGTTTTGTTTTTATGCAATAGAATGAAATAGTATAGTTAAATATGGATTTTGAACAGAAAATAAATTATCAGCTGAATAAGTATCCGGCAGTAAAAAGAATGGTCAAACGTATGTATCAGTTAGGAATGTATACTATATCCCCAAAGACAAAATCGGAAGGTGAAATTGTCAGGATGTCACCCAATGAATAGGCTGAATTTTTCTTTGGATATTATGATAAATGCCGTGGAACATCACTATATGTTATGCATGAAGACAAAAGATACATGGAGTGATGTTTCCCCTAAAGATAAACTGGAAATATTATTACTTGATACTTTGGCTAATACAGCGGTTGTTGTAGCAGAAAGTAATAGTTGGAATGTACAAACAAGGGTGTATGGCTCCTTTTGGAAAAATGATGATAAAATTTTGGCATTTGAGAATAAACATAGCAGTGGTCCGGGTTATTATTTAATGTGAGATAAGACAAAAGAATATACTCATCTTTGGACAGAGATAAGTGGTGACGGACATCCCAGCTATTCTTCTAATGGCTTGGTTGTAACTGATAGTTATCCGGATAGGGTAAGAATAGCTTCTCTTAAAGTAATGAAAGGAGATGAAATAGAAGTCGTGGCAAAAGTTTTTGCTCCATTCAAGTATGATAACGATACGCGATGCGATTTACATCCTCGTTGGAGTAGAGATGGAAAGATGATTTGTTCTGATTCAGTTTTTGAAGGTCATCGTGGCCTTTATATGTAGTTAAATTGTAATGAGGCGGTTAATAAATGATATACGAATGATTGTCTTGATATCAATATATAAGAATGACAATGCCAGTCATTTACGTTTGTCAATAGACAGTATCTTGCATCAGACTTACAGTGATTTCCGGATACTCATAGGTGTGGATGGTTATGTTGATGCTCTTTTGGCTGAAACATTAAAATCTTACGAGCAGGATAATCGTATTAAGGTCTTTTGGTTTAAAGAAAACCGTGGTTTGACTGCGGTTCTTAATGAACTTCTTGAAGAAGGAAAGAAGTTGAATCCTTCCTATATAGCCCGTATGGATGCTGACGATATATCTAGACCGAATCGTTTTGAAAAACAAGTCCGATATTTGGAAGAACATCCGGATTTGGATGTATTGGGCGGTGCTATTGAAGAAATGGATTATGACGGTAAGTTGAATGGTAAAGTGATTCATTATCCATTGAATCATCAACAATGTTTTGATTTTTTTGCCACACGCAATCCTTTAGCTCATCCGGCAGTAATGTTCAGGACTTCCTTTTTTGATAGAGTAAGTTCGTATAATGCTTTATACAAAAAAAATCAAGATACGGAATTGTGGTATCGGGCATTCAAGGCTGGATGTAAGTTTGGTAATATCAGTGATGTTGTGCTTACGTTCCGTGTATCTAAGGATATGTATAAACGTAGAGGGGGGACAAGGTTTGCTCTTGAAGTGCTGAAACTTCGCAAAGAAATAAATAAGAATTTAGGGTATGGTATGAAAGCTAAGCTGTTTGCTTATGCTTATTATGTGATGGCTGTTTCTCCAGGATGGGTAAAAAAGTTTGCTTATAAAACTTTTAGATAATATGTTTCTTAAATCTTTTTTTGACCGAGTAGTTTCTCTGTTCGGCCTGCTCTTTTTATTTCCTGCTTTATTGGTTATAGCTCTTCTGATTCGCATCAAGATGCCGGGTGGTCCTGTTATTTTCAAGCAGAAAAGAGTGGGGCAGCACGGAAAATTGTTTACCATGTATAAATTCCGTTCGATGATTGTCAGCCATTCCGGAAGTTCCGTATCGGTAAAAGGCGAGAGCCGTATCACTCTTTTGGGAGCCAAGTTGCGGAAATACAAGTTGGATGAATTGCCGGAGTTGTGGAATGTGTTGATAGGCGACATGAGTTTTGTAGGTCCCCGTCCGGATGTTCCGGGGTATGCAGATAAGCTACAGGGGGCTGACAGGAGGATGCTTCTTTTGAAACCGGGGATTACAGGCCCTGCCAGTTTGAAGTACCGGAATGAAGAGGAACTGTTGGCAGAGCAGGAAGACCCTCAAAAGTACAATGATGAAGTGTTGTTTCCGGATAAAGTGAAAATCAATATAGAGTATTTGGATAATTGGTCTTTCTGGTATGACATTAAAATCATCATTTATACAGTGCTTGGGAAGGATTTGTAAGGTTTTTTTCTTTCTTTTTCTCCCTCACTATGTGAGGAAAGTGAATCATTTAGAATAATCATATATATTTTATGGACAAGCAAATTTATCTCTGCCTCGCTCAGATGAGCAAAGCCGGATTGGAACAGAAATATGTGAAGGAGGCATTTGATACCAATTGGGTTGTGCCTTTGGGACCTAACGTAAATGCCTTCGAGGAGGATTTGAAACAGTTTACGGGTGGCACACATGAAGTGGTTGCATTGAGCGCAGGTACGGCAGCGGTGCACTTGGCATTGATAGCCTGCGGTGTCGGTCCGGGAGATGAAGTGCTGGTACAGAGCTTTACTTTCTGTGCCTCCTCGCATC
This sequence comes from Bacteroides sp. AF29-11, assembly GCF_003602895.1. Taxonomy (NCBI): domain Bacteria; kingdom Pseudomonadati; phylum Bacteroidota; class Bacteroidia; order Bacteroidales; family Bacteroidaceae; genus Bacteroides; species Bacteroides sp. AF29-11. The sequence continues at coordinate 102,156 of NZ_QTLY01000002.1, forward strand.
CTATCGCTTATCTGGGTGCCGAGCCTGTATTTGTGGGTTCTGAGCCGGAAACTTGGAATATGGACCCTGTGCTGCTGGAGGAGGCGATAAAAGACCGTATCGCCAAGATAGGAAAGAAGCCAAAGGCGATTGTTCCGGTGGCTCTCTACGGTATGCCTTACGATTGCAAACGGATTATGGAAATTGCCGACCGTTACGATATTCCGGTAGTGGAGGATGCTGCCGAGGGCTTTGGCTCTAAGTTTGACGGACGGATATTGGGCACTTTCGGTAAGTTCGGTGTGTTGAGTTTCAACGGGAACAAGATGATTACGACTTCGGGTGGTGGCGCCTTGGTTTGTCAGAGCGTGGAGGACAAGAATACCGTCATGTGGTATGCCACGCAGGCGCGTGATGCTTATCCTTACTATCAGCATACGGCCATTGGCTACAACTATCGTATGAGTAATATTTGTGCAGGTATCGGTCGCGGACAGATGACGGTGGTACAGGAACATATCGACCATCACAAGCATGTGCAGGCTCTTTATGAGGAACTGTTGAGAGAGGTAAAAGGCGTGCATATTCATCGGCAACCTGCCGATTCGCGTTATGACTCTAATTTCTGGCTCTGTACGGCTACGTTGGATGCTGATGTGAAGGTGCAAGGTCAGGAGAATGCCTACAAGGAGGTGATAAGAACAGCCGTAGGCGGTGCTGCCGGTGTAATCAAGGCTGTAGAGAGTGCCACGACAGATTGTCAGCCCAATGACAACGTGGAGGCGTTGCGTGTGTTTATGGCAGCAAACCGGATTGAAACTCGTCCGGTGTGGAAGCCCATGCACAAGCAGCCTGTGTATGCGGATGCTCCGGTTTACACAAACGGAGTGGAGGAGGAGATATTCAAGGTCGGCTTCTGTCTGCCGGCAGGTCCGTGGGTGACGGATGCGGATGTGGAATACATCGTTGAAAAGATAAAGGAAGCGATTCTTTCAATGTAATTGCGCGAAACACATTAATCCATCAATCATAAACATGAACGTATTAGTAACTGGAGCTGCCGGTTTTATCGGCAGCAATCTCTGTATGCGCCTGCTGGAGGAGCAGCCCGATACCCTTGTAGTGGGTTTGGACAATTTGAATACCTATTATGATGTGAACATCAAGCAATGGCGGTTGGAGCAATTGACGAAGTTTGGAAACAGATTTGTCTTTGTCAAAGGAAACATTGCCGATAAATCGCTTGTCGATAAGCTGTTTGATGAGTATCAGCCGCAAATCGTCGTGAATCTGGCAGCACAGGCGGGTGTGCGCTATAGTATCACCAATCCGGATGCCTATATTGAAAGCAATCTGATAGGTTTTTATAATATATTGGAAGCTTGTCGCCATTCGTATGATGAGGGCAGGGAGGGGGTAAAACATCTGGTCTACGCTTCTTCATCGAGCGTGTATGGTTCGAACAAAAAGGTGCCTTATTCTACCGATGACAAGGTGGATAATCCCGTGAGCCTCTATGCTGCTACAAAGAAGAGTAATGAACTGATGGCACATGCTTACTCTAAACTTTATGACATTCCGTCCACAGGTCTCCGTTTCTTTACGGTGTATGGTCCCGCAGGTCGTCCGGATATGGCTTACTTTGGTTTTACTGATAGGTTGCTGAAAGGTGAGAAGATTAAGATATTTAATTATGGAAGCTGTAAGCGCGACTTTACGTATGTGGATGACATCGTAGAAGGCGTGATGCGTGTGATGGCAAAAGCTCCTGAACGTAGGGTGGGTGAAGACAGTCTGCCTGTACCGCCTTATAAAGTTTATAATATCGGCAATAATCATCCTGAAAACCTTCTGGATTTTGTCCGAATATTGCAGGAGGAACTGATAAGGGCAGGTGTATTGCCTACCGACTATGACTTCGAGGCGCATAAGGAATTAGCACCGATGCAACCGGGTGATGTGCCGGTGACTTATGCAGATACCTCTGCTTTGGAACGGGATTTCGGTTTCAAACCGAGTACTCCGCTTCGGGAAGGCCTCAGAAAGTTTGCCGGATGGTATAAGGACTTTTATATGGAATAATCCATTATTGATTTTATGATAACCCAATTGAATTGACATGAAAGATTTTGCGAATTTGCGAATAGCTGTAGCCGGTACCGGATATGTAGGACTGTCTATTGCGACACTGCTGGCACAACATCATAAAGTGATTGCTGTGGATGTGGTACCTGAAAAGGTGGAACTGATTAATAATAAGAAGTCGCCTATTCAAGATGAATATATCGAGAAGTACCTTTCGGAAAAGGAACTCAATCTGACAGCTACGCTGGATGGCAGGTCTGCCTACAAGGAGGCTGACTTTGTGGTAATAGCGGCACCTACCAATTATGATCCTCAGAAAAATTTTTTCGATACGCACCATATAGAAGATGTGATAGACCTTGTCCTTGAGGTGAATCCGGATGCCGCGATGGTGATTAAATCAACCATTCCCGTAGGGTATTGCCGTTCGCTTTACGTGAAGTATGCCCCAATGTTCCAGTATAAGCCGGAATTGAAAGGAAAGAAATTTAACCTGCTTTTCTCTCCGGAATTTCTAAGGGAGAGCAAAGCACTTTATGATAACTTGTATCCTTCGCGTATTATCGTTGGTTATCCGAAGATGATTGATTTGGAAGGCCGGGTGTCAGCGGAAGAGAATGCGGCAGTTCGTGCCATCGGAAATCCTGAAGCAGAAGAACTTGCACGTATATTTGCCCGGCTGCTGCATGAGGGTGCATTGAAAGAGAACATCGACACGCTCTTCATGGGCATGAAAGAGGCAGAGGCAGTGAAGCTCTTTGCCAACACTTATCTGGCACTGCGTGTGTCGTATTTTAATGAACTGGATACATATGCCGAGATGAAGGGGTTGGATGCGCAAGCCATAATCAATGGTGTAGGTCTGGATCCCCGTATCGGTACACATTATAATAATCCCTCTTTCGGTTATGGTGGGTATTGTCTTCCCAAGGATACCAAACAGTTGCTTGCCAACTATAACGATGTGCCTCAGAATATGATATCGGCAATTGTGGAGAGTAACCGTACGCGTAAGGACTTTATAGCCGATAGGGTGCTGCACATTGCCGGTGCATACGGAAGTAACAGTGTATATGATGCGGAGAAAGAAAAGGAGGTGACCATTGGTGTATTCCGGTTGACCATGAAGTCAAACTCGGATAATTTTCGCCAGAGTTCCATTCAAGGGGTGATGAAACGTATCAAGGCTAAAGGTGCCAAGCTGGTGATTTATGAACCTACATTGGAAGATGGCAGTACTTTCTTCGGTTCGCTTATTGTGAATGACTTGGAGGAGTTTAAACGTATCTCGCAGGCCATTATTGCCAACCGCTATGACGCATGTTTGGATGATGTGGCTGACAAAGTCTATACGAGGGATATTTTTAAACGTGATTAAATAAGGTATCTTATTTATATCTGTTTCATGAAGAGATTCTTTGTTCAGCATCAATTATCTTATAATTAACACTTTATCACTTTTCTCAGAAAAACTACTCCCAAGCACCTTTTTTCTTTGGCTACATAGTTTTTAATCCTCACCTTTGCACCGTTGATCAACGAAACGTGTGAATAGGAAAACGAATTTAAATCTCTAAAGAAAAAAGTATGAGTGTAATTTTCAGGACGGTGGAGAGACCGTCGGACCCCAGGGTTGAAAACTCTCCCAAGAAGTATTATCCGCAGTTGGTGACATTGGGGCAAAGCGTGGATTTGGCGTTTATTGCACAGAAGATGCAGGACCGCTCTTCTCTGTCTATCGGTGACATCAAGAGTACGATGCAGAACTTTGTGGAAAAGCTGAAAGAGCAGTTGCTGGAAGGAAAGACGGTTAATATAGCCGGGCTGGGTGTCTTTATACTGGCAGCCAAATCGAAAGGTGAGGAAAAGGCTGATGACGTGACAGCCAAGAGTGTGGAGAGCGTCCGTATCTGTTTTCAGGCGAATAGGGAACTGAAGATATCGAAGGCTGCTACCCGTGCTGGAGAAAGGCTGGATTTGGTGAGTTTGGATGATTATCTTAAGGGGAAGACTTCTACAGATGGCGGCTCCGGTTCGGAAGGAGGAGGCTCGGATTCGGATGGAGACCAAGGTGAGAATCCACTGGGATAATAGTAGCTATGAATTATTAATCAGATAATGGATAATCTTTATGAAGAAAACGTGGAATGTGATTTTGAAACTTATTATTGCCGTAGCGAGTGCTGTGGCAGGTGTGATTGGTGGACAGACAATGATGTTTTAGTCCGATAGGATTTGATAAATAAAAAATGAGAAGAGCTGCTGGCAGGAAATCTGTCGGCAGCTCTTTTTTTAATCCTTGTATGCTTCTTCGTGTACCCCCGCTACAGCCCGTCCGCTGGGGTCGTTCTTTCCTTGGAAAGAGACGTCCCATGCCAGCGCTTCGGCGGTGGAGCATGCCACACTGGGTACGCTGGGAACACTCCGGACCGCGCTTTCACTGGGGAAATGCTCTTCGAAGATGGTACGGTAATAATACTCTTCCTTGTTTTGTGGGGTGTGTATCGGGAAACGTTCGGCTGCACGTGCCATCTGTTCGTCGCTGACGGCAGCGGCAGTGACGGCTTTCAGCGTATCAATCCAACTGTAGCCCACACCGTCGGAGAACTGTTCTTTCTGCCGCCAGGCAACGTTCTGAGGGAGCATGTCGGCAAAGGCTTCGCGGACTACTTTCTTTTCTATCTCCTTGCCGGGGCACATCTTGACTGCCGGATTGATGCGCATGGCAATATCCAGGAATTCTTTGTCGAGGAAGGGGACACGTCCTTCCACTCCCCAGGCTGCAAGGCTTTTGTTGGCACGGAGGCAGTCGTACAGATGCAGTTTGGAGAGCTTGCGCACGGTTTCTTCGTGAAAGGCTTGCGGGGTGGGCGCCTTGTGGAAGTAAAGGTAACCGCCGAACACCTCGTCCGCACCTTCGCCGCTGAGTACCATCTTGATGCCCATGCTTTTGATGACACGTGCCAGCAGATACATGGGGGTGGAGGCGCGGACAGTGGTTATGTCGTAAGTCTCAATGAAATAGATGACGTCGCGGACAGCATCGAGGCCTTCCTGAACGGTATAGTTTATCTCGTGATGCACGGTACCGATATGACGGGCCACTTCGCGGGCTTTAATCAAGTCGGGAGCACCCTTCAAGCCGACGGCGAAGGAATGGAGCTGCGGCCACCAGGCATCTGCCTTGTTGTCTGTCTCGATGCGTTTGGCGGCATATTTCTTGGCGATGGCAGAGATGACGGAAGAATCGAGTCCGCCACTGAGCAGGACACCGTAGGGGACGTCGGACATCAACTGGCGCTGTACGGCGGCTTCGAGGGCATCGTGCACGGCAGTGACTTGTGTGCCGTAGGCTGTTCGGCCTATCGAAGCCGGCGCAGCGTTGCGTTCGGCGGCAGGAGTGTAGTTGTCCTTCACAGCGGCATAGTCCATCCAGTCGCGGGTGTACCAGCGGTGCATCTTGCCCTCGCGGCCACGGTAGTAGTGGCCGGGAAGGAAAGGCTCATACTCGTCGCAGAAACCCTCAAGGGCTTTCAGCTCACTGCCGAAGTAGATGTGTCCATCCTTGTCGCGTCCTATATAAAGGGGGATTACGCCGATGGGGTCGCGGGCGATGAGGTAATCGTCCGTTTCTTCATCATAGAGGGCGAAGGCGAAGATGCCGTTCAGCTCTTCGAGGAAGCGGACGCCTTTGTCTTTGTAAAGGGCAAGGATGACTTCGCAGTCGGAACCGGTCTGGAAGGCGTATTTTCCGGCATAGCGGGCACGGATGTCGCGATGGTTGTAAATCTCGCCATTGACGGCAAGCACCTGTTTGCGGTCGGGTGAATACAAGGGTTGTCCACCGGATTCCGGGTCGACAATGGAGAGGCGTTCGTGGGCGAGGATGGCGGAGCCGCCTACGTAGATACCACTCCAGTCCGGTCCGCGATGACGGATTTTCTGCGCCATCCGTAGCGCTTTGTTTCTCAATTCAGGAGTTTGCGACTGTATGTTGAAGATTCCTGCTATTCCACACATGAGAATTAAAAATTAAAGGTTAAAAATTAAAGAAAGGGAAATCATTTCTTGTTTTCTTTTAGAGGTTCGAGGTAACGGTCTATCTCTGTTGCCACTCGTCGTCCGTCGGCCAAGGCACGTACTACGAGGCTGGCGCCGTGGGCGGCATCGCCTGCCACGAATACGTTCTCTGCAAACTTCGGTTGCTCGGGCTTGAGGAAACCCATGGCAAGAAGCACCATATCGGCTTCGATGACCTCTTTCTTACCCGTAGATTTCATGGTAGGGCGGTTACCGTCTGTTGCCGGAAGCCACTCCACTTCTTCCACTTCCACACCGCATACCTTGCCATTCTTCCCGATGAACCGGGTAGAGGCGAGGGACCATCGACGGGTACAGCCTTCTTCGTGGCTGCTGGTGGTTTTCAGTACGACGGGCCATTGCGGCCAGGGAGTATCCGGGTTGTGTCCTATGGGCGGTTGGGGCATAATTTCAATCTGGGTTACGCTGACGGCTCCCTGGCGAATGCTGGTGCCTATACAGTCAGACCCGGTATCGCCGCCGCCGATGACGAGTACCCGTTTGCCGCGGGCGTTGACGAGCTGGTCTTTCGGGAAGGTATCTCCATCCAGAATATGGTTCTGCTGTGCCAGCATGTCGAGGGCAAAGTAGATGCCTTTCAGCTCCCTGCCCGGAATGGAGAGGTCGCGGGCGGTGGGCGTACCGGTACAAATGGCGTAGGCATCGAATCCGACGGGCAGTTTCTGCACATCGACATGGACTCCCATCTTGAACAAGATACCTTCGGCCTCGAGGATTTTCATGCGGCGGTCGATGACGGCTTTGTCCAGCTTGAAGTTGGGGATGCCATAGCGCAGCAGTCCTCCCGGCATCGGTTTGCTGTCGAATAGGGTAACTTCGTAACCTTTGGCGTTCAGCCGTACGGCAACGCTCAATCCGGCAGGGCCGGCGCCGATGACGGCTACTTTCTTTCCGTTGCGTTCGGGCTGGAGGGGGGTGATGTAGCCCTCGCGAAAAGCAGCCTCGGCAATGGCGGCTTCATTCTCGCGGATAGTGACCGGTTCGTTGCACGAGAGTTTCAGTACGCACGACTTCTCGCAAAGGGCAGGGCAGATGCGTCCCGTAAATTCCGGAAAATCATTCGTACTGTTCAGTATTTGATAGGCTTCGCGCCATTTGCCCCGGTAGAGCGCGTCTTGGAATTCCGGGTCTTTATTGCCCAGCGGACATGCCCAGTGGCAGAAGGGTACACCGCAGTCCATACAGCGCGAGGCCTGGAGCTTGCGGTCGTGGCTGTTCAGTGTCTGTTCCACTTGGCTGAAGTCTGTGATACGTTCGTGTATCGGACGGTAACCCGCCTCTTGGCGGGGGATATTGAGGAATGCTTTTGGATCTCCCATGATGAACAAATTAAAAAGTTAAAGAATTAAAGAATGAAAGGGGAATTTCCTCAGTCTTTCATTATTTCATTATTAATTCGCGATTCAATAATCGCGTTGCATTTCTGCAATCTTCTGTTGCAATTTCTGCATCTGCTCCTCTTGCAGCACTTTTTTGTATTCGATAGGGACTACCTGAATGAACTGGTCGGCATAGCGTGGCCAGTCATCGAGCATGGTGCGTGCCAGTTTGGAACCGGTGTACAGGTAGTGCTGGCGGATGAGCTCGTGCAGTTCCTTGCGGTAGGAGGCCTCTTCGATGAGACTCAGTTCTACCATTTCCATGTTGCAGAAATAGTCGAAGTTGCCGTCCCGGTTCCATACGTAGGCCACACCGCCGGACATGCCTGCGGCAAAGTTGCGTCCCGTCTGTCCGAGTACTACCACGCGCCCGCCGGTCATATACTCGCAGCAGTGGTCGCCTACACCCTCCACTACGGCTGTGGCACCGGAGTTGCGGACGGCAAAGCGCTCGCCTGCACGGCCGTTGATGTAAACTTCACCGCTTGTGGCGCCATAAAGCAGGGTGTTGCCTGCAATCGTGTTTTTCTCCGCCTCGAAGTTGCTCCGTACTGGGGGCAGGACTGCGATGCGTCCGCCACTCAGACCTTTGCCCAGATAATCGTTGGCCTCGCCTTCCAGCTTGAAGTTGACACCCGGGACAAGGAATGCCCCGAAACTCTGCCCGGCGGAGCCTTTGAACTTCACGTTCAGCGTATGTTCGGGCAACCCTTTTTCTCCGTATTTTGCGGCAATGACACCAGAGAGCATGGCGCCGCAGGCACGGTCGGTATTGGCGATGGTGTACTCCAGCGAGATTTCCTTCTGGTTCTCTACGGCTTCGGCGGCGGCATGTAGCATCTCTACATCTTTCACATGGTCGATGCCATGCTGTTGGTCGGTGACGTGGTGGATGGCGGCTTCGTTGTCTACGCGTGCCAGTAGTTTGTCGAAGCTTATCAACTGATGTTTCCTGATTCCGTCATCCGGCTTGCGGACGATAAGGTCTGTGCGTCCAATGATGTCATCCAGGCGTTCCACACCGATTTCCGCCAGGTATTCGCGTACTTCCTGCGCCAGGAACGTGAAGAAGTTCACCAGATACTCGCTGCGTCCGCGGAAGCGTTTGCGCAGTTCTCCGTTCTGTGTCGCCACCCCTACGGGGCAGGTGTTCTGGTGACATTTGCGCATCATTACGCAACCCAGTACAATCAGGGCACTGGTGGCGAAACCGAATTCTTCGGCTCCGAGCATTGCCATCAGTATGATGTCGCGGCCTGTTTTGAGCTGTCCGTCCACTTGCAGCATCACTTGTCCGCGCAGGCCGTTCAGCACCAGTGTCTGCTGCGTTTCGCTCAAGCCGAGTTCGGGCGAGATGCCGGCATAGCGGATGGATGATGCAGGAGAGGCTCCCGTACCGCCCTCTGCACCCGAGATGACTATCAAATCGGCCTTTGCCTTTGCCACACCGGCGGCAATGGTGCCCACACCGCTTTCTGCCACCAGCTTCACGCTGATTTTTGCCCGTGGGTTCACGTTCTTTAGGTCGAAGATGAGCTGTGCCAGGTCTTCGATGGAGTAAATGTCGTGGTGGGGTGGGGGGGAAATCAGCGAGATGCCCGGAATGGAGTGGCGTGTCTTGGCAATCACTTCATCCACTTTGAAGCCCGGCAGCTGCCCACCTTCGCCCGGCTTGGCGCCTTGGGCAATCTTTATCTGTATTTCGTCCGCATTCACCAGATATTCTGCGGTGACACCGAAACGTCCTGAGGCCACCTGCTTGATGGCGCTGCGCAGACTGGTGCCGTCTTCGCGCGGCATGAAGCGTGCCCGGTCTTCGCCTCCTTCGCCCGTATTGCTCCGGCCATGCAGCTTGTTCATGGCAATAGCCATGGCTTCGTGGGCTTCGCGGCTGATGGAGCCGTAGGACATGGCGCCGGTGACAAAGCGCTGTACGATGTTCTCTACCGGTTCCACCCGGTCTATGCTGATAGGAGCGCGGCGGAAGTCGAGGAAATCGCGCAGGAAGATGGGAGATTCCTTGCTGTCTACCATGGCAGTGAACTCCTTGAATTTCTTATAGCTTCCCAGGCGTGTGGCAAGTTGCAGTGTGCTGATGGTTTCCGGGTTCCAGGCGTGCTTCTCACCATCCTTGCGGAAGGCATACAGTCCGCGGTTCGGCAATAGCTCCGCTTCCCCCTTCTTTTTAAGAACCTCCATCCCTTCCTTGTGGAAGGCGATGGCGTCGCGTGCCACTTCATCCAGGCGTATGCCTCCGATGCGTGAACTCAGTCCGCCAAAGTAGGCATTGCTCAACTCCTCGCTCAGTCCTACGGCCTCGAAAATTTTCGCGCCCCGGTAAGAACGGATGGTGCTGATGCCCATCTTGCTCATAATCTTGAACAAGCCTTTGCAGACGGACTTGATATATTTCTTTTCGGCAGTGGCGTAGTCGAGCTGTATTTCCTTTTCGTTCACCAGTTTGTCGATGACGGCAAAAGCCATATACGGATTCAGTGCGCTGGCTCCGAAGCCCAGCAGCAGTGCGGCGTGCATCACTTCGCGGATTTCGCCGCTTTCTACAATCAGTGCCGTCTGCACCCGTTTGCCCACGGAGATAAGATGGTGGTGTACCGCCGACACGGCAAGCAGTGACGGAATGGCGGCATGGGCGGCGTCTACGTCGCGGTCGGAAAGCACGATGTAGTTCACTCCTTCGTTGACGGATTCTTCTGCCTGCTTGCAGAGGGTTGCCAATGCTTCCTGCAATCCCTGGCACCCTTTTGTCACTTCGAAGAGCAGGGGCAGTTTCACGGTCTTGAAGCCTTTGTACCGGATGTTGCAGAGAATATCCAGCTGGGCGTTGTTCAGGATGGGATGGTTCAACCTCACCATCTTGCAATGGTTTTCGCTGGGTGTCAGTATGTTCATGCCTACGGCTCCGATGTATTCGGTCAGCGACATTACCAGTTCTTCGCGTATCGGGTCGATAGGAGGGTTGGTGACTTGGGCAAACTGCTGGCGGAAATAGTTGTACAGTAGTTGCGGCTTGTCCGAGAGTACTGCCAGCGGGGTGTCATTGCCCATGGAGTTGATGGGTTCGGCACCGGTGGTACACATCGGGACAATCAGCCGTTCCACGTCTTCTTTGGAGTAGCCGAAGATGCGCAGCATGCTGTCGTAGTTCTCCACGCTATGGGAGACTTTGCGACCGCTTTTCAGTTCGTCCAGCTCGATGCGGTTGCCGGCCAGCCAAGTGCGGTATGGTTTGGCTTCGGCAAGTTGTTTCTTCAGTTCGCCGTCATAATATATTTCGCCTTTCTCGGTGTCTATAAGCAGTATCTTGCCCGGTTGCAGGCGTCCTTTTTCCTTGATGTCTCCCGGCTCGAAATCCATCACGCCGACTTCGCTGGCCACTACCATCATGCCGCCCTGCGTAATCAGGTAGCGTGCAGGGCGCAGTCCGTTCCTGTCGAGCATGCCGCCTGCATAGCGCCCGTCGCTGAAAAGCAGTGCCGCCGGTCCGTCCCACGGCTCCATCAGGATGGAGTGGTATTCATAGAAAGCTTTCAAATCTTCGCTGATGGGATTCTTTTCGTTGAAGGATTCCGGTACGAGCATGGCCATGGCGTGCGGCAGGCTCAGGCCCGACATGATGAGAAACTCGAGCACATTGTCCAGTGAGGCACTGTCGCTCATGCCCGGTTGCACGATGGGGCGTATCTCCCGGATGTCTCCCAGGGCGGGAGAGGAGAGTACACTCTCACGGGCTTCCATCCAGCCGCGGTTGCCGCGGATGGTATTGATTTCGCCGTTGTGTGCCAGCAGGCGGAAAGGCTGTGCCAGTCCCCAGGTGGGGAAAGTGTTGGTGCTGAAACGGGAGTGCACCAATGCCAGCCCGCTGGTGAAGTAGCTGTTGGTGAGGTCGGGGAAGTAGTTGCGCAACTGCAAAGAAGAGAGCATGCCCTTGTAGACGATGTTCTTCGTAGAGAGCGAGACGATGTAGAAATCCTCGCGGGTGGGGATGTCCGACTTGCGTATTCTGTTCTCTATCCTTTTCCTTATTATATAGAGTTTGCGGTCGGCGGTTTCGCTTTCCGTAAATCCGGTGATGAAAATTTGCTTGATGTCCGGTTCGTTGGCAAGAGCCGCTTCTCCCAATATTTCGGGGCAAGTGGGCACGTTGCGCAGATGCATCAGGGTCAATCCCTCCTTTTCAATCTCTTCGATAATGACGCTCAAGATGACAGCCTGGTCTTTTCCGTCTTTGGGAAGGAAAAGCAGGCCGGTGCCGTATTTTCCCTTCTCGGGAACGGGAATGCCCTGCAACAGAATGAATTCGTGCGGTATCTGCAGCATGATGCCGGCACCGTCTCCGGTTTTGTTGTCCGCCCCTTCCGCTCCACGGTGGCGCATGTTTTCCAGTACCTTCAATGCCGATTCTACCAGTTCATGTGATTTTCCTCCCTGGATATTGACCAGCATGCCTACTCCGCAGGCATCGTGCTCATGGGATGCCTCATACAAGCCCAACTGTTTGGGCTGTCGCTGGTAATCCTCTGCTTTTGTTTTGTTGTTAAAAAGTTCTTGTTTCATGATTATAAGCTTTCTTTATTGCTGTATAATATTGTTTGTGGTTTCAAAATGTTCGGCAAATATATGGTATTAATTGCAAAATGCTAATATGTATTCCTGCCTTCTTTCTTGCAAAATTCCTGCGATAGAAGATGAAGTTATGAATTGATAGAAAACACCCTCTGTTTTCTTTTAATCCTAAATCAAAATCAGACGGTTTGATTTGGATTTATAAATTAAGCCTTTTGCTTTTAAAATAATACTTTCTTTAACTTTTTGATGTAAAAACAACTTTTTTCTATTCTTTTGATAAATAAATAGTGAAAAGATTAACTTTATGTTCTTAAGAATATGTATATTTGCAGCGCAAAATCAAATACTGATACATTATGTGTGGAATAGTAGGCTATATAGGTCAAAGGAAAGCCTACCCCATTCTTATCAAAGGTCTGAAGCGGTTGGAGTACCGTGGATATGATAGTGCAGGGGTAGCATTAATCAGTGATAACCGACAGTTGAACGTGTACAAAGCGAAAGGTAAGGTTTCGGAACTTGAAACTTTCGTTGCTCAAAAAGATATTTCCGGTAACATTGGTATTGCACATACACGTTGGGCTACTCATGGAGAACCTTGTTCCGTCAATGCCCATCCCCATTATTCCTCTTCCGAACGCCTCGCCCTCATCCATAACGGCATTATTGAAAACTACGCCGTCCTTAAAGAAAAACTTCAAGCCAAAGGTTATGTATTTAAAAGCAGCACTGATACCGAGGTGCTGGTACAGCTCATTGAATACATTCAGGTGACAAACCATATTGACCTGCTGACGGCGGTGCAACTTGCCTTGCAGGAAGTGATTGGGGCGTATGCCATTGCGGTGCTCGACAAGGACAATCCGGATGGGATAATCGCTGCACGCAAGAGCAGTCCGCTGGTGGTGGGCATCGGTGAAGGAGAGTTTTTCCTGGCTTCGGATGCCACGCCGATTGTGGAATACACGGATAAGGTGGTGTATCTGGAAGACGAAGAGATTGCCCTCATCCGTCGGGGAGAGAAGCTGAAGGTTGTTAACCTGAAGAATGTGGAATGTCCGCACGAGGTAAAGACGGTAGCGCTCAATCTCGGCCAGCTGGAGAAGGGCGGTTATCCGCACTTCATGCTGAAGGAAATCTTCGAACAGCCCGGCTGCATTCACGACTGCATGCGCGGGCGTATCAATGTGGAGGGTACGAACGTGGTTCTTTCTGCAGTGATTGATTATAAGGAACGTCTGCTGGCGGCCAAACGCTTTGTCATCGTGGCATGCGGTACGTCATGGCATGCCGCCCTCATCGGCAAGCATTTGATTGAAAGCTTCTGCCGTATTCCGGTGGAGGTGGAGTATGCCAGTGAGTTCCGTTACCGCGACCCGGTGATTGACAGCAACGATGTGGTGATTGCCATCTCGCAAAGCGGTGAAACGGCCGATACGCTGGCTGCCGTGGAGCTTGCCAGAAACCGTGGGGCATTTATATACGGCATCTGCAATGCCGTCGGTTCCAGCATTCCCCGTGCCACGCACACGGGTTCCTATATCCACGTGGGACCGGAAATAGGGGTGGCATCCACCAAAGCCTTCACCGGGCAGGTAACGGTGCTTACCATGCTGGCCCTGACACTTGCCAAAGAGAAAAAGACGATGGACGAAGGGCAATACCTGGCAATTGTCAAGGAATTGGGACATATCCCCGACAAGATGAAGGAGGTCTTGAAACTGAACGGCCGCATAGCGGAACTTTCCAAGATATTCACCTATGCACACAACTTTATCTATCTGGGACGCGGATACAGTTATCCCGTAGCCCTGGAAGGTGCTTTGAAGTTGAAGGAGATTTCGTATATCCATGCCGAGGGCTATCCTGCCGCCGAAATGAAGCATGGTCCCATTGCCCTGGTGGATGCCGAAATGCCGGTAGTGGTCATTGCCACCCGGAATGGGCTTTATGAAAAGGTGCTGAGCAATATCCAGGAAATAAAGGCGCGTAAAGGCAGGGTTATCGCCATTGTGACAAAGGGAGATACGGTCATCAGTAAAATAGCCGACACTTGCATCGAGCTTCCCGAAACAATGGAGTGCCTTGATCCGTTAATAACTACGGTACCTCTGCAATTACTTGCCTATCACATTGCCGTGTGCAAGGGAATGGATGTGGACCAGCCGAGGAATCTTGCGAAGTCGGTGACTGTAGAATGAGGACATGTACAATTTACCATTTACAATGTACAATGGGGCTGCGCTTGGGAGGGGTAAATGTAAATGGTAATTGTATGCTATAATAAGGAAAAGAAAATTGTACACTTAAAATTGTACATTGTAAATGGTAAATTGTAAATAGATAGATGGAACAACTGAAGCATGAATGCGGCGTCGCCATGATACGCCTGCTGAAACCGCTGGAGTACTATGAAGAGAAGTACGGAACATGGATGTACGGACTCAACAAGCTCTATCTCCTGATGGAGAAACAACACAACCGTGGGCAGGAAGGTGCCGGACTGGCCTGCGTGAAACTGGAAGCCAGTCCCGGCGAGGAATATATGTTCCGTGAGCGTGCTCTCGGCTCGGGCGCCATTACCGAAATTTTCGGTACGGTGCAGGGCCACTTCAAGGACTTGACCAAGGAACAGCTGCACGATGCGGACTATGCCAAGCGTGTGCTGCCCTTTGCAGGGGAGGTCTATATGGGACACCTGCGTTACTCCACTACCGGCAAGTCTGGCATCTCGTACGTGCACCCGTTCCTCCGGAGAAACAACTGGCGTGCCAAGAATCTTGCCCTCTGCGGCAACTTCAACATGACGAATGTGGATGAAATCTTCGCACGCATTACCGCCATCGGCCAGCATCCGCGCAAATATGCCGATACCTACATCATGCTGGAGCAGTTGGGACATCGCCTCGACCGCGAAGTGGAGCGCCTCTTCAACCTTGCCGAATCGGAAGGGCTGGCAGGCATGGACATCACCCATTATATAGAAAACCACATCGACCTTGCCAACGTGCTGCGCACTTCGAGCAAGGAGTGGGACGGGGGATACGTGATGTGCGGACTTACCGGAAGCGGAGAGACTTTTGCCGTACGCGACCCATGGGGCATCCGTACAGCCTTCTGGTATCAGGACGACGAGATAGCGGTGCTTGCCAGCGAACGTCCCGTGATACAGACAGCCCTTAATGTTCCTGTCGAATCCATCAAGGAGCTGCAACCCGGACAAGCCATGTTTATCAACAAGGCCGGCAAGGTGCGCACCGTGCAAATCAACAAGCCGCGCGAGGTGAAGCCTTGTTCCTTCGAGCGCATCTACTTCAGCCGGGGCAGTGATGTGGACATTTACCGGGAACGTAAACTGCTGGGTGAGAAACTTGTACCCAACATATTGAAAGCCATCGACAACGATGTGGACCATACCGTCTTCTCCTTCATCCCCAATACGGCAGAAGTCGCCTTCTACGGTATGTTGCAGGGATTGGACGACTACCTCAACGAGGAGAAGGTGCAGCAGATTGCCGCCTTGGGGCATAGTCCCAGCCACGACGAACTGGAGCATATCTTGTCGCGGCGCATACGGAGCGAGAAGGTGGCAATCAAGGACATCAAGCTGCGTACCTTCATAGCCGAAGGAAACAGCCGGAACGACCTTGCCGCCCATGTGTACGACATCACTTACGGAAGCCTTGTCCCGGGAGTGGATAATCTGGTCATCATCGACGACTCGATAGTGCGTGGAACCACCCTGAAGCAGAGCATCATCGGCATCCTTGACCGTCTGGAGCCAAAGAAGATAGTCATTGTAAGCTCTTCACCGCAGGTACGCTATCCCGACTACTACGGCATCGATATGGCTAAGATGAGCGAATTCATCGCCTTCAAGGCTGCTGTGGAACTGCTGAAGGAGCGTGAGATGCGCGATGTGATTGCCGCCGCCTACCGCAAGTCCAAAGAGCAGGTAGGCCTGCCCAAAGAACAGATGGTGAATTACGTGAAGGAGATTTATGCTCCTTTCACTGATGAGGAAATCTCTGCCAAGATGGTGGAGCTTCTTACTCCGAAAGGGACGAAAGCCAAAGTGCAGATTGTCTACCAGCCTCTCGAGGGGCTGCATGAGGCCTGCCCCAAGCATCCGGGTGACTGGTACTTCAGCGGCGATTATCCTACGCCGGGCGGTGTGAAGCTGCTGAACAAGGCATTTATTGATTATATAGAACAAGTTTATCAATTTTAATTGAATCAATGAGAAATGTAACTCTAATCCTCGACGACGGGAGCCGCTTCCACGGCAAGTCGTTCGGTTTTGAAAAACCGGTAGCGGGAGAGGTGGTCTTCAACACAGCCATGACGGGTTATCCCGAAAGCCTGACCGACCCTTCGTATGCCGGACAGCTGATGACGCTCACCTATCCGTTGGTGGGCAATTACGGTGTGCCGCCTTTTACTCTCGAACCGAATGGGCTTGCCACTTTTATGGAGAGCGAGCATATCCATGCCGAAGCCATTATTGTAAGCGATTATAGCGAAAATTATAGCCATTGGAATGCGGTGGAAAGCCTCGGTGACTGGCTGAAACGCGAACAGATTCCGGGCATCACGGGCATCGATACCCGCGAACTGACGAAGGTGCTTCGCGAGCATGGGGTGATGATGGGACGTATCGCCTTTGATGATGAATCGGATGAAATGCCTGAGGCCTCTTATGCCGATGTGAATTATGTGGATAAAGTTAGCTGCAAGGAGGTTATCCGTTACAACGAAGGAACCGGTAAGAAGAAAGTGCTCCTTGTGGATTGCGGCGTCAAGCATAACATCATCCGCTGCCTGCTGAAACGTGACGTGGAAGTGATTCGCGTTCCCTGGGACTATGATTATACTGGGATGGAGTTCGACGGATTGTTCATCTCCAACGGCCCTGGCGACCCCGATACCTGCGATGCTGCCGTGCAGCATATCCGCAAGGCAATGCAGAACGATAAACTGCCCATCTTCGGCATCTGTATGGGAAACCAGTTGCTTTCCAAAGCTGGGGGCGCCAAGATATACAAATTGAAATACGGCCACCGCAGCCATAACCAACCGGTGCGTATGGTGGGTACGGAACGTTGCTTCATCACCTCACAGAATCATGGGTATGCCGTAGACAACAACACGCTGACAGAAGACTGGGAACCGCTTTTCATCAATATGAACGATGGTTCTAATGAAGGAATCCGCCACAAATGCAATCCCTGGTTCTCCGCACAGTTTCATCCCGAAGCTGCCAGCGGGCCGACGGATACGGAGTTTCTTTTTGATGACTTTGTGAAGTTGCTTTAGTAAGAGAATTTTATCAAGAATGGTTGCGTTCGTAATCTCTTGATAATCAGTATGTAAAAGACGGTATAATGAGTCCCATACTGAATGTCATTCAGTCCCAGAGTGAATACCTTTCAGTCCTATACTGAATGCCATTCAATTAGTGACTGATTGTGTAAGGTAAGAGAAAGATAAGGTTTTATTACTACTATTACATTTTTAATAAACAGATATGCAAATGAAAGAAAACAATATAAAGAAAGTCCTGCTGCTCGGTTCCGGTGCACTGAAAATCGGTGAGGCAGGAGAATTTGACTACTCCGGTTCGCAGGCGCTCAAGGCATTGAAGGAGGAAGGCATCTACACGGTTCTCATCAATCCGAACATTGCCACGGTACAGACCTCGGAAGGAGTTGCCGACCAGATTTACTTCCTGCCCGTCACTCCTTACTTCGTGGAGAAGGTGATAGAGAAGGAGCGCCCGGACGGCATCATGCTTGCTTTTGGTGGGCAGACGGCACTGAACTGCGGTGTTTCCCTCTATAAAGACAAGATTTTCGAGAAGTACGGCGTGACGGTTCTCGGCACTCCCGTGCAGGCCATCATTGACACGGAGGACCGTGAAATCTTTGTGCAGAAACTGAATGAGATTGATGTGAAGACCATCAAGAGCGAAGCCGTGGAGAATGCCGCCGATGCCCGTCGCGCAGCCCGGGAACTGGGATATCCGGTCATTGTCCGTGCCGCATACGCGCTTGGCGGACTGGGTTCGGGCTTCTGCGACAATGAAGAAGAGCTGAATGTGCTGGTGGAGAAAGCCTTCTCCTTCTCCCCGCAGGTGCTGGTGGAGAAATCGCTGAAGGGATGGAAGGAAGTGGAATACGAGGTGGTGCGCGACCGCTTCGACAACTGCATCACGGTCTGCAACATGGAGAACTTCGACCCCCTGGGCATCCATACAGGTGAGTCCATCGTTATTGCCCCGTCACAGACGTTGAGCAATACGGACTATCATAAATTGCGTGAACTCGCTATCCGCATTATCCGTCACATCGGCATTGTGGGAGAGTGTAACGTGCAGTATGCCTACGACCCGATGAGCGAGGACTACCGGGTAATCGAGGTAAATGCACGCTTGAGCCGTTCGTCTGCACTTGCCTCTAAAGCAACGGGTTATCCGTTGGCATTTGTAGCGGCAAAACTCGGCTTGGGCTATGGCTTGTTCGACTTGAACAACTCTGTGACAAAGACCACAAGCGCTTTCTTCGAACCCGCCCTGGACTATGTGGTCTGCAAGATACCGCGTTGGGATTTGGGCAAGTTCCACGGGGTGGACAAAGAGCTGGGTTCGAGCATGAAGTCGGTAGGCGAGGTGATGGCTATCGGCCGTACTTTCGAGGAAGCCATCCAGAAGGGGCTTCGCATGATAGGCCAGGGCATGCACGGCTTCGTAGAGAACAAGGAACTGGTGATTGCCGATTTGGACAAGGCTCTGCGCGAACCGACGGACAAGCGTATCTTTGTCATCTCCAAAGCCTTCCGTGCCGGGTATACGGTGGACCAGGTGCACGAATTGACCAAGATAGACCGTTGGTTCCTGGAGAAGTTGATGAACATCATGGATACCAGCAGGGAACTGCACTCTTTTATGGCTGATGGAGAGTTGCCAATGATTCCCGTGGACTTATTGCGTAAAGCCAAAGTACAAGGCTTCTCTGATTTCCAGATAGCCCGTGCCCTCGGCTTGGAACAAGCAATGGACGGCGAAGAAGCCATCCTTGCCGTCCGCAATTTCCGCAAGAGTGCAGGCATTCTGCCCGTAGTGAAGCAGATAGATACCCTTGCCGCCGAATATCCCGCACAGACCAACTATCTCTACCTGACGTATAGTGGCACGGCAAATGATGTCCGTTACCTCGGCGACCACAAGTCCATCGTCGTATTGGGCTCCGGCGCCTACCGCATCGGTTCTTCCGTAGAGTTCGACTGGTGCGGCGTGCAGGCCCTGAACACCATCCGCCAGGAAGGCTACCGCAGTGTCATGATAAACTACAACCCCGAAACCGTGTCTACGGACTATGACATGTGCGACCGTCTTTACTTCGACGAGCTCACCTTCGAGCGTGTGATGGATATTCTCGAACTGGAGAATCCCCACGGGGTGATTGTCTCTACCGGTGGTCAGATACCGAATAACCTTGCCCTGCGCCTCGATGCGCAGAAGGTACCTATTCTCGGCACAAGCGCCAGGAGCATCGACAATGCCGAGGACCGTGACAAGTTCTCCGCCATGCTCGACCGCATTGGTGTAGACCAACCCGAATGGCGGGCGCTGACCTCCCTGGAGGACATCAACGCCTTTGTGTATAAGGTGGGCTTCCCGGTATTGGTCCGTCCTTCCTACGTATTGTCCGGCGCTGCGATGAACGTCTGTTCCAACCGGGAGGAGCTGGAACGCTTCCTGAAGCTGGCGGCGAATGTCAGCAAGAAACATCCCGTAGTGGTGAGCCAGTTCATTGAGCATGCCAAGGAGGTGGAGATGGATGCTGTGGCGCAAGATGGAGAGATTATCGCGTACGCCATCAGTGAGCATATCGAGTTTGCCGGAGTGCATTCCGGTGACGCCACTATCCAGTTCCCGCCACAAAAGTTGTATGTGGAGACGGTGCGCCGCATCAAGCGCATCAGCCGCGAGATTGCCCGTGAGCTGAACATCTCCGGTCCGTTCAATATCCAGTATCTGGCACGCGAGAACGACATCAAGGTGATTGAGTGCAACCTCCGTGCCAGCCGTTCGTTCCCGTTTGTCAGCAAGGTGCTGAAGATAAACCTTATTGAACTTGCCACGAAGGTGATGCTCGGCATTCCGGTACAGAAGCCGGACAAGAATCTGTTCGATTTGGATTATGTAGGCATCAAGGCGAGCCAGTTCTCCTTCAACCGTCTGCAGAAGGCCGACCCGGTACTGGGGGTGGATATGGCAAGTACGGGCGAGGTGGGTTGCATCGGCAGCGATACTTCCTGCGCCATTCTCAAGGCGATGCTCTCCGTGGGATATCGTATTCCAGAGAAAAATATCCTGCTTTCTACCGGTACTCCGAAGCAGAAAGTGGACATGCTTTCTGCCGCGCGTATGCTTCAGAAGAAGGGGTATAAGATATTTGCCACGGGTGGTTCCAGCAACTTCCTTACGGAGAACGGTGTGGAGAATACGCGCGTCTACTGGCCCAGCGAACCCGAACGCCAGCCACAGGCACTCGACATGCTGCACCGCAAGGAGATAGACATGGTGGTCAATATTCCGAAGAACCTCACCGCAGGCGAGTTGGATAACGGCTACAAGATACGCCGTGCCGCCATCGACCTCAATATTCCGTTGATAACGAATGCCCGTCTGGCAAGTGCGTTCATCAATGCATTCTGCACGATGACACCGGATGATTTGGCTATCAAGTCGTGGGCGGAGTACAAATGATAGTTTAATTTGCTATCTTTGCTGAAAACTAAGTTCGATGGAAACAATTTTGACCCAATACTATCAATCTCCTTATGGCGAGTTGCTCCTCGGCTCTTTCGGCGATAAACTCTGCCTATGCGACTGGATGCTGAACGAGAAACGTAGAGTAACCGTTGATAAGCGCATACGGCAGGCGCTGCATGCCGATTATGAGGAAGGCACTTCGGAAGTGATTGCAAGGGCAATCATTCAGTTGGATGAGTATTTTGCCTGTAAGCGGACCATATTCGATGTTCCACTGCTTGCAGTCGGAACAGAATTCCAGCGGACGGTGTGGCAGGAGTTGCAGAACATCCCTTACGGAAAAACAGTGTCCTACGGCGAGCTTTCACGAAAGCTGGGCAATCCGAAAGCCATACGTGCGGTGGCGGCTGCCAATGGGGCAAATGCCCTCTCCATACTCATCCCCTGCCATCGTGTGGTGGGCAGTAACCATACGCTGATAGGCTATGCCGGTGGACTGGCAGCCAAACAAGGGATGCTGGCATTGGAAGCGGACTCTTGCGACGGACCGTCAGGCTCCCGTATAGGACAGCTGTTTTGAGGTCAGGTTTGTTTCTGGTATTCCGCCGGTGTCATCCCCGTCATACGTTTGAAGAACTTCGAGAAGAACGACGGATTGGGAAAGTTCAGTTCGTCTGATATTTGAAACACCAGTAGATTACGGTGTTTCAGCAAAAGTGGCTGATGTGTGCCCATTCCTCGTTGTTGCATGAAAGGCGGATTCCGTTTCGTGTATAAGCTTCCGAAAGAATGGAATTCTGTAGCACGGGCAGAAAATTGGCAGTGGGCATGATGACTTGGAATTCGTAGTCGGGACTGACTTCCGAGCATGATGCGTACAATCCTTCAATGGGCGCAATGGATTACGCGTATCAATCCGCTGCGCTATTTTGTAGAGGTAATGCGTACCATCTATCTCCGTGGCGGCGGATTTGCCGAACTGCTGCCGCAGTTGGGAGCCTTGTTGGTCTTTGCATTGGTCTTCAATCTGTGGGCGGTAAAAAGTTATAGGAAAAGCAGTTAACTGATTGTCCTATATTAGCATCCCATTGGGCTCTTTTTCTTGAAAAAGGGCTACACCATTTGCCTTGGATAGCTACACCCTTTTGTGTTTAAGGCTACACCATGAGGAGGAAAAGGTGTAGCCCTTTTATTATGGATAATAAAAGCTGTTTTTTGTGCGGAAAAAGAGTACAAGTAGTGATATGTATCTAATGATGAAAAATATCTGTTGTGCTTAGTAATTGATTGATTAATAGTGGTATGGATGTGAGAAGAAAGGTGTTTTTTAAACGTTCGTTTTTTGAACGTCAATATTTAAGAAAATTAAAGAGGGAAGATTACTTAAAAATTAGTAAAAGGAAGAAGTTAGAGAAATACAATGCAATAGGCTTACTGACAAAGTATTATACTCACTAAAAAGAAATTTATAGAATATTTTTATTAAACATTTTGCGAGATTCAAAAATACACCTTATCTTTGCGAACATTAAACGAACGTTTAAAAAACACCTGTGTGCATATAACTCATTCGTTTATAGTATCTTATC
>NZ_QTLY01000002.1:124661-622059 GCF_003602895.1 Bacteroides sp. AF29-11
GTGTGCATATAACTCATTCGTTTATAGTATCTTATCTGTAAGATAAGTGTACCAGAACAAATTTGGAATAAAAGGAATACTAAAATCCGTTATATTTTATGGTATTCACTTGTAAATGATTGAATTTCAGTTTGATGCGAGAAATTCAAAGCCCCGGAAGAATATCCTTCTATAAGAAAAACAGGAGAATGGAGCAGGAGAAAGAGACCGAAATTTGGCATGCCATGCGTGCCACCTACCGCAGAGAGCTGGATGCTATCCGCCTGCTCGAAAAGGAGAAATTAGGCTGTTTCGTCCCTATGAGATACGAAACTGTTGTCAAGCGGGGAAAGAAAATCCGTGTTCAAGTTCCCGTTATACGCAATCTGGTCTTTGTCCATGCACGTCCTTCAGAGGTGAAGCGTGTCAAGTCTCTGGTCACCTATCTGCAATACATCAACGACCGTTGCACCGGCAGCAAAATCATTGTTCCCGACGAGCAAATGAAACGCTTCATTGCCGTTGCCGGCAGTTACAGCGACCATCTTCTCTACTTCAAGCCCGAGGAGGTGAATCTGAAGAAAGGCACCAAGGTGCGTATCACGGGCGGTGAATTCGAAGGGCAGGAGGGTATCTTCTTGAAAGTGAAAGGTGCACGCGACCGTCGTGTTGTCATCGAGGTGCAGGGTGTTATCGTTGTGGCCATGGCCACCATCCATCCCGACCTTATCGAAGTAATCAGCTGACTTTAATCGTTTTAATTTTTAATTCTTAATTCTTTAATAGTCTATGTCTCTTTCCGAACAAGCGGTCACTCTCCAGTGCCTCGCACACGAACTGATGTATTTAGGTACGGACGGCAGTCCGGTGTATAGTGACGACTTGTCACGTCGTAATGGCGAAGTCTATCGCCTGGCTACGGCATTGTATGCCTCGCGCACAAAAGGTGCCAATCCGGAAGAAACGGCCAACATCTACCTCGCGCTCTTGATGGGTTACAACACCTCTTTCATCGACCACGGTGAGAAGCAGGAACACATACAGCAGGTGCTGGACCTCTGCTGGGACATCCTCGACGCGCTTCCCCCGTCGCTGCTGAAACTGCGTCTGCTCACCGCCTGCTACGGCGAGGTGTTCGACCAACCGCTGGCCGACGAAGCACAAGCCATTATCAATTCCTGGGATTCTGCCACGCTTTCCGTCGAACAGCAGGAGGCGATTGCCGAATTTCGCAATGTGATGGATAATCCGTATCCGTGGGAGTACGTGTGATTGAAAAATAGGGAGCCTTTTACAGCCCCCTATACTCCTTTTCTGCATCGAAACACGGACAATCCTTTTGCGGATTCAAATCATGGTGCCCCACAATCAGTGCGTGTGGAAAGACCCGTTTCAACTCTCGCAGCAGTGCCAGCAACGAAGCCTTCTGTTCCAGCGTGCGGGTATCGGCAGGACAACTTGCGGCATCCAGCCCCCCTTCATAGCAGATGCCGATGGAGTGGCGGTTGTGATGGAGGCAATGTGCACCGATTTTCTCCAACGGGCGACCGCGGTGAATCTCGCCGTCACGGGTGACGTAGAAATGATACCCGATATCCTTGAACCCACGGTGACGGATGTGGTCTCTCCGGCAATCTTCAAAGCCCAGGCTCACGCCCTGAGGCGTGGCCGAGCAATGAACAACAAACAGTGTAACGGTACGCATACGCTACTTGCAGGAACTGAAACCTAAGGCCCCCGCAATAGCGGTTGCCACAGTGATGATTACTTTGAGGACAATGCCCCACACGGATTTTGATTTTTTCGTTTCTCCCATAGTGATTAGTAATTAATAATTTGTAATTATTTTCACCCCAGCGGATTCTCTCCCTGGTCCCCGTCCGAACCTCCGCCCGGATTACCGCCACCGCCTTCGGTGGTACCTCCGTCGGGATTGTAGACTGCCGCCTCCTTCATCTGGCCTTCCAGGTTGATCTGTGCGTTGCTCAACTCCCCCGTGGCACGGGCACGGAGCTTCAGACCCTTCACATTGTCCGCCAGCGTGAAGTCGGCAGCCGATGCCGCCCCTTTCCTGCTGACAATGCCTACGGAGAAGATGGCGAGGTCGTCCAGCTTTACATTCTTGCCGTCAAGGATAAGCTCCTTGATGCACGAAATCATGTCGGTAAGGACACCCTTGACGACACCGGCGGAGTAGGGGGTGTTGTGGTTTGCCATGTGCTTTGCCAGACGTTCGGTGTCATACGTCTCTTCGATGACGGGACGCGCATACCAGAGGCCTTTCAGTGGGCTGTTCTCGCCCGTCATTTGATACTTTTTGTAACGAATCATAAACAATTGAAATTTAAAAGTTAAAAATTAAAATCGGATGTTCTCGGGTTGAATTCAACAATGCAAAGATAAGGGGGTGCCCATAGGCATTTACGGGTTATCGTAGGTTGGTGTCGGTTATGGT
This sequence comes from Bacteroides sp. AF29-11, assembly GCF_003602895.1. Taxonomy (NCBI): domain Bacteria; kingdom Pseudomonadati; phylum Bacteroidota; class Bacteroidia; order Bacteroidales; family Bacteroidaceae; genus Bacteroides; species Bacteroides sp. AF29-11. The sequence continues at coordinate 127,096 of NZ_QTLY01000002.1, forward strand.
CGGTTATCTCCGGTTATTTACCTTCCAGGGTTTGAACATGTCGTGTTTTATGGCTATATTTGTAAGAAATAAATCAAGATACAAGAACCATGAACTCTTTTGTAATCCGTACCTACGGGCGTACCGAACTGGCCCTGCTCTATAGTCCCCATCTTTGCCCCGACGCCGCTTTCCGTAAACTGCGGCAGTGGATTGACCTCTATCCGGGTCTGCGTGAGAATCTTCTGTTACAAGGCGGATCCGCCCGCTCGCGCAGCTACACACCCGCCCAGGTGGGGCTGATAGTGGCTGCGCTGGGCGAACCCTGAAGCTAGGGTTTGCGGACACAGAGTGGAGGTTTACGAACACAGTATAGAGGTTTACTCTGTGCCTTGGTGTTTAAAGGGTGTAAGGTGCAAAAGTGCACCGCCTTCCTTACACACACACGCACACACATACGTGTGTATGCGCGAGGTGCGGCCGGTGTCATGCTTGCGGTTTCCGATAGACACCCTTGTCATCTGTCTTCTCCACCAGTCCGTTCTTGCAGAGCCTTTTCAGCCAGCTGGTGGCAGTCTCGAACTTGATGCCCATCTCTTCTGCCTTCTGCAGATAGGAGGAGCGGGTGAACTCTTCGCCCATGCAGCCTATCAGCTCGTCACGGTCGGCATTGCCGCGGCTGACGACTTCGTTGTTGGGCAGGAAGGAGAGTATGTGGGTGCTGTGTCGGTAAAGGCTTTCGGCTAGTGCCAGCACGGCATGGAAGTCATCGGGAGTGATGGTGAGGTCCCACAGACTGACGATGCGGTCCTTGATATTGTCTGCGGCGGTACCGGGGTCGGGCGAGACGCAGGGAGAGGAAGTGATTGCCCCCCGCTCTTGTGCGCGAAGCATGGCCACCACCTCCATTATGCGGCAGATGTTGATGGCGAGACGCGCCACGCTGCCGGACATCTCGTTGCCGTTGGCAAGTCCGGAGCGGACGAAGAGGGAGGAGAAGATACGGTTGAATTCATCCTTCTGTCCGTCCGTGAGGCGCAGGGTGAAGATGCCGTTCATAACAATCTCCTCCCGCTTCTCTTTCCACTCCCTGCCCAAGGCCCTGAAGGTCTCCTCGAGGTCGTGGTCGTCTTTGTCGAACTGGCTCTGCCAGCGGTGTATGGCGGGCATGTAGTAGAACAGTTCGCGGGAGAATAGTCCGTTCTCGGAACTGGGAATCAGTGGTTTTACTTGTGCCGGAGTGCCGGAAAGCAGTACGGAGAGGTAGGTCTTCTTCACTTCGAGGTATTCCTGGTTGGTGCGTCGGTTGTAGGAGAGGCGGTCGTGGTCGAAGGCCTTGCGCATGGTGTCGCTCCAGTGTCCGTATTCCGAGCCGATGGCGGCGGAGATGGTGTCCGCCTCGCTTTCGCATATCAGTCCGGTGCCGTCGGAGTCGATGATATTTTGCAGGATGCCGGTTCCGGTGTTGTTACCGGAGATAAGGAACATCTTGTTGAGCGGCATTTCGGGTATTTCGGCTTTGCCGCGCTCTTTGCCCATGGCGTCGTATGCGGCTTTTTCGCGGCGGTAGCTCTTCATGCTTTCAGTGACGGCCTGGCGTATTTCGTCGTGGATGGGTTCGGCCAGCAGCCGCACCAGCGAGAGGATGCCTTTGCCTGCTGCCGGCAGCGCCACGACGAAGGTCTGCAGGCTGGGAGACACCATCTTGCCTCCGTAGGAGCTGCGTACGTTGCGCCCCATGCCGGCCCCCAGTACGGTGAGGGCGCCCAAGAGCAGCACGTCGCGCTGCGCAGGTGAAGTGCCCGCCTTCAAAATCTCCTCCAGGGGATAAGGCCAGCCGGAGTGCCCGTCGAAGGTGGGCAGCGAGACGCGCGGGTCGCTGCCCGGCATTTCGGAATTTTCTTCCTCCTTACACGTACACGTGTGTGTGTGAGGAGAAGGTTGCACCTTTGCACCTGCACCTTTTTGCGAAGCAGTGTCTTTTTGAGCGAATGTAGTGTATGTGTCGGACGGAACATCGGAACGTAGCTTTACGCCGCACAGCTCGGCCAGGTGGAAGGCGGTGCCCAGGTGGACGTTGTTCCGTCCGTTACGCAGGGCGTTACTGAAGAGCTTGTCGGCGGCACGTCGGTCGTACTTGGGCGATAGGCTGCACAAGGTCAGGAAATCCTGCCGTCCGACCTCTCCACAATCTGTGGCAATGGCAAAGGCAAGTTGGATGTACTCTTGATAGGTTGGGGCTATGTCGGCTCCGGCACCTCTGACGGCTTCGGTCAGCAGATGCAATGAAGATAATGATTCCATTGTTTTAGTAATTAGTAATTTATAATTTCATCAGCGCCCCCTCATCGTGGCAGAGGAAGCACGCCCGTACCACGTCCTTTCCCGACGTGTCCACCCCTTGTCCGGGTTGCGTGTTTTCGGCGTCGTACATGCAGTGGACGTAGTTCATGGCCCATTGTATCCCCTCGGCAGGATTTTGTCCGTGCGGGCAGGGAACGAATGCCTTTACCCCCCTTCCGGTGGGGCTGACGAATACCAGGGCGGGACAGAGATAAGGGTCATCGAACAGTCTTTGCCGCAGGGCTTCGGCTTCGGCGAGGGATTGGAGGTGGTCCACATCCACTACCACCAGTCCGGAGGTCTCCGTCAGGCAGTCGCTCCGTCGGCGGGTGAATACGCCGCAGGGGGTAACGTAGGGGAGGTTCTCTTGCTTCAGTCGTCGGCAGGCTTGTGTGTCGCCGCTTTCTACAGCCATGCGCACTTGCCCGGTAAGTTGCTTTAGTTGTTCGTTTGTGGTGATGATTTTGTAAACTTCTTGTAAGTCAGTTGTTTTGTAGGGAGTCAGTGTTGCAGGCTTCACTACTTTTCCCGTCTCATCGTCCTTCACCGGTGATATGGGTGCGAGGAAGAGAGACATTCTGAATTCATTCATTATTGCTTTTTGTTTTAAAATTTCCGGTGAAGTTAGACACTCTTTTTCGTAAGGTATTACACCTCTACTGTAACCTTGATACACTATTTGTGTTATTTTTAATTATATTAAACTTAAAATTATGAATTGTTTGATTGAACATTCGCTGGACTCCCTTCTGTGGGGAGAGAAAATCGAGTATGCACGCATGCAGCTGCACATCACGCAAAAGGGGCTTTGCGCAGCCGTACACATGAGCCTCAGTACGTATCAGAAGATTAAAAAAGGGCTGGTATAAGACACGACCGTGTCCTGAAACTCCTTGATTATCTGCAAGAAGCCATGACGGAAGAAGAATTCCGCGAGTTTTGGATGGGGATGGCGGGAGGATAGAAAAACTACTCAAAATCTTCGATAAAGTACATAGAATTCTATTAAATAAGAACTGAATTTATGCAAGTTATTATATTGGCTGCCGGATTGGGCCGCCGCTTGGGAGAGTTGACAAGCAATAACACTAAATGTATGGTAAAGGTCAATGGGATACGTCTCATTGACCGCCTACTGGAACAATTATCGCAGCTCTCCTTGCAACGTATAGTACTGGTTATTGGTTACGAAGGCAAGAAGTTGCGTGACTATCTCGGTACCAGCTATGGTGATATACCTTTGGTATATGTGGAGAATCCCATATACGACCAAACCAACAATATTTATTCACTGGCTCTTGCTAAGAAAGAATTGGCTGAAGATGATACACTGCTGGTGGAGTCGGATATGATATTCTGTGTGGATATATTCAAGCGGATGATAGAGGATAACCGTCCCAATCTGGCCGCCGTAGCCAAATTTGAGAGTTGGATGGACGGTACGGTAGTTCTGCTGGATAAGGATGAAAACATAGTGAACTTTATTCCTAAATCGGCATTCGATTTTAATGACATTAGCCGTTATTACAAAACGGTCAATGTATATAAGTTCAGCAAAGGTTTTTCCAAAGAAAAATACATCCCTTTTCTGGAAGCCTATAGCAAAGCAATGGGAAATAATGAGTATTATGAATCCGTGCTCCGCGTGCTGGCCATGCTGGACAAAACCGGCTTGAAAGGAATACCACTCAAAGAAACGGAAAAGTGGTATGAGGTGGATGATATACAGGATTTGGATATTGCCGAAACCCTATTTGCTGAGTCCGGAGATAAACTGCCTCGCTATCAACAGCGTTATGGCGGTTACTGGCGTTTTCCTCATCTACTGGATTTCTGCTATCTGGTAAACCCGTTCTTTCCTCCGGAAAAGATGAAAAACGAACTGCGTGCCAACTTTGATACATTGCTCACTGAATATCCATCGGGAATGAATGTGAATGCACTGTTGATGGGCAAATATTTCAATATCAGACAACAATATGTTTGTGTGGGCAACGGGGCAGCCGAACTGATAAAAAGCCTGATGGAACACTTGAAGGGAAACGTTGGAGTGATTTATCCTACATTTGAGGAGTATCCCAATCGGAAAGAAACGATGAACATCGTAGCCTATATTCCGCAGAACAAGGATTTCTCCTATACAAGTGAAGACATCCGCCACTTTTTCGGAAATAAGGATTTGGAAGCCTTGTTAATTATCAATCCGGATAATCCCTCGGGAAATTTATTATCAAAAGACGAAGTGATGGTTCTCTTGGAATGGAGTAGGGAACGTGGCATTCGTCTTATTATTGATGAGTCTTTCCTCGATTTTGCCCGTAGTGGAGAAAATATATCGTTACTCAACAACCCGATGTTGGCGGATAATCCTCATTTGGTTGTCATTAAGAGTATCTCTAAGTCGTACGGGGTTCCGGGACTGCGTCTTGGAATGGCAGCGACTTCGGACATGGAGCTGATAAATAAAATGCGGAAGGATGTTTCTATCTGGAATATCAACTCATTTGCAGAGTTCTACATGCAGATTTATGGAAAGTATGAAAAGGATTATCAAAAGGCTTGCCGGGACTTCATTGCTGAACGCGAACATTTTTTCCGGACTCTTCAAGATATTGATTTTCTTCGTGTGATTCCCTCGGAAGCAAATTACTTTTTGTGTGAAGTAATAGGGCGTTTTACATCCCACGACTTGACGGATATACTCCTGAAAGAACATAATATCCTAATAAAGGATTGCGGGACAAAGAAGGCATTTCAAGGAGGAAATTACGTGAGGATAGCGGTGAGGGGAAGAGCGGATAACGAGAGACTGGTGGAAGCGATGAAAAGATTGTGAAAAAGTGGAAAATACTGGCAGAAACAGGTAAGACGCCTTTTTTGGACGCTTACGGGATAGGAATAGTATATCCAAAAGTACTTTATCTACAAAAATATGAAATACGAAATTAAAATCTGTGACGAAGAATTCTTAGTTAATCGTGCTCAGGAATTCTCGGATTTATGTGTGAAAGCATTTGAAGAGCATAAGGACAGGGATATCCAAATGCCCCCTTGTTCTATGACTCCTTCAAAATGGCTGGAATGTATAAAAGGCTGTATTTGTTTTTATATTGAAGACAACAATACAATTATAGCCTTCAAACTTGTCTGCCCTAATCACAATACTAAAATTGCAGAAGGAAGAATCAGTGCCATCGCTCCTCAATATAAAGGTCAACATTTTGGTTATAGGCTATCTACTGTATGTATGGAAAAACTACAAGAGATGGGGATGAATATCTATGTAACTGGTACAAGTATCAAAGCAACACATGTTATTGCCTTTCACAAGAGTTATGGATGCAAGGTGGTTGGAATGGCATCGTGGCCCAAGACAAACTATTATTCGGTGTGCTTTCAAAGGGCTCTACGTCCTGAATTTGAGATAAGCGATGAGGAAGCCGAAAGAAGATTTAAACGTTCAGCTTGGCTCTGCAAATTGAGATATAACGAAGATGGGAGCAGAACTGCATGTGGAGTGGTTTTGTCTTGTCTCCCACCTGCATTAATAAGATGTATTAAACGATTATTTGTATAGTACCGGTTGTATATTACAAGCATTTTTTGAATTCTATAACTACACGAAAATATAAATATATGATGAAAAGAATACTAAAGAAGGTATTACCCATATCTTGGTGCATCAAGTTGCATAACTTGCTTTTATATGTAGAAGCTTGTTTTTTTCGTATGTTTTGTGGTAAAGACACACAATGTACTGCTCATTCTCTGCGTTGTGAATCAGACAAACATTCAAGAAACTATCGGTATGACGTATTAGGAGGCAATATCCCTATATGCTGCGCTTCACATTTAGTGGAATTGATGTTTTGGATAGACAAGGTTTTGCGATGCCATGGGGTTTCTTATCATATAAATTACGGAACTCTATTGGGAGCTGTCAGACATCAAGGAGGCATTATCCCTTGGGATACAGATGTGGATATTAGTATTGATAAGAATGATATGAGTCATATTTATAATATACTGACCTCACAAGCGCAAGAAAGCGGGACTCCTTATCGCATAGCGATAGAATATACAGAACTCTATGGAGATGTGATAAAAATGTTTTTTTCACAGACAAATACTTTGCATGTGGATTTGTTCTGTTATACAATAAACGGAAATGAAGTGGACTACCATGATTTCAAGGCTGCTAAAGATGAAATATTCCCATTGCGAGAAGTCTCTTTTTATGGTAGAAAAGTTTATGCTCCCAATACTTTGTCTCCACTGAATATTTATTATGGAACAGACTGGAACAAACATTATTATGCACAATGGGGGTTGTTTACGAACAAAAGAATGCTGACAGAAGAGAAGCGGACTCCTGCAATAATTGATTATAACTTGATTCATGAATATTGAAATCAATGGAAAAGGGTAGGCAGTCTGTTTCTTTAGTCAAGAACTCCATCTATAAGGGATTACTGAATATTTTCAACTTGATTGTTCCCATAGTAACTATTCCTTATATATATAGAGTGCTTTCGCCGGAGGCTATGGGGAATTTTGAATATGCCAATACTTTGTTCTGTTATTTCAATCTTTGTGGAGCATTGGGTATATATACTTATGGCATAAGGGAGATAAGTCGCATAAGAGATGACAGCGAGAAAGTGAATGAAATTTATTCGTCCTTATTTTCCATTGGAATATTTAGTAATCTTTTCGTATGTGGTATTTTTGTAGCATTAGCATTTGGTGTCTTTCATGATACACCGCTGTTTCGCTTAATGCTGGTTTTCAGTTTGAGTATAATAGCTAATATTTTTTATACAGAATGGATAAATGAGGCATTCGAAGACTTCCGCTTCATTACTATAAAAACAGCTATCATACGTTTGCTCTATGTTGCTGCAATTTTTCTTGTAATCAAAACACCGGATGATTTATGGAAATATGCTGCTTTGATTGTAGTTTCCAACTTTTTAAATTATATATGTAGCTTTATTTATTCTAAACGGTACACTCATTTCAAATTACTCTCTATCCGTTTTTCTCGGTACGATTTGCAGAAATATCTTCCTGCTTTATTCTTTATATTAATTTTGAAGAATAGCAATATGTTTTATACTGTACTGGACCGCATAATGTTAGGTAGCTTTGAAGGCAGTCAAAGCGTAGCCTATTATTCTGTGGGGCAGCGGATAATGGAGATGATACGTGCTTTATTGATTACAATAACCTATGTGTCTTTACCCCGGCTTTCTTATTATCTAAGTAATGATGTCTCGCTCTATCGGGATAATTTGCAAAAATTGGTTCGTGTGGGCTTTTTACTGTCTTTACCCTTGTCTGTGGGTTTATGCTTGTTGGGCAAAGATATTGTGACATTATTTGCCGGTGAGCAATATCTTGCAGCCGTTTATCCACTTAGTGTGTTTGCTGTCCGAATAGTCACTCTTTTAATAGAGAATATTACAGCGACACAGATATTGTTTCTGCACAACAGAGAAAAAATAGTAGTAATTATCAATATTGTATGGGGAATAGGAAATTTAGTTTGCAATTATTTCTTGTTTCGTTGGGGTGTACTTTCCCCTATGACAGCAATACTTTCGACTTTATGTATGGAATTTGGGGTGCTTGTTACTGAATTCTATTATATAAAGCGATATTTACATATTCAAGTTTTGATATTCTGTAAACAGACCTTACGATATTTCTTTTTTGCATTATTGTTTGTCCCTGTAACATACGGAATTAAACACTACTCAACAAATGAATGGTTAAGTTTTGCGCTTTCTATCATTAGTTGCATAATGCTATATAGCTTGTGTCTTCATCTATCGAAAGATGAGATTTTTCAAACGATAGTTCAAAAAGTTAAGAATATAGTTGTCTCTCCGTTTATGTTGCGTAGTTAATCGGACTTGACCTTTAAGACTTTTCTGTGATATTAATTGAATAAACATACTAAAACAATGAAAGATTTCAGCTTTATCTATCGATTGGCAGATAGATTCCATGCAAATAAGGTATTACGTTTCCTATTTTTGAAGCCGTATAGAAAATATAAATATCATGTATCTTTATATAAAAAGAAAGCATTTCATGAGCGTGCTCATACGGTATTGACACTCTTTTATGAGGCATTGAAAGATATTGATTGTTTATGTTGGCTTGATTTTGGTACTCTAATCGGAGCTGTCCGTGAAAACGGTTTTATTGCACACGATGATGATATTGATGTGGGTATGTTTCTAAAAGATCGCCCCAAGAATTTAGAGAAACATCTGGCAAGACATGGCTTCAAAAGAAGTCGCCATATTATGGTAGATGATGGTCAAGAAGCTTTGGAGGAAACTTATACATTGCAAGGAGTTTCTATTGATATTTTCTATTTTCATCTATCAGAATATGGCAATAAGATGTATTGTTATGAATTTGTGACAGATCCAGATAGATTGCCACGTGAGTTTATGGATGAGGTGGGAGGTTTTTGGACTATGAAAGATACGTTTCCATATCAAGGGTTTAGTAATCACAGTTTCTTAGGACTTACAGTGAAAATTCCATCGAATTATGATGAACATCTGAAAGCACATTATGGGAATTATATGGAACCTGATTCTGATTGGGATTCATTTTTCAAAGCACAAAATACAGCATTAATGAAAGATAAAATAGGTACATTAATTTGGAAATAAGATTCCAAAAGGCTGGAAAAATGAGAACATACATCATCAATTTAAAGCGTTCTGTAGATAGACGAATCTACATGGAAGGACAATGCCGAAAACTTCCATTTTTGAATGTAGAGTATATTAATGCTGTGGACGGGAGGAACATGAGTCCGGACGAACGGACAGCAGCGTTTGATGAAAAGGAATTTGAGAAGCGCTACTCGGTAAAAGTCCGTCCGGGCGAAATAGGCTGTACGCTCAGCCACCAGAAATGCTATAAGAAGATTGTGGAGGAACGTCTTCCGTATGCCCTTATATTGGAAGATGATATTTCTTTGTCTGTGGATATTAAAGCCGCATTGGAAAAAATAGGAGAGATGATGCAGACAGACATTCCTACGGTTGTTTTATTGTCGGGGTGGTATTGGTATGGCAATATAACTCATCTGGAAGGAGAGTACAAGCTGGCTAATGTGTATGATGCTTTCTTGACTCACTCGTATGTGATAAACCTCGCTGCGGCAAAGCTTTTGATAGAGACACGCCCTTATATCACTGCGGATGACTGGTATTACATCCGTCATAAAGGTGTGAAACTGCAAGCTGTTTTACCACACCTGATAAATCAGCTATGGGATGGTGATTTGACAACCACTGTCAATGTAGAGCCAGGCAGAAATAAAAGTCTGAAATGGAAATTACTCAATTTACCACGTTTGTCAACAATGAAGTTTTTAAAGTTTATAGGACATTTTGAAGAAGCATAATATGATTAAGGTATCCGTTATCATTCCGGTTTATAATGTAGAAAAATATATAGAGCATTGTGCACGTTCTTTAATGGAACAAACATTAATGGATATAGAATATATTTTTGTAGATGATTGTACTCCCGATCACAGTATGGAAATTCTTCAACGGGTTCTGACAGATTATCCTGAACGGCTGGAAAACATACGGATAATTCATCACACACAGAATTCCGGTTCAGCAGCTGTAAGAAATACGGGATTACAGATAGCCCAAGGAGAGTATATCATACATTGTGACAGTGACGATTGGGTTGAACCGGATATGTATAAGGCAATGTATGCCAAAGCTAAAGAAACGGATGCGGACATTGTAGTTACAGATTTTTATTATGAATGCGCAGACCACACTTCTATTCAAGAGCAAAACTATCCGGACAATCCTTTGTTTTGTGTAAAAAAAATGTTGGCTGGAGAGTTACACTGTGGTACTTGGAATAAATTGGTCAGAAAAGCAATTTATGTAGAGAATAATATATCTTTTCCTGATGGTGTGAATATGTGGGAGGATGTATTGACAACCATCTCGCTTTGCTTCCATTCTGCGAAAATTGTGTATTTGCCTAAAGCTTATTATCATTATGTACAGTTCAATGCAAACTCATATACGCAACGTATGTCTGAAAAATCTCTCCGAAACCAGATAGAAGCAATAAAAAGGCTTGAAATCTTTTTATACGATAATGATTTAGAAGAACTGAATCATGAGCTGTGTTATATGAAATTGACTGTAAGACTATGTCTGTTGTTAAATAGCAAAGGGGAACAACAAAAAAAATGGAGTGATTTATATCCGGAAGCAAATGCTTGTATATTGACCTATAAAGAAATGTCCGGTTATTGGCGTATCGCATTGAAACTCGCATCTTGGAGGATGCTTTTTGCGTTTAATGTGATGGCTTACGGGAGTAGATGGATAAAGATTTGTTTGGCTAAAGTTTATGCTTGAATTTAAAAAGATAGTTACTCTGAAAGAGATAGCATGTGTGGCTACTGTATTTTGCTATGTTTTTTCATTTTATATAATCGGTCCCATCACCAGTTCTGTCATTATAGCCGTCCCTTTTCTTTATCTTTACCTGCATGACAAGGCTTATTTCCATCAAGATGTTTACTCGGTACGTACTTTATCATTTCTTACCCTCATTATTTTTGCAGGATTAGCATATAGTGCTTTACATGTCACTTTTGACTATTCTTATGTGAAAACAATGTTCGGACAGATGATTCATTTATCAATGGGTATCGTTATTGTGACCGAGTTGAGAAGACGCTATCATATAACTGCTTTTGACATTGAGAAATATATTGTATATGCATTTTTCGTACAGTCCATTATAGAAATAGTAGCTTCGGTTACCCCTCCTTTTGCCTCGGCTTTGCTGCCTTTCAATAGGGCTTATGAATTGCAAACAAATGAAGCGGGAAGACGGGGACTGGCATTGGCAGCGGGAACCGGGTGGAGTTTGGGGCTTGCCTTTGGATTGCTATATATTATTTATGTAAAAAGATATTTGTTGGATGGAATCAATGTATATAAAATCATAACAGGGGTTGTTCTTTTGGCAGGAACAATGTTTGCCGGCAGGACTGGCTTTGTCGGTGCACTGTTTGGTGTCATTCTGTTTTTTCTAAATGCCAATCGTGGAGGAATTTACAAGATACTTATAATAATAAAGATACTTCTGTTTATAGTGGTTACTTGTCTATTATTTTATATTTTATTCCCTGCTATATCCATACACTTGGTCGAGAATGTGTTTCCCTTCGCTTTCGAGCCCTTTTATAAGCTATTTTATAATGATGAGTTTTCTACCGGTTCTACGGATCGATTGCAAGAAATGTGGGAGGTAACTATTACTCCTATAGAAGTGCTAATCGGTACCGGATATTTTACAGATCCATTGACTGGTTCCTATTATAAACATATAGACATCGGCGTTATGCGTAATTTGTTTTATTGGGGTATTGTAGGATATATGGTGCTGATTTTATATCAACTTTTTCTTTTGAGCCCGATAAAAGTAATATCTGAGGATAAAAAGTATAAGTGGAATGTAACAATATACAGATTGTGTTTAACTACTTATTTATTTTTGATGGAATTTAAAGCCATGACTATCGGCTTTAATAAGATGGCTGTTTCCATCGTATTTTTATTGGGCTATTTTTATTATTGCGAATATCAGGAACAGAAACATGAATCCTTCTTCTCTCGAAGAAGATAATTAATAACTGTGTTCGTCAAAATAGGGACTAATCTTTATTCTTTCTCATGAATCTCCTTATTTCAATTATTATCCCATGCTATAATAGCGAGCGTTTCATTGCTCCTACTGTTGAGATGCTGATCCGGCAAAATATATCAGACTGTGAGTTGATATTGGTAAACGATGGTTCGAAAGACAATACGTTATCCATCTTGCAACAATATGAAGCAACTTATGAAAATATCCGTGTGATAGACCAACCTAATCAAGGGGTATCTGTTGCCCGCAATAATGGTATGCTTGCAGCACGAGGTAAGTATATCTATTTTTTGGATAGCGATGATACACTGACCGATGGAACCCTCAGCTATTTTAAGCAAGTGGTGACGGAACATTCCGATTGCAAAATGTTTCTATTTGGTTATGAAACGCGTAGAAATGGTATATTATGCAAGAGCTATGTATTCCCTAAATTTAATGGGTTGACTCTCTCCGGACCTATATTACAACATAATTTCTTGTCAAAGAAATTATGTTGTCATATATGCAGTTGCATATATGACAAGGCTTTTATATTAGAAAACGAATTAACACTGAAACCGGGACTCAAAATAGGAGAAGATGTACTTTTTCTTATGCAATTAATGTTCAAGGTTGATAAAGTATATTACTCGGCAAGACTCTCTTTTATTTACCAGATACGGGATGATTCGGTAATGCAGGGATATAAATCATATAGCAATGCTCAATACGAAGCGTATACGGAACAACGAAATTTTTTACTTCCCATTGCAAACCAAGATAATTCTATCCGTAAATACATAAATTTCTTTTTACTATTTTCTTACGTTTCCAATTTGCGGTATTATTTATGTTCCAATGTGAAGAGCAAAGAACTGAATGCGCGTTTCATCTCTGATGGAACTATTCGTTATAGGAAAAATTTTATAGGGAACATTCCCTACGGGATTGTTATGAAAATGGTGATGTTTGTACCCGTCAGATTAATCTTAAAATTACTGAAATAGTGATGTTTGATATTGTACATGTGTCATAAAACACAAGTATCTGAAAAAGTCGAATTTATAAAATTATTTTTGATGGTTTCAATTATTATTCCTACTTATAATTCTTCTTTTTTTATTTCCCAAGCTATCGAGTCCGTATTGGTACAAACATATAAGGATTGGGAAGCATTAGTAATTGATGATTGTTCCACAGATGATTCGGCCAATATCATAAAGTCTTATTGTCAGAAAGATGAGCGTATTAAGTATTTAAAAACAGAATATGCTTCAGGCTCTCCTACATTACCACGGAATATTGGAATAAAGAATTCGCAGGGACGCTATATTGCTTTTTTAGATAGTGATGATATATGGTTACCCAATAAGTTAGAAACACAATTGCATCTGTTTAGTGACAATAAAACAGCCATTGTCTATTCTAATTATGAAAAGATTGCAGAAAATGGACAACGTAATAGCCGAATTGTAGTAGCGCCTTTTACAATGGATTATCAACATCTACTTTTAGGAAATGTAATAGGTTGCTTGACTGCAATTTACGATACGGAAAAAGTTGGAAAAGTATATTTTTCAGATTATCCGCATGAAGATTATATAATGTGGCTCTCTATATTGAAGAAAGGATATATAGCTCGGAATACGAATACAGTGACTGCATTATATCGTGTAAGATATAACTCTGTTTCATCAAATAAACTAAAAGTAATTTCATGGCAATGGGAAATTTATAGAAGTGTGGAAAAGTTAGGATATTGGAAATCTGTACTTTTTTTTATTAGTTATGCCTATAAAGCATTTAGGAAATCGTTAGTTTAAATAAGTCTTGATTTTCACACTGCTTAAGAATCATCTGTTTAAATAATATTTTAGGGATATTTTATAGTCTCTGCCTTACTTGATAATCGTTGCATAAAGTACATCTAAGAGGTTTTAAAGTGTTTTCGACTACCCGCTAAAGAATTAACTATTAAGTATTGTAAATCATATATGGAAATTATTGAAAACGACAGCCATTTCATCCCCGATGGCATGAATGGCTTCGAACGCAATGTAAAGCGTATAATGGACTGCTTTCTTGCATTTTGTGCCCTTATCGTATTCTCACCTCTGTTCCTGTTCTGCTACATTGCCGTGAAGCGCGAGGACGGAGGACCGGCTATTTTCAAGCAAGAACGTATAGGTAGATTCGGGCGTCCTTTCTACATCTATAAATTCCGTAGCATGACGACGGATGCCGAGAAGCATGGTCCTGCCTTGTACAACACCGGTGGTGACCATCGACTGACCAAGATAGGACGTTTCCTGCGCGACCATCATTTGGACGAACTTCCCCAGTTGTGGAACGTGTTTCGCGGTGACATGGCTTTTATCGGTCCTCGTCCCGAGCGGAAATTCTATATAGACCAGATTATGGAAAAAGATCCCCGATACCGTTATCTCTATCAGATCCGTCCGGGAGTGACTTCGTATGCCACCCTTTACAATGGCTATACCAATACGTTGGAGAAGATGCTCCGCCGTTTGCGGTATGACTTGTTTTACCTGGAGCACCGCTCTTGGGGATTTGACTTCAAGATACTTTTTATGACGTTCATGAGGATAACGTTTGGGAAGAAATTCTAAGAAATAGTTTATAATTGAACATTGATGAAAGAAAGATATGGACGTAAACTATAAAATTATTGATACCCGGCGTATTATGGATTATATATCTTCTTGCCCGGAGGCTGTTCTCGTAGAGGATATAATCCGTCACTCTGGTGCTGATAAGTTACGTGTCTATCCCGCTCTATTCGAGTTGGAGCAAAGCGGATGGCTGGAAGTGACGGAGAGGGAGGAACTGGGCGCCCCCATGATGGTGCGTCAGCAAAGATAATGACAGGTAACAGCGGTTACTGTTTTAGGCGGCAGCCGGGATTGCTTCGAAAGAGGTGGTTCCGGCTGCTTTTGTTCACTGCTTGATGCTTCATGAAAATATAGTAAATTGCATTTTGGTTTCTGAGAACATGAAGCACTTGGAAAAAAATCTTATCTTTGCACGCGAATAAATAAATATCTTATACCAAAATGAATACACAGACTACTTATCTTGCCTCGAAACCGCATTATGAGATTCTTGACGGACTTCGTGGCGTGGCGGCTGTCATGGTTATTATCTTCCATCTTTTTGAAGCACATGCAGGCGGCAGTCATCTTACTCAAATTATCAATCATGGCTATCTGGCAGTGGATTTCTTTTTCATGCTTTCCGGTTTTGTTATCGGTTATGCTTATGATGACCGTTGGAACCGGATGACCGTGGGCACTTTCTTCAAACGCCGTATCATTCGCCTGCATCCTATGGTGATTATGGGAAGCATTGTGGGCGCTGCCTTTTTCTATTTTCAGGAGTCGCCTTGTTTTCCACCTATCGAGAATACGTCCGTTGGAACCATGCTGCTGGTAATGTTACTGGGCTGTACTTTGCTTCCCCTTCCGCTGAAGTTTGACATTCGTGGCTGGACGGAAATGCATCCGTTGAATGGCCCGGCGTGGTCGCTCTATTATGAATATATCGGTAATATTCTGTATGCGTTGTTTGTACGCAAGTTCAATAAGGTGGCCCTGTCGGTGCTGGTATTTGTGGCAGGGTGTTTTACGGTATACCGTTGTCTGACTGCTCCTGCCGGCGATATTGTGGGTGGTTGGGCCTTGAACTGGGAACAGCAGTATGTGGGTATGGTCCGGCTGATGTATCCGTTTTTCGGCGGATTACTTCTGTCACGCCTCGGCTGGCTGATACGGCTTGAAAAGCGTGCTTTCTGGTGGTGCAGCCTGCTGATTGTGGTGGTTCTTTCCATTCCCCGTATCGGAGGTGAGGACGGCTACTGGATGAACGGGCTTTACGAGGCTTTCTGCATTATCTGCGTCTTCCCGGTCATTGTTTCAATGGGAGCGGGCGGCAAGGTGACCGGTAAGCGCTCTACTGCCGTATGCAAGTTCCTGGGAGACATTTCCTATCCGATTTATATTACCCATTATCCATTGGTATATACTTATACGGCTTGGGTATGCAACAATAACGCTACAATGGTGGAAGGTATCCCTTATATGATACTTACTTTCGTGGGAGCCGTTGTCCTTGCTTATGCTTGTTTGAAACTCTATGATGAACCGGTGCGCAGGTGGTTGACAGACCGTTTTCTGAAAGGGAAAAAGAAATAGTTCCGCATAGCTATGGATATAAAAAATCTCCCGTTGCATTATCTTGTGCAGCGGGAGATTTTCTTTTTAATGGTCGGGCGTTATTTTACGTCGATGAATTTCTTGGCCTTTTCTTTTTCTGCTTCTGTAAACTTAGGCAATGTAATGTTCAACACGCCGTTTTCTACATGGGCACCAATCTTTTCCTTATCGACATCGTCCGGAAGAATCATGGTTTGCTGGAACTTGGTGTATGAGAATTCGCGGCGCAAGTAGCGGCCTTCCTTCTTTTCGTCCTTGTTGTTCTCTTCCTTGCTTTCTGTTTTCTTTTCCATGCTGATGACCAGGTTGTTTTCTTCGTCGATGTGAACGTTGAAGTCTTCTTTTGTCATACCGGGAGCAGCCAATTCAACTTTGTACTCTTTTGCTGTTTCGAATACATTGATGGCAGGGGCGGTGGCATTTGCTTTTACCATCCAATCATTGTCAAAGAAATCATTAAAAATACTCGGTAACCAATTTTGGTTTCTTCTTACAGGCATCATAGTTATAGTCTCCTATTGTTTAAGTTAAACATGCTATTTAGTTTTGAACTCCGGTTCTTTGTCTTCGGGTGTCTGCCTTTTGGGCTTTTCACCGTCCGTTTCTTGAACCGTCGTTCGCTAACTATATTGCAAACCTTATGCCAACCGGTTTTTGTTGACTCTATTGACTATTTGTCATTAAAAATCTGACTTATTTGCTTGTTTAATGCCATTTTGCTATCTTATTTATTTAAAATTGATAGATTTTTAGACTAATTTAAAACGCATTCTCCAACGCTTGGCTTCTTCGTTCCAATCGTGGCTGATGATTTTGAAGGTTCCGATTTCTGATGTGTTTTCTACATGTACTCCAATGCAGAGACATTCGTCGTAATCGCCTACTTTCACGACACGTACCGTTTCCGAAGCATCATCGGGCAGGCGTTCCAAGTCGAAGCGTCCTTGAGCTTCCTCTTGCGTAATGAATTCTGTTGTGATGGGCAGCTGTCGGGCGATTACCTCGTTTACGACCTCTTCCAGCTTCTTTATTTCTTCTTCCGTGGGGCAGGCGGCAAGACGGTAGTCCAGCTTGCTTTTCTTCCGTTCTATGTGTGCTGATATGGAGCGGCCGCAACCGAATAACCTTATCATGGTTTGGTTGATGATGTGCTCCGTTGTATGCATAGGAGGGTACTCCTGCTTGTTGTGGTCATTGAGATGAGGTTGTTGTTCCATGTATAATTTCAATAGTTGATATATAATTTGATATTTTATCGTTTGAGGTTGGCCAGCACTTCTTCTTTCAAGATGCTGTATATATGTATGTCTGTATATTCTCCAGAAGCCAGCAGTTCTCCGCAACGTTCTGTTCCCTCATGGATGAAACCGAGGCGAACCGGTACCGCGTTACTGGCTGCATTGCCCACGGCACAGCGAATTTGTATCCGCTTTATCTCTTTTTCTTGTACGGCCCACAGACACAGCTTGCGGACACTTTCAGTAATGATGCCCCGGTGCTGGTATTCCGGCAGTAGCCAATAGCCGAGTTCTGTACGGTGGTTGTCGAAATCGGAGAAATGGAAACCTATCAGTCCGCAGATTTCATGCTGCTGGTTCCAAATACCGAATATAGGTTCATTTCGTTCGGCAGGAGCAGATAGTACCTGACGTAAAAAAGCTTCTTCATCAGCTGTTGTGCGCATATTATCCACAAATGGCAGCCATGTTCTTAAGTAATCCCGGTGTGTGTCGATGGCATGGTAGATGGCTGCGGCATCTTCTATTCTGATTTCCTGCAGATAAATGTCCGGAAGGATGGGGAAGGAAATGGGAGAGGAGAGGATATGCACGTCCCTTGATTGGGAAAGCTGTATCCTTTCCCTGATTTTTCCCCAGGCATGTGTATCGAACAGACAGCTTTCACGCATGGTGTGATACATCTCCTTGAACCGGGACATGGGGATAGTGAAGCTCAATAAGTCCGCTTCGAAGTATGGGCGGACGGAGGGGTCGAAGAATCCCAGGAAAGTGCGTTTCCCTTGTTTCCGGTTTTCAATGATGGTTTGGGTAATGACGGAGCAACAGCCGGAGCCGAATGGGGCTGCCACGGCATCCGATGCATTGTTGTCGAAGAAGGTCCATGTCGCCAGTCCGGATAGAATGTCGGGAGTTGGCAGGAACAGCAGTCCTTCCACTTCATCAAAGGAAGGTATCTTGTCTATGCGGGCAAAATGCAGATAGGTTTTGTCAGTTCTGGAAATCTGTAGCTCATTGACAAAATCTACCACCATTTCGGGAGTCTTCTTGTATTTCTCTTTCAAGGAGACAAAACCCGGGACGCGCTCGGGCATTTCTGTAAATCCGGTATAGAACTTGCCTCCTCCGCAGGTGATTGTTTCGTTGCTGAGACTGACGGTTTTGCCGTCTCTGACTTGTTTCATGCATTTGAAGAGACAACCGGTTACTTTCTCTGTAGATGCCCCCATTCGGTCTGAATACCAAAAGGCGATGGGGAGTTCGGCGTGTTGGCCGAAAGCTTCCTGATAATTGGCAATAAATGTGTGTATATTCATGATGCTCGGATGATATTATGATATGGTCTTTCTTTGGATTTTCCGTAAAGGTAATTCAATATTTTGATTCTTTTGCTTGCAGTATGCCTTTTTATCACTCTGCTTTCGAGCTTTTAATGATAGTAGAATAGGTTTTTATGGTATTTTAATTACTTTTGCATGAGGATTCTCAAAAAGTATTGCCTTTAACTAATCGGAAAGCCGGATGAAAAATATAATCATATTCTTGTGTCTTTGTACCATCTGTATGTGCCGCCTTCATGCTGCAGACAGCAGCCGGGCGGATTCTTTGCTGCTGAAACTGGACCAGGCGATAAAGGAGCGTCCCATATATATGGAGCAGAAGGAGCTGAAACTGGTGGAATTGAAAAGACAGTTGCATCGGCAGATACCGGATGAAGAACGTTTTGCCATTCTTGGCACATTGCTGGATGAGTACCGTTCGTTCAATACGGATTCTGCATTGCACATGGCCGAGGAAAGGGAACAGATAGCCATACGTCTTGGAAACCGGGAATACATAGACAATGCCCGCATGAATAAAGCAGATGTTTTGGGAATGACCGGTATGTATAAGGAAGTTATGGATTTGATGCGGAATATCCATATAGACCGGTTACCGGTGGATATCCATCCATATTATTACCATATCTACCGTACGGTCTATGGCCTTATGGCCGATTATGCCGTGACGGCATATGAAAAGAAGCTTTATACGGAGCTTACGGACAAATATCGTGATTCGTTGCTGTTGGTCAATAAAGATAATCTTCTGATACATACCTTGATTCAGTCCGACCAGTATAATGTACGCAATGAATATGACAAGGCCATCCGTTTGCTGACGGATTATCTGGCGCTGCAGAAGGACTATGAACACGACGTTGCGATTTGTGCCTATACTTTATCAGAGTCTTACCGGCTGAAAGGGGACAAAGAGAAGGAAAAGGAATACCTGATTGTATCTGCTATGGCGGATATGAAAACCGCTGTCCGTGAATATATCTCTTTACGCAAGCTCGCCGTACTGCTTTACCAGGAAGGAGACATCGAGCGTGCCTATTCTTATGTAAAGATATGTATGGAAGATGCAGCCGCCTGCAATGCCCGGTTGCGCAAGCTGGAGATTCTGGAAATCTTTCCTATCATTAATGATGCTTACCAGCAAAAGACGGAGAAGCAGCAGGAGCAGATGAAATGGGCACTGGTATCTATCAGCCTGCTTTCACTTTTTCTGTTGCTTGCCATATTTTATGTATACAAGCAGATGAAGAAAGTGGCTGCCGCCCGCAGGGAAGTGATTGACGCCAACAAACGGTTGAAGGAGCTGAATGATGAGCTTCACCTTTCCAATGCACAACTCAAGGAGGCCAACCACAGCATTGCCGAAAACTCCTATCTGAAGGAGGAGTATATCGGCCGTTATATGGACCAGTGCTCGGTCTATTTGGAAAAGATGGACAATTACCGCCGGTCGCTGGGAAAGATTGCCGCTACCGGAAATGTGGAGGAACTCTACAAGAACATCAAGTCTTCTAAATTCATAGAGGGGGAATTAAAGGAATTCTATACCAACTTTGATAATACCTTCCTGCAGCTGTTTCCTACTTTTGTAGAAGACTTCAATGCCCTGCTTGCCGATGATGAGCAAATATCCTTGAAAGCCGGCGAACGGATGAATACAGAGTTGCGCATCTTTGCATTGATACGTTTGGGTATTACTGACAGCGTGAAGATAGCCCAGTTCCTTCGATATTCTGTTACCACCATTTATAACTATCGTACGAAGGTTCGCAACAAGGCTGCCGGTGACCGCGACTTGTTGGAACAGGAAGTGATGACAATTGGCAAGTCGAAGAACTGAGAATAGGGGTTTTGAAGCTTGGAAGTGTCTCTTTTACGCTTATATTTTCACTACTTTTTTAGTTGGGCAATAATTTTATATATTATTGGTATATAGTGGTTTAAGCCTTTTTGAATGATGTAAACCACTACTTTTTTACTCTTTCCTCCACTATTGGCTTCTCTTATCTGATACATTTGCATTGTTCCTCTTCGGAAAGAGTGACACATGTGATTTATGTTTTTATTATTAACTTTAAATTCTTATATTATGCAAAAGTACAAAATGCCAATCAGCAGGCTACGGATGATGGTTTGTCTGATAGGAATGTTACTTCCGATGTGCATGTTCGCACAGCAAATTACAGTACAAGGTGTAGTGAAAGACCAGACCGGTGAAACGGTTATTGGCGCCAGTGTAATGGAAAAAGGAACCACAAATGGGACAATAACCGGTATTGACGGTGATTTCTCTTTGAACATGTCTCCGAACGGTACTCTTGTCGTTTCATTTGTAGGCTATAAGACTCAAGAGGTGCAGGTGAAGGGACAGAAACAGCTTCAGGTAGTTTTGTCTGAAGATGCCGAAATGCTGGATGAAGTGGTGGTGATAGGGTATGGCACCATGAAGAAAAGCGACCTTACAGGAGCAGTGTCCTCCATCGGTAACAAGGATATCAAGGATTCCCCCGTATCCAATTTGGGACAAGCCATCCAGGGAAAAATCTCAGGTGTGCAGATTGTAGATGCCGGTAAACCGGGAGACAATGTATCCATCAAGATTCGTGGTTTGGGTTCTATCAACAACTGCGACCCGCTGGTCGTGATTGACGGAGTGCCTACCGACTTGGGCTTGTCTTCCTTAAATATGGCCGATGTGGAACGTTTGGATGTATTGAAGGATGCTTCGGCCACAGCCATCTACGGTTCCCGGGGAGCTAATGGAGTTGTGATGATTACCACCAAACGCGGTACGGAAGGAAAAGGAAAACTTGCTGTATCTGCCAATTACTCTTTCCAGAATGCTACGAACGTACCTTCTTTATTGAACGCGGCGCAGTATGCCGAGTTGAGTAATGACATGATGGTGAACAGTGGACGCAATCCTAATCCGGAATGGGCCAATCCTTCTGAATTGGGTGCAGGTACCGACTGGATGGATGAATTGCTCCGTACGGGTGTGATGCAGAACTATACGGTAAGTTATTCCGGCGGTAACGAGAAATCCCATTATTATGTGTCCGGTGGTTTTCTGGATCAGTCCGGTATCGTGAAGAGTGTGAATTACCGTCGCTTCACATTCCAGTCCAACAGTGATGCGCAAGTCTTGAAATGGTTGAAGTTCTCCAATAACATTACGTTCAGTGCCGATACGAAGAAGTCGGGCAGCTATAATATAGGTGATGCGCTGAAAGCGCTCCCCATTTATCCGGTGAAGAATGAAGATGGCAGTTGGAGTGGTCCTGATGGTAACTCGGAATGGTATGGCAGCACGCGCAACCCCATTGGACCGACGGAACTGAACAAGAGTCAGACTGATGGATATAACTTCCTGGCCAACCTGACGGCAGAACTTACTTTTACCAAATGGCTTAAGTTTAAAAGTACTTTCGGCTATGATGCCAAATTCTGGTTCATAGACAACTTTACCCCCAAGTATAACTGGAAACCCACTCCCACAGAGGAGACTTCACGTTATAAGAGCGATAACAAGTCGTTCACTTATTTGTGGGACAACTATTTCCTATTCGACCATACTTTTGCAGAAAAACATCGTGTGGGATTGATGGCCGGTATGTCTGCCCAATGGAACACCAACGACTACCTGAATGCGCAGAAGAATGTGTTTATGTTCGACAATGTGCACGAAATGGATAATGGCGAGGAAATGTATGCCATCGGTGGAAACGAGACAGAGTGGGCATTGCTCTCTTACATGGCACGTGTCAACTACTCTTACGAAGACCGCTATTTGCTGACTGCAACCATTCGTCGTGACGGTTCCAGCCGTTTCGGTAAGAAACATCGCTGGGGTACTTTCCCTTCCGTATCTGTGGCATGGCGTGCCTCTCAGGAAAAGTGGTTTCCAAAAAACGACTATATCAATGACCTGAAAGTGCGTGCGGGATACGGTGTGACCGGTAGCCAGGCAAGTGTTGGAAACTACAGCTATCTGGCATCCTACAATACTAGTGTATATCCTTTCGGCATTTCGAGCGGCAATCAGACAGCGCTGGTTTCTTCTACTCTCGCCAACCCGTATATCCATTGGGAAGAGGTGGCACAAACCAACATCGGTTTTGATGCCTCACTGTTCAATTCACGCGTTATGTTCTCGTTCGATGCTTATCTGAAGGAGACGAGAGACATGCTGGTAAAGGCGTCTATCCCCATCACATCGGGATTTGAAGATACTACAACCACGTATACCAATGCCGGAAAAGTACGTAATCAAGGTATTGAAATGAGTCTGCATACCATCAATCTTACCGGTGAACTGGGATGGGAAACGAACCTGACCGCCACTTACAACAAGAATAAAATTAAGGATTTGAACAGCGACGTTCCTTATTACATTAACCAAATCAATAACTCCTATGTAACGATGCTGACAAAGGACTATCCCATTAATGTCTTCTACGGCTATGTTACGGACGGAATCTTCCAGAACCAGTCTGAAGTGAATACACATGCCGTGCAGCCGGGAGCTGAGCCGGGTGATATCCGTTTCAGGGATTTGAACAACGATGGTGTCATCAATGATAGTGACCGTACCGTCATCGGTAACCCGAACCCAAGTTGGCTGTTCTCCATGAACAATAGCCTTTCCTATAAGGGTTTCGAACTTTCTGTTTTCTTACAAGGTATAGCCGGAAATAAGATATACAATGCCAACAATATCGACAATACCGGTATGGCAGCTGCCTATAACCAGACTACCGACGTACTGAAGCGTTGGCAAGGAGAGGGGACCAGCAATTCGATGCCGCGTGCCGTGTTCGGCGACCCCAATCAGAATACACGCGTGTCGGACCGCTTTGTGGAGAATGGTTCTTATCTGCGTTTGAAGAATATCACACTTTCATACACTTTCCCGAAGCAGTGGTTACAGAAAGCCCAGATTGAGAATGCACGCCTTTCCCTATCTTGTGAGAATGTGGCTACCATCACCGGATATTCCGGTTTCGACCCTGAAGTGGGTATTAACGGAATAGACCAGAACCGTTACCCCATTTCCCGTACGTTCAGCTTAGGATTAAACTTTAACTTTTAATGATTGACTCGGATATGAAAAAGATAACAAATTTACTATATATGCTGGCAGTATTGCTGCTGGCTTCCTGCAGCGACTTTCTGGACAAGTCTCCTAAAAATACGGTTGACCCGGAAACGACGGTGACCGATGATGTGGCCATTGCTCTGACCAATGCCTGCTATCGCACCCTTCAGTCTTCCAATATGTACAACCAGCGTATCTGGACACTGGATATTGTGGCGGGTAACAGTCTGGTGGGTGCCGGTGGCGGTACCGACGGCCTTGAAACGATACAAGCTTCTAACTTCATAACGCAGAGCGACAATGGCATGGCATTGTACATGTGGCGTTCTCCCTGGGTGGGGATAGGACAATGCAACATTGTGTTGAATAGTCTTCTGGAGGCTGAAGCCGTGTCAGAGAAAATCAAGAACCGCTGTCTGGGAGAGGCTTATTTTCTCCGTGCACATTATTACTATGTATTGGTACGTCTGTACGGTGGTGTTCCACTGCGTTTGGCTCCTTATAATCCGGGAGAACCGACAGACATTGCACGCGCTACAGTCGAAGAGACTTATGCCCAGATAATTTCCGATTGTAAGAATGCGGTTGACCTGCTTCCTGCCAAGTCTTCTTACGACGACGAGAACGTGGGACGTGCCTGCAAAGATGCAGCTTTGGCCATGTTGGCAGATATTTATCTGACGCTGGCTCCTAATCATACGGAATATTATCAGGAGGTGTCTGATTTGTGTGATGAGATAACAAATTTGGGGTATGACCTTTCTTCCTGCAAGTATGAGGACAATTTCGATGCATTGGTCAATAACGGGCCGGAATCTTTGTTCGAGGTCCAGTATTCGGGCAATACGGAATATGATTTTTGGGGAAACAATCCGCAGTCTTCCTGGCTTTCTACTTTCATGGGTCCCCGTAATTCGGACTTTGTTGCCGGCAGTTATGGCTGGAACCAGCCTACAGAAGAATTTGTGGGTCAATATGAGAGCGGTGACAAACGTAAGGATTTGACCGTGCTTTATGCCGGATGTCCGGATTTTGACGGTAAGGCTTACAAAAGCTCTTATTCCAATACGGGATACAATGTACGCAAGTTTCTGGTGTCGAAAACGGTTTCTCCGGAATACAATACCAATCCTGCCAACTTCGTGATTTATCGTTATGCGGACGTCCTGCTGAAGAAGGCCGAAGCTTTGAATGAAATGGGACGCCCTGACCAGGCTGCCGTGCCTTTGAATATTGTACGTAAGCGTGCCGGACTGCCGGAGGTTTCGGGCTTGTCACAGGAAACCATGCGTGAAAAGATTATCCATGAGCGCCGCATGGAACTAGCTTTCGAAGGGCATCGCTGGTTCGACATGATTCGTGTCAACAATGGAGAGTATGCCATTAAATTCCTGCATTCCATTGGAAAGAGCAACGTGAACAAGAACCGCTTGCTGTTCCCTATTCCGCAGACGGAGATGGATGCTAATACCTTAATGGTGCAGAACCCGGGTTATTAATTAATTTAATCAGAAGAATATGAAGAAATATATTTCACACCTTGTATTTGCCTTACTGGGCTGTGCAGCCTTATCTGCTTGTGTAGATGATGATTACATGGAATTGGATAAAGGACAGAATGAACTTGTACTGACGGCCAGCAAGACGGAAGTTGTTTTGAATGAGCAGGCACATGCCGATGATGCCCTGGAGCTTTCCTGGACTACGGGAACCAATTATGGGACGGGTAATAAAATTTCTTATACGCTGGAATTGGCCAAGACCGGCAGTGATTTTGCAGATTCTTATGTAGCTGTGGAGAATGCCGTACAAGAATACTCATGGAAAAAGAGCGTGGAGGAATTGAATGACATCCTGCGCAACCATTTTGGGGCAACTGCCGGGGAGAACATTTCGTTGGAAGCGCGCTTGACAGCTACTGTAACGGAACGGGACGAAAAACAGGTGTCTACCACTGCTTTCAGTGTTACAGCCTATAAACCGCTCACATCCACCCTTTATCTGATAGGTAGTGCCACTCCGGGCGGCTGGAGTGCCGATGATGCGACAGAGATGACCCGCAAGGACAATGGTATCTTTACATGGACGGGCCGGCTTGTGGCCGGTGAATTTAAGTTCATCACGACCTTAGGCTCATTCCTGCCCTCTTACAACAAAGGAACAGATGGATTGCTGGTTCTTCGTAGCAGTGATGACCAGCCGGATGAACCTTTTGTTGTCGAAGAAGACCATAATTACATCGTCGAGGCCAATCTGTTTACCGGTGTTCTTACATTGACCCAGACAGAGACGTTGGCACCTGCCTACGACCAGCTTTATTTTGTGGGTAACGCTACGGATTGGGGATTCGTGAAGATGAAACAAGATGTGCTCGACCCATACTTGTTCCGCTTCGGCAAGTTCTTTGAAGTGGGCAAAGGAGGGGAATTCAAGTTCGGAACCTCCGATGGAAGTTGGGAGAACATGTATAAGGCCAAGAATGCCGATGCTGCTTATACCGATACAGAAGTGGTGTTTGTGAAAGGGTTCGACCCGGACAATAAATGGGTGCTGAAAGACGGGGAATGCGGCAAGGCCTACAAGATTTGCATGGATATCCGTAGTGGTAAGGAACGCATGATGATGAGCGAATTTACTCCGTATGAGATGATTTATATGGTAGGTGATGCTACTCCGGCCGGTTGGACGATTGGTGATGCTACGCCGATGCAGACAACGGATAATCCGTATGTGTTTACTTGGAAAGGTACGCTGAATGCCGGTGAGTTGAAATTTACTTGTGATAAGCAGGAAGATTGGAATGGAGCCTGGTTCATGCCGGCTGTAGCAGACAAACAGCCTGCAGGAGAAACAGAACCGATGCTTTTCCTTGATAAATCAGACGAAGCGTTCAAAGCGCAATATCTGGACGTGATGGTAGGCGGCATCGACCAGAAGTGGAAGATTACGACAGCAGGTTCCTATCTGATTACTTTGAATCAGCTGGAAGAGACAATTTCAATCGTGAAACAATAGGTATCTACAATAGATGAAGAAGATAGTTTATACAACACTGGTAGCCTTGCTGCTGGTTGCATGCAGCAAGGAGAGTGATGATACCGGCAGCGGTACCGGTGGAGGCGGAGAGAGTGGAGGGGTTACGGAAGTAACCCCAGTCACCTCGGACTTGACGGTCAACCTCACTACCGACAAGGCATGTTACCGGCCGGGCGAGAGTGTTTCTTTTACAGCTGACGCCCTTCCTGCCGGAGCTAAAATCCGCTACCGGACAATGGACAAGGTTGTATCGGAGCAGGCTACTGCCGGTACTACTTGGACTTGGACTGCTCCGGCAACCGATTATACCGGTTATCTGGTGGATGTGTACCGTACGAAAGAGAATGGAACAGAGGTTATTCTTGGTACTATTGCCGTAGATGTATCCAGTGACTGGACACGTTTTCCACGTTATGGTTTCGTTGCCACTTTTGATGCTTCGAAAAAGATGGATGGAGTGATAGAGAAGGAGATGGCTTTCCTGAACCGTTGC
The DNA here is from genome assembly GCF_003602895.1 of Bacteroides sp. AF29-11. Lineage (NCBI taxonomy): Bacteria > Pseudomonadati > Bacteroidota > Bacteroidia > Bacteroidales > Bacteroidaceae > Bacteroides > Bacteroides sp. AF29-11. The sequence goes on from NZ_QTLY01000002.1 coordinate 154,566, forward strand.
CACATTAACGGAGTACAGTTTCAGGATTGGCACAACAAGCATCATTGGCCGTTGGGCGGTACGCGTGAGCATCTGGACGAGGTCTATAAGGACATTGCCAACCGGGAGGTCTATACCGAGGTAGTGGAGAAGTATATCTCTACACAACACAGCCTGGGCATGAAGTCCATGTTTTACAATCTATGTTTCGGAGCTTTGGACGATGCCGTTTCCGACGGGGTAAAGGAAGAATGGTACATATTCAAGAACACGGGACGCATGGATAAGGATTCGCATGACTTGCCCTCCAGTTGGAAAAGTAATATCTTCCTGCTCAATCCCGCCAATACGGAATGGCAGGCATATATTGCCCAGAAAAACGATGATGTTTATGCCAATCTGGACTTTGACGGTTATCAGATAGACCAACTGGGAAACCGGGGTGACCGCTATGACTATGATGGCAATAAGGTAAATCTGCCTAAGGGATATGCCTCGTTCATCGAAGCCATGAAACAGAAGCATCCGGACAAGCGTTTGGTGATGAATGCCGTCTCCAGCTATGGAGCTTCCCAGATAGCTGGTACGGGTAAAGTGGATTTCCTTTATAATGAAGTATGGGGCGATGAGGCAGGCTTCAAGGATCTGCACACCATTATCAAAGCGAACGACCAGTATGGCAACCATGCCTTGAAAACGGTGTTTGCCGCATATATGAACTATGACAAGGCAGGTAGCAGTACCGGTGAGTTCAATACACCGGGTGTGCTGCTGACGGATGCTGTGATATTTGCTTTGGGAGGCTCTCATTTGGAATTGGGTGACCACATGCTATGCCGCGAGTACTTTCCAAGCACGGCTTTGCAGATGAACGATGTACTGAAAACAGCCATGATTCGTTATTATGACTTTATGACGGCTTATCAGAACCTGCTTCGTGATAAAGATACGGAGGCGGAGATTTCCGTTTCTCTGAACTGTACGGATGCTGCGCGGAATCTTTCTCTGAATGCATGGCCGCCGCAGAAGTCTGCCATCACTGTATATGCCAAGAATGTAAATGGCAGGCAAGTCATTCATCTGCTCAACTTCCTCAATGCGGATAACTTAAGCTGGAGGGATTTGAACGGAACAATGCCCGAACCGCGTCTGGTGTCCGACGTGCCGTTGAAGATGAATGTTTCCGGTAAAGTGAACAAGATATGGGTTGCATCGCCCGATTTCCATGCCGGTGCTTCGCAGGAACTGTCATTCGAACAGAAGGACGGCACGGTTACCTTTATCTTGCCCTTGCTGAAGTACTGGAGCATGCTTGTGATGGAATAAGAGTATCCAATAAAGGAACAAACAGATTATAGTAATGAAGAAATATATATTTTTATTTTTTGCCGTCTGTGCATTTTCAGTATATGCGAATGCACAGAACCGCACCGGAGACTGCACTTCCTATACCAGTGACGACCGGAGTGTGACCTTCTATTTAAATGACAGTTCTGCCATACAATTACGTCTGTGTAGCCAGTCTACGGTACGTATATGGTTTTCTCCCGACGGTAGTTTCCAGCGGAATAATCCTTCCTTTGCCGTCGTCAATGAGGACCTGGAGGATGTCGGTACCGTCCATGTGGACGAACAGAATGCCTGCTACGAGATTTTTACCCCTAAACTCCGTATCCGGGTAAACAAGTCTCCGTTTAACTTACAGATATTCGACAAGTATCAGAAACTGCTGTTCAGTGATTATGCCGATAAGGGGCATATCAGTAACGGGCAGCGCAAATTGGAATACAAGACCCTCCGTCGTGACGAACACTTCTTCGGCTTGGGAGAAAAGACCGGCAAGCTGGACCGTCGCGGCGAAGCCTACAAGATGTGGAACAGTGACAAGCCTTGTTATAGTGCCGTTGAGGACCCGCTCTACAAGAGTATTCCGTTCTTTATGAGCAGTTATCGTTATGGTATTTTCCTGGACAATACGTATAAAACCGAATTTAAGTTTGGTACGGAAAGCCGCGATTACTACAGTTTCGAGGCTCCTGGGGGAGAGATGATTTATTATTTCATCTTCGGGAAGGATTATAAGGAAATCATGAAACAATATGTCGACCTAACGGGAAAACCCATAATGCCTCCTAAATGGGCATTGGGCTTTGCACAATGCCGGGGACTGCTGACGAGCGAGAAATTGTCTTATGAAATAGCTGAAGGCTATCGTAAGCGTGGAATTCCTTGTGATGTTATTTACCAGGACATAGGCTGGACACAGTATTTGCAGGATTTTGAGTGGCGGAAAGGGAACTACGAGAATCCGAAAAAGATGCTTGCAGACCTCAAGGATATGGGCTTCAAGGTGGTGGTTTCGCAAGATCCGGTCATTTCACAAGCCAATAAGCGGCAATGGGAGGAAGCCGATAGGTTAGGGTATCTGGTAAAGGACTCCACCAACGGCAGGAGTTATGACATGCCCTGGCCCTGGGGTGGTAATTGTGGAGTAGTGGACTTCACCCTTCCTGCTGTGGCAGACTGGTGGGGAGCTTATCAGCAGAAGCCCATTGATGATGGCATTGCCGGTTTCTGGACTGATATGGGTGAACCTGCCTGGAGCAATGAGGAGCAGACGGAACGCCTGGTGATGAAACACCATTTGGGCATGCATGATGAGATTCACAATGTTTATGGTCTTACGTGGGATAAGGTGGTGAAGGAGCAGTTTGAAAAACGGAATCCTAACCGTCGCGTATTTCAGATGACACGTGCCGCTTTTGCGGGCTTGCAACGCTATACTTTCGGCTGGACCGGTGACTGTGGAAACGGTGATGACGTGACGCAGGGCTGGGGACAGATGGCCAATCAGATTCCGGTACTGTTGTCTGCCGGTTTGGGAATTATTCCTTTTACTACTTGTGACATTACCGGTTATTGCGGAGATATAGAGGATTATCCTGCGATGGCTGAACTTTATACGCGGTGGATACAGATGGGCGCTTTCAATCCCCTGAGCCGCATTCATCATGAGGGCAACGTGGCTGTGGAGCCGTGGCTGTTCGGCGAAGAGGCCGAGAAGAATGCCAAGGCAGCCATCGAATTGAAGTATCGTCTTTTGCCTTATATCTATACGTATGCCCGCGAAGCACACGAAACGGGGTTGCCTCTCATGCGACCGATGTTTCTGGAATATCCGGCAGATATGGAAACGTTCTCAACGGATGCCCAGTTCATGTTTGGCAGCGAACTGCTGGTTGCTCCGGTGGTAAAGAAAGGAGCGCGAAACAAGAATGTGTATCTTCCTGAAGGAACTTGGATTGACTACAACAACAAACACACAGCATATAGCGGTGAGCAATGGATGACGGTGGATGCTCCCCTCAATACTATTCCTATGTTTGTAAAGCAGGGAAGTATCATGCCTCAAATGCCGGTCATGAACTATACGGATGAGAAACCGGTCTATCCGGTTACGTTTGAGATATTTCCTGCTGCAGCGGGCAGTGAAACTACCTTCTCGCTTTATGAAGATGCAGGAACTGATTTAGGATATTTGCGTGGAGAGTTCATGCGCACTCCTATTACTTGCCAGACTACCGACACAGGCTATACGCTGAAAGTAGGTACACGGACCGGTGAGAAATATAGCTTACCCGGCCAACGAAATCTGATGTTCTGCATCTATACGGAACAGATGCCGAAAACAGCTTTGCTGGACGGTCAGAAAATCAAGAAAACGAATGTCGGAAAGCTGGAAGAAAATCGGGAGACAGAGTTTACGATAACTGCCTGGTGTCCCGACAAGAAGCAGGGGACCTGCCTGCTGAGGTTGCCGGATGATGGAAAGGAACATATCATTGAGTTTATCTATTAACACAAAAAACATATCATTATTATGAAGAAATTTGTACTTAGCGCGGCTTTGCTTTTTTCTGCCCTGGCGGGGAATGCTGAAGGCATTTCATCCCCTTCGGGCATGGTGAAGCTGGATTTTGAACTGACAAAAGACGGGAGACCAGCCTATCAGGTGGATTATAAAGGGGCTCCTGTCATCAATCCCAGTACGTTGGGATTGGAACTGAAAGGAGCTACCAGCCTGATGGATGGTTTCAAAGTAGTAAGGACTTCTACTTCCACTTTCGATGAAACCTGGCAACCGGTGTGGGGGGAAACAAAAGATATCCGCAACCACTACAACGAATTGCTGGTAGAACTTGAACAACCGTCTACCACTCGTTTTATGAATATCCGTTTTCGGGTATATGATGACGGCGTGGGATTCCGTTATGAGTTTCCGCAACAGAAGAATCTGGTTTATTTTGTGATAAAGGAAGAGCATTCCCGGTTTGCCATGACCGGCGACCATACTGCCTGGTGGATTCCGGGAGATTATGATACCCAGGAATATGATTACACGGAGTCCAAACTCTCTGAAATCCGTGGACTGCTGCAGGGAGCTGTGAGTGACAATGCATCACAAACTGTCTTTTCGCCGACGGGTGTCCAGACTTCCATACAGCTTAAAACAGCTGATGGAGTGTACCTTAACCTGCACGAGGCAGCCTTGGTAGACTACTCTTGCATGCATCTCAACCTGGATGACAAGAACCTCGTTTTTGAATCCTGGCTGACTCCGGATGCCCAAGGAAATAAAGGGTATATGCAGTCTCCCTGCCATACTCCCTGGCGTACGGTCATAGTCAGTGATGATGCCCGCGAGATACTGGCCTCCAATTTGATTCTCAATCTGAATGAGCCTTGCAAGTATGACGATACCTCCTGGATTAAGCCGGTGAAATATGTCGGCGTATGGTGGGAAATGATTGCAGGGGGAAAGCCCTGGGCATATACTTTTGACCTCCCTTCTGTGAAACTGGATGATACGGACTATTCCAAGGTGAAACCGAACGGCATTCATCCGGCCAACACGGCTAATGTGAAGAAGTACATAGACTTTGCTGCCGAACACGGTTTTGACCAGGTATTGGTGGAGGGTTGGAATACGGGTTGGGAAGACTGGTTCGGTAATTCCAAGGATTATGTTTTCGATTTCGTGACTCCTTATCCCGATTTTGACATCAAGTATCTGAATGAATATGCCCATTCCAAGGGCGTCCGTCTGATGATGCACCATGAAACATCGGCTTCCGTCCGTAACTATGAGCGGCACATGGAAGCTGCCTACCGTCTGATGAATAAATATGGATATAATTCGGTAAAGAGTGGCTACGTAGGCAATATGATTCCCCGTGGCGAGCATCACTATGGACAATGGATGAACAACCATTACCTATACGCCGTGACCGAAGCTGCCAAACACAAGATAATGGTCAATGCCCATGAAGCGGTACGTCCGACTGGTTTATGCCGTACCTATCCCAATCTGATAGGCAATGAATCTGCCCGAGGCACGGAGTACGAGGCTTTTGCTGGTAACAAGCCCTTCCACACAACGGTACTTCCGTTTACCCGTTTGCAGGGTGGTCCGATGGACTATACGCCCGGTATCTTTGAAATGGACATCAATAAGTTGAATCCGAACAGCCATACGCATGCCAATACTACCTTGACGCGTCAGCTGGCACTTTATGTCACTATGTACAGCCCTCTACAAATGGCTGCCGACCTTCCTGAGAATTATGAGCGTTTCATGGATGCTTTCCAGTTCATCAAAGATGTGGCTGTGGATTGGGACGACAGCCGCTATCTGGAAGCTGAGCCGGGACGTTACATCACTGTTGCCCGTAAGGCAAAAGGTACGAATGACTGGTTTATCGGTTGTACCAGCAGTGAGCACGGACATGCTTCAACTCTGAAACTGGACTTCCTGGATGCAGACAAGCAGTATATTGCAACCGTCTATGCCGATGCAAAAGATGCCGATTATAAAACAAATCCGCAAGCTTATGTTATCCGTAAAGGTATCGTTTCTCCCAAAACGGTCTTGAAACTGAAAGCTGCTTCCGGTGGTGGCTATGCCATCAGCATCATGGAGGTGAAAGATAAATCTGTATTGAAGGGACTGAAGAGGCTTTCCGGGAATATCTGATTTACGGGCATAAAAAAAGGAGTACCGCTGTACTCCAACCTTTGTTAACCTTAAATCTAATACTATGAAAAACACATTGCAAAGATACGTACTTTTGATAAATCTGCAAATTATCCAACTAAAAAAGTATGTTTTATAACACTTATTAGCCGTTTATTCCTTTGCTTCTATTTTTGTTAACAAAAAGGATGCGAATGTGTCAAAAGCACATGAAGACTTTTATAATGTTATAATATTAGGCGCGGATTACGCGGAATAATGCGGATTCAATAAACTAAATCCGTGAAATCTGCGTCATCCGCGCCTAAAATAAAGCGTTAAAGAAGGTTTTGACACATTCCCCTTACCCTTTTACTTCCTGATACATAAATCTTTTAATGCTCTTCTTTGCCGTTTTCTCGAACTCCTCGAAGTGTATCTTGACTTTTGTTATCTGGCAGTAGGCCGGTAATTGCAGATTCAATTCATTCCGATTGTCCTCCATAACCTTTTCGATGTCCGATTGTTCCATACCATGGGCGAATGCATCGTCAAAATCCGGATAGATAAGAGCCACGAGCTTGTCTTTCTGCAATACGATCAGTGATTCGGACACATAGGGCATGTTGTTCAGTTTGCTTTCAATCTCCTCGGGGTAGATGTTCTGACCACTGGCTGTGAGCAACATGTTTTTGCTGCGTCCGCGGACAGTGACATATCCTTCGGTATCCATCGTTGCAAGGTCGCCGGTGTGCAGCCAGCCGTTTACATCGATGATTTGGGAAGTCGCTTCGGCATTTTTGTAATAGCCCAGCATCAGATTGGCACCTTTACAGATTATTTCTCCTGCCACGTTCTGAGGGTCGGGAGAGTCTATCTTTACTTCCATGCGGCTGGTTGCCTTGCCACAAGAGGCCAGTTTCAATGTTTCCCAGCGGCTGGAACAAATGATGGGGCCGCATTCCGTCATTCCGTATGCAATGGTATAGGGGAAGCCTATCTGCTTCAGGAAGCGTTCCACTTCGGCATTGAACGGTGCTCCTCCGATGATTATTTCATCGAAATTACTGCCGAATACTTCCATTGCCTTTTTGCGCATGTCGGCCTTGATTTTATCGTTGACAATGGGCATCCGCAACAGCAGCTTGCCTATTTTATTGTCTATCCGGGGCAGGATGTCCTTCTTGATAATCTTCTCTACGATAAGCGGTACACACGAAATGATCCGTGGCCTGATTTCGGAGAATGACTGTGCAATAATCTTGGGAGACGGCATACGGGTAAGGAAATACAGATGGGCGCCTGCGGAAAAACCGTATAGAAAATCGTACACCATACCAAATACATGTCCCAGAGGCAGCATGGATACAATATGGTCGCCCGGACGTACGGGAAGCATCTCATGGCAATATGCAACATTGGACCAAAGGCTGCGATAGGGGAGCATGACCCCTTTGGAATATCCCGTGGTGCCCGAAGTATAGTTGATGACAGCCAGTTCTTCGGGTGATTCCTCCTTGCGGTAGCTGATATGCTCGGGACGGAAATTCTTGGGGAAACGTGTGCCATAGAGGACGTTGCGATGTTCGAAAGCCTCCATCAGCTGCTCGTTGCGGCAAACTACCGGAGTGAAGTCCGTCAGCAGTACGATACCCATCAGCAGGGGCATTGCCTCTTCATTGAGGTTTTCCCATGCCCGGTCGCCGACAAACAGCAGCTTGGCTTCGGAATGATTGACGATGTTGTGGATATTGTCGGCCTTGAACTCATGCAGAATGGGAACAATGACAGCTCCATAGGTAACTGTAGCCAGAAAAGCGACTGCCCAATGTGCACTGTTACGTCCGCAAACGGCAATCTTGTCACCGGGCCTGATGCCGGCGCTTTCCAATACGATATGGAATTTGGCTATTTTCCGTGCTACATCTTTGTATTGCAGTGTAATTCCTTTGTAGTCTGTCAGGGCGTTGCGATCCCAGTTTTTAATAATGCTTTGTTCTATATAATCGATGAACCCTTGTTCTTGTTCCATTCAGCTGTTGCACACTTTAGTTAAAACTGCGCAAAGATAGGTCTTATAGTGATGCAAAGCAAATAGTTTCCGCTTTTTTCTTGCCCTGAAACGGATAGAAACTTATCTGTAATTCTTATTCCTTGCTATTTTCCGAAATAAGAAGCAGCTTGTCACCGGCATGAAGTTTTAATGTTCCGTTCGGAATGAGGTACTCATCGCCACGTTTTACAATCATCACCAGTGTGCCTTTGGGCAGGTTCATGTCTTTCAGGGTGTCTGCCTGCTCCAGCATTTCTTGTGTAATGGTCATGTCGTGCAGGTTGGAGTCAATCTCTTCGGGCAGTTCAACTCCGAAATCATTTCCGGTCTTTTCCAGCGGGGTGGAGAGGCCCAGCAACCGGGCTACCCAGGAGACTGTGGTACCCTGGATGACCAGTGAGACGATGGTTATGAAAAATACGATGTTGAAGATGACATGGGCACCGGGCACATTAGCCACCACGGGATAGGTGGCAAAGATAATGGGTACTGCGCCACGTAATCCTACCCACGATACGAATAGCCGTGACTTGAGGGTGATTCTCTTGCCAAAAGGCAGCAGGCAGAGAAAAACACTGAGAGGACGTCCCACGACAATCATGAAGACGCCGATGAGCAATGCCACGACTGCAACTTCCAGCATCTCATGGGGGTTGACAAGCAGACCGAGGCAGAGGAACATGATGATTTGGAAAAGCCAGGTCAGTCCATCCATAAAAGTATAAATCTCTTTCCGGTGCATGATTTTGTTATTGCCTACCATCATTCCGGCGATATACACGGCCAGGTAACCGTTGCCTTTCAGCAGGTCGGTGATGGAGAAGGTGAAGAATACAAAGGACAGCAACAGGATAGGATAGAGTGCCTGGTTGTCTATATTCAGCCGGTTCAGCATAAGGATGGCCAGCTTTCCGAGGAAATAACCGGTTGCGGCACCGACAATGAACTGTATGGCAAAAGAGCCCAATATCTGGGGAACTCCCATTCCGGAGGACTGGATGAATTGAATCAGCACGATTGTCAGCATATATGCCATCGGGTCGTTACTACCGCTTTCCAGTTCCAGCATGGGGCGCAGATTATGCTTCAGGTTCATTTTTTGTGAACGCAGAATGGCGAATACAGAGGCTGAGTCGGTAGATGACATGGTGGATGCAAGCAAAAGGGAGGTTATCAATGGCAGGTGGATGTTGGTCCAGCTCATGCCGGACAGCCACCAGATAAATAATCCGGTAAAAAGGGCCGTGAGCAGCACTCCTGCAGTTGACAAAACAATGCCGGGAGTCAATATGGGCTTTATCTCCGTAAACTTGGTGTCCATGCCACCGGAGAACAGAATGATGCTGAGTGCAACCATGCCGATGAACTGTGCTTCCTTGGCGTTGTGGAACTGCAATCCCAATCCGTCACTGCCGAACAGCATGCCGACGACAAGAAAAAGCAATAATGCAGGCACTCCGAAACGGTAGCCGGTCTTGCCGACAATGATGCTGACGAAAAGTAATATGGAACCTATAAGTAGTATGTTTCCTGCTGTAAATATCATAAATTCTATGCTATATAGTTTGAAATGTGATGTTTCTTATGTCTAATAGTACAAAGATATGCATTGTGTTTAACAAATACAAATCTAAAATAGTTCAATTGAACTTTAAAATAAAGGTGGTTTCTTTACCGGGCAATAAGGATAAATTTCCGCCGGAAAGCCTCATTATTTGCCGGGAAATACTCAATCCAATACCGCTTCCACCCTCTTTGGTCGTAAAGAAGGGGATAAATATGTGTTCGGCAATGTCATTGGGAATGGCAGGTCCGTTGTTGGAAATTTCTATCAGTATGGCTTCCGCTTCATTGCAGTAGGCACGTATGTTGATATGTCCTTCTTTATCTGTATTTTTATCCGATTCGATGGCTTGTATGGCATTTTTCAGTAAGTTGATGACTACTTGTGATACCAGGTTCTCATCGGCATATAGAATAAGGTCGCTTGGCGCGATGTCCGTATGAAAGGTGACCCGGACATCGGGGTGCTGGTGACGGGCGAGTTCGACCATCCGCTCGATAAAACTTTTTACATAGAACAAGGATGGTTCGGGGGTGGGAATACGGGTGAATTTCCGGTATGATTCCACAAAAGAGAGCAGGCCCTTGCCCGTGCTGCTGATAGTCTGCAGGCCGTTTCTGATTTCTTCTTTGGAAACTTGCGCTTCGGTCAGTCCCAGCAGTGTATCGCTTAGGGAGGTTATGGGAGTGACGGCATTCATTATTTCGTGCGTCAGTACGCGGGTAAGCCTAATCCAGGAATCTATTTCCTTTTCATCCAGCTCGTTGTTGATGTCGTTCAGGGCGAGGATGCGAAGATGCTCTTTACGGACTGTAATGTCGCTGACGCGGACAGACATGTTTACAGTGCCTCGTTCGTTGTTGAAAGGCATTTGCAATTTGTCTCCCGGGCGGCAATTGGCAAGAAGGGACGAAAGACGCGGGTCCACGCGGTTCAGCTGGCTGACGTGGGTAAAGACATTGAGGCCCAGCAAACGGAGGGCTTCGCTGTTTTTCTGATATACGGCACCATTGTCGTTCAGGACAAGGATACCGGTATTCACGCAGTCCAGGATGAGTTCGTAGTACTTTTCTTGCTGGGCTGTTTCACTTTTCACATTATAAAGTATATGGGCAACCCGGTTCAATGCACGGTTCACGAGGCGTGCGTCGGCAGTGTTTTCCGTTTCGGAGAAGTGGATGGCATTGTCGTTGTTTTCGATGGCGTCGAGCATGAAAAGCACCTTCCGCACATGATGGCGGTATAGCTTCTGCTGCCAGTACAAGGCTATGGGAAGCAGCGCAGTGCAGAACGCGCCCCAGAATACGTCGACAGTCCACATCACCCCTGCAAGGAGCGCTACTGCCAGACTGACGGCAACGCGGAATGAATAATTAAAGGCCATACTTCTTCATTTTGTTGTACAACGTCTGGCGGGTGATACCCAGCTGTGCGGCGACGGCAGAGAGATTTCCGCTACATTTGTCGAGCGTCTTCCGTATCATCTGCATTTCCATTTCTTCGAGCGTGGATGCGGCTGCTTCGGGAGTGCCGGTTCGCCGTGCCAGCTGGAACAGTTCTGCGGGAAGGGTTTCGTTGTCACAGATAATAATGGCTTTTTCGATGGCATGTTCCAGTTCGCGGATATTGCCGTACCAGGGGTGGAGCGTAAGCTTCTCGCAGGCGCCGTCCGTCAGCTTGACGGGGGGCTTGTCATATTGCTTGCAGAAGCGGGCGATGAAAAGTTCTGCAAGGGGGATGATGTCTTCGGGCCGCTCGCGCAACGAGGGTATCTCGAGGTGTATCGTATTGATGCGGTACAGCAAGTCCTCGCGGAATTCGCCTTTTGCCACCATCTCGGGCAGATTGCGGTTTGTGGCGCAAATCAGCCGTATGTCTACGGGAATGGGAGTGTTGCTGCCTACACGGACAATGCTGCGGCGTTGGATGGCGGTCAGCAGTTTGGCTTGCAGGTGGTAGGGGAGATTGCCTATTTCATCGAGAAAGAGGGTGCTGCGGCTGGCTGCTTCGAACTTGCCGGCACGGTCGGCATGGGCATCGGTGAAAGAGCCTTTCACGTGGCCGAACAGTTCGCTTTCGAAAAGGCTTTCGGTGACTGCACCCATATCCACACTTACCATCTCCTGCCGGTTGCGCGGTGAAAGGGAGTGAATTTCGCGTGCCAGCATCTCTTTACCGGTACCGTTCTCGCCCGTAATAAGGATATTGGCATCGGTAGAGGCCACTTTTTCCACCAAGAGGCGAAGTTGCTGCATGGCGGAGCTGTTTCCCCAATACATGTTGCGGATATCCGCAAGCAGGTGGTTGTTTTCTGCCGTACGTCTGGCATTTGGGCCGTTGGCCGGAGATTTTGTTTCAGAAGCTGATACGGCATTCAGTAAGGTTTCCACCAGTTTCTGATTGTTCCAGGGTTTCACGACGAAGTCTGTGGCTCCTTCCTTGATTCCCCGTACGGCAAGGTCAATGTCGGCATAAGCGGTAAACAGCACTACGGGCAGGGTGGGACATAGCTTCTTTATTTCATGGAGCCAGTATAGTCCCTCGTTGCCGGTGTTGATGCCCGAGGTGAAGTTCATGTCAAGAAGAACCACTTGCCATGACTTTTCCCGCAATACGCTGGGCAGGGTTACGGGAGAGGGAAGTGTGATTATCCCTTCAAAATATGGCTTTAACAAAAGCTGCAAGGCGGTAAGTACGCCTCGGTTATCATCGACAATCAGGATGTTTCCGTTTTTTTTTGCCATAAACTATTTCTGTTTTCTGCAGGCAAAGTTAATGATTTATCTGTATTATATTCGGTAAATCTCTCAGTTTTCAAAGTATTAAGATTCTCCTTCTCATTTAGCAAATCCTTATGCCGCTTTATTTTATATTTTTGCTTACTAAGAATTAATCGTCCGACAGTTGTTGAATTATCGTCCGACAGCTGTCGGACGATAATTCAACAACTGTCGGACGATAATATAACGATTATGGGACGAATAGATTTAAGTAAGATAGAAATTAGTTTGTAGCAACTTCAGTAAGAGCTCATGGCGGTACTGAAAAAAAATTATAGCAGTTGCAGTTTGATGCCAAATGACAAGCTCAGATAATCCTTGGGTTTCAGATACTTGTTGGTGAAGGCGCTGACTACATATAGGTCACATGTACTTATTTCATAGAAGAAAGTGATTTCTTTGGCCGTGAACCGTCGTTGCGGGTCGATGTCGTAAGTGATGCGCTGTCCTAAGAATGCATGGATGCGTACCTTAGAGGAGAAACCATAATATCCTTTAGGGTAGCGTTCCGGTTCATTGACCCAGAACTCATCGCCGAATACCGTGTTCAGATACATACCGCAAGCCAGCGGTTCTACAGAAAAACGGCTCTGTTTTATTTGCAGGCTCCAGGGAAGGTAGTTCTGCTTGACGGTGAATGTCAGCTTGGTACGTTTGGAGTCATATTTGGGCAATACTCCGAAGAATACGTCTGTTTCCCATTGGTTTCTTCTGCCGTAATCCCATCCGGTACCGAATGACAGCAACCCCATATTGCCGGCAAACTGAATTTTTGTGTGCGTCGGAATCAGGGCCTCCCAATGCCTGCGGTAGCGGTGTACGCGGCGGTCATAACGGTTCTCCCTGGTTCGGCTTTCAATGACGGCATCCGGTTGCGGGTCCATCCATACAGTATCGTGTTCTATGATGAAGATGGTATCTCTCTCTTGTGAAAAAGCAGAAAAAGAGCATACCGACAAGAAGACGACGGCGCATGCCAGGTGATTAATAATATGCCACTTCGCGTTCATATCCGTCGGGGGTTATGGTGAATATATAGTAATTGCGGTTCTTCATGCAGTCGCTCATGTAATACATTATCCCATCTTCAAAGAGGTCTTTCTCGAAACGATGGTGTTCGTGTGCGGATGTACAGAACTGCAGTCCGGGAAATTCCTTGATGTAACGCTGGAATACGTGTGCCACATTATTGTTGAACTCGTTGCAGAACGGGCGTATATGCATGGACACAACGGTTTTATCGAATTCCTCTTCACGGTCGCGTATCTGTGCGGCAAGAAACTCGAAGTCGGGAATGGGGCGGGAGTAGTCGAATTCGATGGCGTTGGTATTCAGGCAGACAAACTTTACCCGTCCTGCAATGAAGGAGAAATTGGGGTCTCCGAATATTGCACGATAAGTCTCTTCGCCCGTGCCCAGGCAGTCGTGGTTGCCGAGAAGTACCACATAGGGTATCTTGAGTTTGTTCATAATGTCCCGTTGCCAAAGGAACTCGTCTGTTACACCGAAGTCACTGACGTCTCCGCCATGAATGACGAAATCTATGTCGTCCCGCTTGTTGAGGTGGCTTACAAAGTCGTCGGTCTCGTCATACCAGCGCTGGGAATCACCCATTGTTACGAACCGGATTGTTGTCTTGTTCTGGCAGTTCTGCTCTATTTGGGCAATGTTGTGGGCATTGACATCGGTTTCACCGCTGATGTGTACATCGTAAGGGTGATAATCTATCATGTCGCAGCCGGCTATAAGCAGGCATAGGAATGAAGGATATAAGAGTTTGGGGAATTTCATGTGCAGGTGCTTCATTTAATGTTTATACTCTATCTTTAGAAAACTGTGGGCAAAGGTAAAGTTTTCATTCTTATGGATTCTTTTCTAATTTCCCTTTTTTTTGTTCTATGAGGCTGAACAGAGATTCGGCCTCTGTCTAATTTTTAGACGGGAGTGTCTAAAAATTAGACACCTTTGTCTTCTTCTGAAATACGATATGCGCTGATAATCAGGTTTGTGCATTCTTTGGCACGCTTTCTGCAATATGAAAAGCAAGAAAATAAATCTAATAAACGATAAACGGAATGAAACAAATCTATTATGTAATTCAGACTTTACTGCGGGGACGCGGTTCGAATATCATCAAGGTCATTTCTTTGGGATTGGGATTGACGATGAGTATTCTGCTTTTCTCCCGCGTGGCATATGAACAGAGTTTTGACACTTGCTTTAAGGATTATGACAACCTTTATCAAGTGTGGTCGGTGTTCACCACTAATGGCGAGCGGCACGAGCCGCAAGAACAGAACAGCGGTCCCGTGGCGGGAGCCATTCTCGAGAACTTCCCCAAGGAGGTGGAGGCTGCTTGCAGCGTAGGTCGGTGGCCGGCGTCGAAGCCGCTCTACAACGGTAATGTGCGTTTTAACGACTTGAAGGTGGTGGCCGATTCGCTGTTCTTCCGCACCATGGGTATCGGGGTACTGAGCGGTAATCCGGAGCGCGACCTTGTGCAGCCCGACGTCATCTTCTTGAGTGAACGTTTTGCAAAGAAGATTTTTGGCGACGAAAGCCCCATCGGAAAGCAACTCAGCTACGACCACCAGCTGACCTTGACCGTGAGGGGGACGTATGCCACCATCCCCGAGAATGCCACGATGCATCCCGAGGGAGTGATTTCGATGCCCACGGCATGGAGCCGCAATTGGGGAAACTATTCGTGGAGCGGTGGAGACAGCTGGACGGAGTACATCCGTTTCCGTCCGGGTGCCGATTGTTCGGTAGTGAACAAGCGCATCGACGCGATGATTGAAAAGTATCGCCCGGCAGAGGATAAGAAGACATTCGGCTACACCGCCTTTGTACAGCCCATCCGCGATACTTACCGCGACTACGAGGACGTGCGCCGCATGACGGGCATCATGAGCATCCTCGGCTTTGCCATCCTCTTCATTGCCACGCTGAACTATGTGCTTATCTCCATCTCCTCGCTGGCGCACCGCGCCAAGGCGGTGGGCGTGCATAAGTGCAGCGGTGCAGGTGGGGGCACGGTGTTCGGGATGTTCCTGCTGGAGACAGGGATTATCATCTTCTGTGCTTTGCTGCTGATGGCGGTGTTGCTGCTCAACTTCCGCGACTTTGTGGAAGACACCACTGCGGCGAAGCTTTCCATGCTGTTTGCGCCGGAGCGCATCTGGGTGCCGGTATCGGTAGTGGCGGTGCTGTTCGTGGTGGGCGGCATGCTGCCAGGGCGGCTCTTTGCCGGCATTCCCGTGTCGCAGGTGTTCCACCGCTACACTGAGAGCAAAAAGGGGTGGAAGCGGCCTTTGCTCTCCATCCAGTTTGCGGGTGTGGCGTTCATCTGCGGATTGATGTGCGTGGTGATGATGCAATATCGCTATGTGTTGGACAAGGATATGGGCTATAATCCCAAGAACTTGGCGGTGGGCGAGCTTTACATGGACGACGAGGCTTCGCGCGATGCGGCCTACCAGTTCTTCAAGGGTTTGCCATACGTGGAGGAGGCGAGCAGTGCCAACGCTACGCCTATCTATGGTTACAGCGGGAACTTTGTCTATGACGATGCCGGCAATTCGCTCTTTTCCACCCGTTTCTCCTATTATATGCTTGAAAATTATCCGGCACTGATGGGCATGACCTTCAAGGCAGGACGCATGGCGCACGAGAAGCATGAAGCCATCGTGAACGAGACTTTTGCCGAAAGGATGCACTGGGGCGACGACGTGATAGGGCGCAGCATCAATATGGGCGAAGGCGAAATATACAAGGTGGCAGGCCTGCTGAAGGATTTCCAGATGGAAACTTTCACTAACGGGAAGAGGCCTTTCATGGCTGTACCCAACAAGGCTTTCTATGGCACGGTACACATCCGGCTGAAAGAGCCTTTTGCCGACAATCTCCGGAAGCTGAACCACGAGGCGAAAGAGGCGTTCCCCGACAAGACGGTGGACTTTGAGGGCTATGAACAGGTGATTGTGGAACAGTACAACAGTGTCCGCGTGTTTCGTAACGCCACGCTGCTTGCAGCCGTCACCATGTTCTTCGTCATGCTGATGGGTCTGATAGGTTATACCACCGACGAAGTACGCCGCCGCAGCAAGGAGATTGCCATCCGCAAGGTGAACGGCGCGGAAGCGGGCATGATACTGGAACTGCTGTCGCGCGATGTGTTCTATGTGGCAGCCCCGGCGGTGCTTGTCGGCATTGTTGCTTCGTGGTATGTCAACGGCATCTGGATGAACCAGTTCGCAGAAAAGGTTTCGTTCGGCTGGGCGGTGTATGTGCTGCTTGCTCTTGCAAACCTGGCGGTTATCATCGGTTGCGTGCTGTGGAAGTCGTGGCGGATAGCCAATGATAATCCCGTGAAGAGTATAAAGAGTGAATAAATTCAATAACAATATAAACATTAGACATTATGATTGAGATTAACAACATCAGCAAAGTATTCCGTACTTCGGAAGTAGAGACAGTAGCATTGAACCACGTCAGCCTCGATGTAAAGGAGGGGGAGTTTGTAGCCATTATGGGACCGTCAGGTTGCGGCAAGTCCACCTTGCTGAACATCCTCGGGCTGCTGGACAATCCTACGGAGGGCAGTTACAAGCTGCTCGGTCAGGAAGTAGCGGACTTGAAGGAAAAGGAACGTACCCGTGTGCGCAAGGGCAAGCTGGGATTCGTGTTCCAGAGCTTCAACCTGATAGACGAACTGAACGTCTACGAGAATGTGGAACTTCCCCTTACGTACCTCGGCGTGAAGGCAAGTGAGCGCAAACGCATGGTAGAGGATATTCTGAAGCGGATGAACATCAGCCACCGTGCCAAACACTTCCCGCAACAGCTTTCCGGCGGTCAGCAGCAGCGTGTGGCGATAGCCCGTGCGGTCGTAACCAATCCCAAGCTGATACTCGCCGATGAGCCTACCGGTAACTTGGACTCCAAGAACGGAGCTGAGGTGATGAATCTGTTGACAGAACTGAATAAAGAGGGTACTACGATTATTATGGTGACCCACAGCCAGCACGACGCCTCGTTTGCACACCGCACGATACATCTTTTCGACGGTAGTGTGGTGGCAAGTGTGGCAGCGCAGGATTTGTAACGGACTTTTAAAACAACTTCCATGAGACAACTATATTACACTCTCCAGACATTGATACGAGGAAAAGGCTCCAACCTCATCAAGATTGTTTCCCTGGGACTGGGGTTGGCAGTCAGTATCCTCATTTTTTCCCGTCAGGCATTCGAGCTCAATTATGATACCTGCTACAAGGACCATGAGCGTTTGTGTCTTGTCAAAACAGTATGGTATTACAACAACGAGTATCATCCTTCGCACATAACTCTTGGACCGGTGGCTGGTACTATTGCCGAAAACCTGCCTGACGAGGTGGAGAGTGTTACCGTCACCCAGCAATGGTGGAGCAATTCGGCTTGGTTTGCCAATGAACGCCGTTTCCAGACCAATGCCATGACGGCCGATTCTTGTTTCTTTGCCACTATGGGCATTGATGTTGTCAGTGGAGACCCTCGCGAGCTGAATAATCCGGAGGTGGTCTTCATCAGCAGGGAGCTGGCCGGCAGCATGTTTGCCGATAAGAATCCCATCGGGCAGACGGTGGTCTATAACAAACAGATGCCAATGACCGTGAAGGGCATTTTTGAAGATTTTCCCGAAAACTCCAGTTTCTATGGAAGTGGTGTCGTGATGTCTCTGGCTACCTCCTTCAAGCATCATTGGGGATACTGGGGGTGGGGAGGTGGAGACAGCTATATGTCCTTTGTCCGTCTGCGCCCGGGGGTGCAATTGGACGATGTGAACACCCGAATAGAGAAACTTGCCGAGCAGGTGCGCAAGAGCGATGATGTGTTTATCAGTCTGGTTCCGATAAAGGACTACCGTATGGAATTTGGTATCAGTACCATGCGTATGGTATGGATTCTGTTGACGCTGGGAACCGCCATACTTTTTATTGTGGCGATGAATTATGTGCTTATTTCCATCTCAGCCATGAACCGTCGTGCCAAAGCTATAGGCGTACATAAATGTAGTGGGGCAAATACGGGAACTATTTTCGGTATGTTCTTATGGGAGACCGGAGTCATCATGCTTTCTTCCTTGCTGCTCGTAGCGCTGCTTCTATTTAATTTCCGTGAGCCGTTGGAGGACATGCTCGACGTTAGTCTTGCCGGTCTTTTCTCTTGGGAAAACATTTGGGCACCGCTTTCAGTGATAGTCATTTTGTTTATGATAGGCGGCATGTTGCCCGGGCAGCTTTTTGCCCGCATTCCGGTGACGCAGGTTTTCCGCCGGTACACCGAAGGCAAGAAAGGCTGGAAACGTCCGCTCTTGTTTGTGCAGTTTGCCGGTACCTCTTTTATTTTCGGCTTGTTGGGGCTGGTGCTTATGCAGAGCCATTACATCACCAATAAAGAACGTGGATTCGATTACCACCGGGTGGCTTATGCTTCGGGCGTATCCTTTGACTCGGATGCGGAAAGCGATGCAAATCGTAGTGTGATGCTTTCTTTGCCTTATGTGGAAGATGGAGCTTGTAGCGGTAATCTTCTTACAGACGGATTGAGCGGAGAAGGGGTTACGACTGATAACGGGCAGTGGATGAGCATGCGTTGGGTGGAATTTGGCAAGGACTATGCCCCGTTTATGAAGTTGGAATTTGCGGAAGGCAAGAATATGGATGCCCCTGGGCAGATATTGGTCAATGAAACATTTTTGAAAATGATGCATTGGGAAGATAAACCGATAGGCAGGCAAGTGCGCAACGGCGATCGCATAGCGGGCAATATTGTAGGTGTACTGAAAGACTTTGCTACATCCAATGCCGCTTATGTGGCGGTGCAACCTATGTATGCAACTTATCTTGACCGATTTTCCGGAAACATCCAATTACGTCTGAAAGAGCCTTTTGACGATAACCTCAAGCGTTTGAATGAAGACATGGAAAAGCTGTTTCCTACCCGTGACATTGTATTTTCCTCGTTTCACAAGGTCATTGACGACCAGAACAGTACCGTCACGGATTTCCGTAATGCAGCTTTACTGGCTGCCATAACCATCCTTTTTGTTACGTTAATGGGGTTGATTGGCTACATCAATGACGAGATACAACGCCGCAGCAAGGAAATTGCCATCCGCAAGGTGAATGGTGCGGAAGCGTCATCCATTCTCCGGCTTTTCTCGAAGGATATATTCTGGATATCCTTGCCGGCCGTTTTTCTTGGAGGGCTGGGAGCCTGGTATATAGGCGGTGTCTGGATAGAGCAGTTTGTGGAGGGAGTGGATTTTGGTATCTGCGGATTCTTGCTTATTGCATGCATTGTACTATTGTTCATCATCGGTTGTGTAGTATTCAAGGCATGGCGGATTGCCAATGAGAATCCGGTAGACAGTATTAAGAGTGAATAAAGAATAACTTCAGGAAATTATGATGAGTAGTCACATTTATTATACATTGCAAAGTTTATTGCATAGACAGGGGACCAATGCCATTAAAATCGTATCGTTAGCATTGGGACTGTTGATGTCCGTATTCCTATTTGCGCGGATTGCATTCGAGTTGAATTTTGATAGCTTTTATCATGATCCGGATAACCTTTATATTGTGAAGACGGGTTGGATGAAGAATGGTGTATTGGAAGGAGGAGAGAGTTTCTACACCATTATTCCGATTCCTGGCATTATAGCTGAAGAATTTTCAGATAAGGTGCAAGGGGCTACGGTCAGTTGTTCACTATTCGATGACGATTATAAGTTGGGTAACCGTCCGTTGGAATTGAAGACAGTGATTGCTGATACGCTCTATTTTTCTGTTCTCGGTTTGGATGTAGTGAAAGGAAATCCGCAGGATTTAGCGAATCCAGATGTAGTTTTCCTTTCAGAAACGGCAGTACGGCAGGTATTTGGTGATGAAAATCCCATAGGTAAGACTGTGTCATACGATTTCTGGGGGCATGAAGCTACTTTGCTTGTTAAAGGCATCTTTCAGGATGTTCCTCCGAATACTTCTTTGTATAAGCGTCCCGAAGCAGTTGTGTCTTTCTCGAATATAGAGAAGTACACGCAGTGGGGAATGGGATGGCAGAGTGGTGGGAATTATGACGGTTTCGTTCGGTTACGCAGTCCGCAGGATGCCGATTGGTTGAACGAACGGATATCAGCGGCTGTCGCACGTCACTTGCCATCGGATAGCGGGCTGGAGCTGTCGGTCCATATTGTACCTATCCGCAGTGTGCATCTGGGTGAAGCGCAAGTCCGCAAAATGGTTTGGATTATGTTTTTCTTGGGTGTTGTGTTGCTTTTCACCACGACGTTGAATTATGTATTGATTTCCATTTCTTCATTGACACAACGCGCCAAAGCGATAGGCGTACATAAATGCAGCGGCGCATCAGGTGGCAGTATCTTCTGTATGTTTCTGGTGGAAACGGCGATAGTAATAAGTGCGGCGTTGTTGGTAGTCGGAATATTGGTCTATGTCTTCCATGAGCGGATGGAGGAATTGGCGGCGGTCCCTCTTGCCGTATTGTTCGATTGGCAGCATTTATATGCACCTTTGGCGGTAGTGGCGGTCTTGTTTGTTTTTGGAGGATGCTTGCCTGCCATGCTTTTTGCCCGTATTCCCGTGACGCAAGTATTCAGGCGTTACACTTCCGGCCGCAGGGGATGGAAGCGGGTATTGCTTTTTATACAGTTTATGGGTGCAGCATTCATTGTAGGTATGATGCTGATGGTGTTTTTGCAATACCGCTATATGGTAGGGCGCGACCGTGGTTGGCGACCGGAACGTGTAGTATCTATCTTCCAGAGAAAAGTGAATGCTGAGCTATTACGTACACAACTTCGTAACTTGCCTTATGTAGAGGCGGTTGCCTCGGCCGAACGCTCTATAACGGGCTTTGGAGCCAATCGCCCGATACTCGACGCCCAAGGCAACGAGATGTTTTATCCGCGTAATTCGTGGTTCGATAGTGATTACTTGCCTTTCATAGGTTTGAAACTGAAAGAGGGACATAACCTGACTGGGAAACACCAACTGCTGGTCAACAGCACGTTCTGTGAGAAAATGCATTGGACGGATAGTCCTATTGGCAAGCAGGTGAATGATTATGGTACAGTGGTAGGTTTGTTGGATAGTTTTGCATTTGTCGGCTGTATCAACGACAGTGAAGCCGTTATGATAGAATGGTTTGAAGGCACAGCCTTTTGTCTGGAGGCCCGCCTTAAAGAACCGTTTGATGACAACCTGCGCCGATTGAACGAGGATATGAGCCGTCTATATCCACAAGATGACCTTGTATTTCGTTCTATGGAGCAAATGTTGGACAATTATGCCGAATCTGTGCGTGTCTTCCGTGATGTCACTTTATGGGCATCTGTCACCATTCTTTTTATCATTTTGATGGGGCTGGTGGGATATGTGGATGATGAAATACGTTTACGTTCCAAAGAGATTGCCATTCGTAAGGTGAATGGAGCGGAAACATCCGGTATATTGCGATTGCTGTCGCGTGATGTGCTTTGGATTTCCATACCGTCTGTAGTGCTTGGAACACTTGTAGCTTACGAGGTAGGGCAAATCTGGATCAGCCAGTTTAGTGATGTGGTGCTACTGCCTATCGTCGGATATATCAGTATCGGCTTTTTGTTGCTTGCATTTATCGTGGGATGTGTAGTGATGAAATCATGGCATGTTGCCAATGAGAATCCGGTAAATAGCATCAAGAGTGAATGAAATATCCCGAAATACTTGACATCGGCTTCTGGATGCTGTATCTTTATAAAGTGATTTTATAAACACTTCAATTTTAAATTAGCGTAAAAGGAGAGGTATGGCTTCTCCTTTTCTTTTTCCTATAATCTTTTAATCTTTCGTAAATCTGCTCTTGACAGATAACCGGGTATTATATATCCACAGTGCCACCGCCGCCGTCACAAAAGCAAAGAAGTCCGATACCGGCATACATATCCAGATGCCGTCCAGCCCAAAGTAATGCGGGAATATCAGTAGTCCCGGCAACAAATACAGTAATTGGCGTGTCAGCGACAAGAAGATACTGATTTTCGCCTTCCCGATGCTTTGGAAGAAATTGCCGATGACAATCTGTGCACCTACCAGCGGGAATATGGCTACGGCAATGCGTACGCCTCTGGAAGCAATATCTATCAACTCTTCATCACTGGTAAAGATGGCAGATATGGCATGGGGGAACAATTCGCAGATAAGGAAGCCTGTACTGGTGATACATACTCCGGCAATGATGGTCAGGCGCAGGGTAGCCTTCACACGGTCGTGCTTTTGCGCACCGAAGTTATAGCCTACAATCGGTTGCATTCCCATCGTCAGCCCCAATACAATCATTACATAGAGTACCAGCAGTCGGTTGATAATGCCATATGCCCCGATGGCCATATCGCCTCCGTACTGTTGGAGGCTGTTGTTTACGATAATCACAATGACACATGCCGTGACGTTCATCAGAAACGGTGACATACCGATGGATAATATACTACTGATGATACGTTTCTTCATCTTCCAGAACCCCCGTTGCAGACGTACCACACTTGTCTTTTGCAGGAAATGGCTCACTACCCACACCATGCCGATGAACTGCGAGATGACCGTTGCCGTTGCAGCTCCCCGTATTCCCCAGTCAAATTGGAAGATGAAAATGGGAGCGAGGATTATGTTGCAGACTACCGTTACCATAGACGTGAGCATCGCTTTCTTGGGATATCCCGTGGCACGCATGATATTGTTTAGGCCAATCATGGTATAAGTGACGGGGGTACCCAGTAATATCACCTGCATAAAGTCGCGGGCATATGGCAACGTATCATTGCTGGCACCGAAGAAGCGCAGGATGTCATCCAGAAAGATGAATGAAACACTGCCGAATATGAATGCGTTGACCAGGCAGAACATCAGTGTGTTTCCCAATACTTCCGTTGCTCCGTCCAGGTCTTTCTGTCCCAACCGGATGGACGAAATGGTGGAGCCACCTGCCGATACCATCGTACAGAAAGCCACGACCAGATTCATCAGAGGGAAAGTAATGGCGAGTCCGGCAATGCCCATAGGACCTACGCCATGACCGATGAAAATGCTGTCGATGATGTTGTACAACGAAGTAATCGTCATGCCTATAATGGCCGGAATGGAGTACTGCACAAGCAGTTTGCCAATACGTTCGGTTCCTAATATATGCGCGTTGTTCATTTGATATGAGTCAATTAAGGAGCACAAAGGTATAAAATATTTGTTTGATTCGCAGATTATTCCCACCTTTGTACGCTATAATGTTTTGGTATTAACAGATTTAGGTAAAAGAAAGTTTATGGACACAACAAAAGCAACCGCCGTACTTTTTGATTTTGACGGCGTGGTGGTAGACACGGAAACACAGTACAGTCACTTCTGGCATGAAATGGGAAAGCAGTATTTGGGTATGGATGATATTGAAGGCAGGGTGAAGGGCCAGACGCTGGTCTATATTTATGATACCTTTTTTCCGGGCATGGCGAAGGAACAGGCCGAAATTACCGAACGGCTGAACCGCTTTGAACAGGAAATGTCATTCGACTTTATTCCCGGAGTGCTTGACTTCATTGCCGACCTACACCGGAATGGGGTGAAGACTGCCGTAGTGACCAGCTCCAACGAAGCGAAGATGGCAGCTGTCTATCGGGTTCATCCCGAAATAAAGACTCTTTTCGACCGTATCCTTACGGCCGAGATGTTTACGGCTTCCAAGCCTGCACCGGATTGTTTTCTGTTGGGTATGGAGGTTTTCGGCACAACTCCCGACACCACATATGTATTCGAGGATTCTTTCAACGGGCTGAAAGCCGGCATGGCTTCAGGAGCTACCGTTATAGGGTTGGCAACCACCAATTCCCGTGAAGACATAGCTCCGTTGTGTCATTATGTATTGGATGACTTTCAGGGATTCACTTACGATAAATTAACTCAATTGCACAAGTAATCAGAAAAAGGATTACCTTTGCGCCGAAAATTAAATTGAGTAATTGTAAATTGCCAAATTGTAAATACTATCATGGGTTATATTTCAGACGACACTCGTAAAGTGACTACACATCGCCTTATCGAAATGAAGCAGAGAGGCGAAAAGATATCAATGTTGACATCATATGACTATACTATGGCGCAGATTGTGGACGGTGCCGGGGTAGACGTGATTCTGGTGGGAGATTCCGCTTCCAATGTAATGGCAGGCAATGTCACCACGCTTCCCATCACGCTCGACCAGATGATTTATCATGGCAAATCCGTGGTTCGCGGTGTGAAGCGTGCCATGGTCATTGTCGACATGCCTTTCGGCTCTTATCAGGGCAACGAACTGGAGGGATTGGCTTCCGCTATCCGTATTATGAAAGAAAGCCATGCCGACGCCCTCAAACTGGAGGGAGGCGAGGAAATCATCGGTACGGTGAAGCGTATCCTCAGCGCCGGTATTCCCATCATGGGACATCTCGGACTGATGCCCCAATCCATCAACAAGTATGGAACATATACGGTCCGTGCCAAGGATGATGCCGAAGCCGAGAAACTGGTACGCGATGCGCATTTGCTGGAAGAAGCCGGATGCTTCGGACTGGTATTGGAGAAGATTCCTGCCGCATTGGCTGCCCGCGTGGCAAGCGAGCTGACTATACCCGTTATAGGCATCGGTGCCGGTGGCGATGTGGACGGCCAGGTGTTGGTGGTTCAGGATATGCTGGGTATGAATAACGGTTTTCGTCCCCGTTTCCTGCGTCGCTATGCCGACCTGCATACAGTGATGACGGATGCCATCAGCCGTTATGTATCCGATGTGAAGAATTTAGATTTCCCGAATGAGAAAGAACAGTACTAACAAACTCATGACACTCAATTTTTGGCGGATGTGTACGGCAAATCTGTTGCTGTTCATATCCGTCTATATGCTTTTCCCTTTGCTTCCTTTTGTGATGGGAGAGCAGTTGGGTGTTTCCGTCGGGCAGGCGGGCAGCATGTTTCTGGTCTTTGCGGTGGCCATGTTTACTGTCGGTCCTTTCCATGCCTATCTGGTCGATGAATATAAAAGGAAACACGTGCTCCTTTACTCCGCACTCATTATGCTGGCGGCTGTTCTGGGATATGCCTTTGTGGATGGTTATACGAAATTTCTGCTGCTTGCCGCTGTGCAGGGAGCATGTTTCGGGCTGGCAACCACAGCGGGCATTACGGTGGCCATCGACATAACGACTTCCGCGCGCCGCAGCGCAGGAAACATGGTATATGCATGGGCTGCACGCTTGGGCATGCTGGTGGGTGTTGTGTTGGGCATTGGAATGTATAAGATGTATGGTTTCCGTATGGTGACCTATCTGTCCGTAGCGGCCGGACTGGCTAGCATATTTTTCGCATCGAGGGTATATGTGGCTTTCCGTGCTCCGATAGGCGTGTCGTTGTGCAATATGGACCGCTTCTTATTGCCGCGTGCATGGGTACCTGCCATCAATGTGCTACTGATTGCTTTTGTACCGGGAGCGTTGCTGCCACTGATGTTTGTGGGCGATTACTGGTCATTGGCGGCATTGGCTGTATTGGTGTTCATTACAGTCCCGTTCATGAAGATGTTCGTCAAGCTGTCGCACCATTGCCAGCGTGGAACGGCAAACACCACTTGTCATTTGTCTATGGAGGCAGGGCTGCTGGTGGGCATGACTGTGGCTTGCCACCTGATGGACAAAGCGCAGATATACCATGTGGCGTCTGTTGCTGCTATGCTTGCCGTATTTTTCTTTGTACTGCTGACCTATCCTTATTATAAGAAGAAGCGGGTGAGGTAAGGGATAAATACAATCAATCCTATAATGGCCGCCGTTGCAGCACATACCAGTACTGCTCCGGCGGCTATGTCTTTTACTTGCCCTGCCACGGGATGCTGTTGGGGAGACACCAGGTCGACCAGCTTCTCAATGGCGGTATTGAACAGTTCGGCTGCTATCACCACTCCGATGCAGAGAATGATTATCATCCACTCCATGCGGGTAATGCCTAAAACGAATCCTGCAATGACTACCACAGCCGTAGCTATCAGATGGAAGCTCAGGTTCTGTTCTTTTCCTATGCAACACCGGATACCTTTCCAAGCATATCCGAAACTGCGCAACTGCTTTTTAAAGTCGTACTTCATGGATTATAGTTGTTGCTTAATTCCTTGAAACCTGTTTCACTCCCTTTACTGTTCTCAGTTTCTTGACAAGTGCTTCCAGATGTCCCGTATCGCTCACCATGATGGTCAGTGTTCCGGAGAACAGCCCGTCATGCGAGTCAATGCCGATGCTTCTCAAAGTAATACCCGTTTCTTTGGAAATGATGGAAGTGATGTTGGTCACGATGCCGATGTCATCGTGTCCCACTACGCGCAGGGTGATGGGGTACTGTGTACCTTGTGACTTTCCGGCCCAGCGTGCCTTCACGATACGGTAGCCGAAACGTGAGTGCAAATCACTGGCATTGGGACAATCGCAACGGTGTATCTTGATACCTCCCGTCACACTGACAAAGCCGAATACATCATCTCCATAGATGGGATTGCAGCAGCGTGCCAACTTGAAATCCAATCCTTTCAGATTTTGATCAATGACCAGTACATCTTCTTTGGTACCTATCTCTTCCGGTATGCCTTGTTGAAGGTTATAGCCTTCAGCACTGCGGTAGACAATATCGTCGCGCGTATCATTTTCCCGTCTTTGCTGTTCCTGGTATTTGTCTATAATCTCGTTGACATCCAGTTCTTCATCGGCTATGGCTTGATAGAAGTCGGTCACTATCTTGAAACCGAGGCGCTTGATGAGGCGCATCATGGTTCCTTCATCATACTCTATCTTCCGGTTCTTGAACTTGCGTTCCAGGGTTTCCTTAGCGAAGGCGTGCTGGCGTGCAGCCATTTCCTTCAATGCCTGGCGTATTTTGGTGCGTGCCTTGGAGGTGGTTACGATGTTCAGCCAGTCCTGCTTGGGCGTCTGCGTATTCGATGTCATTATCTCCACCTGGTCACCGCTATGCAGCATTTGCTTCAGCTGTACATTCTTGCCGTTCACTTTTGCACCGATACATTTGCAGCCCAGTTTGCTATGGATGTGGAACGCAAAATCGAGCACGGTGGAGCCTTTGGCAAGTTTGAACAAATCACCTTTGGGGGTAAATACAAATACCTCGTCTTCGTACAAATCCAGTTTGAACTGGTCCATCGTTTCCAGTCCGTTGCTGTCCGAGCTCTCTAAGGCTTCGCGTACGGAAGTCAGCCATTCGTCAAGACCAGATTCACCTTTCACTCCTTTGTATCGCCAATGGGCGGCCAGGCCTCGTTCGGCAATATCATCCATGCGTTCGGTACGTATTTGTACTTCCACCCATTTGCCTTCGGGGCCCATCACGGTGATGTGCAGTGATTCATATCCGTTGCTTTTAGGTACGGACAGCCAGTCGCGTAGCCTTTTCGGGTTAGGCTGGTACATATCTGTTACGATGGAGTAGGCCTGCCAACATTCCAGTTTCTCCTTTTCCAGGCAAGAGTCCAGGATGACGCGGATGGCGAACAGGTCATACACGCCTTCGAAGGGGCATTTCTGCTTCTTCATTTTCTGGTAGATGGAGTGGATGGACTTGGTGCGTCCTTTGATATGGAACTTCAGTCCGGCTTCTTCGAGCTTCTTCTGTACCGGTGCAATGAAGGCGGCAATGTACTTGTCACGCGATGCCTTGGTCTCATTCAGTTTTTCCTTGATATGGTAGTAAACTTCCTTTTCTGTATATTTCAATGAGAGGTCTTCCAGTTCCGACTTCAATTTGTACAGACCCAGCTTATGGGCAAGGGGCGCATAGAGATAAGCCGCTTCGTTGGCTACCTGCCGACGGGCTTCATCGTTCTTGCAATCTTTTATCTGCCGCATGATGTTTACGCGGTCGGCAATCATAATGAGAATGACACGCATGTCCTCAGCGAAAGTCAGCAACAAGTTGCGGAAATTCTCGGACTCGATGGTAGGACTTTTGGAATAAAGTTCGTTTACACGTATCAATCCCCGGATGATGCCTGCCACATCCTCGCCATAGATTTGCTCCACTTCCAGAGCGGTGCAAGTGCCGCAGCGCACGGAGTCGTGCAGCATGAGCCCCAGGATAGAAGCACGCTTCATTCCGATTTCTTCCGCTACAATGACAGCCGTCTGCATATCTTTGATGACGGGATTCAAACCGAATATATCACGCTGGATACGGTTGTTCTGTATAGTATTGACAAGATGTGTTTTCAGCTTTTTGCAGTCCCCCTTCTGGAGGGTTTCTCCGGAAAGTTGCAACAGTTTGCGGTAGAGCGAGAAGAGTAAATCTTTCTCTTTGATAGTGAAAAATTCATCAGTTTCCATAATCGTCCGTATTTTATGCTTCAAAGGTAAGTTTTTTCTTCATTTTCTTGACGGCAGTTCTGCTTTTTTTGTATTTTTGGGCATGAATTAATAAAACAAGATATTATGATAACACCGCAAGACAAAGAGTTGCTCGAAAATAAAGGCATCTCCGAAGAACAAATAGCTGAACAGTTGGCTTGTTTCGAAAAAGGTTTTCCATACTTGAAGCTGTCTGCCGCCGCTTCTGTAGAAAAGGGTATACTGGCTCCGGATACGGATGAACAGAAGAAATACCTGGATGCCTGGGAGGCATATACACAAACCGATAAAGTGGTGGTGAAGTTTGTGCCTGCTTCGGGTGCTGCCAGCCGTATGTTCAAGAACTTGTTTGAATTTCTCGGGGCAGACTATGACACTCCCCAGACAAACTTTGAAAAGACTTTCTTTGAGAAAATAGAGAAGTTTGCCTTCTATGATGACTTGAATACCGCTTGCCAGAGGACTGCCGGAAAGGATATACCGACTTTGGTTGCCGCTGGAAACTACAAGGCGGTTGTTGCTGCCTTACTCGAAGGGGCCGGACTGAACTATGGTGCTCTGCCCAAAGGATTGCTTAAGTTCCATAAGTATGAAGACGGTAGCCGCACGCCGCTGGAAGAGCACTTGGTAGAAGGAGCATTGTATGCTGCCAATAAGAACGGTAAGGTGAATGTGCATTTCACGGTTTCGCCCGAACATCGTGCCTTGTTCAAGGCTTTGGTAGACGAAAAGGCTGCCGCTTATGCAAAGAAGTATGGGGTGGATTATAACATCTCTTTTTCGGAACAGAAGCCGAGCACCGATACCATTGCCGCCGATATGGAAAACAAACCCTTCCGCGACAATGGCAAATTGTTGTTCCGTCCCGGCGGTCATGGCGCCTTGATTGAAAACTTGAATGACCTTGATGCGGATATTATCTTCATAAAGAATATAGACAATGTGGTACCCGACAAGCTGAAAGGTGACACCGTATTATATAAGAAACTGATTGCCGGTGTACTGGTAGCGTTACAGCAGAGAGCGTTTGCTTATCTGCAGTTGCTTGACAGCGGTAAGTATACACACGAGCAAATTCTTGAAGTTCTGCAATTCCTGCAAAAACAACTCTATTGCAAGAATCCGGAGACAAAGAATTTGGAAGATGCCGAGTTGGTTATATATCTGAAAGAGAAGCTGAACCGTCCGATGCGTGTTTGCGGTATGGTGAAGAACGTAGGCGAACCGGGTGGAGGTCCGTTCCTGGCATACAACAGTGACGGTACTATCTCTCTGCAGATTCTGGAAAGTTCGCAGATTGATATGGACGACCCGGAAAAGAAGGAAATGTTTGAAAAAGGTACCCATTTCAATCCGGTGGATTTGGTTTGCGCCGTACGTGACTATAAAGGACATAAGTTCAATCTTGTGAAGTATGTGGATAAAGCGACGGGGTTCATCTCCTATAAGTCCAAGAACGGCAAGGACCTGAAAGCGCTTGAACTTCCCGGTTTGTGGAACGGAGCCATGAGTGATTGGAACACAGTATTTGTAGAAGTGCCTCTGACTACATTCAATCCGGTAAAGACGGTGAATGACTTGTTGAGAGACCAGCACCAATAAGAGGATTTACTATTAGACGATTTACGATGTACGATTGGGATTGCTTTGGCTTGTGGCGGTTTATTGTCTAAAGTAACTCTAATCGTACATCGTACGTCGTCAAATCGTAAATATATAAAATTGTAAATAAAAGAATTGATGAAAAAGATTTTATTGTTAGGTTCCGGTGAGTTGGGCAAGGAGTTTGTTATTTCTGCCCAACGTAAGGGCCAGTATATCATTGCTTGCGACTCGTATGCCGGAGCGCCTGCCATGCAAGTGGCAGATGAATGTGAGGTATTCAGCATGCTCGATGGAGATGCTTTGGAACGTGTAGTACGCAAACACCAGCCGGATATTATTGTTCCGGAAATTGAGGCTATCCGTACGGAACGTCTGTATGATTTCGAGAAAGAAGGCATTCAGGTAGTGCCCAGTGCACGCGCCGTGAACTTTACCATGAACCGTAAAGCCATACGTGACCTTGCAGCTAAAGAGCTGGGATTGAAGACTGCTAAATATTTTTATGCCAAATCTTTGGATGAACTGAAAGCTGCTGCTGAAAAGATAGGTTTCCCGTGTGTGGTGAAACCGCTGATGTCCTCTTCCGGTAAAGGCCAGTCTCTCGTAAAGAGTGCCGACGAACTGGAGCATGCCTGGGAGTATGGCTGTAATGGTAGCCGTGGAGACATCAAAGAACTTATCATTGAAGAGTTCATCAAGTTCGACAGTGAGATAACACTGCTCACCGTAACACAGAAGAATGGTCCGACCTTGTTCTGCCCGCCTATCGGCCATGTACAGAAGGGTGGGGACTATCGTGAAAGCTTCCAGCCTGCCCATATTGACCCTGCCCATCTAAGGGAGGCGCAGGATATGGCAGAGAAAGTGACCCGTGCCTTGACCGGTGCCGGATTGTGGGGAGTGGAATTCTTTCTCAGCCATGAGAACGGTGTCTATTTCTCCGAACTCTCTCCACGTCCGCACGATACGGGTATGGTAACCCTGGCCGGAACCCAGAATCTGAATGAGTTTGAATTGCACTGTCGTGCGGTGCTTGGTCTGCCTATCCCTGGCATCAAGCAGGAGCGTATAGGAGCCAGTGCTGTCATCCTTTCTCCGATAGCCAGTCAGGAACGTCCCAATTATCGTGGCATGGAAGAGGTTACGAAAGAAGAGGATACTTATCTGCGTATTTTTGGTAAGCCTACTACCCGCGTAAACCGCCGTATGGGTGTAGTGCTGTGTTATGCACCTCTTGACAGTGATCTTGACACGCTGCGCGACAAAGCGAAGCGTATTGCTGATAGGGTAGAGGTATATTAATGATTAGTGATGAATGATTGGTGATTTGTTGATGAATGGATACCATCAACAAATCACCAATCGTCAGTATTAATCATTGAAAAAGAGTCCGGGATAAATCTCTCCTCCAAGTTCTGTTACATCGAGGCTTTGTAATAGTTTTCCATCCGGAGCATAGAACAGTTGGAATTCTTCATCGGAATTGTATTGTTCCACCTCAATTATTATCACTGTGGGATGTTTGGGAAAGGTGATGATTCTTATATCCCTTAATCTCATGCCGGTCATTGTACTGCTCATGAATGCTTCTGCCACGGGAGCCGGCACTTTTTCCAGTGACTCTACATCCGTTTCAGTCATAACCCACTCCGCTTGTTTATTGAACCAGACATCAATTTCCTGACCATCTGCAATAAATTCTGCCACGTAGCAACCGGCCATTTGCTCCCATTCCACATCCGTTGCTTGAGGATAGAGCGTTTGAAAAGCTGTTTGTATATTTGCAGGAAGACGTCCTTCCGCAAAAGCGGACACCGACAGCAAGGCAAGTAGTCCTGCCAGAATACAGAATTTGAACTTTTTCATAATCAAGGTTGTTTTGAGTTTTCTGTAAGAACAACCTTGTTGTATTTTTGTTTCCGGAAATCAGTATATTGGTTGATGCATTTTTAAATATCAGTGAACTGGCCTTTGTATACAAAAGTTTTTTCTCCGAAATCCACTTCCGGTAATACGGCATCTTCCTTGAATAATCCGTAAACAGATGACCCCGAACCACTCATGGAGGCATATACAGCTCCTTGCCGGTACATCTCTTCCTTGATTTCTCCAATAGCCGGGAATTGGGGGAATACGCTTTCTTCAAAGTCATTGACCATTCGTCCGTTCCATTCTTCTACGGGAAGTTGGGCAATTTCTTTCAGGGACATTTCCGGATGATGCGGTTTTATTTTTGCAAAGGCATCCCGTGTAGAGACGAAAATGTCCGGCTTCACCAACCATATCCGATATCCTTTCAGTGAGAGGGGAAGGGGAGAAAATATGTTTCCGATACCTTCTGCGTAAGTCGGACGGTTTTTGATGAAGAAGGCACAATCGGCACCCAGCTTGGCGGCATACTCTTCCAGAGTGTCATCCGGCAGTCCGAGTTCAAACTTATTATTCAGAAGCTTCAGCATGAAGGCTGCATCGGCCGAACCGCCACCCAGTCCGGCTCCCGAGGGAATATGCTTGAAGAGATGAATATCTACCGGAGGAAGGTTGAACCGGTCATCCAGTAACTTGTAGGCTTTCACTACCAGGTTACTCTCTGCTTCTCCCTCAATTTCCAGACCTGCTTGATGCAGACGGAACTTTCCGTTTCCTTCGTTCAAGATATTGATTTCCAAAGCATCTTCTATGGGAACCGGATAGAAAATGGTTTCCAGATTATGGTATCCGTCCGGACGCTTTTCTGTGATATTCAGTCCCAGGTTTATTTTGGCATTTGGAAAAGTCAGCATGGCGTTGAAAATTAAGAATTAATAATTTAAAATTAAAAGGAGAAGCTATTGGAGTGCAGCTTCCGAAGACAAAGTTAGTGATTTCTGTTCATAGTAGATTGAAAACTTAACAATGATTTATTTACTGCTTATAAATAAATTCGCTTATCTTTGCCATACGAGCGAAGATAGGCTGCACCTCAACATAACTTTTTCATGCAAGCATGAAAGTTATGTATTCGGTTTGCACTATCTTTGCTTTCCCTTTCTAAAAGGGAAATTCATTTAATTTTTAATTTTCAATTATTAATTCTTAAAGTGGCAGAACAAAGAAGAACATCCCGTACTCCGAAAGGAAAGGCACCACAGCCCGTAACAGACTACGGACGTATCCAGCCGCAAGCGCCGGAGCTGGAAGAAGCAGTCTTGGGAGCCTTGATGATTGAGAAGGACGCTTATTCGCTGGTAAGTGAAATTCTTCGTCCGGAGTCATTCTATGAGCATAGGCATCAGTTGATATATTCCGCTATTACCGATTTGGCTGTAAATCAGAAGCCGGTCGACATCCTCACCGTGAAGGAGCAGCTTTCCAAGCGGGGAGAACTGGAGGAAGTGGGCGGACCGTTCTATATTACCCAACTCAGCAGTAAGGTGGCATCTTCTGCGCACATCGAATATCATGCCCGTATCATTGCGCAGAAAGCTTTGGCACGTGAATTGATTACTTTTACCAGTAATATCCAGAGCAAGGCTTTCGACGAGACGCTGGATGTGGACGATTTGATGCAGGAGGCCGAAGGAAAACTGTTCGAGATTTCCCAGCAGAACATGAAGAAGGATTATACACAAATTAATCCCGTCATTGCCGAAGCCTATGATTTGATTCAGAAAGCTGCTGCCCGTACCGATGGTTTGAGTGGCTTGGAAAGTGGGTATACCAAGCTGGACAAGATGACTTCCGGATGGCAGAAGTCCGACCTCATCATTATTGCAGCCCGTCCTGCCATGGGTAAAACGGCGTTCGTACTTTCCATGGCGAAAAACATTGCCGTGAATTTCCGCAATCCCGTAGCGCTGTTCTCGCTTGAAATGAGTAACGTGCAGCTGGTGAACCGTTTGATATCCAACGTGTGCGAGATTCCGAGTGAGAAAATCAAGAGTGGTCAGTTGGCGGACTATGAATGGCAGCAGTTGGATTACAAACTGCGTGACTTGCTGGATGCTCCGCTTTATGTGGACGATACGCCTTCTTTGTCGGTATTCGAACTCCGTACGAAGGCACGGCGTTTGGTACGTGAGCACGGAGTAAAGATTATCATCATCGACTACCTTCAGCTGATGAATGCAAGCGGAATGTCTTTCGGTAGCCGTCAGGAAGAAGTTAGTACCATTTCGCGCTCATTGAAAGGTTTGGCCAAGGAGCTGAACATTCCTATCATCGCTCTGTCGCAGTTGAACCGTGGTGTGGAGAACCGTGAAGGCGAGGAAGGCAAGCGTCCCCAGTTGAGTGACCTTCGTGAATCCGGTGCCATCGAGCAGGATGCCGATATGGTTTGCTTCATCCACCGTCCCGAATATTACAAGATTTATACTTCTGCCGATGGCAGTGACTTGCGCGGTATGGCGGAAATCATCATAGCAAAGCACCGTAACGGTGCCGTGGGGGATGTGCGTCTGAGGTTTATCGGACAGTACACCCGTTTCCAGAATCCCGAGGATGATATGGTTATTCCACCTCCGACGGAGGGTGGAGGAGCTACATTTGGTTCACGTATGAATGCGCCTATCGGAAGTACGGCAACACCGCCACCTCCATCGGCTGCTGATTTTCCGCCACAGACGGACAACCCGTTTGGAGGTGTGGGGGCGGACGGGCCATTGCCTTTCTGATGTATTTTTATGGCTACACCCTTTGCCTTGAATGCCTATACTATCGTAGAGTGATGGCTACACCTTTAGGTACAAAGGGTGTAGCCATTTAAAATGCTGTATTCGGGCCTATTTGCTTATTCTAAAACCTTCAATGTGGACAGTAAGAACGTCAATCTTATTTTTGCTCCCTTTTCCGTTTTGATTGTGCCTCGGGCATCTGCTGTTCTGTGTTTATTTTATCAGTGGATAGGGTATCTTGCTTTATTTCTTGTTCCTTTCTCAGCCGCTTGAGTTTCCATCTGTTCCAGAAAAGGAGCTCACTCCATTTGTTGAAATCCTTTTTGAAGATAATGCCAATACCTTGTGTTGTCAGATTTGTCCGGGTGTAGTAGCGGTCGTTCGTTTCGTTGTACGCTTTCAGGCGGATGTCTCCGGAACGGTTGACGAGCCATTCCGCTTCAAAGTCTCCCACAAAATTGGTATTTGCCATCGGATTATCACGATAACCAAAATTACCATTGATAAGTAGTCGGTTATTCAATAATTGTCCTGAAAGCATAGTCTCGAACTCCATGTCTGTCCAGCCTCTTTCACCGGTACTGAAATTGGTGCCGAAGTTCCAGTTATTGACATCGAGAATGTTCGATAAAGCGTTATTCAACTGTCCGGAAAGGGTGGATGAAACAACACTGGACATCATATTCGAATTCTGGGTGGCTCCTAAGTTTTCCGGGGTATAGAACTTGCCGATAGCCAACAGATAGAGTATCTGCATGTTCATTTGCTCGTCGGTAGGAATATAGTTACGGACAATGGCCTGCACTTCATCGCGTTCGTTGGGCAGTTCGATGTCGAATTTTACATCGGGTGAAGTCAATTGTCCGGTAAGGTCCATCATACAGTTCACTTTTACATTTGTCTGGCTGATGTAGCCGGAGGTTGCCTCGTTGGGCATTAGGTCATTTAAGGATGCTGAGTTGACCGTATAACCTGCTTTTATGTCCAGAGTGGCATCCAGTGGCGAGCCGTTGAATGTAATGGAACTTCCATCCCTGATAATAAAGTCCTTTCGGATAACCTCTTGCAGACTGAATTTATAGACTCCCTGGCTTATCCGGTAACTGCCAAACATCTTTACATCTCCTTTATTGAAGAACTCAGTACGGATATTTCCAGTTCCCCGTCCACTGATATAGTCGCCAGCGATAGGGTCCATGATAATCTTCATGGTAGCGTCGGGAGTGGCGTCTATCAAGAGATTCAGCCGGATATCAGTGTCGCTCTCTCTTTCTTCCTCGATTTCCTTTTGGGCAATTTCGTAGTCGGAAAGGCGGATAGAGTCTTGTACGGCACGGCGTGGTGTCTTGTCCACAAACTTGATGAACTGGTTGCTGACTGCTGTAGATACGTTATCTTTTATATAGGTAAAGGTAGTGTTGCGATTGGTAGTCATTGCAACATCAATGTTAACGCCATCTTGGGCATTACCGGCAATAGTGGCATTTCCCGTACCGTAGACGGTGCCGTAGAAGGGATAGTCCGGTGATTCTTTGGTATTCATCACCAGCATGTCGTTGACATTGAAATTGAAACGGTACTCCAGGTTCTTAAAATGCTGATAGTGCAGATAGCCGCTCATACTTCCTTGATGCCCTTGCGTGTCGAAAATGCGGTTGTTGCGGAAGGTCAACCCGCCGGGCTCGATGTAGATGCTGTCTTTGACGGAGAAAGTGGTGTTGAGCACGTCTACCTTCATAGAAGCATCGCCGAATACACGCCCTTCCATGGTGAGAGCCTTGAATTTGCCATAGAAATGTACATGGCCGGTAGCACGTCCGTTGAATTCGGGCGTGATGCTACTCATATAATGATGTATAAACTTCAAGTTGGTACCGTCCGCTTCAATTTGGAGATCCAATGAACTAGTGGGCTTCAAAGGATAGATATAGCCATACACATGGCTTTTGGCAATATCTTTCTCCCGGATATGGGCATCCAGATAGATGCCCTTCACGTCGTGGTGCCATTCTCCGTGTATGTTGGCATCACCCAGCAAGCCTTCGTTCAATCCGAGGTTGCGGATAAACAAGTCGGTGCTCATGACGGGGTTTTCCAATACTCCGCTGGCGAAAGCCGGACCGGTGGCTTCTCCTTTGAAATTGACTCCGAGGTCTGCAATGTCGAACACATAACCGATGTTGATTTCCTTCAAATCCAGACGTACTGTATCTTCGGGTTGTGGTGAAACGATACCATTGATACGCAAGTGCCGGTCTTTATGGCTGAAGTAGAAATCATTGACATACACTTTGCCGGAGTCGAGTACCACTTGGGAGGGATGTATATCCCATAGCGTATCGTTCAGTATCACGTTGGTGGGCTGGACATCAATGACGGTTTTTAAGGGGGGAAGTTTCCTCTTGTTTTCATTCGCTTCGTTCTGTTCACGGATGAAGTGGGCGACGGCGGCGAGTTTCCCGCTGTAGGTTACAGTGCTACTGTTACCCCAATTCAGCGTGGTCTGTATGTTATTGTTCCGGGCTTGCGCTTCTAAAGCTATATTGACAGCGCCGTTTGATTTGCGGTTGCTGAAGCGTAGGCGTGTATGGAACTGGTCACCGGGATTCTCGCAAAGGAACATTCCGGATTCGATGAATTTGTTTCCATAACGGAGACGGGGAAAATAGCCTTCTACGCGGAGCCGCTGTGCCTTGTCATTGAAGTATCCCTTAATGGTGGAATGGGTATATACTTTTACCGGAATCTGAAAGACGGTGGAGAACAGTTCCGTATTGTAAATGTGCATGTCAAAATGGAAATTGTTCTCTGTCTCTATGGGTTTCTTGTCTGGCAGAATCAGGGCGGGGATATAACGTCGCATGATATTCAGTACACTGGCAGGCAGGGTACGATAAGAGTAGTCACCTTCTATGCTACCTTGGAGAAAGTTGGATTGGATGGTCAGCCGTTTCTGGCCTTCGCTTTCTCTTATGGCAGATATCTTCAGATTGTCCAGGAAGTATTGTGTTTCCGGAGCTGCGAATAGTAAGCTGTCAACGTTGATTTCACCGTTCATCTCGTCAATGGAACCGCCGGTGAAGTCTGCCTTGACTTTGACTGATATTTCCGTATCTTCATAGTTGGGTGTAAGATGTAGGGCATGAGGACGAAATTTGTCGATGCTTGCCTGAAAGTTGAAAGTCGGTACCCGACTGGCGGTATTGATGGTGCCGTTCAAAATAACAGAACCATTGGTGTCATCCAAGGCGACTTTTCCCGTGAAGCCTCCCTGCTTGTATTCTCCATCCAGGGTGATATTTTCGTAATTGTAGTCGCTGTAATCAATGGAGGCAACCAGCCCTTTCAGCAGTACGGACGGGTATTGGTTTTCGTAATGGTTGCTGTTGACATCTAGATTGAAAGTTACTTTACCCAGTTTCTTGTTGCCCAGCATCTTGCCTAGCTCAAACTCTTTGGTTTTCACTGCACCGGAATAGGCAAAATAACCTTTATCTTTGTTAGAACTTAGTTTTACGTCAGTTTGGATGGTTCCGATGTCAGTGCGTACTTGTCCGTAAGTTACGAGGTCTGTGAAGTAGCCCGAGACTTCTCCACGGAAGGAAACCGTTCCTAAGTGTTGCAGGACGGGAGGTACTCCATTGTAGTTCTTGCTGAAATTCCGGACAAAGAAGGCAATTCCTTCCGGGTCTGCGTACAAATTGGACAAATTACCGAATACATAAGCATTTTCCGGATGGGAAAGGTCTTGTAGAGATACGTCTCCCCTCAGATAAAAATGATTTCCGACAGAGACGGAAAGGTGCGGGCAATTCAGTTGATTGATGGTGCCGTCCGTCTGTACCTCTACTTGCAATTTTTCCTTGAAAGAACCAAAAGCCGGAACAAAAGCCGATAAATCCTGCAAGGCGATTTGAGAGGGCAGCAAATGGAATGAGAAACGGACATCTTGGGCAAGATTGTCAAACGCCCCCAGACTGTCATAATCCATGTGTATAGTATCCATTGCCAAAGAGGTGTTGGGGAGGTCGATAGCGAAATTTTCGATTTTCATCCGTTGGTCATTGCCGATAACCTTTAGACTTAGTTTCTTCAATTCAAATCCGGAATGTTCTTCTTCGATGCTCAGACGCTTGATGGCGGCATTGATAGAATCATTTTGTAATGCTTTTAGGGAGATGTTTGCAATAATGTTACGTAAACGGAGATGCTGTGGATTGAATTTTCCCGGAGTCTCTTTCTCGGACAGCACATCATACGAAACCTTTCCGCGGCGTATCAGTAAGGAATTGATACGGAGATCCAGGTTGTTTTTCTTTTGAACTGTATCTTTGGATGCGAATGCGTCGAGTACAAACTGAAAATTAGGTTTATCCTTGGGAGTCTGCTTGCTTAGATTGATGTTAAAGCCGAACAATTGTATGTTACTAATGGATATTTTGCCGCTGAATAGGGGGAGAATATCGAATTTGGCAGAAAGACGGGTCACTTTCAGCATTTCCTTGCCGGATTGGTCGTCCAGGAGCAGGTCGTCGATGATGATGCGGTTCAACAATCCTATGTTTATTCGCCCGATGGAAATCTTGCTGTCCAGTATGGAAGCCAGTTCATTGGCAACAAATACAGACATTTGTCGCTGAACGGATGGAATGTTCAGCAACAATATGGTACCAATGTACAATCCCAATACAATACCGAGTACCCAGCGTACTGTTTTTTTTAGCTTTCTGATAGGCGGTTAATTTTTATAATCAGCCAACAAAAATATGAAATAATACGTTATGAATCGTACTTTTATCACTACTTTTGCAGCGTTTAAACGTAAATAAACATTATGAGTACAATAATCTTGGGAATAGAATCTTCTTGTGATGACACTTCTGCAGCTGTCATCAAAGATGGTTATCTGCTTTCGAATGTGGTGGCCAGCCAAGCTGTGCATGAAGCATACGGTGGGGTAGTGCCTGAACTGGCTTCCCGCGCGCACCAACAAAATATAGTTCCGGTAGTGCATGAGGCATTGAAACGCGCCGGAGTAACCAAAGAGGAATTGAGTGCTGTGGCCTTTACGCGTGGACCGGGATTGATGGGATCATTGTTGGTGGGGGTATCTTTCGCCAAAGGGTTCGCCCGTTCATTAGGCATTCCAATGATTGATGTTAATCATTTGACCGGTCATGTGTTAGCTCATTTTATTAAAGCAGAAGGTGAAGATAATGTGCAGCCGGAATTTCCTTTCCTCTGCTTGCTGGTTTCCGGTGGAAACTCACAGATTATCTTGGTGAAAGCCTATAACGATATGGAAATTTTGGGGCAGACTATTGATGATGCCGCCGGTGAAGCCATTGACAAATGCTCGAAGGTAATGGGATTGGGATATCCGGGTGGTCCGATTATTGACAAACTGGCTCGGCAAGGTAATCCTAAAGCCTTCTCGTTCAGCAAACCGCATATTCCAGGGTTGGATTATAGTTTCAGCGGACTTAAGACCTCGTTTCTTTACTCTCTGCGCGACTGGATGAAGGACGACCCCGATTTCATCGAACATCACAAGACGGATTTGGCGGCATCACTGGAAGCTACCGTTGTAGATATCTTGATGGATAAGTTGCGCAAAGCTGCCAAACAATATAAAATAAAGGAAGTGGCTGTTGCAGGAGGCGTTTCTGCCAATAACGGATTGCGTAATGCTTTCCGTGAGCATGCCGGGAAGTATGGTTGGAAAATATTTATTCCGAAGTTCAGCTACACAACGGATAACGCTGCCATGATTGCCATTACCGGATACTTCAAGTATATGGATAAGGATTTTTGTCCGATGGAAGCACCTGCTTATTCACGCGTAACTTTAGGATAATATATAATAAGGTATGAAGTTGGAAGAAAAGGTAGGAGAGCTGCTGAAAGCAAAGAAATTGTCCCTTTCCACCGCAGAAAGTTGTACGGGTGGAGGGATTGC
The DNA here is from genome assembly GCF_003602895.1 of Bacteroides sp. AF29-11. NCBI lineage: Bacteria > Pseudomonadati > Bacteroidota > Bacteroidia > Bacteroidales > Bacteroidaceae > Bacteroides > Bacteroides sp. AF29-11. Next base: position 195,633 of record NZ_QTLY01000002.1, read on the forward strand.
CGCTCTGATTACTTCCGTTCCCGGCAGTTCGGAATACTTTAATGGTAGTATAGTGGCGTATTCCAATGAAATAAAGATGTCTTTGTTGCATGTATCTGCCGAAACATTGGAAAAATATGGAGCAGTAAGTCGTGAAACTGTTACAGAAATGGTGAAAGGTGCGATGAAAACGCTGAAAACAGATTGTGCAGTGGCTACTTCCGGTATTGCAGGTCCTGGAGGTGGGACTCCGGAAAAACCAGTGGGTACGGTGTGGATAGCTGCTGCCTATAAAAATGAAATAGTTGCCATGAAGCAGGAGGGGGACGAGGGAAGAAAGGGAAATGTGGAAAAAGCAATTCAAAATGCCCTTTTGTTGCTTTGTGAGAAGCTGAAATGAGGAAAAAATGCTATCATACAGTGAATTATTTTAAGAAAAACTTGTTTGGTAACGATAAAAGTGCTTACTTTGCGCTCTGTTTGAAATAGGCAAAAAAGAAAACTATAAAATTAAGATAGAAATGTCAAAGATTTGTCAAATTACCGGAAAGAAGGCCATGATTGGCAACAATGTTTCACACTCAAAGAGAAGAACAAAGAGAACCTTTGATTTGAACTTGTTTAACAAGAAGTTCTACTATGTAGAGCAGGATTGCTGGATCAGCCTTAGCATTTGCGCTAATGGTTTGCGCATTATTAATAAGAAAGGACTGGACGCTGCTTTGAAAGATGCGGTAGCTAAAGGTTATTGTGATTGGAAAAGCATTAAAGTTATTGGCTAAAGTAGAGGAGAATACTGATTATGGCAAAGAAAGCAAAAGGTAACAGAGTACAGGTGATTCTGGAATGCACAGAACACAAGGATAGCGGTATGCCGGGTACTTCTCGTTATATTACGACGAAGAACAGAAAGAATACCACAGAGAGATTGGAGTTGAAGAAATACAATCCGATTCTGAAGAGAGTGACAGTACATAAAGAAATTAAATAATAAATCTATAACTTATGGCAAAGAAAGCGGTAGCAACCTTGCACGAAGGAAGCAAAGAAGGACGTTCTTATACAAAGGTTATCAAAATGGTGAAGTCTCCTAAGACTGGTGCTTACATCTTTGATGAACAGATGGTCCGTAATGAAGATGTTCAGAACTTCTTTAAGAAATAAGATAAATACAGTGGCTGTAAAGCGCTGATGACTTATAAAGATCCCCCTTGTCGGTATTTCCGGTAAGGGGATTTCTTTTTAAAAAGAGGACGAAGTTTTTAATATTCGTCAGTTTTGTTATATCTTTGCTGAAAATGCGAAGATAGGCTGCACCTCGGCATAAAAAATGAACGGGTTCATTTTATTCTGCATCCGGTTTGCACTATCTTTGCAGGGAATGCGAAAACAGGTTGCATAAAAATAATTAGTGTATGGGATTTTTTAGTTTTTTCTCCAAGGAAAAAAAGGAAACATTAGATAAAGGATTATCTAAGACCAAAGAAAGTGTGTTTGGCAAGATTGCGCGTGCTGTGGCAGGAAAGTCAAAAGTTGATGATGAAGTATTGGATAATCTGGAAGAGGTGTTGATAACTTCGGATGTGGGCGTGGAAACGACACTGAAAATTATTGAACGTATCGAAAAGCGTGCAGCAGCCGACAAATATATGAATGCCACTGAGCTGAATCATATTTTACGTGATGAAATCGCAGCGTTGCTTACAGAGAATAATTCGGAGGATGTGGATGACTTTGAAGCACCGATTGCGAAGAAACCATACGTCATTATGGTAGTGGGCGTCAATGGTGTAGGGAAGACTACTACGATTGGCAAACTGGCTTATCAGTTCAAGAAAGCCGGAAAGTCTGTTTATCTGGGTGCTGCCGATACTTTCCGTGCTGCTGCTGTGGAGCAGTTGGTGATATGGGGTGAACGGGTAGGTGTGCCTGTTGTAAAGCAGAAAATGGGTGCTGACCCGGCTTCTGTCGCTTTTGACACACTGAGTTCCGCAACTGCCAATAATGCCGATGTGGTAATTATAGATACGGCAGGACGCCTTCATAATAAAGTCGGTTTGATGAATGAACTGACGAAAATCAAGAATGTGATGAAGAAGGTTGTTCCTGATGCTCCGAATGAGGTGTTGCTTGTGTTGGATGGCTCAACCGGACAGAATGCATTCGAACAAGCCAAGCAGTTCACTCTGGCAACGGAGGTTACGGCAATGGCTGTTACAAAGTTGGACGGAACAGCCAAGGGTGGCGTAGTCATCGGCATTTCAGACCAGTTTAAAATTCCGGTTAAATATATTGGATTGGGTGAAGGAATGGAAGATTTGCAGGTGTTCCGTAAAAAGGAATTTGTTGATTCACTGTTCGGGGAGAATGCATGAAACGGAAGACTATAGATATCATCACTTTAGGATGTTCTAAAAACCTGGTGGATTCGGAACATTTGATGCGTCAGTTGGAGGAAGTGGGATTCCATGTGACACATGATGCGGAAAGACCGAAGGGACAGATTGCCGTAATCAATACTTGCGGTTTCATCGGTGACGCCAAGGAGGAATCCATTAATATGATTCTGGAATTTGCGCAGGCCAAGGAGGAAGGAAACTTGGAGAAGCTTTATGTAATGGGTTGCCTTTCGGAACGTTATCTGAAGGAATTGGCCGTTGAAATTCCCCAGGTGGATAAATTCTATGGTAAATTCAATTGGAGAGAGTTGCTGCAGGATTTGGGAAAGGCCTATCATGACGAGCTGCACATAGAGCGCACATTGACCACTCCCAAGCATTATGCCTATTTGAAGATATCCGAAGGGTGTGACCGTAAATGTTCTTATTGCGCTATTCCCATCATTACGGGAAGGCATGTGTCGCGCCCGATGGAGGAGATACTTGACGAGGTGAAGTATCTGGTTGCACGGGGTGTAAAGGAATTCCAGGTTATAGCCCAGGAGTTGACCTATTACGGAGTAGATTTATATAAGAAGCAAATGTTGCCCGAGCTTGTTGAGCGGATTTCGGATATTCCCGGAGTGGAGTGGATACGCTTGCATTATGCCTATCCGGCACATTTTCCGGCTGATTTATTCCGTGTGATGCGCGAGCGTGACAATGTATGCAAATATATGGATATTGCCCTGCAACATATCAGTGACAATATGCTGCAAAAGATGCGTCGCCATGTGACGAAGGATGAGACGTATAAGCTGATAGAACAATTCCGTGAGGAGGTTCCCGGTATTCATCTCCGTACTACACTGATGGTGGGGCATCCAGGAGAAACTGAAGCCGATTTTGAGGAGCTGAAAGAGTTTGTCCGTAAAGTGCGTTTCGATAGAATGGGGGCTTTTGCGTATTCGGAAGAAGAAGGGACGTATGCCGCTGCTGAATATGAGGATTCTATTCCCCAGGAAGTGAAACAAGCGCGCTTGGATGAGTTAATGTCTATTCAACAAGGCATTTCAGGGGAGTTGAGTGCGGAGAAAGTAGGCAGGCAGATGAAAGTAATCATTGACCGGCTGGAAGGCGAATATTATATTGGACGTACAGAATTTGATTCTCCCGAAGTGGATCCTGAGGTTTTGATTGAGCGTGGAGACAGGGCGTTGCATATAGGTAACTTTTACCACGTAGAGATAGTAAATTCCGATGATTTCGACCTTTTTGGACGAATAATTTAAAGATTTTTCCTTATCTTCTTGCATATGTGAAGAAGATTTGCTAATATAGCACCGTAGTTCAATTTAAAGGCTTACATTTTGAATAACAAAGAGTTTACTTCTGAATTGTCGCGGAGGTTAGGGTACACATTGAAAGATACTTCTGAGCTGGTTGCTTCATTGCTGGCAGATATGACACGGCAGTTGGAGGAGGGGAATATTATCTCTATACAAGGGTTCGGTACATTCGAAGTGAAAAAGAAGGCAGAGCGTATATCTGTGAATCCGACTACAAAGCAACGTATGCTGGTGCCTCCCAAATTGGTGTTGACCTATAAGCCGAGTACATTGTTAAAGGATAAGTTTAAGTAACCGGCTTTTAAAAAATCTCCCGTATTATGAATGAGAAACTGAACATACAAGACCTGATTGACACGCTGGCTGAAAGGCATGGCATGAGCAAGAAGAATGCGGATAGTTTTGTGAAAGAATTCTTCCAGCTGATTGAGGAGTCTTTGGAGAAGGACAAATATGTGAAGATACGAGGTTTGGGGACTTTCAAGCTGATAGATGTCGGGAGTCGTGAAAGCGTTAATGTGAATACGGGGGAAAGGTTTGAGATACAAGGGCATACAAAAGTGTCGTTTACACCGGAACCGGCTTTGAAAGATATTATCAATAGACCATTTTCGCATTTTGAAACTGTAGTTTTGAATGACGCTACGGTGCTTGAGGACACCCTGCAGGAAAATGACAGTGAAGATGATGAAGATACTGAAATCAAAACTCCGGAACAAGAGGTGGAGGAGAAGGTTGCCTTAGTGGAAGAAGCCACGATAGAAGAACCTTTGGTGGAAACTGTAGTCGAAGAGCCGTTAGTTGAGCCCGAACCGGAAGTTGAAGAGGAGAAACCGGAAAAAACTGAACCTGAAGCAATGCCTGAAAATATAGTTGCTGTTGAACCGGAACCGTCTGAGCCAGTGATAAAAGATACGGCAGATTCTTCGACTATGAAATATTTTATAGGCATCGTTGTATTTGTAGTGTTGTTGTGTGGTGGTGCCGTAGCTTTCATGTATTATCCGGACTTGCTTGACAAACTTACTGCAAAGCCTCTTGTAGAAGAGGTTGCAGACTCGGATGTGAAGGAATCTGTTACTGAAAAGGTGGATGTCCCTGCCGGTCAAGACAATATTGCCTTGACAGACAGCATTGTTTCAAAAGATGTTGTAGTTCCTGCCCGGACAGATACTGTGGCAGAAACTGTTGCTACAACAACTCCTGCGCTTACAACAACTCCAAAGGAAAATGTACAGGCACAGTCTCCCGCTCCTAAAAAAGAGCAGAAAAAGACAGTTGCACCGTTTGAACCGGATTCTGTGGGGTATACGATTGTGGGAACAGAAACCACTTATACCATCAAGGAAGGGGAAACGCTGACTAGGGTAGCGCTTCGTTTTTATGGGACAAAAGCTCTTTGGCCTTATATCGTGAAGCATAATCCCGGCGTAATCAAGAATCCGGATAATGTACCTTATGGTACCACTATCAAGATACCGAAATTAGCCAAGAAGCAGTAAAAAATTACTGCTTCTTTTTTGTTAAATACTAAACTCTATGAAAGTAGTTTAATCTAAAAGGTTTCGCATAGTTTTTTAATAAAAATTAGTTGGTATGGTTAATTTATTCCCGTACTTTTGGGAGCGAAAAAAATAATTGCCGGTTCAAAACCGGATAAATGAAGAAATTAAACATTAAAAAATAGATTGATTTATGGCTGAAACAATTGACATCCGCGAACTGAATGAGCGGATTGAAAGACAAAGTGCTTTCGTTACCAATCTTACCACAGGTATGGACCAGGTCATTGTAGGACAAAAGCATCTGGTAGAGTCGTTGTTAATTGGTTTGTTGTCCGATGGACATGTGTTGTTGGAAGGTGTGCCCGGTTTGGCAAAGACTTTAGCTATCAAGACGCTTGCTTCGTTGATTGATGCGCAATACAGCCGCATTCAGTTTACGCCTGACTTGTTGCCTGCCGACGTAATAGGTACAATGGTTTACAGCCAGAAGGATGAAACGTTCCAAGTAAAAAAAGGTCCGGTCTTCGCAAACTTTGTTTTGGCTGATGAAATCAACCGTGCTCCGGCCAAAGTACAGAGTGCTTTGCTGGAAGCCATGCAGGAACGTCAAGTTACTATCGGCAATGAAACTTTCGGGTTGCCCAAACCATTCCTGGTGCTTGCCACACAGAATCCTATCGAGCAGGAAGGTACTTATCCGCTGCCCGAAGCGCAAGTGGACCGTTTCATGCTGAAAGTCGTAATAGACTATCCGAAGCTGGAAGAGGAGAAACTGATTATCCGTCAGAATATCAATGGTGATAAATTTGAAGTGAAGCCCATTTTGAAGGCAGACGAAATTATTGAAGCTCGTAAAGTGGTTCGCCAGGTGTATCTGGATGAGAAAATAGAAAAATATATTGTTGATATTGTATTTGCTACCCGTTATCCGGAAAAATATGATTTAAAAGAACTGAAAGACATGATTGGTTTCGGCGGTTCGCCCCGTGCTTCCATCAACTTGGCCTTGGCTGCCCGTAGCTACGCGTTCATCAAGCGTCGCGGTTATGTCATTCCGGAGGATGTGCGCGCTGTGGCACACGACGTACTTCGCCACCGTATCGGCTTGACTTACGAGGCGGAAGCCAGCAATATGACATCTGATGAAATCGTCAGCAAGATACTGAACAAGGTTGAAGTGCCCTAACGCATAATAGAGGTTTTCGTAAACTTGAGGTTTACAATCCTATACCTGAGGTTTAGCGTCGTAAACCTTAGGGTTGAGTACCGAAAACCTCACCCCTTTTCATAGGGAAGTTTCTGTTATAAACTAAATTGCGCTTGTGTGCTTAAATGAGATTATTAAAATAAATCAATGGAAACAACAGAACTTTTGAAGAAAGTCCGTCAGATTGAGATAAAGACGCGCGGATTGTCCAACAATATCTTTGCCGGGCAGTATCACTCTGCCTTCAAGGGTAGAGGTATGGCATTCTCCGAGGTGCGCGAGTATCAGTTTGGCGATGACATACGCGACATTGACTGGAATGTGACCGCCCGCTTCAACAAGCCTTACGTCAAGGTGTTTGAGGAGGAGCGCGAATTGACAGTGATGTTGTTGGTAGATGTTTCCGGTAGTTTGGAGTTCGGTACGGTAAAGCAGATGAAGAAGGATATGGTGACGGAAATTGCCGCTACACTGGCATTCTCTGCCATTCAGAATAATGACAAGATTGGTGTCATCTTCTTTTCGGACCGGATTGAGAAGTTTATTCCGCCCAAGAAGGGACGTAAGCATATACTTTACATCATCCGCGAACTGATAGATTTTCATGCGGAAAGCCGGAGGACGAACATCCGTTTGGGATTGGAATATCTGACGAATGTGATGAAACGCCGTTGCACGGCATTTGTCTTGTCCGACTTCATCGACCAGGAAAGTTTCAAGAACGCCATGACCATTGCCAATCGTAAGCATGACCTGGTTGCCGTTCAGGTGTACGACCGTCGTGTGGAAGAATTGCCACCCGTGGGACTGATGAAGATTAGGGATGCCGAGACGGGACATGAGCAGTGGATTGACACCTCCTCGCGTGCCGTGCGCCGTGCCCATCATGATTGGTGGGTGAACAAGCAGGCGGAATTGAATGAAACGTTTACCAAGAGTAATGTCGACAATGTGTCGGTACGTACCGACCAGGATTATGTCAAGGCATTGATGAATTTGTTTGCGAAACGAAATTAATCGGAAAATGAAAAGATATTTATTTCTGATAGCGTTATTGATAGCATGGTCGGGAAGGGTAGTAGCCCAGTCGGTAACGGTAGATGCTACGATTGACTCTTTGCAGATTCTTATTGGAGAGCAGGCAAAGATAAAGCTTCAAGTATCTCTGGATGCCGATAAGCGTGCCATATTCCCGGTATATACCGATACGCTGGTGAATGGGGTTGAAATTATTGATGTGGCCAAGCTGGATACGCAACTGCTGAATGATGGCCGGCGTGCATTGATAACTCAAGAGTATACAGTTACCTCTTTCGACTCGGCTCTTTATTATCTGCCGCCTATGGAAGTGACAGTGGATAATGAGAAGTATCGCTCCAAAGCGTTGGCCTTGAAAGTATATTCGGTGAATGTCCCGTTAGATCCGGAGAATCCGGAACAGTTCTTCGGTCCCAAAACAGTGATGCAAGCGCCTTTTGCCTGGGAAGACTGGTATGGTCTTATGGCTTGTGGTGCGCTGATTATCCCGATAGGGATATTACTTGTCTATCTGATAATGCGCTTCTTCGACAATAAGCCTATTATCCGTAAGGTGAAGGTAGAACCTAAGCTGCCTCCCCATCAGTTGGCTATGCAGGAGATAGAACGTATCAAGAATGAGAAGGTATGGCAGAAAGGGGAACCGAAGGAATATTATACGGAATTGACTGATGCTCTTCGTACATATATAAAAGACCGTTTTGGTTTCAATGCTTTGGAAATGACTTCTACGGAAATCATAGATAAGTTGCTGGAAATGAAAGATAAGGAAGCTATATCAGATTTGCGTGAATTGTTCCAGACTGCTGATTTGGTGAAATTTGCCAAGCATAATCCATTGATGAACGAAAATGACGCTAACTTGATTAATGCCATTGACTTTATTAATGAAACCAAGGAGAAAGAAGAGGAGAATGCCAAGCCGCAGCCTACTGAGATTACCATTATCGAGAAACGTTCTTTGCGTACCAAGATTTTGCTGGGAGCGGGTATTGTGGTGTTGGCTGTAGCTCTTGCCTGTTCATTGATATATATCGGATTGGAGTTGTATAATTATTTTGCTTAATGCTGGAAAAGTGACTTCAATCGGATATACATGAGTGAAAAATGAAGGATGTTTGGAGCGAAGCTGAATTGTAAATCGTTAAATCGTACATAAATATGGTTTTTGCCAATATTGAATATTTATTTTTGCTGCTGTTGCTTATACCTTATATAGTATGGTATATTATGAAGCGGAAGAGTAGTGAAGCTACGCTTCAGATTTCGGATGCCCGTGTGTATGCCCATACCCCTAAAAGCTATAAGAACTATTTGTTGCATGTACCGTTTGTATTGCGGATAATTGCCTTGATACTGATTATTCTTGTTTTGGCACGTCCGCAAACCACCGATAGCTGGCAGAACAGTGAGATTGAGGGTATTGATATCATGCTTGCTATGGACGTTTCTACCAGTATGCTGGCCGAAGACCTGAAACCTAATCGGTTGGAAGCGGCGAAGGATGTGGCGGCAGAGTTTATTAACGGACGTCCGAATGACAATATAGGTATAACTTTGTTTGCTGGAGAAAGCTTTACGCAATGTCCGTTGACAGTAGACCATGCCGTATTGTTGAACTTGCTTAAAGATATGAAGTGTGGGCTGATTGAAGACGGAACGGCAATCGGTATGGGTATTGCCAATGCCGTTACCCGTTTGAAGGATAGCAAGGCAAAGTCGAAAGTCATTATTCTGCTGACGGACGGTGTCAATAATAAAGGTGATATTTCTCCTTTGACGGCTGCTGAAATAGCCAAGAGTTTTGGCATTCGCGTTTATACTATTGGGGTAGGAACCAATGGTATGGCTCCTTATCCTTATCCGGTAGGCGGAACAGTGCAATATGTCAATATGCCCGTCGAAATTGATGAAAAGACTTTGACACAGATTGCCGGAACAACGGAAGGTAACTATTTCCGTGCCACCAGCAACTCGAAGTTGAAGGAAGTGTACGAGGAGATAGACAAGCTGGAGAAAACAAAATTGAATGTAAAAGAATACAGCAAGCGCCAGGAAGAGTACCGCTGGTTTGCGTTGGCTGCTTTCTTGTGTGTATTACTGGAGGTACTGTTACGCAACTCTATATTGAAGAAGATACCGTAAAAACGGAGAATGTCTTTTAGTGTATCAGTCATTGCGTAGCCAAATTGTAAATTGTAAATTGCTAAATTGTAAATAAAAAGATGTTTCGATTTGAAGAACCTGCATATTTGTACTTGTTGCTGCTGCTGCCTTTATTGGCGGCCTTCTACTTGTACTCCAATTATCGGAGGAGGAAAGCCATTCGTAAATTTGGTGACCCTATACTGATGGCACAGCTAATGCCGGATGTTTCCAAATACCGTCCGGATGTGAAGTTTTGGTTGGTTTTTGCGGCTATCGGGTTGTTCACGGTACTGCTGGCACGTCCGCAGTTTGGTTCCAAACTGGAGACGGTAAAACGCCAGGGAGTGGAAGTGATGATTGCGTTGGATATATCCAATTCCATGCTGGCACAAGACGTACAGCCAAGCCGCTTGCAGAAGGCAAAACGGCTGGTGGCGCAGTTGGTAGATAAGATGCAGAATGACAAGGTCGGTATGATTGTTTTTGCAGGTGACGCATTTACCCAGTTACCTATTACGAGTGATTATATTTCTGCCAAGATGTTTTTGGAGTCCATCGACCCTTCGCTGATTTCCAAGCAAGGTACGGCAATTGGAGCTGCAATAAATCTGGCTGCCCGGAGTTTTACACCTCAAGAAGGAGTGGGACGTACTGTTATTGTCATCACCGACGGTGAAAACCATGAAGGTGGTGCCGTAGAAGCTGCTAAGGCTGCTGCAGAGAAAGGTATCCAGGTCAATGTATTAGGGGTAGGTATGCCCGAGGGTGCCCCCATTCCAATAGAGGGTACTAATGATTATCGTCGTGACCGTGAAGGTAATGTAATCGTTACTCGCTTGAATGAGCAGATGTGTCAGGAAATTGCTCAGGCAGGAAATGGTATTTATGTGCGCGTAGACAATACCAATGGTGCACAGAAAGCGATTAGTCAGGAAATCAACAAGATGGCAAAGGCAGATGTGGAAACACAGGTGTACACGGAATTCAATGAACAGTTTCAGGCAGTGGCATGGATTATTCTGCTGTTGTTACTGACTGAGATGTTGATATTGGAGCGCAAGAATCCTCTGTTCCGCAACATTCATTTATTCTCTAATAAGAAATGATGCGTATGTTACAGAAAAAATATATTGGAATAGTTTTGCTGCTGTTAGTGGCAGCTTCAGCTTCTGCACAGAAGGCGGAACGCGATTATATCCGTAAGGGAAACCGTTTTTTTAAGGATAGCGTATATGTGGATGCAGAAGTGAACTATCGGAAGGCTTTGGAGGTAAACCCGAAGTCAACGGTTTCCATGTTCAACCTGGGAAATACATTGACCCAGCAGAACAAGCTGCAGGAAGCGATGGAGCAATATGTGGGAGCTACCAAGATAGAAAAGGACAAATCGAACTTAGCACAGATTTATCATAATATGGGAGTCATCTTTCATTCTCAGAAGGATTATGCAAAGGCGGTAGAAGCCTATAAGGAGTCGTTACGCAATAATCCGAAAGATGATGAAACGCGCTATAACCTTGCTTTGGCACAGAAACAATTGCAAGACCAGCAGCAGAACCAGGATCAGAATCAAGATCAGGATAAACAGGACCAACAGAAGGAGCAGGATAAACAGCAGGATCAGCAGAAAGACCAGCAACAGAATCAAGACCAGCAACAACAACCTTCTCAGCCGGAAAAGAAAGATAATGAGATGTCTAAGGAAAATGCCGAGCAGCTGTTAAACTCTGTCATGCAAGACGAGAAGGATGTGCAGGATAAAGTGAAAAAGCAGCAGGTACTTCAAGGAGGTCGTCTGGAAAAAGATTGGTAACAAACATAATAGGAATAATATATGAGAAAAATAGTTTTCTTATGGATAGCACTGATTGCAGTCAGTATGAATGCCTTTGCCGATGGCAAGGTATCGTTTACTGCGTCCGCTCCTGACGCTGTGGCGGTAGGAGACCAGTTCAGACTGTCGTATACGGTGACTACACAAAAGGTAAGGGACTTTCGTGCTCCTTCTATGAAGGGATTTGATGTGTTGATGGGGCCCAGCCGCTCGCAACAGAGTAGCGTGCAGATGATTAATGGGCAGACGACTTCAACCAGCAGTATTACATTCACTTATATTTTAATGGCGACTGCAGAAGGTGATTTTACTATTCCAGGAGCCACTATCACTGCTGATGGTAACCAAATGGTTTCGAATTCTGTACAAGTAAGGGTTCTTCCGGCAGATCAGGCTGCTAATGGAGCTTCTGGAAATGGTGGCAAACAGAGTGAGGGCACTGCCAGCCGCGCTTCTTCCGGGACATCTGTATCGAATAGTGATTTGTTTATTACAGCTACTGCCAGTAAGATGACGGTGTATGAACAAGAGGCTTTTCTGCTGACATACAAGATATATACCTTGGTGGACTTACGTATGTTTGATAATGTGAAATTGCCTGACTTCAAAGGATTCCATTCTCAGGAAGTAGAATTGCCTAATGACAGAAGATGGGGATTGGAGCATTATAAAGGTAGAAATTATCAGTCTACAATCTATCGTCAGTTTGTGTTGTTCCCGCAACAAGCCGGTAAGCTGACAATTGATGCAGCACGCTTTGATGCTTCCATTGCAAAGGCTACACAAGTTGCTGATCCGTTCGAGGCATTTTTCAATGGAGGAAGCAATTACGTAGAAGTTAAAAAGACAATTTTGACTCCGCAACTGACAATTGACGTAAAGCCCTTGCCGGCAGGTAAGCCAGCCGATTTTTCGGGAGGAGTGGGAGAGTTCAATATAACTTCTTCTATCAATAGTACAAATGTCAAGACCAATGATGCTGTTACTGTCAAACTTGTCATTTCTGGTACCGGTAATCTGAAATTGCTCTCTAATCCGGAAGTTAAATTCCCCGAGGATTTTGAAGTATATGATCCGAAGGTGGACAATAAATTCCGTCTGACAAATTCGGGCCTCTCCGGTAGCAAGGTCATTGAGTATCTGGCAATTCCTCGTAATGCGGGAACTTATAAGATTCCTGCCGTAAAGTTCAGTTATTTTGATATTAATTCCCGTTCGTATAAAACGTTGACTACGGAAGAGTATGAATTGCATGTGGAAAAGGGAGCAGGCAATGCTGCTCAGACTATTGCAAACTTTACAAGCAAGGAAGAGTTGAAAGTATTGAACGAGGATATTCGTTTTATCAAGCAGAATAATGTTACTCTGTCTCCCAAAGGTGATTTCTTCTTCGGTTCGTTGACGTATTGGTTACTTTATTTGATACCGGGTATTGCATTCATTACATTCTTTATCATCTATCGTAAGCAAATAGCAGCCAATGCAAATGTAGCAAAGATGCGTACCAAGAAAGCCAATAAAGTGGCGGTGAAACGTATGAAGCAAGCTGGTAAATTATTGGTTGAGAATAAGAAAGATGCGTTTTATGATGAGGTTTTGAAGGCTCTTTGGGGGTATATCAGTGATAAACTGAACATTCCGGTATCCCGTTTGTCTAAGGATAATATCGAAGAGGAACTTCGTAATTATGGTGTGAATGATGCGTTGATAAAGGAATTCCTCGATGCATTGAATAACTGTGAGTTTGCCCGCTTTGCTCCGGGTGATGATAACCAGGCTATGGATAAGGTATATTCAGCTTCTTTGGAAGTTATCAGTAAAATGGAAAACTCGATAAAACATTAATCAGGAGGAAATGGTAATGAATAAAATATTGTTTTTTACTCTTAGTCTAGTGATGGCAATTACTGCCTATGGGCAGAATTCTGCATCTGTAGATACATTACAGACTGCTAGTGACTCTACATCCGTCGGTTCACATGCGGAATTCTCTGCTGCAAGGCAAGAAAGCAATGTGACAAAGGCTGAAGGTGACAGCGCTTATATACGGAATGATTATGCTTCTGCCATTCAAATATATGAGAATCTGTTAAAGAAGGGAGAGGCTGCAGAGGTCTATTATAATCTTGGCAACAGTTATTATAAGGCAGATGATATAGCAAGAGCTATATTGAATTATGAGCGTGCCTTGTTGTTGGAACCTGGTAATGCTGATATTCGTGCAAATTTGGAGATAGCACGTTCTAAGACAATCGATAAGGTAATCCCAATTCCTGAGGTTTTCTTTGTATCTTGGACTAAATCGTTGATTAATTGTCTTAGCGTAGACGCATGGGCTAAGTTGGGGATTGTGTTCTTTGTACTATTACTCGTTTCGTTCTATCTCTTTTTCTTTTCAAAACAGATTACGGGAAAGAAAGTGGGATTTATTGCAGGAATAGTATTCCTGGTTCTTGTTATATTGAGTAATGTGTTTGCTGCTCAGCAAAAAGGCGAACTGATGGAACGTAACGAAGCTATAGTGTTGGCACCTAGTGTCACAGTGCGTAGTACTCCCAGTGAAAGTGGTACAAGTCTGTTCATTCTTCATGAGGGACGTAAAGTTGAGATAAAAGACAACTCTATGCGTGAATGGAAAGAAATTCGTTTGGAAGATGGTAAAGTAGGGTGGGTTCCAGCTTCTGCCATAGAAGGTATTTAAATTTTCCCTGTATTCTAAAAACAGCTCGTATAAACCCGATAATTCTGCTTTATACGAGCTGTTTCTGTCTATTTTTAGGAGCTTTTTCTCTGTACTTATAATTCTGCATACTTGAAAATGATTATTTTTTGGAGAGGCAATATTCTTTTTGAAAAAAGATAAAGAAATAGTTTGTTTTATCCTTTTTTTTCCTTAAGTTTATAGCGTGATAATAAAAAGTACAGAGTATTAACCATTAAATTTATGAATATGAGAACAATAACATTTAATGAATTACGTAAGATTAAAGACTCATTGCCTAGTGGTAGTATGCATAGAATAGCCGATGAACTTGGACTGAATGTTGACACTGTAAGAAATTTTTTCGGTGGACACAATTTTAAGGAGGGGAAAAGTGTTGGGATTCACTTGGAACCTGGACCAGATGGTGGATTGGTTATGATTGATGATACTACTGTTTTAGAGCGAGCTTTAAAAATTTTAGATGAAATGGCAGGTAAGACTGAAGAAGCTGTTCGAGCTTAAGAAGAGAAAGTTAGATAGAATCCCAATTGCTGACAACAATTGGGATTTCTTGTTTGTTTTAATCTCAAAATCAATGATATATGGAAGATAAATTAGTTACTTTGGCAATCTTAACGTACGCGAAAGCTCAAATATTGAAAAATGTTCTTGAAAATGAAGGTATTGAGACTTATATTCACAATGTAAACCAGATACAACCGGTTGTTTCTTCTGGCGTACGTGTACGTATTAAGGAGAGTGACTTACCTCATGCTCTGAAAATTACTGAAAGCTCTGCGTGGTTATCTGAAGAGGTAGTGGGGGGGAAGTCACCTAAACTGGAGAAGGTTAGTAATAAAGTGCTGATTCCAGTGGATTTTTCCAATTATTCTTTGAAGGCTTGCGAGTTCGGTTTCAATTTCGCTCAGAATATAGGTGCAGAAGTTGTTTTGCTACATGTTTATTTTACTCCTATATATGCAACTTCTTTGCCATACGGAGACGTATTTAACTATCAGCTAAGTGATGAGGAGAATGTAAGGAGTATCTTACAAAAAGTTCATGCTGATTTGAATGCATTATCTGATAAAGTAAAAGAGAAGGTAGCTTCCGGCGAGTTTCCAGATATTAAATATACTTGTGTTTTGCGTGAAGGTATTCCTGAAGAAGAGGTACTCCGCTATACCAAGGAATATCGGCCACGCATTATCATAATGGGAACTCGTGGTAAAAGTCAGAAGGATATTGATTTGATCGGCAGTGTAACGGCTGAAGTGATTGAACGTAGCCGTGTACCGGTATTGGCCATTCCTGAAAATACTCCATTCAAGCAATTTTCTGAAGCTAAGCGTATTGCATTCATTACTAATTTTGATCAACGTGATTTAATAGCTTTTGATTCGCTAATAAATAATCTGAAATCATTTAAATTTTCAGTGTCTCTGATACATCTTTCAGATGTTCAGAATACATGGAATGAAATAAAACTGGCTGGTATTAAGGAATATTTTCAAAAACAATATCCACAATTGGAAATATACTATGATGTGGTAAAGAACGATAATCTGCTTAGTAGTTTAGACAGTTATATCAAAAGTAATCATATTGATATTATAACATTAACTTCTTATAAAAGAAATATATTTTCGCGCTTATTTAACCCTGGCATTGCCAGAAAGATGATTTTCCATTCTGATACACCATTGTTGGTAATTTACGGAAGACCGAATTAGGTGTTGAATATAGGTATATATGGTTTCTATTCAATATCAGCAGAATGTTTAATACAAATAAACACTTTACAGTTGTGATTAACAAATAAAAACAATTACAACTATAATAATACAGTGGTCTGTGAGTTTGCGTATATAAGACAAGAAGGTACTGAAAGCGATGAGGTAAATCGCTTTCCCTTCGGGCAAACTCATGTAGGCTTCGCCAAATATCCAGAGACTTTAAGGAATTCTGATTTTTATGCTCGCTGTGCTCGCGCGTTCTTCACTGCGTTCATCACTTGGACGATTCTTCTTCCTTCGGACTTGAATCGTTTTAAGTAAATCGGCCAAATGGGGTCGCAAGCGACAGGGTGTTTAGCAGCGAAGGGAGAGAGAAGATTTACGGAAAATTGCTTACGCGTTGCAGACATCAAGCTTTTAGGATGGCAGTACTATAGCCTTCGGCTCTGATTTCAGTCCTAACGTCCCGAAATTCAGTGGGTGTATAACCACGCTACGCGCGGTTGCCAGAAATTACTCCAAGCAACAAAACCCGACGCGCATCACTGCGAACCGGGTAAACACATAACAAACAAAAAGTTCTACCAAGGTAAAAAATTTCCTATAGTATTACCAATAGACGTACCATAATGAACAGCCTTATCAGAATCGTAATATTTATACTTTTTACCTTCATTACGAGAACGATACCAATCCTCAATACTACGAGAACGAGCACGTTCACGATTAAATTTAGAAGCTTCGAGCTCAAATTCAGCATTTGAATGGTTAGAAGCATTAGAAGCACGAATAAAAGAATCAGCAGTAGCTTCAGCTATCTTATTAGAAATACGCTTACCTTTTACCTCTGCATAAGTCAATATTTCATCAGCAAGAACTTTCTTGGCTTGATTATAATTCAAATGTCCATGAGACATCTGATTATAATACTCGGCAGCTTTA
The DNA here is from genome assembly GCF_003602895.1 of Bacteroides sp. AF29-11. Lineage (NCBI taxonomy): Bacteria > Pseudomonadati > Bacteroidota > Bacteroidia > Bacteroidales > Bacteroidaceae > Bacteroides > Bacteroides sp. AF29-11. The sequence goes on from NZ_QTLY01000002.1 coordinate 212,453, forward strand.
GCACTCAAGTCAGCCTGCTGCTGTTGGTCAAGATACTTGTTAAGGACAGTCTTAGCTTCAGCATCAAGCAACTGGGTAGTACCTTGAGCCTGGAGAAGACGTCCAGCAAAAGCCATATTATCAAGTTCCTGCATTTCCTTAGAATAACCAAGCTGGGCACGAGCCAAACCAGTAGCTTTCAGATACTCACGGGTTTCTTTCGTCATTTTAGACCAATCAACATTGGAAAGAGCCTGCATAGCCTGAGCATCCGCAAGGTTCTTCTGTCCTTGTAACTGTGAAACCTGGGCTTGCTGAACCTGGGACTGAAACACAGAACCGATAGCCTGCTGAACACCGGAATAATCAGCCTGGAAAGGTTGCATGACAGCAGAACCAGCAGAAGAGGCAGAAGCACCAGTACCAACAGATTGTGCAGTTCCGGCAGAACCACCATTCATCATCAGATAAGGATTTAAACCAGCTTCCTCGAGACGTTGACGTTGCGCGGAGGCAGTATTATATGCGTTTTCCTTATTCCACATACTTTCCTGGAAATCGCGCTGCTGCATAGCCATACGTTCATTAAACTGGTTATTCATCTGGTTTATCCTATAGTTCATCTGATTGGTCTCCCGGACATTTTGTCTATTCTGTGAATTCTGAATCGCAGAAGAACCAATGCCAAAAAGACCACCAGCGATTGAACCAAGAAGACCCATTATTCAGAGGAAGCAGCACCAGCGGAAGCAGCAGCCGCCTTTTCTGCTTCTTGTTTAACATTTTCAGCATCAATCAATTCTTGTGCTTGAGACTCAAGATTTTCAGCATAAGCCGACAATTCCTTAGACCAGGCAATAATCTCAGAAGGAGCTTGAATATGTCGGGAACGAACCGTTGCCAAAAGGTCATCATCAGACATTTTATCCATAATCTGTTGAATCTGAGAAGCAGATTGTTTACTTTGTCCGAACTTGGAAGCAACAGCAAGACCAGCACGGGAAGCCAAGTCCTTAGTATGAAGAATCAAGCGAACATCAGAAGTATAACGCACCGGACGAGTCTCATCAGATTCATCGATTTCTACACGAAGTTCCTCCGTAGAATCAAACTGGGGAGCAACTGCAAAAGCATCCGGCTCAACATTGGGAATAGATTCGGAACCTTGTTCCAAACTTTTCAAAGAATTAAACTTTCCAATCATAATTAAAACAAAATTTAATAAGGTACACCATCACGAGACAAATTACGCGCAACATAGCAACCGATATAAGAATTAACTAAAAGTTGGTCGGTATCCCAAGTAGAGTCAGCATTAACACCAAAAATAGGGTCAAGAACAGCAGGGTTAACCTTGAAGAATTTATAATTCAAGACAACACGAGTATTCTCGTTAACATCTCCTTCTTGATAACCAAAACCAAACCATCCAGAAAGAAGAGACTCGGTAACAGGAGAAACCCAAGACTTAAGAGTCGTAGTAAACGCACCATTGACAACATCGAGTTTTGTCTTCCAGTTGAAATAACGAGGATTATACCCAGCATTAAACAGGTTAACAATAGACGCTTTAGGAGAATTGAAAATTTGTGTCATAGGAAGAACCTCCATACCTATATTATCAAACTCCGGAATCGGAAGAGACTCGGCATCAGTTACAAGCAACTGACCGTCTTGCCCAGTAATCGTATAATCAAGCAAAGGCACAGCATGATAAATACACATAACGACACAATGCTCATTAGTCATATAAGTAAATGAACCATTACCAGTACCGACACCTTTACCAGCAATAACAGCAGTATCACCTTCAGAAGCAAGATTATTGTTCACAACTTCGCTAATATCAAGATTACGGGAAATACCACCAATATAAGTACACATATTGGAGAGAGCTTGAGGTAAGTTCACACCAAAATGTTTACGAATCTGCTCACGATAATCGGAATCACCAGACTGACTGATTTCTTTCCAACGTTGAAGTGCTTCAGCTTGACGAAGAGCAAGAACTGTAAACTTAGAAGCAATATCCTTTACATTAGTAGTAAAATAAGAACCAGCATTTATAGTCTGACCGGAAGACAGATGAACACCAATAGGAGAAGTAGCAATCCCAGAAGTCATAACAGTCGCAGTTCCAACAGGATGAAGAGTACCAGAGGTATCAGCAACCTGGAGATTAATACCTTCAGAAGGAAGGTCGATTACAGCAACATCACCAAACTGAGAATTCGGGAGAACACCCATTAACATATCCTTATTCCAATTACAATACTTAAGGTCAAACATAGTATCAGATTTCCAATAATCTGAAGAAGCTTCAGGAAGTGCAGAAACCAAAGAAGGAGAAACACCAGAAAAATAATCCACATTATAAGAAGAAGGATTCGCATTCTCCCACTGAGACCAACGGAAAAAATCCTGGTATATCTTTTGATAAGCCAATAAGGGGAAAATATTTACAGTATTATTTTGAATAAACTGCTGAGTATAAGTAGAATTATCGTCAGCATATTTCAAAGAAGTAGACCACCAACGAGAATTAGAATTAGGATGAGAACGGATAAAGTTCCCATAACCAAGATAATTTAATAACTTATAAGACAAATCAGCGCGATAAAAACCGAAAGCATTTACTAACGCAGAAGAATTACCAGGAGAAAAATAATCACCAGCCAAAGAATAAATAGCAGAAGAAAGAGAATTCAAACCCAACGAAGGCAAATAAGTACCTAAAGCCAAATTCTGAGTCAAAGACAAAGCCTGAATCTGGTTGATATCCTGCATTTGTGTCAATACAGACGGTGCAGACTTCCAGAGAAGACGCAACGGAACAGCATAAAAATCAAAATATTCACGCAACCGAGTATAAGCAGAAGTTTCAACTGGCTGAGTACGAGTAAAATACTCAATATTGAATTTGTACTTATCACCAGGCATAGAAATATCCCAGTAGACGGGAAGAAGCTCACCAACCTTCGCAGTAAATGCATTTTTACGTCCAATGTCAAATCCAGAACGGTGAGGGTGGTTCTGGAGATTGGACATTCCAATGTAAGAAGCCATAAAAAAAATAGTTAAGGTTTAAGTATTATCAATCTTGATACGAAAAAATACCGAATGAATCGTTAACCTTCTTATGTTTAACCTTATCTCGACATTTCATCAATGACGCAGCAGCCAAACGACGAACAAGAGGGAGAGATTTATAAGGTAATTCATTATCAAATACAGATTTATCATAGCGAAAGGAGTAGTTACGAAGCTCAAAGTCAAGCAAATCCTTATCATTAGAGTCTTCCAAAGTCTGATAAAAATCAACAAGACGATTATAATCGTAACGGCTCCAGAATTCGACTATCTTCTCGGAGAGGACTCGTAGAGCTCTTTGGAATCCAATTCTTGACGAAGAGCCTCCGGCATATCGTCCAAGTCCGGAGAGGGATGAGCCATCTGATATGTATATTCGTAAACTTTTCGCAATTCCGAGAAAAAAGCGGTATAATCGGGTTGTGCGATGAACAGTTTCCAAATCAACACCATCATACAAACGACATTCAGACAAAATGAGAATATCACTATGCGGTAAATTTTCTTTAGGTGAGAGAACATTTCGTTCGTCATTTCTTTTTCCATAATTGTCTACATAATTTAAATACTGTTTACAAAAAGATAATATACTTTGCTTGGAAGACTCGTTAAAAGGGTCACAACTCAAATCAGCACATCCGCTACGAATGACTCGTTCGGGCGCTGTGAACGCAGCAGAAAGTAACTGGTAAACGTTCGATGAAGATTGACGAATAGCATCCGAAAATCTGGGGAATAATCGAAGGAGATACGACCATGAAGGCTTAATTGTCCGAAAATAGCCATCGCGTTCAACGCGGACTCCATTAAGGCACTTATCGGTAACTTCATCAATTTCGGTAATTCGTACCTTTCGAGGAAAGAGATTTGACTCTGTAAATCCAATGGAATGGAAGGATTTAGGTCGCACCACTTTTGGCATCTGAGTATAAAAGTCGGGTAAAGAGACAAAGCTATTAACATACGACGCAACATACGGTGCTGCGAATCCTCGCGAGAGTGACGCATCACAACGTCCGTAAGACCAAGCTTTAGATACATTTTCAAGAACAGTTTGCGAGAATCGCTCGGAATTGGAAAACAATAACAGATGCCAATGCGGGCGGTAACTCGTGGGTCCATATTCTGATACAGCGTAGTAACGTAGTTTTTCATCGGGGTAGTAACTTCTTAAACGTTTTAAAAATAAATCAAGGTCACGATTACAAACATAAGGAATTCTATTTGGAACATTATGCTTAACTTTGTTAAGAATAGATAATAATTCCTTGGGAGTCATAGGGTAGGAGAACGCTACATCGGGGTCTTTGAATGTACGCTCGACGGTAGAGTTCTTTAACTTGACAGAAGCGGAACGAGGAACGCTGCGAAAACCAAACAAATAAGTATTAGGGTCACGAGCATCCAAGTCATTAATATCGGGAACAACGGAAACATCCGCAATATCATCCGTACAAGTTTCAACAACCGAAACTTCCAAAGTAGGAAGGAAACAAGGAGCATAAGTAAGAGTAACAAAATATACATAACGAAACTGAGCAGAATAAGAAGTAAGCAGATTAGTCTGAATACCGGAACGACGGAGAATACAAGAAGGACAGGAACCACAAGAAACAACAACGGGCTCATGTGTATATCTGTTGACAACCGTACGAGGGTTCTGACAACGAGTTACTAACTTATTCTGTAATTCCTTGGTAATCATTTTCTATCAGTAAAATCTAATTCCATTTGACGAGACTTACGGTCACGAGCAAAAGAAATATGAACAAAAGTTCGATACTTTATAAGTTGGTCAAATACAAAACCAGAATTTTTAATTTTCAAAATAAAACCATCTACTGAAGAATCAAGAGGTTTTAAATCAACAGCATCACCAGTCAAATGCTGAGAATTATTAGAGCCTCCACATGCTTCATTTTCAGAAATAGAACGAAGAGCGGAAGTAACAGCAAACCTAACATTATTCCGAAGAAGCCATCCAATGAATTTCATTAATTCTGCATTCATAGCTTACGAAAATATTTGTGCAATAGACGTAAGAAGACTAACAGCAGCTGCAATAATTGCAGACCAGATTTTAGATTTAGTTTCACTTTTCATCAGAAATAGCTTTAAAAGTTGAACACTGAGAAATGATAATCACACAGTCGGGACGAAGATTAGAAGAAAAAAACTCGGAAACTTCATCAACCGACACAAGAACGGTTTCGTTCTGATTAGGATTTACCTTTGATTGAATAGAACACAAATAATACTTTTCCATAATACACAAAAAAAATTAACGTTGAACAATAGAAATATCTAATAGTGTCCAGTTGTTTACTGAACAAAAAACAGAAGCAATGTATTTAACGTCATTGAGAGACGCATAGGGAAAGGAACGACGAACCGTATAATTACCGGAAGTCAGAAAATAAGCGCGAATCAACACGCAACGAGTGTCGGGAGTTAAACGTTTCATGATATCTGCTTTTGAATTACAAAGGCAAATATATAGAATTAAAATCAAGAAGTGATTAATATCAGCATTATGTTTAATATAGCGCTGGAATAATTTAATCTAATTTTAATTTCTTCTCTCCCTCACTTAAGAAATAACATTCTTTACTTAATGATATAACAATAATAAAAGCCTAATTAATAATTTAATTAGGCTTTTATTATTATGAAAGTATTACATCAACTTTTCAATTTCTTCGAATTCAGGGCCCATTTGCAAATTATAATACACTCTATACAGACCATTTAACCACAAATCTTTTTGATCAGGTTTCAGTTCTCTTGCCTTTTCATAATAAGGTTTTGCCTTTTCATAGAAAGTCTTCAGAGTAGCCTGGTCTTCTTTATACTTCGGATCATTAATATCTGTAGTTGCTTTTTCTGAGAAATCTTGTGCTTGTAAGCAGTAAATCAAGCCTAAATTAGAGTATGCTTCTGCATAATTAGGATCTACTTCTATAGTTTTTTTATAGAATTCAATAGCTTTATCATAGTCCTTCATATTGTGATAAAGGTAGCCTTTTACATACAAATAGAATGTATTGTTAGGATCTTTAGCCAACATATCATCAGCAAACTGCATAGCTTCGTCATATTTGTTGTTATTGCTATAATAATCAATCAAGTGACCGAAGAAGAATGAATGTTCAGGATATTTCTGGATACCTTCTTTTAAAGAAGCAATCCATTTAACAGTATCACCTTCAGCTTTCAATGCAGTAGAGATAAATTCCATTGCGTATTTCCCAACTTCTTTATCATCTTGCGCATAAGGAGCATACTTCAAAATACTAGGATAATCTTCCATCTTAGCAGCTGCTAAACTTGCATAATATGCTATTTGGGGTAATACAGTATCTGTTTGTAATAGATTTTCCTTTTCAAACATCGGGTTGATAGCAATATCAATGTATGTTGCAAAGAAATCTAATGCTTTTTTATTGTCTTCATTGGCTGCATCGCCTTCTTTCTGTGAGGCCAAATTAAAGAATTGGATACCGCCATTGATCAGATTACCGCGTTCTGCTAAAATTGTAGCAGAATTAGATTTTCTATATTTATTCTTGATTTTGCCCTTTTCATTGGGAATTTGTGCCAATTCGTCACATTTGAAGTAGAATTTACACATGTTCAATGCGCTATTATATACCTGAAGAGTGTCATAAGGTTTTCTCAGATAGGCATTTTCCATTTCTTTCTCACTTCTTTTTCTTTGGATAAGACCTGCTACATCCCACGTTTCGGCATTGTCCTTTGTTTCGGGATTGGTTAAAGCCTGATTTATCAGTTCCTCTGCTTTGGCAAAGTCAGGATTTACTCCGTTAGCAATACTTTTAGCCTCTTTTACGTTCTTTTCTTGGGCGAAAGTAAAGCTTGCGACAAGTAGTAAAACCATTGAAAATAATACTCTTTTCATGATTGTAGAAAATTTAAATTAATATTATGTCTATTCTTCATTTTCATTGTTTACCTCGTTCTGAGGGCTTTCAAGGGTATTTTCTTCCCCCTCCTCTATAAGTTCCTCTTCATTTTCTGAAGTGACTTTACATACAGAGCCGATTTCGTCATTACGTTTCTCAAGGTTGATTAGACGCACACCTTGTGTAGCACGTCCCATGATACGAACATCGGCGACTTTCAGACGGATGGTAATACCGGATTTATTAATAATCATCAAGTCATTTTCATCTGTAACAGACTTGATAGTTACTAATTTACCCGTTTTATCGGTGATATTCATTGTTTTCACACCTTTACCTCCACGATTGGTCTTGCGATAATCTTCAATATCCGAACGTTTGCCATATCCTTGTTCCGATACAACCATAATTGTTTCCGCTTCAGGATCTTTGATGCATATCATACCTACTACTTCGTCTTGACCGTCTTCATCCAATGTCATACCACGTACACCGGTGGCAGTACGTCCCATAACGCGCACAGCACTTTCATGGAAACGAATGGCACGTCCGTTACGGTTGGCAATGATGATTTCATTGTCGCCGTTTGTCATACGCACTTCGATTACACGGTCGTCTTCACGGATAGTGATAGCATTTACACCATTTTGGCGAGGACGTGAATACTGCTCAAGCAATGTTTTCTTAATGACACCATTCTTAGTACAGAACAATACATAATGGCTGTTGATAAATTCTTGGTCGTTCAAGTTCTTCACGCGCAAATAGGCGTTTACAGCATCGTCAGAGTCGATATTCAACAAATTCTGGATGGCACGACCTTTCGAATTCTTAGTACCTTCGGGGATTTCGTATACCTTCAGCCAGTAACACTTACCTTTCTGTGTAAAGAACATCATGGTATTATGCATGGTTGCAGGATAAATATGCTCTACAAAGTCTGCATCGCGGGTTTCGGTACCTTTGGAGCCTACCCCACCACGGTTTTGCGCACGGAATTCGCTCAGCGGTGTGCGTTTGATGTATCCCATGTGCGAGATGGTGATAATCATTTCATCATCTGCATAGAAGTCTTCCGGATTGAATTCTTCTGATGAATAGACAATTTCCGAGCGACGTTCGTCACCATACTTCTCTTTTACTTCAATCAGTTCATCTTTAATGACTTTGCGGCAGAGTTCGTCATTGACAAGGATTTCTTCCAAATAAGCAATCTGCTTCTGAATTTCCTCATATTCGGCGTGCAGCTGGTCTTGCATCAATCCTGTGAGCTGACGCAAACGCATTTCAACAATGGCACGTGACTGAATTTCACTGAGTTGGAATCGCTCCATCAAACCTGATATAGCATCATTCGGGGTTTTAGCAGCACGGATAATCTTGATTACTTCGTCGATATTATCAGATGCAATGATTAATCCTTCCAGAATATGTGCACGTTCTTTGGCCTTGCGCAAATCATACTGAGTACGGCGGATGACTACGTCGTGTCTGTGCTCAACGAAGTGTTTTATCAAATCTTTCAGATTCAACAGACGTGGACGGCCATGTACCAATGCAACATTGTTCACACCAAAAGATGTCTGCAGCATTGTCATCTTGTAGAGCTTGTTGAGTACAATGCTGGCATTTGCATCACGTTTTACATCAATAACGATACGCATACCTTCACGGTCGGATTCGTCATTAGCATTGGCAATACCTTCAATTTTCTTTTCGTTGGCCAGATCGGCTATATTCTTAATCAATTCAGCTTTGTTGACACCATAGGGAATTTCTGTCACAACGATTTTATCGTGCGTCGAACCAGTCTCAATTTCGGCTCTAGCACGCATTATGACACGTCCGCGTCCCGTGAGATAGGCTTCGCGAACACCGCTCATACCGTATATATAGCCTCCGGTCGGGAAATCAGGAGCTTTGACATACGTCATCAGCTCTTCTATATCGATGTCATTGTTTTCGATGTATGCAATACAAGCGTCAATAACCTCAGATAGATTATGGGTCGGCATATTGGTAGCCATACCTACGGCAATACCAGATGCACCATTTACCAAAAGATTCGGAATACGGGCCGGCATGACGGTAGGCTCTTGCAAAGAGTCATCGAAATTGTTCTGCATGTCAACAGTCTCTTTCTCAAGGTCTGTCATCATGTCTTCACCAATTTTTCGCAAACGACACTCTGTATAACGCATGGCAGCAGCACTGTCACCGTCTACTGAACCGTAGTTACCTTGTCCATCTACCAACATGTAACGCATTGCCCAAGGCTGAGCCATACGTACAAGAGCTCCGTAAACGGACGAGTCGCCATGAGGGTGATATTTACCTAATACTTCACCTACAACTCTGGCTGATTTTTTATAAGGTTTGTCGGAGGTATTTCCTAATCCCATCATTCCGAAAAGAATTCTTCGGTGAACGGGTTTAAAACCATCTCTAACATCCGGAAGGGCACGTGAAACAATGACCGACATAGAGTAGTCAATGTACGATGACTTCATTTCCTCCTCGATGTTAATCTTTATAATTCTGTCTTGTTCAAGCATTTAAAAAGATTATTAATTATACATTTTCGGGTTCGTGAAAAACCACGCTAAAGTACTGCTTTTTTACGATATACAAAAGTTTTCCTCCATAAACTTTGTTGCCTGCAACATAAATATGGAAGTACTCCCTCCATTCCTCACCAAATTGCTATTAATATATAAGGTATAAAGTGGAAAAACAGATTTGAAATTTATGGCACGGGATTTGTATACTATTAAATCAGTTAAATATGATACGCTGAATTAATAAATGCGTATCTTTGTCGTGGATAACCTTTTTAATTGAGGAGAATTATAAAATATGAACAATCAATTTTCACAAAGAGTTTCAGACATAATTACTTATAGCAAGGAAGAAGCCAATCGATTGAGAAATCGCTATATTGGTCCGGAACACCTTCTGCTCGGCATGCTGCGTGATGGCGGAGGAAAAGCTATTGAAATATTGTTGAAACTTGATATAGATTTAAAACGAGTAAAAAGTCGTCTGGAGGGTTTCCTAAAGGATGCCGAGGACGATACTCTCTTGCCGGACGCTGAAGTGCCCTTGTCCCCGATGACGGCTAAGATATTGAAGATGTGTATGCTTGAAGCGCGTTTGCTGAAAAGTGCAACTGCCGATACGGAACATGTATTGCTGGCTATCTTGAAAGATGGCGACAATCTTGCTGCAACTGTTTTGGAAGAACACCGGGTGGATTATCAGGCTGTATTTGAACAGCTTTCGATGAAATCGACCAATCCGAATGCGGGAATGGGATTCACCGAGGATGATGAAGAGGATGAAGAAGATATGAATATGTCCCGCTCCTCCCGTACTGGGGGAGCTGGTTCGGCTTCGGCTGCACAGGCTGCATCCAGAAAGCCGTCCAATGATACTCCTGTGCTGGACAATTTCGGCGTAGACATGACGCGGGCTGCCGAAGAAGGCAAGCTGGACCCGGTTGTGGGTCGCGAACGCGAGATTGAACGTCTGGCGCAAATCTTGAGCCGCCGTAAGAAGAACAATCCGGTGCTTATCGGTGAACCTGGAGTCGGAAAATCTGCCATCGTAGAGGGTTTGGCATTGCGTATTGTGCAAAAGAAAGTTTCGCGCATTTTGTTTGAAAAGCGCGTGGTGATGCTTGATATGGCCTCTGTGGTGGCGGGAACAAAATACCGTGGTCAGTTTGAGGAACGTATCCGCTCTATCATCAACGAGTTGCAGAAAAATCCGAATGTCATCCTTTTCATCGATGAAATCCATACGATTGTAGGTGCCGGTGCTGCTGCCGGTTCCATGGATGCTGCCAATATGCTGAAACCAGCTTTAGCGCGTGGTGAAATCCAGTGTATTGGAGCTACCACTCTCGATGAATACAGAAAGAATATCGAGAAAGACGGTGCTTTGGAACGTCGTTTCCAAAAGGTGATTGTAGAGCCTACCACAGCTGAAGAAACGCTTCAGATATTGAAGAATATCAAGGAGAAGTATGAAGACCATCATAACGTGAGCTACACGGATGAAGCCCTGGAAGCATGTGTCAAGTTGTCAGCACGCTATATAACCGACCGCAACTTCCCGGATAAAGCTATTGATGCTTTGGACGAGGCGGGTTCGCGTGTGCATTTGACGAATATTAATGTTCCGAAAGAAATTGAGGAACAGGAAAAGCTGATTGAAGAGGCACGTAGCCTGAAGGCTGAAGCTGTAAAGTCACAGAATTTTGAGCTGGCTGCCAGCTACCGCGACCGTGAGAAGGAACTTTCTGTCCGCTTGGAGGAGATGAAGGTTGAGTGGGAAGCCCGTTTGAAGGATGACCGCCAAACGGTAGGTGAAGAGGAAATAGCCAATGTTATTTCAATGATGTCCGGTGTACCCGTACAGCGCATGGCGCAGGCAGAAGGACTTAAACTGGCCGGAATGAAGGAAGAACTACAGGCGAAGGTGATAGCTCAAGATGCTGCGATAGAGAAACTTACCAAAGCAATCTTGCGTAGCCGTGTAGGGTTGAAAGACCCGAACCATCCCATCGGAACCTTTATGTTCCTTGGCCCTACTGGTGTGGGTAAGACGCATTTGGCAAAGCAATTGGCAAAATATATGTTTGGCTCTGCCGATGCCTTGATACGTATCGATATGAGCGAGTATATGGAGAAATACACCGTATCTCGTATGATTGGTGCCGCTCCGGGATATGTGGGCTATGAGGAAGGCGGCCAGTTGACTGAAAAGGTGCGTCGCAAGCCGTATTCCATTGTCTTGCTGGATGAGATTGAGAAAGCCCATCCGGACGTGTTCAACATCTTGCTCCAGGTACTGGATGAAGGTCGTTTGACTGACAATTATGGCAGAACCATCGATTTCAAGAATACGGTTATCATTATGACCTCCAATATCGGTACGCGGCAGTTGAAGGAATTTGGCCGTGGCGTAGGTTTTGCGGCGCAAAACCGCACGGATGACAATGAACATTCGCGCAGCGTGATACAAAAGGCTCTGAACAAGACCTTTGCTCCCGAATTCTTGAATCGTTTGGATGAAATCATTACTTTCGACCAGCTCTCTTTGGAGGCCATCACAAAGATTGTGGACATTGAGCTGAAAGGTTTGTACGAACGGGTTGAAGCAATTGGTTACAAGCTGGTTGTGGAGGATGATGCAAAGACATTCCTTGCTTCGAAAGGGTACGATGTACAGTTTGGTGCGCGCCCATTGAAGCGCGCCATTCAGAACCACTTGGAGGATGGACTTTCCGAGCTGATAGTGGCGGAGGAGTTACAGCCGGGTGATACGGTAAACGTATCAGTAGACAAAGAAAAAGACGAGCTGAGCATCAGGAAGGCATAAGCTGTTCTTTATAAAAACCGTCAAAATGTCAGTCCTTATGGGCTGGCATTTTTTTTGTGCTATATCTGCCGGAATAATTAAAAATATAAATCTAAAAAATATAAATGTAGTATGCAAAAAGGTAATATTGGGGTAACTACTGAGAATATCTTCCCCGTCATTAAAAAGTTCTTGTATAGTGATCATGAAATTTTTCTCCGTGAGTTGGTTTCTAACGCGGTTGATGCTACACAGAAGCTGAAAACACTCTCCTCTATCGGTGAGTTCAAGGGTGAAGTTGGCGATTTAACCGTACATGTCTCGCTGGGAAAAGATACCATTACGGTGTCCGACCATGGTATAGGTCTTACGGCTGAAGAAATAGACAAGTATATTAACCAGATAGCTTTCTCTGGCGCCAATGACTTCCTTGAGAAATATAAAAACGATGCCAACGCCATCATCGGCCATTTTGGATTGGGTTTCTATTCGGCTTTTATGGTTGCCAAGAAAGTCGAAATCATCACTAAATCCTATCGGGAAGGCGCCCAGGCTGTAAAGTGGACATGCGATGGCAGTCCGGAGTTTACGATTGAAGACACTGATAAGGCAGAACGTGGTACGGATATCGTTCTTTACATAGACGATGACTGCAAGGAATTCCTTGAAGAAGCGCGCATTTCCTCTTTGTTGAAGAAGTATTGCAGCTTCCTCCCTATCCCGGTTGCATTCGGCAAGAAGAAAGAATGGAAAGACGGCAAGCAGGTTGAAACTGCCGAGGATAATATCATCAATGATTCCAACCCGTTGTGGACGCTGAAACCCAGCGAATTGAAAGATGAAGATTATAAGAAGTTCTACCGTGACCTTTATCCTATGTCCGACGAACCTTTATTCTGGATTCATCTGAATGTGGATTATCCGTTCCACCTTACCGGTATTCTGTACTTCCCCAAAGTGAAGAGCAACATCGAGTTGAACAAGAATAAGATTCAGCTCTATTGCAACCAGGTATATGTGACGGATTCGGTGGAAGGTATTGTTCCCGACTTCTTGACCCTGCTGCATGGTGTGCTCGATTCACCGGACATTCCATTGAACGTTTCCCGTTCTTATTTGCAGAGCGATGCCAACGTGAAGAAGATTTCTACATATATCACGAAGAAGGTGTCAGACCGTTTGCAGTCTATCTTCAAGAATGACCGTAAACAGTTTGAGGAAAAGTGGAATGACTTGAAAATCTTCATCAACTACGGAATGCTTACGCAGGAAGATTTCTATGATAGAGCCAAGGATTTTGCCCTTTTCACCGATACAGACAGCAAATATTATACTTTCGAAGAGTATAAGACGTTGATTAAAGATAACCAGACGGATAAGGATGGAAATCTGATTTATCTGTATGCCAACAATAAAGATGAACAATACAGCTACATAGAGGCCGCTACGAATAAAGGATACAATGTGCTGTTGATGGATGGACAGCTGGACATTGCGGTGGTGAGCATGTTGGAACAGAAGTTCGAAAAGGTTCGCTTCACTCGTGTAGACAGCGATATTATTGATAATCTGATTGTCAAGGAAGACAAGAAGAATGAAGCGTTGGAAACCGGCAAGCAGGAAGTTCTTTCTTCCATCTTCAAGAGCCAGTTGCCCAAGATGGATAAGACGGAGTTCAACATCACGGCGCAGGCTTTGGGCGAAAATGCCACTCCTATCATGATAACTCAGAGCGAGTACATGCGCCGTATGAAGGAAATGGCGAATATCCAGGCTGGAATGAGCTTCTATGGCGAAATGCCGGATATGTTTAACCTGGTATTGAATTCAGACCATAAGCTGGTAAAAGAAGTTCTGGCAGATGAAGATAAGGAATGTGCTGCTGCCGTTGCTCCGGTTCAGGCAGAGATGGATGAAGTGAACAAGCAGCGTACTGACCTGAAAAAGAAGCAGGAAGGCAAGAAAGATGAGGATATACCGACTGCCGAAAAGGATAAAGTGAATGAGCTGGATAAGAAGTGGGACGAACTGAAAACACAGAAAGAAGGCATCTTCGCCGATTATGCTGCCAAGAATAAGGTTGTCCGTCAACTGATAGATTTGGCACTGCTGCAGAATGGTATGTTGAAAGGTGAAGCTTTGAACAACTTTGTCAAGAGAAGCATTGACCTGATAAAATAAGCCCCTTTAAATTTGCATTTAATATATGCAAGGGTATTGTGATTCTTCAGAGTCGCAATACCCTTTTTTTATTCATTTTCACCAATCAAGGTGTGATTTTCTTCGTTGAATACGGCATTTTTGGAAACTATTGTTTATATTTGGGGCAATGAACATTTATCTTACTCGGAATCGCATAGTTATGAAAAGAGTTTTATTGTTTTTTTCGTTTCTTCTATGTACCCTTATTTTACAAGCCCAGAAAGTGGGACTTGTATTGAGTGGCGGTGGAGCAAAAGGCATGACTCATATAGGCATTATCCGGGCTTTGGAAGAGAATAATATCCCCATTGATTATATAACCGGAACCTCTATGGGAGCTATCATCGGTTCTCTGTATGCTATGGGGTATTCCCCGGACGATATGGAGGCGCTGTTGCGCTCTCCCGACTTTAAGCGTTGGTATTCGGGCAAAGTGGAGCCTAAATACGAGTATTATTTTAAGAAGAATCGTCCTTCACCGGAATTTTTTAATATCCGTTTTGCTTTTAGGGACTCGCTGCATATGAAGCCCCAGATACTTCCCACAAGCATGGTCAACCCCATACAGATGAACCTGGTATTTGTGGAATTGTTTGCACGTGCTACGGCTGCATGTGGCGGTAATTTCAACAAACTGTTTGTTCCTTTTCGCTGTATAGCATCCGATGTGTACAATAAAAAGCCATTGGTATTGAGTAAAGGGGATTTGGGAGATGCGGTACGTGCTTCCATGAGCTTTCCATTTGTCTTCAAACCGATAGAAATAGACAGTACGCTTGCTTATGATGGCGGCATTTACAATAATTTCCCTACGGATGTGATGCGGGAGGATTTTCATCCGGATGTCATTATTGGCAGTGTGGTAGCGGCCAATCCCGGTAAGCCGAAGGAGAATGACCTGATGAGCCAATTGGAGAATATGATTATGCAGAAGACCGATTACTCCATTCCGGACTCGTTGGGCATAGTCATGACCTTCAAGTACGATGATGTCAACCTGCTGGATTTTGACCGTCTGCAGGAATTGCACGATATAGGCTACAACCGTACTCTTAATATGATGGATTCCATCAAAAGCCGTGTTCACCGTAGGGTGAATGCTGATAATGTGCGTTTGAGGCGCCTTGTCTTCCGGAGTAACCTGCCTCAATTCCGTTTTCGGGATATTATTATTGAAGGGGCGAATGCCCAACAGCAAGCCTACATCAAAAAAGAGTTCCATGATGAAGAGCATGAAGTCTTTACTTATGAAGACTTGAAGCGCGGGTATTTTCGTTTGCTGGCAGATAATATGATTTCGGAAATAGTTCCTCATGCTGTGTATGATTCGGAATCCGATTTGTATGAGCTGCATTTGAAGGTGAAGATGGAGGATAATTTTTCCGTGCGTCTGGGGGGCAGTGTCTCTACCACGAGCTCAAATCAAATCTATTTGGGAATAGGATATCAGAACTTGAATTATTATTCCAAGGAAATCACTTTTGACGGTCAGTTGGGTAAGATTTATAATAATGCCCAGTTGATGGGTAAGATTGATTTGCCTACCAACATACCTACGTCCTTTCGTTTTATTGCTTCAATCAGTACCTTCGATTACTACAAGAAGGACAAGCTGTTTTCCAGGAATGACAAACCTTCATTCAATTCAAAGGACGAACGTTTTGTGAAGTTGATGGTTGCCTTGCCGTTTTTGGCCAATAAGCGTGCGGAGTTCAGTCTGGGATATGGCCAACTGGAAGATAACTACTTTCAATCCAGTGTAATAGATTTCGATAAGGACCGTTCGGACAGAAGTACCTACAAACTTTTGGGAGGTTCCATCGGTTTCTATGGGAGTACCCTGAATACGCGGCAATACGCGACAAAAGGCTATCTGGAGAAACTGATAGCCCAGGTATTTACCGGGAGGGAAAGATTTGAACCGGGGAATCCGCAAGAAGGGTACAGTCCTTCTCCGCAAGAGCGGCAATCATGGTTACAAATCTCTTATATGAAAGAGGCATATCACACTATGGGGCCGAAATTCACCCTGGGATGGATGGCAGAAGCACTATATTCATCGAAGAATTTCTCTGAGAATTATACGGCAACCATGATGCAGGCAGGAGAATTTGCACCGACTCCGCATAGTAAACTGATGTACAATGAAGCTTTTCGTGCCAACCAGTATGTGGCTGCCGGTATCAAACCCATATATGTTTTGAACGACATGTTCCAGTTCCGGACAGAATTTTATGGCTTTACACCGATTTTTCCGATAAAAAAGAATGCATTGAATAAAGCATATTATGGAAAAGCATTCTCCCGCTTTGAGTATATGGGAGAAGTTTCTGTTATTTGTCATTTGCCCTTCGGAGCCATCTCTGCTTATGTAAATCATTATAGCTCACCGAGAAGGGAGTGGAATGTGGGGATGACCATCGGCTGGCAGTTGTTTAATTATCGCTTTGTCGAATAAATTTCTTCAAAAAAAGTTTGTATATCGTTTGCTAATTCGGAAAAAGTACGTATCTTTGCACCCGTTAAACAAAGAGGCCGCGTAGCTCAACTGAATAGAGTAGCTGACTACGGATCAGCCGGTTACAGGTTTGAATCCTGTCGCGGTCACAAGTTTTCATAATTTTTTTAAGGGTCGCGTAGCTCAACTGAATAGAGTAGCTGACTACGGATCAGCCGGTTACAGGTTTGAATCCTGTCGCGATCACAAAGAACCTCCGCAAGAAAACTTGCGGAGGTTCTTTGTTTTTACAGCAATGGCATATAGTTGATGTTCTCCCCTTGTATGGCACTGGCGCGTGTTCTCCATAATGAAACAAACTGTTTCCCTTAACTAAACACTTTGTTTCATTATGGAGAACACTTTGTTTCCCTTGACAGAACACTTTGTTCCATCATATAAAAACAAAGTGTTTTTCTCTGCTGAAACAAAGTGTTCAGTGTTGTGAACTAATAGATTAGCTGAAATAATAGTCTTGTCTTGATTGAGCTAGAGATGTCTTTTTCTCGATTTAACCAGATGTCTTTTTGCTTTATAACGTAATCAGTAGACTGTTTTGGGATTATTGTACTGATAAATATAGTCACATAGGAAAAAAAGAAGGAGTTAATTCCGTGTTTCCACAAAATTAACTCCTTGCATATCTGATATTAATATGTTGTATACTGGAAATTAATATCCTATAGGGGCGGTATAAGACCTTAGCATTTGATGTTCAATTCATCCAGAATCTTGCGCATGGCTTCGAAAGTAGTGATTCTGGTCGGCACCAATGGCAGGCGGAGCTTGTTCTCAATCATTCCCATTACATTCAGCATGGCTTTTACTCCGGCAGGGTTGCCGTCTACAAACAGAAGCTTGAATAATTC
This sequence comes from Bacteroides sp. AF29-11, assembly GCF_003602895.1. NCBI lineage: Bacteria > Pseudomonadati > Bacteroidota > Bacteroidia > Bacteroidales > Bacteroidaceae > Bacteroides > Bacteroides sp. AF29-11. The sequence continues at coordinate 230,377 of NZ_QTLY01000002.1, forward strand.
GGCAAATTTGTGGTGAATGGTCAATGCATTGGCATAGTCCCCTTGCAGTGCCAGACGTACCATACGGCTGAACTCACGTGGGAACGCGTTTCCGATGACCGAGATAATGCCGACGGCCCCCAGGGTAATCAGAGGGAAGGTGATGCCGTCATCGCCCGAAATAACGTCGAAATTGGCCGGTTTGTTTTTGATGATGTCGTCCATCTGCGTGATGTCGCCCGAAGCTTCTTTGACGGCTATCACATTCTTGAAATCACGTGCAATGCGCAGGGTTGTTTCTGCCTTCATGTTCACGCCGGTACGACCGGGGACATTATAAAGCACAATCGGCAAATCCGTTGCTTCAGAAATGGCCTTATAATGCTGATATATACCTTCTTGCGATGGCTTGTTGTAATATGGAACGACGGATAGAATGGCATCTACTCCGGTGAAATCGTCATTTTTCAGTGTTTCCACTATGGCCCGGGTGTTGTTTCCACCTACGCCCAGCAGGATAGGAATTCTTCCGTTCACTCGCTCGATGACCATTTTCTTGATTTTCTTTTTCTCTTCTTCAGTCAGAGTCGGAGTTTCTGCCGTGGTGCCGAGCACACATAAAAAGTCGGTATTGTTTTGAAGTTGATAGTCTACCAAACGCATCAACGCATCGTAATCAACGCTTTCATCCTCTTTAAATGGAGTAATCAGCGCTACCCCCATTCCTTTCAATCTTGTCTGTATCATGAGTATTATAAAGTAATCTCTAATTAAATGACTCGCAAAAGTACGAATTTTTTCGATTTACCCTACAAATATAAGCCATAAAAAAGCTTTTTGTGGAAATTTGTTAGGATAGCAATGCCAAAAACTCATCTTCGCTCATAATCTTTACTCCCAGTTTCTGCGCTTTCTCCAGTTTGGCAGGTCCCATATTTTCTCCGGCCAGGATAAAGCTGGTTTTGGAGGAGATACTGCCGACGTTTTTCCCACCGTTCTTTTCAATCATCTCTTTGTATTCGTCCCGTGAGTGGTGGGTGAATACGCCGCTGATGACGATGGACTGGCCCGCCAGTTTGTCGGTGTATCCGCTGAGGTCTTCTTCCGTCCGGTGGAGTTGCAGGCCGTTCGATTTCAGCCGTTCCACCAGCTCTCTGTTGGCAGGATTGGAGAAGTAAGTTATAATGCTCTGCGCTATTTTTTCACCGATTTCATCGATGTTTTTCAGCTTTTCGAGGTCTGCGTTTTCCAGCTCTTCGATGTCCGTAAAGGACTTGGCTATTTTCTTGGCAACCGTTTCTCCCACGAAGCGTATGCCCAGTGCAAAGAGCACTCTTTCGAATGGCACTTCTTTACTTGCCGCAATACCGTTGACTATGTTTTCTGCTGATTTTTCGCCCATCCGTTCCAGGTTCTTGATGTCGTCGGTTTTGAGCCGGTATAAATCTGCAGTATCCTTTATCAGCCCCAATCGGTAGAACATGTCTACGGTTTCAGGTCCCAGTCCGTCTATATTCATGGCTTTGCGGCTGATGAAATGCTCTATTTTCCCTTTAATCTGCGGAGGACAAGCGGTTTCATTGGGGCAATAGTGGGCTGCTTCTCCCTCATAACGTATCAGTTTGCTGCCGCATTCGGGACAATGGGTGATGAACTTCACTTTTTCACCGATAAGCATACTGCGGGCATCCTTATCGACACCGGTTATTTTGGGGATGATTTCACCGCCTTTTTCCACATATACCATGTCGCCTATGTGCAGGTCCAGTCCCTCGATAATATCTGCATTGTGCAGGGAGGCACGTTTCACAACGGTGCCGGACAGTTGTACGGGGTCCAGATTGGCAACCGGAGTCACTGCGCCAGTGCGTCCTACCTGGTAGGTGACCTTGTTCAAGCGTGTCAGTGCCCGTTCTGCCTGGAATTTGTATGCGATGGCCCACCGGGGGGACTTGGCTGTGAATCCCAAATTCTTTTGTTGTCTCAAGCTGTTGACTTTTAGCACAATACCATCAGTAGCCACCGGAAGGTTCTTACGCTCCGTGTCCCAATAATTGATGTATTCGAAGACTTCCTCCAGGCTGTGGGCTTTTCTGGTGTGCTCTGATGTTTTAAATCCCCAGCCGGCGGCGGCTTGCAGATTCTCGTAATGGCCGTCGCAGGGCAATTCCTCTCCCAATAGATAGTAGAGATAAGCATCCAGCTTTCTGGATGCTACGATGGCGGAATTCTGCAACTTCAAGGTACCGGAAGCAGCGTTGCGCGGATTGGCGAAAAGCGGTTCCTCACGTGCTTCCTTTTCCCGGTTCAGTTCTTCGAAAACCACCCAGGGCATCAGGATTTCCCCTCTGATTTCGAATGATTTAGGATAATCCCCATGGAGGACCAGTGGAATCGTTCGGATTGTCTTTACATTGTCCGTCACGTCATCGCCCTTTTCGCCGTCGCCACGGGTGACGGCACGCACCAGTTTGCCATCCTCGTAAGTCAGCGAGATGGAAGTACCGTCATACTTCAGCTCGCAGCAGATTTCAAAATCCTCATTCAACGCTTTCTTTACCCGTTCGTAGAAGTCGGTCACTTCACTTTCGGAATAAGTGTTTCCCAATGAAAGCATGGGATATTTGTGTGCCACTTGTGTGAAGTTCTTATTCAAATCACTTCCTACACGCATCGTGGGCGAATTATCATCTTGGTATTCAGGATGTTCTTTCTCTAAGTCTTGTAGCTCGCGCATCAGGTCGTCAAACTCCTTGTCGGATATTTCAGGAGCATTCAGCACATAATAATTGTAGTTGTGCTGGTGTAATTCCGCACGGAGCCGGTCTATTTTTTCTTTTACAGTCATAGGGTTTCCGGATTGTTTGAACGCAAAAATACGGGTTTCTCCCCGAATATTTGTACTTTTGCAGCTTGAAATAGCTAAAATAAAGTTATATGCGTATTGACATTATCACAGTTTTGCCGGAGATGATTGAGGGATTCTTCAACTGTTCCATTATGAAACGTGCTCAAAATAAAGGGCTTGCAGAGATACATATCTATAATCTTCGTGATTATACGGAAGATAAGTACCGTCGTGTAGACGATTATCCGTTTGGCGGCTTTGCCGGAATGGTCATGAAGATAGAGCCGATAGAGCGGTGTATCAACGCCTTGAAGGCCGAGCGGGATTACGACGAGGTTATCTTTACGACCCCCGATGGTGAGCAGTTCAATCAGCCGATGGCAAATACTCTTTCCCTTGCCCAGAATCTCATCATTCTCTGCGGGCATTTTAAAGGGATAGATTACCGGATTCGCGAGCATCTCATCACCAAGGAAATCAGTATCGGCGACTATGTGTTGACTGGTGGAGAACTGGCGGCGGCTGTCATGGCAGATGCCATCGTCCGTATCATTCCGGGAGTGATTTCCGATGAGCAGTCTGCACTTTCAGATTCTTTTCAGGACAATCTGCTGGCCGCACCGGTCTATACACGTCCCGCTGATTACAATGGATGGAAGGTTCCGGATATTTTACTCTCCGGACATGAGGCCAAGATTAAGGAATGGGAGCTGCAACAGTCGTTGGAAAGGACCCGTAGATTGCGTCCGGATTTGTTGGGAGAGTAAGTTTACTGATGTAAATAAAAAGAAAAAGGACATTCGTCAATGAATGTCCTTTTTTATGAATATATATTGCGAATGGCAATCTCTTGTTATTCTTTATACCTCGAGTGCACCAATAATATCCTTTATAGACTGATAACCGTGTCTGTCAAGATAGTCATTTATTCCTTCTACCACTTTCACTGTAACCGCCGGATCAATGAAGTTTGCCGTACCAATCTGGATGGCAGAGGCACCTGCAAGCATGAATTCCACAGCATCTTTCCAGTTCATGATACCTCCCAAGCCTATGACGGGGATTTTTACCGCTTTGGCTACTTGCCATACCATACGTAAGGCAATGGGTTTCACGGCCGCACCGGACATGCCACCGGTTACAGTGGAGAGTATCGGACGCCTGCGTTCCGCGTCTATAGCCATTCCCAGCAGGGTATTGATGAGGGAAACACTGTCTGCACCGCCATTTTCGGCTGCGCGGGCTATTTCAGTGATGTCGGTAACGTTCGGGGAGAGCTTTACGATAAGTGTCTTTTTGTAAACTGAGCGCACGGCTTTCACCACTTCTTCGGCGCCCTTGGCGGTAACACCGAATGCCATTCCTCCTTGCTTCACGTTGGGGCAAGAGATGTTCAATTCTATGGCAGGAATTTTGTCAAGTTCATTAATGATTGCGGCTGTTTCGGCATAGTCTTCGATGGCAGAACCCGAAACATTCACAATCATGTTGGTCTGAATGTCCTTGATGCGGGGATAGATGTGTTCAACAAAGTAATGAACACCCTTATTTTGCAGTCCCACAGCGTTTAACATACCCGAAGGAATCTCTGCCATGCGCGGATATGGATTGCCTTCACGTTTGTGAAGAGTGGTTCCCTTTACAATAATACCGCCTATTCGCGATAGTTCGATGAAATCGGCGAATTCTTCACCATATCCGAATGTTCCGGATGCAGTCATCACCGGATTATTCATTTGTAATTCACCAATATTTACACTTAAATCTGCCATAATAGTTTGTTTATATTAAAAACCGGACCTTCTTTACATACGCACAAATGACCTTCCGTGGTATTTTCTACACAGCATAGACAAGCGCCTATGCCACACGCCATCATATTTTCCAAAGATACTTCGCAACTGATGCCTTTACTTTTGGCATACTTTGCTACTGCCATCATCATCGGTTTGGGGCCGCAAGTATATATCTGCTCAAAGCACACCTTATTTAATATGGAGTGTTGTGTTACGTATCCCTTCTCTCCGTGGCTGCCATCTTCGGTGGTGGTATACACCTCGCCATAGGCGGCAAATTGTTCCAATTGAAGCAAATCTTTGTCACTTCTGGCACCCAGCAGGAATGTTGGCTTGCAACCTTTCTTGGCGAGCTGTTCGCCTAAATATAACATAGGAGCTGTACCTACACCTCCACCTACCAATAAGAGCTTGTCTGAGGGCTTTTCAGGCATTGTGAAGCAGTTTCCCAACGGAAGCACTACATTGATTATATCGCCTGCTTTTGCTTCTCCTAATCGCTTGGTTCCGTCGCCTACAAGTTGGATTAAGAACCAGACCTCGTTCCGTTGTCTATCTACATAATTGATGGAGATGGGGCGGCGCAAAAAAGTGGTAGGTGAGCCGTCCACGCGAATCTCTGCAAATTGTCCCGGAAGCATTTCCGGAAGTGGGGATGGAGAAGTCAGCTTCAACAACACGTAGTTGGCATGCAAGCGGAGGTTCTCTGTCACTGTCAGATCTAAAATATACTTTTTCATATCTATAAAGAGGGATGTTTTTCTTTCGGGTGCAAAGATAGTGTAAACCGAGTGCAGAATAAAATGAACCCGTTTCTTTTTTATGCCGGGGCGTTAGTCTATTTCCATTCTCATTCCTTAATTTTCCGGTTTGAAAGTCTCGTAGGTATTGTCATCAAAGAAAATTCTTATTTCTGTGATTTTTCTGGGAGGTCTTTCTTTGTAGATAATCTCTTGTTTTACAATCTCTTTAGGCGATTTTAGGGCTGTCTCTAATGCAATTTCCTTGCGATTTTTAGATTCTTCCGGCCCGTTGGACAGATTTTCCGGATTCTCGGCGAATAAAGGATAGTCGAATCCATCGTTTTCGGGTGAATCCGGATTATTACTCATATTACCTTTTCCGGTAAGCAGCCACTCCAAGTTTATGTCGTTGTATCGTTGATGCAATCGGAGAATGACTTCCGTACTTGGATATTTGTTACGCGGACCCAAGATGTGAGAAATGGTGGCTTGGGCCACGCCGATACTCTCGGCAAAAGCTCCTGCTGTCAGTTTCTCCCGGTCCATAACCATTTTGAACCTGTCTTTTATACTCATGGTTTATGTGTTATTACAATTGTACATGTTATTTATTGGATTACAAAAGTAAAAAAACGACATCACAAAAGCAAATTAAAAATGTAATATTTTAAAGTTCACAAATGAAATACTGTTATTACAATATTCATCATTACAAATGCTATAATACAAATTACGAGTAAAATAGGTGTTTATCGTAAGTTTAATAAAATAATATATTTGTCTAGTTATTAGCATATTATATAGTTATTTTTTGATGGTAAATGCTGTATTACATTTGTTTGTCGCTCATTTTATATAATATATAATTTAATAATTTGATTAATCGTCGTATGTAATTGATATATACATATTTATTGCTTATAATTATATGGGTTAACCCCTACTCTATTATTTTTGTAAACCATCAGTTTGCGATATTAAATATTACTTATTACATTTGTGTTTTCAAGTATAATATTACATATGTTATAATACACCCGTCATATAGATATTTATGTAATGTATTAAATTCACAATAGTCAATTATCCTAGTTGTGTATTACAACTATTGTACTCTTGAAAAGTGTAACAGATTTCATATATGACGATTTAAAGCTGAATTGCTCCATCTCTTCTTTTTACTAAAGGAGAAAAGATGTGACATAAATAAGAAAATAAGATGCTTTATTTATTTTCTAGTCTTCAAGACTTAAATCCTTGCTTTATTTCTGTATAATTGGTCGATTCGTTATAAAAACACGATTCTCAGAGCTTATAAATGAACGTAATTTGCTGTAAATATGATTATTATCTCCTATTTTACTGTCTATGCTAAGGACCGAAATAGAAAAAGGGGGATAAATCCCCCTAAAAATGACATAATGATATCAAATCAGTCTGTTTTATGCTTTTCCCCTTTTATGGAAAAGGATGCTGTATGGAAGTTAATGTAGAATCTTAAAGACCAATTCCCGGAGGATATCTCCATCGCTTAGGGAGGAATTTCCTACTCCTTTGGATTTGGCATCTGCATATCGAATTTCTCCGATTATCTGCATGGTCTTTACTCCGCTGTAACGGCGCATGGCACTTAGGTATTCGCGCGACTGCCAGGGAGTCTTTAATCCTATGAAACTGGCAATACCCTGCTCCGTCTTTTCGGGTGCATAATAAGTCAACATCAAGTTGGAGAAGAAGCCGAAAAGTAAAGATAAAGTCATCTGGATAGGGTTTGTTTTCGGATTTTCTTCAAAATATTTTATTATTTTATTGGCCTTTAGTATGTCTTTTTCTACAATGGCACTGCGAAGTTCAAAGTTATTATAATCCTTACTGATTCCGATGTTACGTTCTATCTGTTCGGGGGTGACGCGTGTCTGACCTTTTGGAAGAGTTATAATCAGTTTTTCCAGTTCTCCTGTAAGGCGGCTGAGGTCCGTACCTACGAAATCGGCAAGCATGGAGGTGGCTTTAGGATCCAAGTCTACACCTTTGCGCTTCATGTATGAGGTGATGAATGCCGGTAACTGGGCATCCTTCACCTTCTTGGATTCGAATAGAACTCCCACCTTCTCTATTTCGGCCGCCAGCTTCTTTCTTCTGTCCAGCACCCCATGTTTGTGGCATAGAACAAGAATGGTGGAGTTCAACGGTTTTTGCAGGTAGTATGAAAGCTCCTCCATGTTGCGGATGGCCTGCGCTTCCTTTACGACTACGACCTGGCGTTCGGACATCATCGGATAGCGCTTGGCCGCATTGATGACAGTGGCTATATCGACATCTGCACCGTAGACTACGGTCAGGTTGAATTCCTTTTCGGTGTCAGTGAGAACGTTGTCTACAATATAGTCGGAGATGAGGTCTATGTAATACGATTCCTCGCCCATGAGATAGTAGACGGGGCGGTATTGCTTGGCTCTCAACTCTTTTAGAATATCATCACAGGTTGTTTCTTGTTTTGCCATATAATAAAGTAAGTGCTATACGAGGGGATGTCCCGTAACGGATTACCAGTCGAACTTCAAGTGTTTTACGGTTTTCTTTTCATCAATAATCATGCGCAAGGATGCGATGCCGATTTCAACATGCTCCTTTACATAATTCTGGGTCACCAGATTGTCGCTTTTATCGGTTTTTACACCTTCCGGAATCATCGGTTGGTCTGAAACCAGCAGAAGGGCTCCCGTGGGAATATGATTGGCAAAACCGCAGCTGAATAGGGTTGCTGTTTCCATATCGACAGCCATGGCACGGGTTTTCTTCAGATATTCTTTGAATTCCTCGTCATGTTCCCAAATGCGGCGGTTGGTGGTGTATACGGTACCGGTCCAGTAGTCACGGGCATAATCGCGGATGGCAGAAGAAACGGCACGTTGCAGCATAAATGCCGGGAGTGACGGGACTTCAGGTGGGAAGTAGTCGTTGGAGGTACCCTCGCCACGGATGGCGGCAATGGGAAGGATGAGGTCCCCTATTCTATTTTTCTTGTCTATACCGCCGCACTTACCCAGAAACAGACATGCCTTGGGCCTGATAGCACTCAGCAAGTCCATGATAATGGCGGCATTAGGACTTCCCATACCAAAATTAATGATGGTCATTCCTTCTGCACTGGCAGATATCATGTTGGCATCTTTACCGAGAATGGGAACATTGAACTTTTCTGCGAAAATCTCTACGTACTTGTTGAAGTTGGTCAACAGAATGTACTCTCCAAAATCCTCCAGGTTACGCTTTGTGTAACGGGGCAGCCAATTGGCTACGATTTCTTCTTTTGTTTTCATAAGATTTCATTAAATTTGTGTTCCCAAAAGACGGGAACCATTATTTAACTTACAAATGTAGTAAATGTTATCGTTAAACCTACCAGCATTCGATGCTAAAATTGCCGCAAGGAACGGAAAAAATGTTATTTTCGATATAATCCGTCGTCGTTATGTCGCCTTGACCCCTGAAGAATGGGTGCGGCAGCACTTCGTCCACTTTCTTCTTGCTCACAAGGGGTATCCGCAGGCGCTTATGGCAAATGAGGTGCAGGTACAGCTGAACGGTACAAAGAAACGCTGTGATACAGTGCTCTATCGGCGCGACCTTACCGCCCGGATGATTGTGGAATACAAGGCGCCTGAAATAGAAATCACCCAAAAGGTTTTCGACCAGATTACCCGCTACAACATGGTGCTGAAAGTGGATTATCTGATTGTCAGCAACGGGCTTCAGCATTATTGTTGCCGCATAGATTACGAGCACAACAGCTATACTTTTCTGCAGGATATACCCGAGTATCAAAACTTATAGGAGGAGCTACCAATAGCCCCCTTGCCTCTCTCATCTCATCGCATCATATACCATGCGTGATATGCGGGCGATGATGTTCGCATTGTCCTCATCTGTCTCGTATGAGTCCATGACGAAGGCGGCAATGTAGTATTTCCGGCCGTCGGGAAGGATAACGAGGCCGGCATCATTATCTGCAGTTTTCATACCGTCGGCATTGCGGTCGGAAGAGCCGGTCTTGTGTCCTACCACGGTTTTGGCTGGCAACATACCTTTCAGTTTGTTGGCACCGGTTTCAGTATCTATCATGGTCTGCCACAAGAAGTCTTTCAGCTCCTTGTTGGAGAACAACTCTTTTTCATCGGCCGTTCTCAGTAGTCGGGCCATAGCGGAAGGAGTACTCCAGTTGCGGTATACAGCCTCGAAGCTGGAGTGCATGCCGTCTTCTGTTTCCGAGAGGTTGAAGGAGTCGATACTCAACCGGTGGATATAGTCATTGATATGTTTGATGCCTCCTGCATATTCTATCAAGATGTCGCAGGCATTGTTGTCGCTTTGGGAAATGCTGTATTGCATCAGTTCCCTAAGCGTAATCGTGAAATCCTGGTCGGGAAACTTCTTCCGCAGGGGGCTGTAGGTATTGGGCAGCATTTGGGATGCCTTTATGGAAACAATGCTGTCCAGACTGATGCTTTGCTTATCCATCTTGTCCAGTACGGCCAGTGCCACATGGAATTTGAATACACTGAGCAAGGGGAAGTGTACATGGTCGTTATACCGGAGCATGTCTCCTTTGTCTGTCCATACGGCTATACCAACGGTGGCTTTCTTGCCATTGAGCAGACTGTCAATCCGGTTTTCAAGTTCAGACATTTGCTGCGCCCGGACGACGGTAGCTATACAAGTGAATAAGGTAAGTATGGCGATGAAATATGCTTTCATAACTTCAATTTCTTTAAGAGGCAATTCGCACGCAAAGATACAACTTTTAGCAGCAAGTTGCTAAAATGAGTTATGGATTATGGGTTATAAATGTGATAGCTTATACCCCATAATCCATAACTTGTAGCTCATCCTCCCTATTGTTTCTTACTGAACCTCTCCTGCAACTTCTGCATCAATTCGTAGAAATTCGGGATATAGACCGTGGCGAGCAATGTGTTCAGCGCCATACCAAATACTACGGCAGCTCCCAGTGCAATACGGCTTCCCGCCCCTGCTCCGGTGGCAAAAAGCAACGGCATAACCCCGAATACGAATGCAAGCGATGTCATCAGAATAGGCCGCAGACGGATATGCCCTGCCTGGAATGCCGCATCACGGATTGAATTGCCTTGTGCACGGAAGTCACGTGCAAACTCCACAATCAGAATACCGTTTTTGGCAGACAAGGCAACCAGCAGGATGATGCCGATTTGTGTGTAGATGCTGACCGGAGTACCCATGACATAGCATCCCAGCATGGCACCGAGCAGCGCCACCGGAAGTCCCATTACGGCGGCCACCGGACTAGTCCAGCTTTCGTATTGTGCGGCGAGCACAAGGAAGGCAACCAGCAGCGCCATGACGAATACGACGGTCGTAGTGGTTCCTGCCTGCGTCTCCTGATAGGCCACCGAAGTCCATTCGTAGCCGAACTCATCTCCGAGATGCTCCTTGATTAGACTTTCCATTTGCCGGATACCCTCTCCCGAACTACTGCCCGGAGCCACATTGCAGGTCACGGCTGCTGTGGAGTACATGTTGTAGCGGTTTATCTGGTCCATGCCAAGCTGTTCTTCCACCCGGGTGAAGGAAGAGAAAGGTACCATTTCGCCCGATGCATTGGGAACGCTCAGTTTCAGGACATCGTCGATGACACGCTGGGCACGGTCACCTGCTCCCAGCTTCACTTGGTAGATGTGGCCGAACTGCACATAATCATTGACGTAGGCCTCTCCCATATAGTAGCCCAGGGCGGTGAATACGCTATTTAGCGGAATGCCCATCAGTTGCACCTTGTCGCGGTCGATATTCAGGAAATATTGTGGTACGTTGGCCTGGTACTGGCTGCTGACCGATGCCAATGCCGGATAATTGCGGTAGTGCTCCATCAAGGTCTCTACGGCACGCTGCATCTCGGTGGCACCGAGGTTGTGGCGGTCTTCCAATTGGAGTTGCAGGCCTCCGGTGGCTCCCAGCCCGGGGATGGCAGGTGGAACCATGGCAAATATCTCTGCTTCCTGGATGCCGTACACTTCCATATTGAAGCGTTGCACTACGGCTTCAGCCGTATGTTCCTTTCCCTTGCGTTCATTCCAGTTTTTCAGTACGATGAAGTAAGTGGCCGCATTGCTTTGCTCTCCACCTCCCATCACGGAGAAGCCGGATATGCCGATGTAGTCCTTTATTTCGGGGTAAGAATCGAGAATCTTATTTATCTGCTTTCCTACGGCTTGGGTGCGCTCCAGGCTCGATGCAGGGGGAAGCTGTACCACTGCGAGGAAATAGCCGTCATCTTCTTCCGGAACAAATGTGGACGGCCATTTGACAAACAGCAGGACAGCAATCAATGTGAAAACCGCATATGAAACGATGGAAGCGACAGGGCGTTGGAGCAGGTACTCCACTATCCGGTCGTAGACTCCTTGTGTCTTGTCGTACAGATGGTTGAACCCCCGATATAGGGGATTTTTGGAAGGCCGGGTAGGTTGCAGCATCAAGGCACAGAGTGCCGGAGTAAGGGTCAGTGAGTTGAATCCGCTAAGTACGGTGCTGGCTGCAATGGTCAAGGCAAACTGTTTATACAGTTGTCCTGATATGCCGCTGACGAGTGTTGTCGGGATAAATACGGCAAGCAGCACCAGCACTACCCCGACAATGGGTCCGGTAATCTCTCCCATCGCTTCGGTCACAGCCTGGCGGGAGGTGTAGCGCCCCGTGTCCAGCAGACGCGTGGAGTTCTCCACCACCACAATGGCATCATCCACCACGATGGCCACGGCAAGTATCAGTCCGAATAGTGTCAACGTATTGATGGAGAAGCCGAACAAGGACATGACGGCCAGTGTGCCGATGAGTGATACCGGAATAGTGATGCAGGGAATGACGACCGCCCGCCAGTTCTGCAGGAACAGGAAGATGACGAGAACTACCAGCAGGGTTGTTTCAAGGAACGTCACCATCACTTCGTCTATGGAAGCATGAATGACATCCGTAGTGTCCAGGGTTACATTGTATTGTATGCCTGCAGGGAAATTTTGCGAGAGTTCCTGCATTTTTGCCTTTACTCCTTTGGAAACGTCCAGCGAGTTGCTGCCAGGTTGCTGATAGATAGCGATGGCAGCGGTGGGTTTCCCGTCCAGTTGGGATACTACGCTGTAAGAGGCCGAGCCCAGGTCGATATGCGCCACGTCGCGCAGACGGAGTATCTTCCCTCCGGTTTCGGTACGCAGGATAATGTTGCCGAACTCTTCGGGTGAGGTAAGGCGCCCTTTTACGGTCAGGCTGTATTGATAGGCATTTTTATTGTCTGTGCCGATGGGTTGCCCTACGTTACCTGCGCTGACCTCCACATTCTGTGATTGGATAGCTTGGTATACATCGGCCGGCGAAAGATAGCGGATGCGCATGGCGGCAGGGTCGAGCCAGATACGCATGGAGTAGTCCCCTGCTCCCATCACATTGACGGCGCCTACACCGGGCACGCGTGTTAACTGGTCTACGAGATTCAGCTTGGCATAGTTGCTGAGGTAAAGTCCGTCGTAGTCTTTGCTGTCCGACGTCATCGTGAGGAACATCACGATGTTCGATGACTGTTTCTGTACAGTGACGCCTTGCACCACAACGGGAGTAGGCAGTGACGACTGGGCCACGCTTACCCGGTTCTGGACCTGCACGGTAGCCATATCAATGTCCGTGCCTACGGCAAAAGTAATGGTAAGCGAGTAAGCGCCCGATGAGCTGGAGTTGGAGGACATGTAAAGCATTCCGTCCACTCCGTTGACTTGCTGCTCGATGGGGATGCCGACGGTTTGTGCCACCGTCTGCGCATTGGCTCCGGGATATACGGCACTGACTTGCACGGTGGGTGGTGTGATGTCCGGATATTGGGCAATGGGCAGGATGCCCAGTGTGACCAGTCCTGCTACGACGATGAGCAGTGCCAATACAGTAGCAAAGATAGGACGGTCTATGAAGAATTTTGAAAACATAGGCTTTGGTATTAATCAATTCATATTAGTTGTCAATGGGATGTACTTTCATTCCATCCCTTACCTTCATCAGTGCTTTGGTGACATAACGTTCCCTGGGAGTGATGCCTGCCCTTATCTGGCGCAGGCTATCCCCTATCAGTTGTCCGGTTTCTATATGGCGGTAGCGCACTATATTCGAATCGTTGACTACGTATATGTATTTCCCCAACTGGTCGGTGCCGATGGAGGCATCCGGCAGCAGGATGGCCTGCTGTTGCTCTCCGTAGGGCAAGGTGATGCTGACGTAGAGGCCGCTTTTCAGGAGTCCTTTAGGATTGTCGAGACGGGCGCGGATGTTCAGAGTTCCGGTGTTCAAGTCTACGTTGGGCGAAAGATAATCCAGTTGTGCAGGATAAGTGAGAAGCCCGTCTTTGCCCAGGCTGACGGTTACTTGCCGGGGAATACTGTCTCCTTGCTGCATCAGCATGGAGAGCCATTGGTTGTCTGCTACATTGAAGTACGTGTACAAATGGTCGTCTTTGTAGATGGTTGCCAGTGTGACGGGCTGCACGCTGCCGCCTACATAGCCTCCGGCATCCACCAGGTTACGGCTTACGGTGCCGTCGAAGGGGGCACGGACGGTGCAGTAGCTCAGATTGGTGCGTGCCGTGTTCAGGGCTGCTTCCGCATTGCTCACTGCAGCCTGCGAGGTTGCCACGTCGGATTGTGCTTGCAGCACTTGTATACGGCTTACAGCATCGCTTTTCACGGCCTCCTGCATACGTGTGTAGTTGTTTTGGGCGTATTCCAGGTTGGCGCGGGCAGTGTTGAGTTCTGCTTCTGCCTGCCGCACATTGTCTTGATAGACTGTCGGTTCGATGACAAAAAGCACTTGTCCCTGGCGTACCCGGCTGCCGGGAGCGTAAGAGATGGTCTGTAAGGTTCCGCTGACTCTGCCTACCAGGTCTACGGTCTTTTCAGAAGTCAGGTAGCCCGGATATTCTTTTGTCAGCGTGATGTTCTGCACTGTCGGACGGGCCACGCTTATCTCGGGAATGGGCATCGTTTGTGCCGTTTCTTTCCTTCCCCCGCATCCCGTTGCCAGCAATGGCAGGATGAGCAGGGTGATGTACATTTGATTTTTCATATACGGTTCGGTTTAGTTTATATTCTTATTTCTGATTCATTTCATATCCGCCTCCCAATGCCTGGTATAAGGCTATCAGATGCAGCAAGGAGCTGCCTTGTGCCTGCACCAGTTGATTTTCGTATGTCAGGAGTGAGCGTAGTGCGTCCAGTACGTTCTGGAAGGGAGTAAGCCCTTGTTTGTACAAATCGAGGGAGAGCTTTAGCGTTTCTTCTCCCTGGTTGCATACTTCGCGCATGGCAACAATCTGTTGGATGGAGTTGCGGTAGGAGTTCATGGCATTATCTGTTTCCTGCACGGCGGTAAGCACTGTCTGGTTGAACTGGTGAATGGATTCATCGAGCTGGGCACGTGCCAGACGGGTAGCGTTCACCAGTTTGGTACCGCTGAATAAGGTCCAGCTGATGCTTGGAGCAATTTCAAATGTCATACTGTTCCGTTTAGTCAAGTCCTTCAAGTCATGGGAGGAATAGCCGATGGAACCTTTCAGGAACACTTGCGGCAGCCAGTCACTTTGGGATGCGCCAAGTGTTGCCGCCTGCGCGTTGACTTGGCGTTCGGCTTGCCGTATATCGGGGCGGCGGAGCAGCAGGTCGGCAGGAATACCGATGCCTATGGGTTCCATATAGTCGGGCAGTTTGCCGGGCTTCTCCAATATGGGGCGGATATGCTGGGGGTAAGTACCGAGTAAGATTGCGAGTGTCGTGATGTATTGATTGATGCCTGCCTCCAGTTGTGGGATGGAGGCTTTGGTACTGTAATATACGGATTTGGCTTGCGAGACGTCCAGCTTGGATACCAGTCCGGTTTTGTAGCGTACTTCGGTGATGTTGAGTACGGCTGCCTGGGTATGGCAATTGTGGGTCACTACACTTAGTTCTTGCTGCAGTTCGCGGAGTCCGATGTAGGCAGAGGCTATCTGGGCACAGAGGGAAATCATGACGGAGGTATATTCCTCCTTGCTTGTCATGAAGGTTTCCCGCTGTGCCTTTACCCGTTGGCGGATACTTCCGAATACGTCCAGTTCCCAACTGGCGTTGAGCGAGGTGCTGTATGCACCGGTAATGGATTGCGGAAGTGCGTTGACATTGCTGCTGCTTTGCTGCCGTGCCCATCCTCCGTCCAATGAGATGGAAGGGAAAAAGCTGCCGCGTTCTATCCGCAGGTTGGATTTAGCCATATCCATACGGTCCATGGCAGAAAGTACGGAATAGTTTTGAGTGGAGGCTACCGTAATCAATGAATCCAGCATCGGGTCATCGAATGCTTTCCACCACTTGTCGTCAATGGGGGGTATCTGTTCGCTGAACAGATTATCATCTCCGGGAATGGCATGGGAGGCGTCCCTTCCCCAGCCTTGTGGGAGTGGCTTCTCAAGATAGCGGTTGGCTTTCTGTGCCATAGCCGCAGGACATAGGCATAATATGAGCAACGCAGTGCTCCAAGCTTTTATATTCATAAATAAAGGTTTAGGTGGTTATCTTTTTATGGGATTGATAACAACCTAAACCTTTATTTGTTTATGAGTATTTACTCGGTATACCCGAGTATCTTAGAAGGCATACCCGAAACCCACATTCAAGTAGATGGGATACATGGCAAAGGTAATGGTATTGAAATCCTTCTTGAAAATATCATTCAATCCCCATGTAAGGTCGGCAAATACACTCAGATGTTTGAAGGCACGCCAGTCTACGCCTGCCTGCACGCCCCAAGCGAACTTGCGCAAGTCATCCGAAAAGTCGTAAGTGGCAATGGCACCGTCGGAGAAGTTGACTTTCTTTCCGGTAGGATTACCTTCACGCAGATAACCTTCATATACATATCCGGAGAATTCCTCATCCATCAGGTAGGATACATATGCACCTGCTTTGGCTCGCAATCGTGAGTTGACTTTATATGCTCCAAGTACGGGGACAGTAATGTAGGCATTGCGTACTTTGGTTTTTACTCCTCCCGTCCAGTTACCTTTCAAGCGGTTACCGTCATTTCCTATGATTTCCATGCCATAGTTCTTTACTGTCGCTTTGGTAATCATATTTTTGGTTTCCAGTCTTACACCGGTTATTACTCCCCATTTTTTAGTTTTTCCCAACCACTTGATGGCATTTCCTTCCAGCATAAGAGCTAAAGTAGGATTGTAGGCATCGATACTCCGTATTTCTACGGGCAATGGAAGCGGAGAAGTACCACCGATGCTGACACCGGCTCTTATCTCATATTCCCATCCGTGCAGGGCAGCGTTTATAAGCGTACGATTCTGATTCTCTTGAGCGTATATGGCAGTTTGCATACAACCTACCAATGCGATGAATGCTAATATTTTCTTTATCATGTTGTATTCCAATTCTACAGGGTTCTTATTCGAAAATCAGTTCCACGTCATCCACTAAAAGGGTACTTCCGGGCGCACCTTCAAAAGTTGCCCCGTCCTTGCTGGATGCAAAAATGATACTTAGTTTATATTTTCCTTTTGCCAGTTTGGTTTCATCTATTTCTTTTCCATATCTCTGATAGTCAAAAGGAATGTCGAAAGCTTCCCAATCATCGGTTTCGTGGGGATTGGATATTAGAGCTAAAGCTACCATACTGGGATGTTCATAGTTCTGGTTTGGCAGATTTCCATCCAATATTACTTCCGTAACTTCTCCTGCTTCGTTGTAACTTTCGCCTTCATAAAAGATTGCATAGATGTTCATCACATCTTTACGGTCGGTGTATCCGCCGTTTTCATAAAAACGTTCACCGGCTTTGTACTTGTACCAACCTTTTAGACGTGAGGGCTTATAACAGAAAGGAGTGCCGAAATGTGTGGCTTTCAATGGGCTGGTGAGAGCATTCGTCATATCAAACTCACCGATAAACAAATTTCCGGCAGCTATCGGCATACCTACCATTGCTCCCAGAGAGCCGGTAAGCCGAGTTTCTAATTTGGCACACTTTCCGTTTTTACCATTGTCATATTGTGACGTAGGGTAATTTTCAGTAGCTGATGAACTGGCTGCCCAGTTGAATCCTTCATTTCCACTGGCCCATGTCAGTTCCAATCCGTCTTGTTCTTCATAGAACTCCTGATATTTGTATTTGGGGTTAATTCCATTGATAAGTCGTATGTCTTCAAAATGGAATTCATTTGGGATGTCTGATACCGATTGTTCGCGTACACCGATGGAATATACTCGCTGCCAAGCCTTGTTCTCGGAAGTTACGGTATACTTTACCCTTTTTCCGTCAGAGAAATCGTGTTCACTACCACTTTCCGGACTAATGGTAGCGCCCGGCGTCAACTCAAACAGGGGGGATAGTTTGTTTAAAGGAGTGCCCTCTTTTACTTTTACTAATATGGGGTAGGCCTGCAGATTATCATTGTAAGACGGATTTAAATTGAAACGAGCGCTTGCCAGTACATCTTCTTCAAAAGAGATGCCTGTTATATCAGCTTCAGCATTGGGTGCTTCATCTTTTATGCACGATGCCATCAATATTCCGAAAAGTGAATAGAGTATGAATAATTTGTTTAGTCTCATGCTTTTTAATTTAATTCTATTAATTTTTCAAGCAACAAAACTACTTCTTTTTTCTCTAATAGCAGGTTTTTATGAGCTTATTTAACAAAAAAACGGCAATAGGTGCTTTACTATTGCCGTTTTATATATAGAAAATGTTCTATTTTTAATTATCTGAGCCGATATGTACGATTTTTCTTTTGGCTCTTACTGGCTTTTCCTTTACAACTTCCACTTTCTGTTCGGGAGTTATACCTGCTAATTCCGGGTCAATCATGATACGGCCACAATATTCGCAAACGATAATTTTCTTGCGTGAGCGGATGTCCAATTGTCTCTGGGGCGGAATCTTGTTGAAGCAACCACCGCAAGCATCACGCTGTACGTATACAATACCCAGTCCATTGCGTGAATTCTTACGGATACGTTTGAAGGACTGAAGCAGACGGGGTTCAATCTTTGTTTCCAGTTCTTTGGCTTTGTCTCTCAGCTTCTCTTCCTCTTGCTTGGTCTCGGAGATGATTTCGTCCAGTTCGCTCTTCTTTACGTCGAGGTCTTTTTGTCTTTCTTCCAGAGCAGCAGTGCTTTCTGCTACTTCCTGAGATTTTTCTTCCTCTTGTGCGGCAAATTCCTTGATACGCTTTTCGCAGAGTTCGATTTCCAATGTCTGGAATTCGATTTCCTTGCTTAAGAAGTCATATTCGCGGTTGTTGCGTACGTTGTCCTGCTGGTCTTTATATTTAGCTACAGAAGCCTTTGCGGTTTCAATTTCAACTTTCTTTCCTGCAATGGAGGATTTCAACTCGGCAACTTCTGCCTTGATTCTGTCTATACGGGTACTCAGACCGGCTATTTCGTCTTCCAAGTCCTGTACTTCCAGTGGAAGTTCACCTCTCAACGTCTTGATTTCATCGATTTTGGACAGCATTGTCTGCAATTGGAACAAAGCTTTCAACTTCTGTTCTACGGTTAATTCCTGAGGATCTTTTTTTGCTTCTTTAGCCATTTTACTTACATGTATTTTATGGGGTTTGTATTCACTTTGGTCATCTGAACCTCAAAATGAGGAAACAAATCCCGGATTATTGTATAAAATATTTCTTTCGTATATTGCTCACTTTCATAATGCCCTATTTCAGCCAATAATATATCGGTATCATGTCCGAAATAGTCATGGTATTTTATCTCGCCGGTGATAAAGACATCTGCACGGTTGCGGATGGCAAGCGGCATTAGGAAAGCGCCGGCGCCGCCACATAATGCAACAGTCTGTATTTCCCGCCCGAGGAGTTTGTTATGTCTGAGACACCCTACTTCGAAGGTTTTCTTTATCCGTTTCAGGAATTCAAGTTCTGTCTCCGGTACTTCCAATTCGCCAATGACACCGGCTCCGGCTTGTGGCCATGAGTTTTGCAAGGGATAAATATCATAGACCGGTTCTTCATATGGATGTGCCGCAAGCAGTGCCTTGACAGTTGCCGCTTTTTTGTAGGCGGGTATGATTGTCTCAATACGTACTTCACGTTCGGTATGCAGCTCCCCTATCGCTCCACAGTATGGGGTGGCACCTTCCCGGGCTCGGAATGTCCCCTCGCCTTCCATGTTATAACTGCACAAATCATAGTTGCCGATATTGCCGCATCCAGCGTCGAACAAGGCTTTCCTCACGTCTTCCGCTTGGGCGGTCGGTACAAATGTAGTCAGCTTTACCAGCGCATTTTCCTTGGCTTCCAGGATACGGACATTCTTCAAACCGATTTTCTCGGCAATCTTGAAGTTCACTCCTCCCGGTGCATTATCCAGGTTAGTGTGCGCAGCATAAACAACGATGTCATTCTTGATGGCTTTCAAGATACAACGTTCCACATAATCCTTGCCCGTGATGGATTTATACCCTTTGAAAATGAGAGGGTGATGTGATATAACCACATTATATCCCAATGCAATGGCTTCATCCAGTACAACTTCAGTAACGTCAAGACACAACAAAGCCCCTGTTGCTTCCGCATCTGTCAATCCGATTTGCAGGCCGGCATTGTCAAATCCGTCTTGCAATGGCAGAGGCGCGAACCGTTCAAGGGCGCTTACTAATTCCTTAATTTTCATTGTGAACAGAAAATTTGGTTGCAAATATACGAAAAAGCAATGGATTAAAAAGAATTCCGGTTAAAAAAAGTCTTGTAGACTCACGGCTTTTTTGTTTAATGGAGTTATTGGGAGTTAGAATCCAATAATTCTGTTTTACTTTCTTTATAGAATGTCATGGGGACTCATTGTTATCAGGTACCTGGTTCAACCGGTAAGTCGGATATGATTCATACGGTATGATTGATAATTGAGTCATAAAGATAGCATGAATCATTTATATAGTGTGTAGGGCTAAGGTATTTTTAGAGTTATCCCATCGTTGAATTTATTTCTGCTCCTTCTTCTCCACCATCACCGGCAGTAGCTTGCCGTAGGCGTCGAATGACTTGCGGGAAGCCAGGGAGATTGTAATCATCAGTGACAGCATGGAGGCGGTAAAGGTGATGACCATAATCATCATCTGATATTTGATGGCCACATTCGGGCTGCTGCCACCCAATATCTGGCCAATCATGGTTCCCGGAAAAGCAACCAGCCCCATCACGGATATATTGGCAATCAGCGGACTGAAGGATTTGATGATGGCTTGGCGGATGAAAGGTGCCTGTGCTTCCGCTTTTGTAGCACCATTGCCGAGAAGATACCGGTAAAGCTGTTGTTCCCGTTTCAGTCCACTATAATAGGTGTTGAGGGCTATGACGTTACTGGATAGCATGTTGCCCATCAGTATGCCGAAAATAGGGATGAAATACCGGGCGCTGAATACGTTTTCCACTCTCAGTACTATTCCGATAAAGTACAAGCCTACACATACTACACTGCATAAGAAACCTGCGGATATGGGCAGGAGCAGAATCTTCCTCTTCAATTGCGTTCGTGCCAATGCCGTCTGCGATGCTACAAATATCATGACAATTACCCATAGAAAGTTTATCCACGGGTTATCCCATAAAAAGAGGTAGTTCAAGTATATGCCGATGAAGAACAACTGGACAATCATGCGTGCCGTACCTATCACAGTAGCGCGCAACAGTCCGGTCTTGAACTTCCAGATGTAAAACAGCGGTATTAATAATAGCAATAATCCGATGCCCAGGCTGAGGTATGATATATCTATGGTTCCCAATAGTGTGTATGTTATTTCATGATTATATGTCGGTCACATCCGTTGGCGAATCTTTTGTCATGGGATACGGTCAGTATGGCACTTCCATTTTCTGTCTGCCTGCGGAAGAAAGAGAGTACTTTTTCCGCGGAACCGGAGTCGAGAGCGGAAGTCGGTTCATCGACAATGGTCAGTGGTTTGCCAATCATTGAGGCTACGGCTATCATCATCCGTTGGCGTTGGCCTCCGGATATTTCGTTCACCCGTTTGTAATATAACTCTTGTTCCAGACCCAAATCCTCGAAACATGCAAATAAACGGGTTTCAGAAAAGGGTGTACCCCGGTTTGCCTTTAAACCGAAGGGCAATTGTACCATGTCCTTTACCCATTCCAGCGGCAATGCCAGTTCTTGTGGAATCCATGCAGTCTGCTTACGGACAACGTCGACGTTTCCTTTATCCAGCAGAATGCCGTTCAAGACGATGCGTCCTTCTTTTAACGGAGTAAATCCAAGTATGGCATTCAGCAGTGACGACTTTCCGCATCCCGAAGGGCCGGAGATACTGGCTATCTCTCCCCTTTCCAATTGCAGGTTGAAACCCGAGAAAAGTATATCGTTGCCGTAGGCGATACTGGCATTTTCTATTTGCAGCATGGTGTTCCTTTAATCTTTCTGTTCTGCAAAGATAGTGCAAAAAAATATTTGTGCTATCTTTGACGCACTAATTAATTCAGGAAAGAAAGACTATGATACAGAATGAACGGGATTGCCGCCACGAACATGTGCTTGACGTGGCAAGGCAAATGCTGACTGCTGCGCGCACGGCACCGAAAGGAAAAGGTATTGATGTGATTGAAGCTGCGCTGGTTACGGGTGAAGACATTAAGAAGCTGTCTGAAAAGATGGTCGCTATGGTTGAAGAGCACGGTATGAAGTTCTTTCTCCGTGATGCGGACAACATTTTGCAGGCTGAATGTGTAATTATAATAGGTACGCGCGAGCAGACGCAAAGTTTGAATTGCGGACACTGCGGTTTTCCCACTTGTGCCGGTCGTCCGGAGGGAGTACCTTGTGCTTTGAATACGGTGGATGTAGGGATAGCTGTAGGTTCGGCTTGTGCCATGGCTGCCGATTTGAGGGTGGATACCCGTGTCATGTTTTCTGCCGGACTTGCCGCTCAGCGTTTGGATTGGCTGAAAGGATGCAAGACTGTCTTTGCCATTCCGGTGAGTGCATCCTCCAAGAATCCATTCTTCGACCGGAAACCGAAGGAAGATAAGTGATAATTGACGAGTAGAGGTTTACAATCATAGAGTAGAGGTTTAGAAGTCTGAAGTAGAGGTTTGGCAATTCTAAACCTAAGGTTTATTCTCCCTCTCTCTGCTAACTTAAAAAGTAACGAATTAGAAAAGATAAATAATATGGGATATTTTGTAGGACTGCCGCTGGGTGGTGCCGCAGAGAAGGACTGTCAGGTGCGTTTTGGCAAGAATATGACTTTTCAGGTAGAGACACGTGCTCCCCACTTGCCTGCCGAATGGGCTTTGCAAAGCGGCATACAGCTTACATGGCCCCATGCGGGTACAGACTGGACCTATATGTTGGACGAAGTGCAGGAATGTTTTGTAGCCATTGCCCACGAAATAGCCGCCCGGGAGACATTGCTGATTGTAACCCCAGAACCGGATGAGGTGAAGAAACAGATTCTCGGCAGGGTGAATATGGAAAATGTCCGTTTCCTGAAGTGTGAGACGAATGATACTTGGGCACGCGACCATGGAGCCATCACCCTACTGGATGCTGACGGTGTATCTCTGCTCGACTTTAAGTTCAACGGGTGGGGATTGAAGTTTGCATCCGATAAGGATAATTTGATTACGCGTCGTGCGGTGGAGTCGGAAGTGATGAAAGGAAAGTATGTAAATCGCTTGGGGTTTGTCCTTGAAGGCGGTTCCATCGAAAGTGACGGCATGGGTACGTTGCTCACCACCTCCGAATGCCTGCTTTCGCCTAACCGGAACGGACAGATGAACCGGGTGGAAATTGAGGAATATCTTCGTTCCGTTTTTCACCTGCAACGTGTTCTTTGGCTGGACCACGGTTATTTGGCAGGTGACGATACGGACAGTCATATAGACACGCTGGCCCGTTTCTGCCCTGCCGACACGATAGCCTATGTACAATGCAAGGATGCGGATGATGAGCATTACGAAGAACTGCATCGCATGGAGGAGCAACTGAAGACTTTCCGTACGTTGAAGGGGGAACCTTACCGTTTGCTGGCTTTGCCCATGGCCGATAAGATAGAAGAGGAAGGGGAACGGCTTCCTGCCACTTACGCTAATTTCTTGATTCTGAATGATGCAGTGCTTTACCCCACCTATCGCCAGCCGGAGAATGATGCCCGCGCGGGGGAAGTGTTGCGGGAGGCTTTTCCCGGTTATGAAATTATCGGGATAGATTGCCGTGCTTTGATTAAGCAACACGGCTCTTTGCATTGTGTTACCATGCAATATCCCGTAGGGGTGTTGAAGTAATGTCGATTATACATAGTAAAACAATAAACCATAGAATAAGATGACAAGAAAAATAAAAGTAGGTATTATCCAGCAGGCCAATACCAAGGACCTCAGGACTAATTTAATGAATTTGGCCAAAAGTATAGAGGCATGTGCGGCGCATGGGGCTCAATTGGTTGTTTTGCAGGAGCTGCATAACTCTCTGTATTTCTGTCAGACGGAAAACACGCAGTTGTTCGACTTGGCAGAACCGATTCCCGGTCCTTCTACGGGATTCTATTCAGAGTTGGCTGCTGCCAACGATATTGTGCTGGTCACTTCTCTGTTCGAGAAACGCGCTCCCGGATTGTATCATAACACAGCGGTTGTTTTTGAACGTGACGGCAGCATTGCCGGGAAATACCGGAAGATGCATATTCCTGATGACCCCGCCTATTATGAGAAATTCTATTTTACTCCCGGTGATATAGGCTTCGAACCTATTCAGACATCTTTGGGCAAATTGGGAGTTTTGGTGTGCTGGGACCAATGGTATCCGGAAGCAGCACGTCTGATGGCGCTGAAGGGAGCTGAAATACTGATATATCCTACGGCTATCGGTTGGGAAAGCAGTGATACGGATGATGAAAAGGCGCGTCAGCTCAATGCTTGGATTATTTCCCAGCGTGGACATGCTGTGGCCAACGGCTTGCCGGTTGTTTCAGTGAACCGTGTGGGACATGAGCCGGATCCTTCCATGCAGACCAATGGTATCTTGTTTTGGGGAAATAGTTTTGTGGCCGGACCGCAAGGCGAGTTCCTGGCCCAAGCAGGAAACGAACGGCCGGAAAATATCGTTGTAGAGGTGGACTTGGAACGTTCGGAAAATGTACGCCGTTGGTGGCCTTTCCTGCGCGACCGCAGAATTGATGCCTATGCCGGATTGACAAAACGATTTCTTGACTGATAACGACGGGGATCTCTGGGGGAGAACTAACGGAATGTCACCCGTTTGTTCATCAGGAAATTGACACTTCCGTAGATGAATAATCCCAGGAACTGGGCAAGGTATTCGTTGCAGTCCAGTCCCTCCACCAGCCCTATGAGGAAAAGGAATTGCGCTCCGTAAGCCATTCCGAAAGCTATAGAAAAGAGCAGCACTTGTCGCCAAGTGTTGCTCTTTTTTTCTGTAGGGAATATCCAATACTTGCACCAGATGAAGTTGTGTATCTGTGCAAGTATATATGCGGTTACATTGGAGAGCATATAGTTGATGTCCAGTTCGTCCATCATTACCCAAACGGTAACAGCCATAATCAAGGCATTCAGCGTGCCGATTACCGCAAAACGAAAAATGCGTGCAGACTCTTTCACTCTCCTACTCTGTATCTGCTTTTACTCTTTCACTTCAACAGTCAGATTCAGTTCGTCCAGCTGCTTCTGGTCAATAGCCGAAGGTGCATCCAGCATTACATCGCGTCCACTGTTGTTTTTGGGGAATGCAATGCAGTCGCGGATACTGTCGAGACCTGCGAAGATGCTGACCCAACGGTCCAGACCGTATGCCAGACCACCGTGAGGAGGTGCACCGTATTTGAAGGCATTCATCAGGAAGCCGAACTGCTCCTGAGCCTTCTCGGGAGTGAATCCGAGAATCTCGAACATTTTGGCCTGCAACTGTGCATCGTGGATACGGATGGAACCTCCACCCACTTCAATACCGTTGCACACCATGTCGTATGCATCGGCACGGACAGCTGCCGGGTCTGTATCCAGCAAAGGAATATCTTCGTCTTTCGGATGGGTGAACGGGTGGTGCATAGCCATCAGGCGGCCTTCTTCATCGCTCCACTCAAACATCGGGAAGTCAACCACCCAAAGGCAGACGAACTTGTTCTTGTCGCGCAATCCCAGTTGGTTACCCATTTCAAGGCGCAACTCGTTCAGTTGCTTGCGGGTCTTCATGGCGTCGTCACCGCTCAGAATCAGAATCAGGTCACCCGGCTTGGCGTTGAAAGCAGCCTTCATTTCCTGCAATACTTCCTGCGCATAGAACTTGTCGACACTTGATTTTACGTTGCCGTCTGCCTCTACGCGCGCGTATACCATACCTTTGGCACCGATTTGCGGTCTTTTCACGAATTCGGTCAGTGCATCCAGCTGTTTGCGTGTATAGTGTGCGGCGCCTTCTGCGCAGATACCGCCGATGTAGGCGGCATTGTCGAATACCGGGAATCCGTGTCCCTTCATGATGTCCATCAGTTCCACGAACTTCATGCCGAAACGGAGGTCGGGCTTGTCGCTGCCGTAATATTTCATGGCGTCTGCCCATGGCATGCGCATGAACGGCTCGTTCATCTCTACGCCACGGATTTCCTTGAACAGATATTTGGCCATGCCTTCGAAGAGGTTGATGACGTCATCCTGCTCCACAAAAGACATTTCGCAGTCAATCTGTGTGAATTCCGGCTGGCGGTCAGCACGCAGGTCTTCGTCACGGAAGCATTTGGCTATCTGGAAGTAACGGTCGAAACCGGAAACCATCAACAACTGTTTCAGTGTCTGCGGGCTTTGAGGCAAGGCATAGAATTGTCCCGGGTTCATGCGTGAAGGAACGACGAAATCGCGTGCACCTTCGGGTGTGGAGCCTACCAGAATCGGAGTTTCCACTTCGATGAATCCCTGGCTGTCCAGGTATTTGCGTACTTCAATTGTCATTTTATGGCGAAGCTCCAGATTGCTGCGTACATTGGCACGGCGCAGGTCTAGATAACGGTACTTCATGCGGATATCGTCGCCACCGTCCGTATTTTCCTCGATGGTGAAGGGAGGGGTCAGCGATGAGTTCAGAACATCCAGTTCCGATACGATGATTTCAATGTCTCCCGTCGGGATATGCTGGTTTTTACTGAAACGTTCGTTGACGGTACCCTTAACCTGGATTACGAATTCACGGCCCAAGCGGTTGGCACGCTCGCAAAGTTCGGCATTCACCTCTTCGTTGAACACTAATTGGGTAATTCCGTAACGGTCGCGGAGGTCAATGAAAGTCATGCCTCCCATCTTACGGCTGCGCTGTACCCAACCTGCCAGCGTCACTTGCTTGTTAACATCGGAGATACGGAGTTCTCCGCAGGTGTGTGATCTATACATCTTTTTATTTACTGTTTGACGATTTACTTATTTACTATTTTGAACATGCAAAAATACATAAAACATATTATATGGCGCATCAAAAGGGGAAAGTTATTTTCAGAAACTCCTTTAGTACCTTTTTTACAACATTACATTTTTGTCAGTTTCTTGAATTGCCTTTTGCCTTTATCCAGTATCATCTTGTTTTTATGGGCGATGTCTTCCACAAAAGCATCATTAATTTGTTTCAGTCCGTTGATATAGTCTTGTGCCCGCTGCAAGACATTCGAAGTGTCTTTTTCCGCATCCCGGGGAACAATGACCTGCAGTCCTTTCTTCATAATCTTTACATCTACATTCTCTCCCATCATCATCGGGTCGCCGTCAAAGTGGACTACCCCTGGTTTAGAACGGTGAATACGGAGTGTCTGGCAACGGAACGTCTTAATCCGGCTGTTCTGGTCAATGGTCTTGTTGAAGAGCTGGAAAGAGAGCGACGGTACATCGAGCACAGTGAACGGCTCGAGTATGGTGACGTCCAGCAGTCCGTCGTTCAAGGTGGCTTGTGGGGCAATATACGCATTGTTTCCATATTGCGATGCGTTTCCGCAGGCTATCAGGAACGCCTTGTATCGCAGGGTGCTGCCGTCCATTTCCAGTTCATAGGTTTCCGGACGGTACTTCAGGCTTTCGAGCAGAGTCTTTTCCAGATAAGTGAGTGGTCCTCTCCTTCCCGCCTTGGAGAATTGCAGGCTTACAAATGCGTCGAATCCCACGCCGCAGGTGCAGAAGAAAGGCACATCGTTGATTTTTCCGTAGTCAATGATGTCTATCAGTCCGTCATTGATGATGTCGATGGCCTTTTTCGGCTCCATCGGAATCTGCAGATGGCGGGCAAGTCCGTTGCCGGAACCGCAGGGAATGATGCCCAAAGCGGTTTTTGTATGTACCAGTGAGCGGGCTATCTCATTGATGGTGCCGTCTCCTCCTATGGCGATGACGGCATGTGCATCTTCTTGTGCCTTCTGTGCCGCTATCTCTACGGCATGGCCTGCCCGTTCGGTATAAATCACTTCTTGTGCATACCTTTCCTTATCCAGCTTTTCATCGAGCCACTTCAGTATCTGCTCCTTACTCTGAGTGCCGGATATGGGGTTTATGATAAATGCTATTTTCTTCTTGTTTTCGTTCATGCAAGGGTTGTTGCTATGCAGGTTTTCCAACTGGCAAAAGTAATATAAATATCTGAAAAATTAACCACATAATTCTTTTTAAAATAAGTATAAGTAGTTTTTTTAATGTAAATAGAACATATACCGACATATTTTGCTATCTTTGCCCCCTGTTTTTTAAGACTTGTATTTAATAGAATTAAATATTCATTATATAAAAGATATTTCATGGGTTTACTACAAGACAAATTTGCGAAATACGACCTGCCGCAACAGTTTATGGCAAAAGGCGTATATCCTTATTTCCGCACAATTAACAGCCATCAGGATACAGAGGTAATGATGGATGGTAAAAAGGTTCTGATGTTCGGCTCTAATGCATATATGGGACTGACATATGACAAGCGTATCATTGATGCCTCGATAGCTGCCACAGAAAAATATGGCACCGGCTGTGCAGGTTCCCGCTTTCTGAACGGAACACTCGATATACATGTTGAACTGGAGAAGGAATTGGCTGAATTCGTAGGAAAAGATGAAGCACTCTGTTTTTCTACCGGATTTACTGTAAACGAAGGTATTATTCCTGCTGTTGTGGGCCGTGGGGATTATATCATTTGTGATGACCGTGACCACGCTTCCATTGTAGACGGCCGCCGTCTTGCATTTGCCACTCAGTTGAAGTACAAGCATAACGATATGGAGGCTTTGGAAAAAGAACTCCAGAAATGCGAACCGGATGCTGTAAAGCTGATTGTTGTGGATGGAGTATTTTCCATGGAAGGTGACTTGGCCAATCTGCCCGAAATTGTCCGCCTGAAGAAGAAATACAATGCCAGCATTTACGTGGACGAAGCTCACGGCTTGGGTGTATTCGGAAAACAAGGCCGTGGTGTGTGCGACCATTTCGGTGTTACCGAAGATGTAGACCTGATTATGGGTACATTCAGCAAGTCATTGGCTTCTATCGGTGGTTTTGTTGCTGGAGACAAGGCGGTAATCAATTGGCTGCGCCACAATGCCCGTTCCTATATATTCCAGGCAAGTAGCACACCTGCTGCTACGGCTGCAGCCCGCGAGGCGCTTCACATCATCAAGTCCGAACCTGAACGCATCCAACGTCTGTGGGACATCACTAACTATGCCTTGAAGAAGTTCCGCGATGCAGGCTTCGAAATCGGTGAGACAGAATCTCCTATCATTCCTCTCTATGTGCGTGATACAGAGAAGACATTTATAGTAACGAAGCTGGCTTTTGACGAGGGTATCTTCATCAACCCCGTTATTCCACCTGCATGTGCTCCACAAGATACACTGGTGCGTGTAGCGTTGATGGCTACCCATACGGTCGAACAAGTGGATTATGCTGTAGAAAAATTGACTAAATGTTTCAAGGAATTGGGTATCATCAAGTAAACTTGATTTAAACAGATATTCGGAAAACCGTTTAATAATGATTAGGCGGTTTTTTTTATAGACAAAGCGAAGTAGGATTAAAATTAAATCGTAAAGTACATGAAAAAGAACTTCTTCATCATTACTGCTGTAGTATGCGGAATGAGTTGTACCACCACTGCCTATGCGCAGTTCAAAATCGGTGGAAAGAAAATCAATGTGACCAAAGTTGTCCAAGCCGGTACAGATGCCGTCAAGGCCATTTCATTGTCCGATGCTGACATTGCAGCGATGAGCAAGGAATATATGGAATGGATGGATACGCACAATCCGCTGACAAAGCCCGATACGGATTACGGCAAGCGTCTGGAGAAGCTGACCGGAAATATCAAGGAAGTGGACGGCTTGAAGGTGAACTTCGGTGTTTATGAAGTAATAGATGTGAATGCCTTTGCGTGCGGTGATGGTAGTGTACGCATCTGTGCCGGACTGATGGACATCATGACGGATGATGAAGTGATGGCAGTTGTCGGCCACGAGATAGGTCACGTCATCCATACGGATTCCAAAGATGCGATGAAGAATGCTTACCTTCGTTCGGCTGTGAAGAATGCTGCCGGTGCGGCAAGTTCTACGGTATCCAAATTGAGTGATTCTGAACTGGGTGCCATGGCCGAGGCATTGGCAGGTGCTCAATACTCCCAGAAGCAGGAGACGGAAGCGGATGATTACGGCTTTGAATTCTGCATCAAGAATAATCTCGATCCGTATGCCATGTACAATGCTTTGAACAAATTGCTTGAACTTTCAGCGGAAGCACCGAAGGAATCCAAGTTCCAGAAGATGTTCTCTTCTCATCCGGATACAGCCAAGCGCGTGGCACGTGCCAAGGAGAAAGCGGATGAATATATGAAGGATAAGAAATAACTATCCGTTGCTTACTATGATGAAGTGGGATCAGAGGTTTCTCTGAATCCCACTTTTTTTGTGCCGAGACTATGATATGGGCTTCTGAGGGAGCTAATGGGATAGTTCGTTAGTTCACAGTGCTGAACACTTTGTTTTAGCTATAGAAAACAAAGTGTTTTTCTATTTGAAACAAACTGTTCTTTTAAGGGAAACGAAGTGTTCTCTTTAATGAAACACACTGTTCGGTTAAGGGAAACACTTTGTTCTGTTTGGTAAAACTTCTTTTATTTACTTATTTGCTTTTAAATTAGAATAATTTTAGTATGTTTGCCACATTATTTATGAAAAACATGACTTTTGTATGAAAAAACAAGACTTCCTCTTTGTTTTTGTTCTGGTGATAATATTCCTGCCATTCTTTGTGAGTGAATCCATCTACGATTGGTATAAGTCTTTCAACGCTGCACATGGCATGGTGATGAGTTTCATTAAATTTGGAATTCTTGCTACACTGGGTGAGATGCTGGGACTTCGTATCAGTGCCGGAGTCTATAACCGAAAAGGATTTGGCGTACTGCCGCGTGCCGTAGTGTGGGGACTGCTGGGAATGGGTATCAATGCGGCCATGATAATCTTCTCGAAGGGTGTACCGCAATTCATGGAATATATGGGAATGGCAAATGCCGCCGCCATTATAAACGGGGAATTCTGCCTGGACAAATTATGGATAGCCCTCGCCATTTCAGTTGCTATGAATACCATTTTCGCTCCGGTATTCATGACATTCCATAAGATTACGGATACGCATATCCTGGATTGTGGAGGTTCGCCTCGCAGCCTCCTCACTCCTATCCCGATGACCCGCATCATTACGCATCTGAATTGGGATGCACAATGGAATTTTGTCTTCAAGAAAACAATTCCTTTCTTCTGGTATCCGGCACACACCATCACATTCCTCCTGCCGGGAGAAATGCGGGTGCTGTTTGCAGCGATATTGGGTGTGGTGCTCGGGGTATTGCTGGCTATTGCGGCTCGGATGAAATAATCCGGCCTATATATTCTCGAATGATTTCAAGCAAGTCTTGCGGATAAGGTATAAAGAACTTCTCTATCATTTTCGGATACTGAGGTACAAAGGGTTTGGGTATCATTGTGACAAGGGTATCCAATTCTGCCTTCCGTTGCTCTTCAGTCTCTGAGACGGCGTAGCGGATAGTCCACCAGAACAAGAAAGTCTGGTTAAGATACCCTTTTGGGGTGATGACTTGCAGTTGCTTGTAGCGCTCGGACTGTAACATGATTTTAATTCTTTTCTCCTGCTCTTTCTCACTGATGGAACATAGAATGTCATACCATTCATCAAACTCCTGACGCAAGCAGGCGACAAATGCCCATTCGGCAATTCTATATTTGGTAAATTCTGGAATCTTCTTTAGAAGTACGAAGATATGTCCTATATTCAATTCGCCTTTATATAAACCTTTGACTTTTGTATAGTCTTCAATGGAAGTGATTGTGTGTAAAAGGGAGTAATATATTTCCGGACTCATCGGCACATGGTGTTCATCAATGAATTTCAGAGTATTCTGAAGCACCAGTTTTTTGTTTGTTCTGTTGTTGGCCATGCGGCTGATGACATTGTTCCAGTAGATTTGTGTGCGTGCAATGGAAATATGTAAATCATCTTCCATCTCTTTTATACGGCTTTCGGCTTCTTCGAAGGTCATGCCGCGTTCCCGCATTTGATAGCATATGTCCTTCATAATTGGATAATGTTCGACAAATAGGTAGGGTTTAGGAATGACGGCTCCTACCTTTTTCAACATACAATATGAATCGTAATTGATAAAAACCTTTTTACTGATTGCTTGCTCTTGCAGCCGTTGGGCGTTTTCCTTATCATTCTGACGGAGCAATGCCTTCATGCAACAGAAGATAATTCCTCCATCATATACGCCCACGTCCAGCAGACAATACACATATTCCAGAATAGTGCTTTCTTTAATTTTCCACCCTTCCGATGTATAAATGGGAAAAGGCTGCGGAACGTTGTCTTGTGCTCTTCCGGCATAGTATCGCTGGATAAGCATTTGCTTCAATATATCCTTTGGCGCATCCAGACTTTTCATTATTTCCTCATTTATAATCAGTTGTATTTCTTCCGGAGGAAGTGAACCTTGGGTGTGGTTGGTCAGGTGATAGAGTAAATGTTTATGTGTATAACTGTTCTGTTGTACGGTGTATTTTTCGGACATCCGCTTTATCATGTCCACTTTTTGTTCATAATAGGGATATATGAACCGGTTATTGATAATGATATTCAAGATATTGGCATCAGGATGATTGAGCAGTGACTTGTCCAGCCGGTTCTCGAAGAAATCCCTTGCGACTCCTCCTTCTTCCGGAGTCTTTACCTTATTGAACATTTCGGAGACAACGTAGGGCGAATGATTCAAAATCTGTTGTTCTTCCGGAGTAATACAATCGGGAGTTTCTCCGAACAGTGCCTGATACGCCTCTTCATAATTTGATATTTTCAGAATGAATTGTACGATTGTTCTTATATTTCGAGATTCATCGCCGTTTTGGGGACGATGTCTCTTCATATGTGCCTTGATTTCCTTTAGGGTCATGCGTTGGTATAGGATACCTTGTGTGTGCTGGCTCGGGTAATCCAGTAAAGACTGGTCTGCTTCCAGTAAATGGTATTTATGGAACAGTTCCTCGCATTCCTTAATCCCGCTATAAGTGGAGGTCGTATCCAATAAGTCGTTCAGGTAGATTTCACCCACTTTCAGTTTGGTCTTGTTTTCTTCTTCTTGCTGCTCCAACCTTTCCATAAAAGTGTTGAAGATTCCTTTGGCTTGCTCAAAATTTTTAGCCTTTTGGAGCATAAAGTTCAATGAGTAGCCATCACAGTTATTCCCCATACGGTTCCATAAATCATAGGCATAAGAGGACGGTATGTTTTCGAGTGCTCCATTCAACACTTCGGTCTTGTTCAGGAACATACTGGTATCCTCTTTTTTGTCGACAGACAGTTCTGTCAGTTCGTTGAAGAATGCAACCAGCTTTTCCGGCTGGCTGAATCTTTTGAAAACTTCCAGCCAGGTGTAGGGAGCAATAAAGTTGAAGAAAAAGACTGCATCGTCGTGGGGAACTACCCCTTTATCATTCTTCTGCAAGAAGTTCTTGATGTCGTGTATGTCAGCCAGAGTCTGTGCTTTATGCATAAGCTGCCTGGCGAAATTACGTATTCTTTTCTCTTTCAGTTCTGTCAGATAAGTCTCATTGTTGCTTTCCTGCCCATGGGCGCTCTCTGCAGAATCGGAGAAGAAATCATCTATGTCGTCATCATCGGCACTTGGGGAAGCTTCGTATATAAAGGAAGCGTTGAGGTATATTTCTTTGGCTTCGTCCATGTCGAGGAACCGTACCAATTCTGTCTGAAATTCAATATACGAGTTTTCTATATACTTGTCTTGCATTTGCCCTTGTTCATTGAGCAAATCCTTGTGTACAATGTCCTTATCTTGTTGTGTCTGCAGTCTGGGCAAAAGCCACCGCAGCACATTCAGCTCTCTCCTATTATATTTTTTTGTTAATTTCCAAATATGGATGGCCTCTGCATTGGTAGGAGCAAAATTGGCTATATTGCCAATATAGGCGTCCACCCAATCAATGGAAACGCCTTCCGGGTTTGTTCCCAGTTCCTTACTTGTATATAGCGTTTGTTCGTTTTTATAAATGCGGCTTACAACATCATTGATGATATACTGTTGGAGTTCGGGGGCATTTACCGAACAGTTTTTCACCCGATGCAGGATCTTGGTTGTATTTTTGAAAAAGTTCGGTCTGTCTTTGTAGTAGATATAGCGGAATATGCCCTTTATGGCTTTCTTTTCAGTTGCCAGTAGGTCATCGGACGGTTCACTGCTATAGTACTGGAAAACCTGGGTTACTATGATGTCTTCAACTTCAAATGTGTCCTTTTCAATGTCCTGATAATAAATCAAATCATCTACTTTGCCTGCCAATTCACAGATGGTGCTTCTGTCGGCCTTTTCGTAACTGTTCTCATAGGTGAATTTGAGGAAATCGAGCAATAGGTCTATTTTATTGCGGCTTCTCTTTTTCCACATCCACAAACATTTTATGGCGTGGCAGAGTTGTCGAAGCATGGATTTCTGCAGGTTGCTTAAATTGCTGTTCTGGAACTGGTTGTTATATCTGGTCTTGATTCTGTCTATGTCGAAAAACAAGGAACCGATAGTCATGCCGGCTTCGGGTCGGAGTTTAAGATAGCCGTATGTCCTAAGCTCGCGGGCATATTCATTTATTTTTTTGAAGGATAAAGGTTTGATGCCCACTTCGACTATGGCCGGAGGAACCATTTCATTGAAAGTAAGCATGGATTTCACTTCCTTGAAGCTATAGCTTGTAGTGGCAATAACCTTGAAGTCCGGATTGCCGATGTGAAGGATTTCCGATAACTTGCGAAGTAATTCTCTGTCAATGGGTATCGGCTTTTCATTCTCTTCTTTCCAAAACAACAGCTGCAAATCGTCCAGTAGAAGAATCTTTTTGCCATGCTGGAATTGGGATACAGAAAGCCGTTCTAACTGTTCTTTGGTCGTATCGGCATTCAAAATGACCACATAATATTCCTGAGGGAGCTTTTTCAGCATTCGGCAAACGGCAATAGTCTTTCCCGAAGTGGATTGACCGGTGACGATGATTGTCTTGTTTGTGCTGTCAAACTCCTCTTTAAGTTTGTTGTCTACTTCCGGACGGATAAAATAGTAGTCCAGGTTGCCTCTGCGACGGTTGGCTTGGCTGTTGGGAATAATTTTATCATACTCCATCTTATGGCAAGAGATTGCGCAAAAGGGATTATTGAGAAAACTTTCACGATCCTTGACCAACGCGTCCCTTAGCTGCTCCAGCGTATTGCACTGCTTCTCATACCGCTCGATAACGGTATCGTCGTCCAGGTGCTTTTGCATGTATTCCGCATAGAAGTCTTTCCATAAAGTAGTGTTTGTCCAGTCTTCTTGGGTGTATTCCAATGTCGGATTCTGATAGAAATAGATATGTTTGTTGGATGCATTTTCGATGGCAACATTAAACTCTCCGATGGTCTTGGAGCGTATCCAGTTTCCGGCGAAGAAGATGATGACGTCACATTGCCTTATCTCTGAATTTATGATTTCCTGCGTATCGCCTTTAGCTATATCGTTGTCTCCATTTTTTTCGTGCCGGTGCACTACAATATTGAGTTCGCTGTTGTTTCTTTCCGTCAGGACTTTTTCCATTAAATCCCTTTCTTTCTGAAAACTCAGCGAAGAGGCTATAAATACATGGTATGTTTTCATAATATAGTGTTGGTTACTTTCCATGTGTTGTTGTTTATGACTAACGGAATGCCGGCTGTGATACATCTGTCATACGCTTTTGAGCTTTCCTTCAATTCATCATACGGACGTATATCGGGATGCACAAAGCGTTTCTTTTTGAAGATATCTCCCATTTCCTTGCTGCCATAGATTAACTCTTCTTCTTCGGCGGTGGGTTTACGGAAGCCAAGCAGCAGTTTCTCCATGTTCCAACGGTTATGTTCGACTTCGGCAAGCAATGATATCTGGTCGTTGTCCAGTTTCACGTAACCATCCGTAATACCTATGGAGCGTAGCTTGGGACCAATGGAATATGCACTGTACAAGTTGGACCACTGAAGGGATACGGACAGTTTGTTCCATGAGTCTTTCAGCTCATTGTCAGGTGGGCATGATTGAGGCACATTTCCATATTTATTCTTGAAATCGTATATATAATTGATGATTTGTCCCTCCCTCCGGCTTTTTTTGTCCAGGTCGTAACAGTTGTCCAGCATTCCAAAAGGAAAAACATGGGAATATTTATGAATCGCTTCATCTTTCTTTTTACTGTTAAGCATATTGAGCAGTGCACTGGAGGTTTCCTGACGGACAAAAACTGGGATATTTTCATCATATACATCGTCCGGCAGATATAATCCCATTGCCATGCTTTGAGGAGGATAATTGAGGCAGACGGCAATCGTCAATACCTGGCCTGAGTCATGTACCCATTCTTTAATCAGATTCTGGATGGCAGGAGTTTCCGCACGGCCTTTGATAAATTCGAATTCCACATCCAGAAAGTCTGCATCTTTTCCTTTAAAACGGGTGGGAAGGACAAATCTCTCGTGCCTTTCGTCCTTGCTCATGTCGTAATAATGGGTAGACGATATCTCGAAATAATGGCGGTATCGTCCACAAAAGAAATTCATTTCCCGGTCGGCATTTTCATCAATGAAGGTAATGACACTTTTTATGTTCTTGTCCCGGCAGAAGTTTGGAAAATGCAACAGATGGGCAGCTTCCACTCCTATTGCCACTCCCATACGGCTCATACCGATGATAACAAGATGAACATGTTTTTCGCTTTCGTAGGTTATTGCCTCACGGTCGAGAGGAGGATATTCAATACAGTTCTCCCCTTTTCCATATCGCCGGCTTACCAATATCTTTTGGGCCCAGCCCTCGTAGAAGTTAAAGGGATGGAATTCTATATATTTTCTCCATTCGGCAGACAAATCGGTCAGTTGGAAAGCGGCAAAAGTAGTCTGATATTCGAAAAGGACGGTGAATGGTATGAGGGAACATTTATTGCATCGTTTATGAATGTCAACTATCTTTTTCAGGCAGTCTATGTTCAGTGAGTCATGGTCATGTTCGTCTCTCTCTCCGATAAGGAATACTTCGCGCGCTTTGGTAGTATAGAGTTTTTCCAACTCCTCGATAGAGTCGCGCCGGGCACGCAGCACCACAATTCTTTTTTCGTTTTTGGCATCCAGTTCCGTATGGATTTTGCTACGGATTTCTTGTGCCGGTTGGGTACTCTGAATCAGAATATGGCAATTCCCATAATGTGTGTCATCGCAAATTTGCTGGATAAGAGTGGGGACCATGTTGTCAAAACCGATAATGACGATGTGGTTTTGCAAAGGGTAAACGATATCGCCTTCACGATATCGCTCAACTCTGCGTTCCAGCATATTGGAGATTACGGATATCAATAATCCGCAGAACAAAATTAATCCCAGCACTACGACCAATAGAGAGAACCAACGCAGATAAGGTGGTACTTCCACAATATTCCCCGGATCGATGAACAGACAAATCAACTGAAGCAAACGCCCCATAGGTACGTCTTTATCAATACCGGTCCATTCTTCAAGAGACGGCTCAGGAAAGATAAATGCAAAACTTACCAGATATATCAATAAGAAAACAGTTACTATGACTCCGAAAAGCCAAGCAAGCTGCCTCCATCCTTTTCCGGAAAAAGAGCGGTCAAAATGAAGGGCAAAAAGTCTTGTTAGCAGATTCATATTCGTTTTGTCATTAGGCAGTTTCCTTTTTTTCAGTTTCTTGTTTCAATTCTTTTCTGATATTCTCTTTCAGTTTATTGATTTCTTTCTCATCGTTATTGATAATCTCCCGTTTTTCTTTTTCCTGGTACAAGGATGCAAGAATGTTTCTTTCTTGTTCCAGATTCAGTGAGAATACATCTATTAATCTCTTGATACATAGAAAAAAACAGATGCATACGCTAAGGGAAATGATGGCATGGAGTGTCATCAGGTAGGTCATTCCACGCGATGGAAAGAATTGAATAAGGTTTTGGAATGTAGTGCATGTCACAATCAATGCTGCAACCAGAAAGAGAATGATAAAGGCAGGAATAACGAATTTCCACCAGTGCCGGATAGGATAATATTTGTTCTCACTCGTCCTCATAGTACTATAGATATTGGATTATTGTTTCTTCTGTATGTCGAATCCCAGTTTCATAATCAGCTTCAGTGTCTGTATGGCTGTTTGCCGGTCGTATTCCCGTTCTGAGTCCGGTAACTCTTCGTATGGTACAAGTCCGGGATGTGTCTTTAATTCATCATTGCGTGTCTCTCCGTATTTCCATCCTTCTTTCACTCTTCCCAAAGCCCATACTTCATGCACATTGCGTGCCATGGCTTCTGTGAGTTCTGTCAAATTATCCGGTAAAGTGATATTTTCTGCGTTCAAAGGGGACGGTGTGTATGTTTTCATTTTCTGTTATTTAAAATGTGGAAGTAAAAAGTTTATTGGTAGCAATATTAGGCATTTCGGACGACAGAAACAAAAAAAAGGAAAGCTATTTCCAAAAAAACATGCAGATTACAATGGAAAAAACATTGCAACCTGCATATAAATCGGGAGAAGCGTGAATTATAAGTTAGCTTCCGTCACTACCTGCCCGTCAAACAGATTGATGATACGTCCGGCAAATCCGGCATCATGTTGTGAGTGTGTCACCATGACAATCGTAGTGCCTTCCTTATTCAGTTCATTCAGTAGTTCCATTACCTCTTTTCCGTTCTTTGAATCGAGGTTACCGGTAGGCTCATCGGCAAGTATCAGTTTAGGGTTTGATACGACTGCACGGGCGATTGCCACGCGTTGCTGTTGTCCGCCGGACAGTTGTTGCGGGAAGTGCTTGCTGCGGTGCATGATTGCCATACGCTCCATAGCGGTTTCCACCCGGCGCTTGCGTTCGGTGGCAGGAATGCCCATGTAGAGTAGCGGCAGTTCGATGTTCTCGTATACATTCAGCTCATCAATCAGGTTGAAACTTTGGAATACAAAGCCGATGACTCCTTTACGCAAGTTGGTACGTTGGGCTTCTGTATATTTGGATACTTCCGTCCTATTCAAGTAATATTCTCCGGATGTAGGATTGTCCAACAGACCGAGGATATTCAGTAAAGTGGATTTTCCGCAGCCTGAAGGTCCCATGATAGCAACAAACTCCCCTTCTTTCACTTCAATGTTTACGTCGTTCAAAGCCAGAGTCTGTACTTCCTCGGTCTTGAAAATCTTCTGTAAGTTTACTGTCTTAATCATAATGCTTTGTTTTTATGGGTTATAAATATATTATTTCTTACTCGGATTTGATGCAGTCAATCGGATTTGTTTTGTTCAGCAAATAACTTTGCAGACACACTGTGACGGCAGATATTATCCAGACAATACATAGTGGCAATAGAAAGTCCATAACGGTGAAGGGGGCTTTATAGGCAAACTGTTCATGCCAATGGTGCATGAGCCAATAGACAATGGGGACAGCTAGAATATATGCAAGCAGAATTTGCAGGCAGAATGGTTTATTCAGCAACAGCACGATTTGTCGGGATGTTGCTCCATGAATCTTGCGAATGCTGATTTCGCGGATACGCTGGCGAGTGGCATACCATGAAATGCCGAATAAGCCGAAGCAGGTCAATATCAAGCCAATCAGAGAATAGGCGATAAGGAGTTTGGAGAGAGACAAGACTTTACCATTGCGTTTCATAAAGTCTTGGTGCATGTCTGTGTATTGAAATATCTCCCCTTCATTCATCTTTTCCCATATTTGGGCTATTTGATGTAGTGTTTCTTGTTTATTGCTTTCAATCAGCTTAATCTGCAGATAGTTGGCACCCGACATTCTCTCTGTAGGTGGAAGGTAAAGTATGACCGGGGTAATTTCATTTTCCAATGAACTGAACGGGAAGTCCTCTAATACACCGCCGATGATGTATAAAGAATCGGCAGACTGGTCAAATTCTTTCAAAGGTTTTCCAATGGCATTTATTCCTGCTGGAATCAGCATTCTGACATAGCTTTCGTTGACCAGTGCAGGATAGGCATATTGTTTTTGCAGTTGTTCGGGAGCGTTGCCGGACAAGAGTTTGAACCCCATCGTTTTTACCAGATTGGCATCACTATACAGCATTAATAGGTAGGAACTTTTTTCCGTACCGTCGGCTTGTTTGATGGATAGCTCACGTATCCATGAATTCAATATGGAGCCTTGTGACAGGGCGATGGACTCTATTCCTTGTACATGTTTCTCCAGCTCTTCTTTAAGTATTGTAGCCGGTGCGGCATTGAAATCTCCTATTTCAATCCGATTTTCGTAACAGTAGGCCCGTTCCTTGATGAGATTGATTTGTTCATTGGCAACGAGAGTAGCGAATATCAGCCCTATAGAAATGGAAAACTGAAGAATGACCAGCAAAGCTATGAAACGTTGTTTCTTTTTACCTCCGTAAAGTGTCTTGTATTCGCTGAATGAGAGTTGTGAAAGTCTATGGCTGATATACCAGGCAGGGACAATGGACATAACTAGTACAAAGAGCACTAACAAGGGTAGCATCTGTAGGCTGAAAAAGAAATGTACGTTTAAATGGGATGCAAATAATCCATTGAAAAAAGACAGACAGTCGTTGATGATGAGTAAAGATAATCCGAATGCCAGCAGCACAGTGAGGAATGCATCACCAAACAGTTGGATGCGGATATCCTTCAAGCTGCTTCCCATCAGTTTCTCCACATGTATCATTTTGAGCTGTTGCAATACACGGCTCAGGCTCATGTTGGTATAGTTGCAGCAGGCTATGATAAGTACCAACAAGGCGGCAGCAAGGCTGATATACAATAATTGCACATTACTTTGATTGATATACGGCAGAGGTTGTTGTGTATCGTAGTCCGGTGTAGTAAAGTAGATGTCGGACAGAGGGTCGACGTAATATTGTGTCTTTTCCGGAATCAAAGTGGGAATCTTGTCGTGGTTGATTTTTTCGGTAAACTGTTGGGCATCGGTATTTGGAATTAGTTTCAGAAACGTCATTCCACCCCAAAAGTCTTTGTTATTCCCGGTAATCATGTCGAATTGGAGCAATGATTGTGACCGTGACTTTAATATGGCTGCCACTTCATAACTTTGGGTATCAGTCATGGTTTTTATTTCCAGCAATTCTCCTAATGGATTTTTATCTCCAAACAGTTTATGTGCAAAAGCTTCACTGAGTGCTACTTTGCCCGGTTGTTCCAATACTTGCTTTAAACTACCGGCAATGGGATGATAGTGGAAGAAATGTTGCAAAGTAGTATCGGCAGATATAAAGGTTATATCGTGGTAAATCTCCCCTCCATATTTACAATATTGTGGAACCAGAGAATTGATACGCAGGTAGTCTTCCACTTCTGCATATTTTTCTTTCAGCATAG
This sequence comes from Bacteroides sp. AF29-11, assembly GCF_003602895.1. Classification (NCBI taxonomy): domain Bacteria; kingdom Pseudomonadati; phylum Bacteroidota; class Bacteroidia; order Bacteroidales; family Bacteroidaceae; genus Bacteroides; species Bacteroides sp. AF29-11. The sequence goes on from NZ_QTLY01000002.1 coordinate 271,811, forward strand.
GGGGAATATTGGCATCAGCATAGGCCACCTTGCTTCCGTCCTGCATCGGATTATCCTGACGCAGACAGAAAATACGGTTCTTGTCCCGATTGCCACTCTCTATATTGTAATCATGTACATAATAGGTGAACAGCAAGTTTGTACATGCTAGCCCTATAGCCAGACTGACTATAGAAATGAAGAAGAAAACTTTGTTTCTCCACCAACTGCGGGTAATTATTTTTAGGATTGTAAGTATGGTCATAATCTTTAGGTAAATATATTTTCTTATTCGTTTTTAATGACTTCTGCCGGATTTGTCCTTGCTATTTTCAGAATACGGAAAATAATAGTCAGAGTAGTAATGACAGCTACGATTATGAAGATTGAAATCCAAAATAGCGGGCCGTCATTAAAGAATACGATATACATGTTTTTCCATAACTGCAGTATGGCATAACATAAAGGAAATGCCATTGTTGCCGAGAGTACAAGCTGATAAATATACGTACGGGCAAACAATATGATAATCTGTTTCAATCCTGCACCATTTACTTTACGGATTGCCACTTCCTTTTGTCTGCGTTCCGTATCCAGTGTGATTGCCGAATAGACGCCTAATAAAGTGATTATAAGGCTGACAAATGAGAAGAATAAGATTATCCCTTTCATGTTGTTCTCGATGGCTTGCGCTTGGTGAATGTCTTCCTGCAAGGTCGAAATGTGTAATTGTATACTTGGTGGAAGATTCTCTTCCAGCATTTTCTTAACGAAAGCCTCTACTTCTTCTGCTTTTCCGGGTACACACTTCAAATAGCAATGACCTACATAATATTTGAAATCACAAGGCAGAAAGACGAAGCCCTGGCTCTGATTGTAAGTGTCGGCTACAAAATCGGAACAAATGCCGCATACCGTGTAGCTATCTTGATAATTGTACAAGGTGGTTCCCAGTAAATCCTTCTTCATACGTTCTGCCAATTTACGGTCTACTACCATGTCACTATTTGTCTTCAGGGCATGCCCGGAGAGAATAGGGATATTCATAAACTCGAAAAAGTTATTAGGAACATTCATTATATTGACTTCAAGGCTACTTTCCCGGTTATCTTTTTCTGTCTGCATGCTTGTTCCCGAAATACCTTTCAGATAATTAATATCTGTCAGCATTTTATCTTTTATATCCGGATGCTGACTGATGCGCTCTATGAGAGCAAGCTTTTCGTCATTTTTTAGAAAACGGTAATCCATAGGAATACTGATGATTTCGGACTTTTCTTTTTCTGTCAGTGTGTTGAACAGTGTGGAACCGGTCTTGTTAGCCTGCAAATATAAAGCGACTGTAAAGACTATGAATAACCAACAGATGAAAAATTGGATACCCAAAAGACAATTTCGTATCTTCTGTTTGTGGCGTTTGGATTTGTTCTTGTAAATACTTGACTGGATGGAGGCATGCTTCATCCTCCATACGGTAAACAAGCAGAGTAATAAGCATAGCAAAATAATGCCTGCCATATATTCTATTGTCTGTATCAATAATAGGTCCCGTTCAATGACTAATGTGAAATCAAATAAAGAGAATGAAAGGTAGGGGTTAAATATTTCTATCAGACAGAAAGTCAATAAGAAGGTTATGAACGAAATGATAATGGCTTGGGTAAAAAGTAACCAGAATAGTTTGTTGCCATTACTTCCATTCACTTTACGAATGCCGAACTCGTGCGAACGGTTCAGATAACTCCCCGTCAAAAAATGAAAAAAGTTGAGTAGACCAGTCAGTAGAATCAAAAGGCCGACAATGAATGTGATTCCGGCAAAGTAAGGGGCAACGGATTTCTCCCGAAAAAGTTTTCCGAAATTCGAGGCTGATACGGTATTTTTCTCATTGAATATTGTGTGCTTCAAGTCCATTGCACGGAAACTTGCTTCGAGTTGTGCGGATGTTTTGCCCGGACGAAGAAGAGCAAAAGTAAGTCCACCGGTCATACTGTCTCGTCCATCGAATTGTATAAGTCCTTCGCTATCGTTCAAGATTAACATATCAATCTTTTGGAGAAAGCTAAGGCTGGTATTCAATGGAATATCTTCTATTATCGCTTGTATGGTATAGATGGTACCTCCTGTTCGTGGTGTGGTATCAGGTGAAGAGAAAAGCCGTTGTGCTAAGGTCATTCGCTTTCCTATCGGATTCTCTCCGAGACCAAATATCTTGTGTGCCAGAGAGCGTGTCAGTATCACGGCATTGGGAGTTTGCGATGCTACAGCCCATGAACCTTGTAATACTTCCGGGGTGAACACGCTATGGTAGGCTGTATCTACTTCCATAGCATATAAATCTTCGTAAGGCAGTTCTTCCTTGTCGATAGTTTCCACATTGTAGCTACGTGGGCGGGGATAGGCAACAAAAGTAAATGCTTCTACTTCTTGGAATTGCAATTGGCGCAGACTCTCAAACAACGTAGCGGGAGTTCCGGAATAAAGTTCTTCTGCTGGAGTGTATAGGTTTATGTCTGCAATGCGTTCCCAATGGGTAAAGCACTTGTCGGTAGAATTTATATAGCGGCTGCAATATAGGCAGATACTGAAACAAAGTATGCCTACCGACAGTCCGATGATAGAGATGATATTCTGTGCCTTGTACTTTAATAGGTTTCTGAATGCTGTTTTAATATAATGTCTTATCATAATAGTATCATTATTGTATTATTCGCTTTTGATGACTTCCGCCGGATTCTGTTGTGCTGCCTGCCATACTCTCCACCCGATACAAAGTAAGATAATAATAGCTATGCCTGCAAAGATGGTAGTATAAATCCATAGATTAATGCTTGTACGCCTTACATAGCTCTCTAACCAATGGTTCATCAATACATAACCTATTGGGAATGCTATAGTAGAAGCAAATATTAATAATAACATGTATTCTTTGATAAACATTGTCATGATATTTTTAGCTGTAGCTCCATTTACTTTGCGCACGGCAATCTCTTTACGTCGTTGTTCACAACTTAGCGTAATCAATGAAAAGATGCCGAATATGGTAATCAGAATACATACCATTGATACGAAAGATATTAATTTCATCAATACTTTTTCTGATTTTAGATATTCTTCGTAGCCTTCTTCTACATTCACGAATTTATATCTTGTAGTGGGATAGGATTGACTGAACAAATTCTCTATCTCATTCTTTAATTCTTTCCATTTGCCTTCATGGAACTTTACTAATATATCCCCTCTTCCACCCCAAAATTTATGAGAGAAGCCATGATTCCCAATCAGCATTATTGGATTTACGGGTATGGTAGGAGCCGTTATATGAAAATCCCTTACGATGCCAATAATCGTTTTGACATTTCCTTCATTCAAATAAAGTTTTTTTCCGATGGGATCGGTCATACCTAAAAACTTCACAGCTGTTTCATTTAATATTACCTTATCCGTTTCTTCTTCTTTCATTGCTTCTCCTTCTATAAGGTCAAGATTGTAAAAATCTATAATTTCTTTTCCTTCGATTATACTTTGTATCTCAAATCCTTCTGCTCCTTCAATTCTACCGTCCCAATCTTTGATTTGCAAACTTAAACCGACGGTGCGTGGGAAGAGTCCGTGGTGTCCTTTCAATACTTCGGAGGTACAAGGTATTTGAGCTATTTTTTCTGCAATTTCGTCATAATTGTCATGAGGATAAATAAGTGGAAAAGCTGCAATATTATGGCGTTCCCATCCCAAATCAGTATGGGTGAGGTGATATATCTGTTTCAGCAGAATACTCATACCAAAAAGGAAGAGTATACTGATAAATATCTGGAATAGGATACTACATCGATAAATAAAGAAGCGTTTATCTTTTCTTTGTTTTACTGTACGACGCAGTGCAAAGGGAAGTAACAGAATGAGTGACAATAATAAAAGTCCGATGAAATAGAGCAGCGATTCATAATAGATGTTTCCCGTAATGCCGGACATTTCTCTGAATATTGGTAAAGTAATCTCTACCAATGCCATGCCTATTACTCCTGCAAGTAAAATCATAGTGCCGTATTCAATCATGAAAAGTGCAAGAATGCCTCTGATTGAAGACCCACACATCCGTCTTAATTCCAATTCTTTATTACGGATGTTGAGTCGGGTTATAAACAAAGACAGATAGTTGAAGAGTGAACATGAAATGACCAGCCCACCTATGATAGAAAAAAATATCAGATATAGGAATTTGATAGATTTCTTTTCATTTATTTCGGAATAATGGTATTGAGTAAGGGGCATTAGTCCGACACCTTCAAATAGTTTATTAGGGTCTCGTGAATCTCCCTTATATTCGCTGGCATTAAGCTTTCTTTGGAAATTTTCGGCTGAGATACCTTTTTTGAGTTTTGCGCAAATTTGAAAGCTTGCATGGCCCCAATAATCTTGCCATTGGTGGAAATAGGCACCTCGTCCCCAACAGCCGAAAGCGAGATTGCTATGTTGCAATCCTTCCAATATAGCTTCAATGGTTACAGTGTTGTCAGCAACAGTCAGCTCCTTACCCAACACGTCAACACTTCCAAAAAGCTTCATTGCCATGTCCTTTGTTAAAGCTATCTGTGAATCATTATGCAGAAAGTCCATATTTCCGGCTAAAAGAGTAATTCCGAACATTTTCATAAAACATGAATCTGCCAATAGCATTGATGTGTTAATAGTGGGACTACCTTCAAGTTTTAGTTCAGTATCATCCCATATCATATACGCACAAGCATCTTCCACTTCGGGAAAGTTTTTCTTCAAGATATTCGATGTTGGATAGGGCATTCTGGTTGAATAACCTGTATCATTGAGCAAATCTTTTTTGTAAAGCAGGTAAAAGCGGTCGGCTCCATCAAACTGACAGTCATAGGTCATTTCGTAATGTATCCATAGATTGGCAAGTGCGAAGCAAGCAAAGCCTATTGCCAGTCCAACAATGGAAATGATACTTTGAGTCTTGTATTTCAGCAGGTTTCTAATTGCTACTTTCAGATAATGTATAATCATGTTTTCTCTTTTTATTTGTCTTCAATAGTCTTTCGTTATAATCTTAATTCAAATATTATGCCAAATAGTTAAGTGTTTTATAATTAGATTATTAAATCTTGTAATGCCATACTGTATCTGTGCGATATAGCACATGTGTTGTGCGAAAATACACGCTTTTATTCACTCTTTATTACTTCTGCCGGATTCTGCCGTGCAACCTTTTTTACTTGATAAACCAATGTTAATATGGAAATTAATGATATGATGATTGCTGCAACAATGAACAACCAACTGCTGATGTTGGCTTTGTAGGCAAAATCTTTCAGATAAATGGTTATTCCCCAATAAGATATAGAAATGGCAATCAAAAATGACATTGCTAATATGATAATGTATTTTTTGAGTAATAACAATAAAATTTCCTTATGTGTAGCGCCATGTACTTTTCGTATAGCTATTTCCCGGTATCTTTGCTGTATGTCAAATAAGGACAATCCAAACAAAGCTATTGAGGATATTAAAATGGCCATAAAGGCGAAAAAGGAATAGGTAATGGTTATTTGCTTGTCTGACCTATAGAGATTCTCAACTTCCTGTTTTGCAAAAGTATAATTGAAGGCTCCATCAGCATTGTCGTTGTGTAGGCTTTCCAAGAAGGCAACGGCATCTTTTTGATGTCCTGGAGCAATTTTAGCTTGCAAAGGAATTTGTGAAAGATATGTTTCACCGTATATAAAAGCTATAGGAAGAACCGGTTGGGATAAATGTCCACAATAAAAATCTTCGACGATACCTATAATCTGATAAGGGCTCAAATCCCTACGCGGCCATAAAGGTTGTTGAGGTTCCAGCCGGGCATTGATTGTGCTTCCGAGTCCGAAGAGTTGCATGGCTTTTTGATTGAGAATCAGTTTGGCTTCACCTTCATGGTCGATGTCGGCATCCCATAAACGTCCCTGGGATAAACGGAAGCCATGAAATTTTATTTCTTCTTCTGTAATGGGAATGCAATACAATTGTTTGAAATTGGTTTCTCCGAGCTTACGGAAAAGTACCGGAGATTCGGTGAAATATTCATAGGGGGATAAAGAGTAATTCCATGCCGTGAATAAAGGAGAGGCATTCATTGCAGTGGATATATTTTCTTTGGAGGCTTTGCGCAGGGAGGTCTGTTTCAGATATTCTGCTTCAGTGGTAGGCTGTTTGCGTTCATAGCGTTCAAAATAGACTTTAACGATAGAGCCTGTGTCATAGCCTAAATCTATGTGAGTCATTTCATACAGTTGTTTAGCGAAGAACATGGAAACAACTATTAGAATGAATGCCACGGTATACTGAATACTCAGATAGAGGTTTCTTACAACAGACGATTTTTCACCACTGCCTATTTTCCGTAATGAATGGATAGGCGTGTTGTATTTGAATTTAAAAAACGGATAGATTGAAGCTGTCAATGGCAGCAAAATCAGGATAGCTATGGTTATTCCGATGTCAAATATACCATTAGGCTGTTGAATGACATCAAAATATTTATTTAAGGGAAAGGTGGAAATTTCGACAAAGAACCAGGCTATAAACAATGATACAAGTGTCAGACAGAAATTCTCGATATATAGTTGGGAGAATAGCTGTGCTGAATTGTTTCCAAAAACTTTCTTTAGTCCGAATTCTTTGCTTCGTTTCAATAATACAACCGTATAAAGACTCATAAAATTGAAGATGCCTACAATTAAAATTAGTACAGCAACAAGTGCCAATAGATGTAGCTGTGGTAAATTCCCCCTTTGCAGCATGTCCTGCCAAACATCAATGGCTGGATGAAAATACACTTCACGCATGGGAAGCAGTTGATACCTGAATTCAACATCCGCAGTACGTGGAGATTGCCGGAACGCTGCATGCCGTGCATTTATCTTCGTAAAGGAAGCCCCTTTATGAATTAATGCCATTTTCATCGGGAAACGGAACTCCCAATCCTCCTGCAATGTTTCAGGAACAAGCAAGTCGAAATGAAGCGAGCGTTTCCCTCCGTCTTTGCTGATAACTCCGGTCACCGTAAGAGGGTCACCGGTAGAGTATTCAATGGTTTTGCCGATAGGATTTATGTTCCCGAAGAGTTTCTCACTCAGCTCTTCTGTGATAAAGGCGGTTTGTGGAGACGCCGCCCATGATTCGGCTTTTCCATATTTCATGGGAAAATCAGTCACTGTTAGAAACAAGCTGTCTGCTACAATCGTTTCTACATCAATATGTTTTTCTTCCTTTATGATATAGTCTTTATTGAACCATACGAAAGTGGACATCGCTTCTATGTCTGCATCTTCGAGGGGCCCTCCGATAACTGCCGTTTTATTGTTGTCATCTTTGTATTCCTGCACCATGATGCCTATCCGGTCTTTGTTGGGACTATAACAATCTACATCATTTTCCTGCTTCACGTAGCGGAATATAATAATGACACAAGCCAAGCTCAGTGCCAGTCCGATAATATTGATTACCGTATATACTTTAAACCTACTTAATGTTCGGATATATAATAGTATGAGTTTCATATTCGTGTCTTTTATTCGTTTTTCATAATGCTTGCCGGATTGATGTTGGCAGCCTTGCTGATTTGCCCAATAATAGTCAACAAGGAGATGGCAGTTGTTATGGCTACTGCTATGGCAAACAAGTCGAATGTCAAAGGGGCTTTGTGGGCAAAATCCTGCAAATAGAGGGTAATGGCAATCCATGACAAGGGTATGGATAGCAAAGTGGCGACTCCCATGACCGAAAGATACTTTTTGATGAGCAAGGGATAAATATCCTTTGCTTGCGCACCGTTCACTTTGCGTAAGCCTATCTCACGGTAACGTTGCCGAATATCGAACAAGGATATTGACAATAATCCCAATGAAGAGATAAAAATGGCTATTCCGGCAAAGAGCGTATAAATGTTCACCACTTGACGGTCTTCACGATACATCTTTTGGAGCTCATCTTCTATCAGCGTATATTCAAAGTCGGTTCTTCCCGTAGATTCTTCGTATAAGCGGCGCAGGAAATCAATGACTTTGGCTTTATTCTCGTGCTTATACGAGGCTGTAACAGTATAAATTCCGCCTATGCTTGCATCGTGATAATAGATGACAACCGGTTGGGTGGATTGTGAAAGGTGCCGAACATTGAAATCCTTTATGACCCCTACTATCTCGCAAGGTGGATTGTAGAAATCCGGTAAGCTGCTTGAGGCGTAGTGTGGTTCTTCAGGTTGCAGCTTGTCTTTGGTGATGTCTTTTATTCCATAGACTCTTTTAGCGGTTTCGTTGATAATTACCTTGAAACTGTTTTTGGTGAACGCTTCATCTATGGAGTCGTTCCATAGGCGCCCCTCTACAAGCTGAAAATCGTATATTGCCATGGAATGGCTCGTTAAATGTGCGCGCAATGCCGGATGGAAACCGTTTTCGGCTCTGTTGAGCGCAAAGCTGTCAAAACGGAAGTCAGTGAACAGCAAGTTGTTTCCTCTGCTCCAATGCTCAAACAGAGTGCTTTCACTCATTCGTTTATTGACCAAAGCATTACTTATATATTGTCTTTTTCCTTCATCCAATCCATCCTCTTTAGTTGTTTTATAAAGACCTAATTTATCGACATACATCCGGCAAGTTATCACATCGTGCGAGCGGAAACCAAGGTCAGCGCAGAGCATATATTCCAACTGCCGCACAAAAAATAGAGAAACGGTTATTATAAAGATAGTTACGACATATTGAAAACACAGTAATATCATACGTGACCGTGTGGAAAAGCGTGAAGATGCCAGCTCGCGTATGGAGTTGACGGGCTTGCTGCATGTGTATTTCAAGAACGGATAAACAGTAGTCAGCAATGGCAATCCTAAAAGTACGATGGCAGAGACCTTCCGGTCAAAGCCGGAGTCTGTTGTGGTAGGTATATAAAGTTCATGGAAAAAGAAAAACTTGGTTATTTCTATTAAAGCCCAGCAGAGGAGTAATGCCAGTCCCGTCAATAAGATGTTCTCGGCATATATTTGCAGGAAAATGTCTGTCCTGCCTGCACCGAACACCTTTTTCACCCCGAACTCTCTTGACCGCTTGGACATGATGACAGTGTAGATGTTGATGAAGTTCAGCAGCCCTATGATGCCTACCAGGAAGGCTACTACCATCAATACCCGGACATAGCTTTGGTTGCCATATTGATAGTTCTTGTTTTCTTTTCCGTGGTCTTTATCGTAATATAAATCTTTCAAAGGCAAATACTGATAGCGTACTGTCTCATAAGTGCTCCATTTGCTGCGGGGGTGTTCTTTTGAATACTTTTTATTCAGCAGTGCGATGTCTGTATCCGGTGCCATCAGCATGGCGTATATAGGGTCGAAAAAAAGGAATTCGTCCAATTCATCCGACATGAATATATCCGGCATCCATGATGTCTTGGTATCGGGGTCGTCCACCACTCCTATAATAGTGAATTTATTCCCTTTTGTGTTTTTGAAAGTAGCGCCTATGGCATTCTTTCCTCCCAGCTTCTTCATCCAAAAAGAACGGGTGATGACAACATCCCTCGGGCGGACTATTCTTCCGCTTCCGGCAATCACCCTATATGGAAAGATTTTGAAGAAGGTGCTGTCTACAGAAAAAGCGTTCGCTGCAATTTCTTGTTCTCCGAACAGAACGGGCATATCCGATATTTGATAAATCACCGTAAATTGTTCTACGGCAGGATCCTTTTCCAATCCCGACCGGTAGCCTCCCAAGAAGTTTTCACCACTGCTGGTAGAGGTTTTTATCAGGCAAATACGTTTATATTCAGGGAAGCACCGGTTCACTGTATTTTCTTGGTGGATGTATCGGGTTACGGTGAGTACGCAAGCCAAACTGCACGCCAATCCCAATACATTGATAAGGGTGTATGCTTTGAATTTCAGCAATGCATTGATGGCTAAGATTATTTGTCTCATAGTGCGCGTTGTTTTATTTCAGTATCAATTCTTCCGCCTCGCCAAAGGTATCATATCCCGTTGTAATTACCCAATCTCCGGGCTGCAAACCTTCCGTAATCTCGTATTGTTGCGGGTTTTGGCGACCGATGCCAAGCGGCACACGCACGGCTTTTGTCCTTGTGGCGTTCAGTTTGTAAATCCATTGTCCGCCGGTACTCTGGTAGAAGTTGCCGCGCGGGATGATGAGCGCCTCTTCCGGCTGGCCTAACTCAATCTGTACCCGGAAGCTCTTGCCTACACGTACGTTGTCGGGCATGTCACCGGTGAAGACGAGGTCTACGTCGAACGTGCGGTCTTTGACTTCGGGAACCACTTTCGTGATGCGCAACGGGTATTTTCTTCCCTGATAATTGATGGTGGCAGGCAATCCGGTGATAATGCGGTCGATGTAGTATTCGCTTAGGGAAGTATGCACTTTATATTGGTCCAGCACCTTGATTTCCGCAATGCTTTCGCCGGAAGCGACCTGCTGTCCCGGAGTCACCTTGACAAAGCTGAGCTGGCCGGCGACGGGAGCTTTCACCACCAGGTTGCCGAGTCGTTCGCAGGCGCGTTCATACTTCTTCCGTTCCCGTTCGCGGTCGTTCCTGATGAGGTCTTTGCGGATGACGGTGACGGCAGAGTCATGACGGAGGCTTTCCCTTTGAAGATGGGCATTTTTCACTTTATAGTTGTATTCGTCCTCGGAAACTTCGAGCTGCGCCTTGCTCTTGATGCCCATGCGGTACTCCTCCTTGTCAAGGGCAAAACTCTTGCGCAGGCGGTTGAGGTCATAATCGGTCTGCAGGGCTTGTTGTTGCAGGTTCAGGCTTTTCTGCTCCATTTCAATTTCTTTTTCGCGGTAGGTGATAAGTTGCTTTTCCCAGTCGTCGCGCTGGTCTTCAATGCTGCGCAGCAGGTCGGGGTTTTCCATGACGAGGATGGTGTCTCCTTGCCGGAGCAGGCTCCCCTCCTCTCCTATGATGCGTTCCACGCTTCCGGTTTCACGTGCATTGACCTTGATGGTAAGGATGGGCTGAATCACTCCCTCCACATCTACATATTCCATAAATTTGCCGTTTTTGACTTCGGCTATCTGTATGTTGTCTTGCTCGATACGCAGTTTGCTGGGACCCAGCGAAAGGGTGACTACATAAATCAGGAAGGCAAGGAAGGCAACGCCTCCCGCCAGATAGTAGCGGTAACGGATGTACCAGGGTTTCTTTTCAAGTTTTATATCCATAATGCAATATTTTATATACTCTTTTTTTACTTTTCAGATACCCCCTTCAGAAGTTCTTCTGAATAAGGGTTCCGAGTTTTACTAAAACTTCACCGGAGATTTAGTAAATCGTCACCGGAGTTTTAGTAAATCTCCGGCCAGCTTTTACTAAAACTATTCCACGATTTTATTACTGTATAGATTCTTCATTAGTAACCCTTTCCAAGTCTTCTGCCAGTGGCCTCTCTTTTTCAAAGTCATATAGCGTGATGCTTCTCAGTGTATAGTACAAACTCCAATAGTTGTACAAAGCCGTTATATAGCTTCTCCGGGCCGTATCTTTTTCCGTGATGGATGCATTGAGGTCGAGTACCGAGGACTTGCCGAGCAGATAGAGTTTTCGGGCTACTTCGGCGCGTCGTTGGGCTGTATGGTCCGTGCGGGCGGCTATGTTTACCCGTTGCGCCTGCAGGTTGAATTGCTTTACGAGTTTCCGCACGTTCAAGTCGAAATCCGTCTTGTCCTGCTCTACCTGCGTGTAGACAAGGTCGCGGTTGGAACGCGCTACGCGTACCTGTCCCCTTCCGCGCCCCCAGTCCAGGATGGGGAGGGTAATGCCCAGGCTGACGTACTGCTGGTCCAGCGGATTCCGGTAGGCATCTTTCAGCTTGTCGGCAGTTTGTGTCAAGCCGAAGCGCAGGTAGATGTCTGCTTTCAGTCCGGCATTGGCCTTGGCGCGCGACACGGCACTCTCGCTTTCCACCTTGCGGCGTAGCATGTTCTGTATCTCCGGACTGTTTTCGTTGGCAAGCATCAGCGCGGCATCCAGGTCGATGTGCAGGTCGGGCACGCGGTTGTCTATTCTCACCTTTATAAGGAGGTCTTCTTGGATGCCGAGGTAGGAACGGAGTTCCTGCATGCAGTTTTCCACTTCGATGCGGGCATTCATGCAGTTGGTTTCTTCGGTCAGTTTGTTGAGTTCGAGTTGCAACATTTCGTTTTCGCTGATGGTGCCGATGTTATATCGTCCTTGCGCATATATATATAAGGTGTCGGCATTGGCGTAGTTGGCGTTGGCTATTTCGTAGTTGCTTTGTGCTTTGGCCAGGTTGAAGAACTTCTCTGTGGCATTGGCGGCAACAAGCTCAAGGGTTTCTACGTAGGTTTTCTTGGCTTCGCGATAACGGATAGGTTCGATGCGCCGGTCCCACTTCAGGCTGTTGTAGCCAAACAAGGACTGGCTGTATCCGATGTTGACGGGTGAAGTCTGCCAGGAATAGGTGTCACTGCTGAAAAGGTCGAGGCGCTGCGCAGCCGTTTCAATGAAAAAGGTTCCTCCGGTCCACGGCACGTTTTGTGTCAGGCTCAGTGTCAGGTCAGTGCTCAGCAGGTTCTGCTCTATGAACTTGACGTTGCCATCGCTTTGGGTCACTTTGTTGATAGCACGGTCCAGATAGGGATTGGAAGTAAGCTTGAGCGTCGGCAGGTAGTTGGCACAGTAGTATTTGTAGTTCCAATAAGCGGAACGGAAGCTATGGCGGGCATTTTGGGCGTCGGGCGACTGCTGGCGGGCCTGCTCGATGGTTTCTTCCAAAGTCAGCTCCAACGTGTGCTCTTGGGCAACGGCACTCGACGTCAGACTGAATGTAATAAGCAATAAAAATATATTCCGGTGCATAGTTGTTTTCTTTACTCTATAAAGTTCAAATTCTATGCCATAAGTATAAGTTATTGTATTATAAGTGTTTGTTGTGGTTCGAAGCTTTCCAAACGTGTGCAGTTGCGCACAAAAATAGTGCGATAATGCACGCACAACACATGGATATTATACTTATCTTTGCCCGTACAAGAGATGTGGGATTGTGTAGGCCTTGCCTGCACGAAAAGAAAACAGATATGGAGCAGTTTGGTAAAATATTGATTGTAGATGATAACGAGGATGTCCTTTTTGCGCTGAACCTTCTTCTCGAACCCTACGCCGAGAAGATAAAAGTGGCAGTGACTCCCGACCGCATCGAGCATTTTATGACCACTTTCCGTCCGGACATTATTCTGCTGGATATGAATTTCAGCCGTGATGCCATCAGTGGTCAGGAAGGTTTCGACAGCTTGAAGCAGATTCTGAGTATCGACCCGCAAGCAGTGGTCATCTTCATGACTGCCTACGCGGATACGGACAAGGCAGTGCGTGCCATCAAAGCGGGGGCTACGGATTTCATTCCCAAGCCGTGGGAGAAGGAAAAATTGTTGGCGACCCTTTCTTCGGGCATGAAGCTGCGTCGTTCGCGGACCGAGATAAATCTGCTGAAGGAGCAGGTGGAAGTTCTGAGCAATGCCACAGCGGGAGGCTCCGAAGAGGTTATTATCGGTGATTCTCTTGTCATGCAGCAAGTCTTCTCTACAGTGGAGAAGTTGCGCGATACGGATGCCAACATACTTATATTGGGTGAGAATGGAACCGGAAAGGATGTGATTGCCCGCCTGCTGTACCGCAATTCTCCCCGCTATGGAAAGCCGTTTGTCACGATAGACCTCGGCAGTATTCCCGAACAGTTGTTCGAAAGCGAGTTGTTCGGCTACGAGAAAGGCGCCTTCACCGATGCACGGAAAGCGAAAGCTGGACGTATGGAAGTGGCAACCGGCGGTACGCTTTTTCTGGACGAGATAGGTAACCTTTCCCTGCCCATGCAGGCCAAATTGCTGACTGCCATCGAAAAGCGTTGTATCAGTCGTTTGGGAAGTACGCAGGCTACGCCCATTGATGTGCGGCTCATCTGCGCCACCAATGCAGACATCCGTCGGCTGGTGGACGAAGGAGACTTCCGCCAAGACCTGCTGTATCGCATCAACACCATCGAGTTGCATATTCCACCTCTGCGGGAACGCGGAAACGACATCCTCCTGCTGGCAGAGTATTTCCTGCAACGGTATGCCCGCAAATATCAGAAAGAGATGCGCGGGCTGACCCGGGAGGCGAAAAACAAGTTGTTGAAATATGCCTGGCCGGGTAATGTACGTGAGTTGCAGCATACAGTGGAACGTGCTGTCATATTGGGAGACGGTTCTCTGCTTCGTCCGGAGAACTTTATGTTCCAAGCTTCTGTTTCCCGTCAGAAGAAGGAAGAAGAAGTCCTCAACTTGGAGCAATTGGAACGGCAGGCTGTGGAACGTGCCATGCGGCTCAGTGAAGGAAATGTGACCCGTGCCGCCGAATACTTGGGCATTACTCGCTTCGCCTTGTACCGGAAACTTGAAAAACTGGGCTTATGAAACGATATTCATTGATTGTGGCACTGCACATCATCGGCATAGCCTTCCTTTCGGTCGGCGTTTATCTGCTGGTGGATGCCGGACTGTGGTTCAGTGCACTGATGGCTTTTTTGATATTGCTGGCGATTGCCGTTCATCTGTACCGCCTGCAGATGATGCAGGTGCGCATGATGCGCCATCTGGCAGAGAGCCTGCGCTATGACGACATGATGCTGTCGTTCCGTTCTCCCTACAAGAACCGGTCTATGGAGGATATGGTGGACGAGCTTTCCGAAGCGATGAGGAATTTCCGTACCCGCGTGCTGGAACGCAATGAGATGGAAGCGTGGCAAAAGCTGATACGTGTGCTGACGCACGAAATAATGAATTCAATCACTCCCATCATCTCCCTCTCCGAAACCTTGAGCGAGCGGGAAATGTCGGAAAAGAACTATCCCGTCATGCGGCAGGGAATGCAGACTATCCACCGCCGTAGTAAGGGGTTGTTGGAGTTTGTGGAGAATTACCGGAAGCTGACAAGACTTCCCGCCCCCGTCCGTCGTCCGGTTGCCGTCCGCGAGCTGTTGCAGGATTTGCAGAAGCTGTTTTCGGAAGAGTATATCCGGATAGAGCTTCCGGAGGCCGACCGCATACTCCAGATAGACCGGACACAGATAGAACAAGTACTGATTAATCTGATTAAAAATGCCAAAGAGGCATGTAGCAGGAAAGAGCATCCCCGGATAGAAGTGAAGATGCTACCCGCCCTCTCGTGGCAATGCCTAATCACTGTCAATGACAATGGTGAAGGCATTCTGCCGGAAGTGCAAGATAAGATTTTTGTACCGTTCTTCACCACCAAGCCTTCCGGTTCGGGCATCGGGCTCAGTTTATGTAAACAAGTGATGAACCGGCATGGAGGGAATATCACGGTGCAGTCTGCTGTGGGAAAAGGGAGTTGCTTTACGCTGCTATTTGGATAAGTGGGAAAGAGGGTATATACAAAAATAAGCTACTGAAAAATCAGTAGCTTATTAATTTCTGTCGGGGTAGCGGATTTAGAAATTATTATTTTATCATATTAATCACTCATAAATATTCTTGCCTATTTGTATGTAAACCATTGGTATATAGATGTATATTTTATAATTAGGATAAGATAGGATTGTTTGGTAATCAACAGTATTTGTTATATCTTTGCAAATACAGAGAAAAATACAGAGAAATATAAATAAGAAAATTCAATGGGAAATGTTTCTTCAAAAATAAATTCAGTCTTGAACTTGGCATATTATAAGGGTAATATAGTATTCTCCTATGCTTATTTCGGAAAAACATTCCGTTATAATGCTTTCAAAGTTCCTAAAGACTGCTTCAATGCTAAGACCAAACATCTTAAACAACAAGATGATTTGTATGATTATTTGTTTGAGATTGAAAGAATTGAAAATTTGGCAAAGTCCGTCAATACAGCAATAATTGAATTAATGAAGGATAAATCTTCCAACTTTTCTCTAACAAAAAAGTTAGTGGACGAATGCATTCTTCGTTTGGAAAAAAGTAAATTGAAAGCTAATTCGCAAAGTGGACTTATTACAGATTTTGAAGAATGGATAGAAGCATACAAAGAAAAGAAATACAAAGAAGAAGTTTTAAAAGGACGAGAAGGACGGAAAAATCACCCTTCTTCAAAAGATTATACTTCAACTAAGAATCTATTGATTGATTTTGAATATGACAACTATTCAAGACCGATTCAACCCCAAGATATTGATGAAGATTTCCTTTTAGAATTAATAGAGTACTGTTACCTTCCTCGTGAAAGTACTAATACACATAAATACAAAACTGAGGGAGAAATGGTGAACAAGACAATACAAAAACGCTTAGATTCATTGTTTACTTTTTTGGTTGGTAAATATGGTGCTGTTCCTAATGGAATAAAAAAACCTCATTTAGATATTGAAAAGAAAAAGGTAATTCGATTGGATAGAGAGGAATTGAAAGAGTTAGAAAACCTTGATATAAAAGAGGAGCGATTTGTTAAAGTCAGAAACTATTTTCTATTTTTATGTTATACGGGATTACGGTTTGGGGATTTTGCTAAATTAGATAAGACTTATTACGATAAAGAAAACAATGAACTCGTGTTAACTACCAATAAAACAAATATCAATTGTCGAATTTACTTATTTGATAAGGCAAAAAGAATTGGAGAAAAGTACAATTTTTCATTTAAAGGCTATACAAATCAAGCACTAAACCGTGCTATAAAAGAAATGTTGCAACATTATAATCTCTATACCAATGTAATTACAGTTGACTATATGCAGAAGGAACGAAAAACAATAGAATTGCCTAAAAATGAATTTATCTCATGCCATACGGGGCGCAAAACTTTTATATCAATTATGATAGAGTATGGACTTGACACTTATGACTTAATGTCTATGACGGGACATAAAAAAATTGATACTCTAAAATATTACATTGATTTATTTGGAATAAAAAAGAGAGAAAAATTAAAAATGATAAATGCAGAATTGGAAAAATAGTTATGAAAAGGAAAACAGGCAAACTTGAAGATGATTTGAAACCATTGTATGAAAATTTGTTGGATTTAGTTTTAAAGTCTAACCCCTCCGATTTTGGCTCATCGACATTCACTTCGGGGTATTTCGTTCTTGAAGATAAACTGTCTGAACTTACTACGGAGCAAAAAATAGAACGTTGTAAACATGTATGTGAATTTTCAATCAGTTTATTATCTGCTTCCCAAAGATTATTATTGGAAATAGTGGATGAACAATCTAAAGAGTTGACACGAAAAATGTCCGCACCAATTACTGTTGAAAAGAAAAAGCAAACATTCAATAGTAAGGAGGCTCAAGAAATTACGGGAATAAAAAGCAAAGATACTATCAATAAATACTTAAATAATGGTAAGATAAAAGGTAAGAAGGATGCACGTGGGCAGTGGATTATTCAAAGAGAAGATTTGATGGAATATGTAGGGCATGATAATTTTTAACGCTGTAACCCCTCTCTTGGCTACCCCTCTTTGGAGGAAGGGGGGGGCTAAATTGCCAACGGGTAGTTCCTTTTTCCATAAAATTTTCTCCGCAAAAATGACTTTCTTTCAGAGTGGAGATAAGTTTGTAAAGGAGACTTTGCTTGCTAAGTGGAAATGTTGTGCCACACAAATTCGTTTGTAGCATGGTTAATATAAATTTCTGATGTCCCATCTTCCAATTCTTTTAGTATATCTCTGCAAGTTTGACACCTTGAATGGGATTCATCCTTGGCTATTGCTTTAAAGGTATCTATCAATTCGTTTATTTCTTTCATGTCTTGTTCCTCTTGTCGCAGTTCCCTTGCTACATTCTCCAATGAATAGTAATCAACTGATGTATTGGGAAACAGACCAATCCGCAGGTATTCTTTTTCGATAATTGAGTGCATAAGTTCGGGAGTACATTGGTCGTTAGCTTTCGTATCTAAAACTACAACTGCATCATGTATTGTCAGCACTTTAAATCGTTTGGCGTACAGTTTGGTTAATATACTCCTGAATATATCACTTTCAATTCGCATCATTTGATTAGCCAAGAAAGTACGGTCTTCTCTTTTACTTTCCTTCACCAATTTATAAACACTCGGATATTTCCTTTTAAACACTTTGGCAAAGTCTTTTCCTTTTGTCGTCAGTGTCTTGGAATAAAAGACTTCATGGAACAATGCTACTTTTATGTCAGAACGTAATAATCGTTTAAACTCATTCAATCTTATAAAATCGTCCCAAAATATCCCTTTTGAAGTTTTATAAATGTATTCCAAAATATCATTAGGAATATTTGCAATTTTCCCTTTTTCTATTCCATTGTTTACCAACAATTTACGGAGTTGTTTGCTAACAGAATAGTAAGAGTTGTCTATATTAGAAAGATTATTATATAATATATGTAAGATATTATCATTTATATTATATCTTTCTATTATTAGTTTGTTAAATAACAAAGGGTGACTATTATGAATATCTATAGAAAATTTTATATTAAGAAAATTTTTAAATATTCTTGGTGATTGGGTCAGTATGGAGTAGGTACGTAAGTTCTTATCAACAGATAATATATTAAAGTTTTCTTTGCTATATTCATTTAGAATATAAGTAAAATATTCTTTTGATTTCAAACTTATAAAATGATGCCTATCCTTATAATCTTCCGCTTCGTCTCTATGTACTAATTTGAGCATTCTCAACGATTTTGTAAAATTATCATATAAGCTATCCCCCATTTCAGATTTTATCTTCTGAATTTGTATCTGCTCATATTTTTTCAATTCTTGTTGCATCTTGTCGGAATATTCTTCAATATAAGATGAATATTTCATTTCCGATACAGTGAGTAAATTAGGATTAAGTTCTATTAAACGAGCCTGAATAGATGGTATATAACTACTTGATACTTTTATAATACTCAACACCTCCAATGTGTTCAACATGTCAATATAAACATGTCCTAATACAGTTTGCAATATTTTGGAATTAAAGCGGGTGAAGTTTACTTCTTTATTGGATTTACACCGTTGAATAAGCCGATGGATAAGGAACGCATATTTCTTATATAATATTTGCTTTCTTGGCAATGATTTGTTTGCTCCCTCGACAGTTTCGATTTTGGCGATAAAACTACTGTCACAAGTGACCTCATTGAAGTTAGTAATAGTTCGTTGAGGTTGATTTCGGTTCTTCAACAACTCTATATGTTTCTCAATTATTGCATCAATACTTATATCCTTGAAAGTATATATAAGTTGCTTCATTGGTAACTTTCCCATATTTTTGTTTATTTATTGCATTTTTATTCATCTTTTAAGCAAGTATGGTAATAAGCATACAAATTCAATTACACGCATTATACCATTGAATATCAATTATATAAATCAAATTTCACACCATTATACATAGACATGAAACAGTTGGCTATATGATTTTTTTCATTTTGCAGGCTGTTTGTAACGAGTAAGCAGATTTTCCATGTCTTGAAGGGAAGTGACTTTAAAGATTTCATTCCCAATCTCAATATATCCGTTGACATTTTCATTCTTTTCTTTTTCAAACAATTCTTGTATCGACACTTCCAATGCAGCAGCAATCTTTTCCAATACTGCAACTGATGGATTTCCATTTATATGATTGGATAGTCCTACTCTGTTAATCCCCATTTTATCCGCTAATGTTTGAACGGTCATACCTTTTTCTTTGATAATCTCTTTAATTCGTAGTACCATAAATATTCATTTTTATTATAAATACAAATATACGTTTCTTTTTAATATGTATATTGATAGATATACATAAAATAAGTTAATGTAGTTCTAAAAATATACGATTTTATTTGTGTATGTATATTAAAAGCACTACATTTGCAATGCAATAAGAAATCAATAACACTACAATAATATGAAACGATACGATAAAAAACAAGTGATGAAAGACGCTCACAGAATTTACAGCAACGATTTTCAACGCAAAGGGCGCACGTGGGCAGAGTGCCTAAGAGCAGCTTGGAGTTGGGAGCGGAATGCTGTTAAGACACGAGAAGAAAAGGCTGCAAGGCTTGATGCAATGATTGCCGCAAGTTGGAAAGCTCACAACGAAAGAAAAGAAGCCAAGACAAATGAGAATTGGTATAAAGGAATTGATTCAGAAACTCTTTCTTATGCAATGGGATATGGAAGAGGCTGCAATTTCTATTGCGGTGATTGATTAAATAGAATATTAACTAATAAACTATAAAGATATGCAAGCAATTATTTTGAGTTCAAATACTGCGATTAGAGCTAAAGTTATTACTATCCGTACTAATGCACGCAAAATTGATGGGATTTCCAAGGCTATTTTGATTGAACAGTTGAAAGAGAAGTTGAAGAGTGGTAAAATCGTAAAATTTGCTTATTTGAAAAATAATGGTGAGGTTCGTGTGGCGTTTGGTACAACTAACTCCGATTTCATTAAAGACAAAATTTGTGGTTGGGGGGAAAGTCGTGAAAGTTATGCTACTACTGCATATTTTGATTTGGAAAAATGCGCATGGCGTTCCTTTCGATGGGAAAATTTGATAGCTGTGTTTTAATATTCACTAATGCACAAAGTGAATATTATATTGAATATCAACAACTTAAATAATTTTGCTATTTTGAGATATTGATATGATATTCACTTTTATTTAATAACTAACAAAATTGAACATTTATGAGCTTGAAATATAGTCAGACAACAAGTGATTATTTGGAGTGGAAAGAAGCAATGAATTTAATTCGCACCCTATATAGGGATGGCAAGTTTCAAATGTCTTTGTTTGTTTCAATCGGTTGTTTTTGGGGACTAAGAGTTTCCGATATATTGGCTTTACGTTGGAAGCAGATTTTGCATGTGGATGAATTTTGTATTATTGAGAAGAAAACGGGAAAAAGTAGAACCATACGGATTAATTCGCAATTGAAAAGACACATATCGGACTGTTATCGGCAAATTCAGCCTATTGGCGTGGATGCTCCCATACTTATCAGTCAAAAGGGCACTATATTCACAGTGCAACGCATCAATGTAATTCTGAAAGAGATAAAAGTAAAATATGGCTTGTCAATTAAAAATTTCAGTTGTCACAGCTTGCGCAAAACTTTTGGTCGTCAAGTTTATAATATGAATGGTGATAGTGCGGAACTCGCTCTAATAAAGTTGATGGAATTATTCAACCATAGTTCCGTAGCCATTACCAAACGATATTTGGGGCTTCGTACAGAAGAATTACTCCAAACCTATGATTGTTTGACCTTTTAGTATATATTTGCCTTATAAACAGCTCACAGAACGTTGTCAAATTCGCTTTTAATGTATATCTTTGCATTGCCGTTGATTTGCAATGGCAGACATAGTATATAAGGAAGCGTTTGGCTTTATTCTGAATCAAGGAATCTCGACAATTCATTGTACAGTAGGAATAGAAAAACGTTCTCCCTTTGGCGTGTTATATATGTACCATAACATATAATCGTCAAGGGTGGAGCTGTTTATTTATCTTCTGTACGGGCAGTCGAGAGCCTCTTGATGAGATAAACAAAACAGACTCCACTTCCTTTTTTTGTAACCCTCCCTTTTGAGTCTGTGGGAATATTTCTATTTCGTATGGCACTTATTGATTGTTCCAATTGTGGTGCGCAAATTTCCGATAAATCGGGAACTTGCATACATTGTGGTACGCCAATACCCCCTAAGAAAGTTATGAAACCTTGTCCTGAATGTTCTACAATGGTGGAAGAAAATGTTTATGAATGTCCTGAATGTGGTTATCCTATCAAAAAGAAACAAGAAGTTCTGCCTACAAAAACAAAAGCTACCGAGATTAGCGGTAATGAAGCTAAAGAAAAATCTTCTTTTCATATTTCAGGAAGTGTTATTGGCATTATCGTAGTTTCAATTATAGCTTTTTGCTTGTTGACTTGGATAAATAATTTAAGTTATGATGCGTCAGGAGAAGAGGGCTTAAATTGGTCTTTATCAGGAAGAATTATTGCGTCAATCAATATAGGTTTTCTTTTGGGAAGTGGTAAAATGTTAATAACCATGCTCACCGCTTCATTTGATTTTGGATGGTGGATATGTCATGACCACTCTTTGCTTTGGGGTATAGTGGCAGGAGTGATATTTTTTATTGTAATACTAATCCGATATGAATTTGATAAGGTGGAGGAAATGGAAGATGCAAGAATGATGCGTGAAGACCCGAATGGTTATAGAATACTTCAAGAGAAGAGGAAACAAACAAGAGAATTGGAAGAAATCAATAGAAAATTAAAACGGTGATTTATGGCTTTAATTAAATGTGAAGAATGCGGACACATGATGTCTGATGCAGCCCAACGATGTCCGAAATGCGGGTGTCCCGCTTCAATACATTTCATGGAAATTTATTATGAAGGGAGTTCTACTTTTAGAGTAAAAGGAACTATAAAACTGAAAATAAACGGAGAAGAAATTAATCATGGTGGTAATTTTAAAGATGGTTTATCAACAAAGATTCTTTTGAAAACAACTCCCGTTGTAATAGAATTGTCGACTTTTGGAAAATTACGAAAGGTTAATTTTACATTGGATGTTAATCCTGCTAAAAATAGTCGGCTTGAACTTAAATATGATGCTGTTATTGGATTTTTCACAGAAGCAGAATATATAGTAGAAGGTGGTGAAGTAGTTACAATAAAAGCTTCCAAAGGTGATAAAAGAAGGGTTTATCTTTTTTGTTTTATTTTTTTAGTGCTTTTTGTAGGCATACAAGTGTATTTTATAAACCGCAGGAGTCGAGAAAATACGGATGAATTTAATCGCCATTTCAACGAATTGATACAAAAACAAAAAGAGAAAGCAGAAAGTGAAGCTATACCACTTTCGGAAGAACCTGATAATACAGTCAAGTCAAAATTAGAATTAACAGAAGCACATGTAAGAGAATGTTTTTTACGTCATTGGCAACATTATAAAGGGGATAGGGAGCTTATTCCATTGGAAGAATGCAGCGAAGGATATAAGGTTTTTATAAGTGATTTGAATGGTGATGGTATAAATGATGCAGTGGTGAATGCGTATGTTACTCCAAGTTCGGAGGAGATAGCTAATAACAAAACGGAAAACAAATCATATATTTTTTGTTTCGTGAATGATGGCGAGCATTGTAAACTTGCTGCTGCTACAAAATTATACGCTATGTTCTTTGTCGATAACATAAACAATGAAGAAATACATGCACATCGTATCGAATATATGAAAAGGGTAAATGATGGGCAAAGAACTGCTATAAAAGATAGCCATATTTTTAAATATGATGGTGATAAGTTGGTGGATTTGGGTGGAACTAAACGACTTGTTGATGACGAAGAAAATCCCTCAATAGAGCGAAGAAGCGAAAATGCAGGATTAATAGAAGGATATTTTTACCGTTATGAGGGTGATATGAAAGGTTTTCCCATAAAGGTGGATTTTGGAGTTTTGTCAAATGGCATGATAAATGGTGAATACCAAAATGTAAAGTATGGTACGGTGTTAGATTTGACGGGACAGTTAATATCCGATAAATCATTACAGTTGGTTGGCGAAAACCAAAATGAGAAAATTGTCTTTGAACTTTCTTTTTCTTCTCCTAAGCATTTAAATGGATATGGGAAAATGGAAGGTAATTCATTAGAAATCAGATTAAAACTAATTTCAAGTGAGGTGATGAACGATAATCATTAATGAACATTTAAAAAGATAAGGCATGAAAAATATTTTAACTACACTCGTTTTAATAAGTATTAATATATGTGTATTCGCCCAAAAAACAAATAGCAGAGGTGAATATTTGGTGAAAAGCATACATTGGGTTAATGCTTTTACTCAAAAAGAGGTTGGCAACAAAGGGGATAAGTGGTATCATTTCAAGTATGATGATGATGGAAACCTGATTGAAGTACGGAAAGAGTATTATCAGAATTTCAAATATAAAGCTGTGGAAACATTTACCATCATCAATAATCGGTATCAATTCATTTCTTATGTGAATGGTAAGCAAGTCCTCAACTCCAAATGTGAATTTACTTTTAACAAACAAGGATATATGACAAGGTTGTATATCTATGGATTAAATGGGGAACGTGTTACAACTGTTGGTACACTTACATATTATGATAGTGGGGTGTTGAAGAGTATTGACCTTATATCTGAGGAAAAAGGTGGTAATCGGTATAAAATCCATAACTACGAGGAATATACTTGGGAAAATGGCAATATGATTAAGTACCATTATACCAATGACGATAATATTACACAGACTTTTGATATTCATTATGGTAATAAAGCCAATAATACCAACATTAATTTATCATCATTGATAAAGCATTATAATTCCCCTTATAATGAACATATACTGTTTGCAACTGAATGGTGTGGCAATAAGCCAAATAATCTTATTTCATATCAGGATATGAAAGATGATACTTTCGATTACATTTATGAAGGTAATCTATTGAAGAAAATCAATAAGAAGAATAGCTCTTACTCCAAAGGATATTACTTGATTGAATATGTGTATTGACAAAATGTAATACAAGATGTAGTACAAAATGTACCCACAACAATAGATAATATAGACAGTATAAATAATATATAACTTTTAAATTAATATTATATGATTAAGAAACTGCTTTTTACATTGCTCTTTGGAATGCTTGTGCTTCCATTGATAAATGCACAAACTTCGTCCATGAAGATTGAAACGTACAAGATTGATAATGTCAGCACAAGAGGGCTAAATCCGAATACAAAAGGGGATGAAGAATTTGACCTTGGTGATTTTCATTATTTTGGAACTACATTAATTTTCATGGGTGAAGAATATCCGCATAAACCTTTCATTCAAAGACTAAAAGAATTTTGGAATCCCAACCGATATGAAATATTTTATAAGGTAGGACTTGAACCTGATTATGAACTTTGGAAGAGAAGTATTACTGACATTATAATACAAGATAAACAGAATCCCGAAGATGGTACTTGGCATCATACATACCTGACAGCAGAGGACTTCAAATTCATGCGTGACAGCCTTCCAAACTTGTATGAAGTTAGAATGTGTGGTGATATTGAAATTCGTGGTTATAAGGGCGAAAATGGTACTCTAAACGGCTATCATGAATATCCTGATGGTGAGCTGCCACCTTATGCCTTTGATAAAAGTTATAACAACAAGAAATTAAACAAGAAACCTCAATATAAGACAATCATCTTACCGAAGAATATAACTTCAATTGGTGAGTATGCTCTTGCGAACATCATTGACCTTTACTTGGATTCAGAAGAACAATGGGATGATTCGTTTCACAATGGTAGCGGAAATCCTGATAAACCAAACGCAAAACGTTTTTGGAACGACTTATTTGATGGTTATATCTACCTCTCCAACTTGAAGAACCTTAAAACGATTAAGGATAATGCGTTTGTCAATACCATATCAACAAGAATTTATCTTCCTGAAAATCTTGAATCCATTGGCGAGAATGCTTTCAATTCTGACATCATCAAGGACAGAGCAATAAATACCAATCTTGACAGCATCATTGTAACCTCTGCAACGCAACCAAAGATTGCGGAAAATTCATTTGGCATGAAGTTTAAGGATGCAAAGATTGTCGCACCAAGCAAGAAATATTATTTGAATTATAAGTATGACAAACAGTGGGGGTTATCCAAGAACCTGACATACTTTGGTTATGTGTCACCCAATCCCATTGACATTCGTTTGGATAAGGGAAAGTTAATCATCAATATAAAGGATAATGCAACGGAAACGGGAATTGTTTCATGTTTCCAAGACGGAAGAAAGGTCAGTGACATAGAACTGAATACGGGAAACAACATTGTGAACCTGAATCCCAAGATGGAATATAAGATTTCAGTGGAAGCGGAAGAATTTAATTTGAAACCATATAGAGTAAATACTAAAAGATAGAATATTATTATGAAGAAGATACTTTTATTGACTGCATTATTTGCAACGCTTTTTACGGCTTGTAGCGAAGAGGAAAATACACCTGAAATACCTGAATACATTATACCTGAAAATGATATAAATTCAGTGAAAGAACGCATTAGCTTGGAAGATAATCAGGAGTTGGTTACTTATAGCATAATAAGTAAGGATAGCATTTGGGGGTTATCAAAAGATATAACTATAAATTAGTATGAACTTTATAGAAGAAATATGTGGGATTTCCACTAATAATAAACAACCGTTGGTTTTACTTGACGAAATGACAGTTAAGAATCTATGGAACTGTTTACAACATGGATTTGTGCTGATAGGAATTCGTGAAAGTAATTGTATGCAGAAGGAGTTAATAAAAAAACTTCAAGCGGATATTATAAAAAATGATTTTCGCTATTGCCCAATATTCGGATGTTGCGTGAATGGTAATGGAAGCGTATATTATTTGTCTGCCTTTGTTGTCGCTAATTTAAACAAGGCTAAAGAACCATGTGATTTTACAGCTTTAAGATTGTTTGCCGATGAAATTTCGCCTAAATATAGGCAACAAGTATCTATCTGTGAAAATTCTTCATGTACTTCCGTAATTTCTTTGATTGATGCTTTCTTTGAAGATTGCTTAAAGGAAAATGGTTTGCCTCACGTATGTAGGGGTTATTATCTCAATCCCCCACCAATGTGTTATTCTGAACGGTACATACGTGATATAAAAAAGAACGAGATATTTATTGGTATATGATATGAGTAAGATTTACTTATTCAAAGTTATATATATGATTCTTTAAACATTAAGAAGTATGGCGATACTTCATTTATTCATTATCTTTTTGAGGGAGTAATCTCGTTTTTCGAGGTTACTCTTTTTATTGTCCTTGCGCAAATTTAGGTGCGCAAAAAAGTGCGTAAATTTAGGTGCGTAAGATAAGTGCGTAATTATGATTTTTTTAGTATATTGTTTAACTTTCTGTATTATAGTTGATTAATTAAGAATATGTTCATTTAGACAGTATGCGTAAATTGATTTGTGCAAATATGGAATTTATTACTAATCCGAACTATTCCTATTACATCCTATTATGAAGTATGGTATGGTGTTATTCTAAGAATGCAGAGAAAAATACAGAGAAAGAAAAATGCAACCAACTATAAATTAGTTGATTGCATTTTCTTTTTGTCGGGGTAGCGGGATTCGAACCCACGACCCCCTGCTCCCAAAGCAGGTGCGCTAACCGGACTGCGCTACACCCCGAATACTTTACTTCTGAAAAGCGAGTGCAAAGGTAAAAACAATTCTGATACCAACCAAACATTTAGGCAAGTTTTATGCAATTAAAATTACATTTTCAGATAGAAATCTTTCGTTAAAGCTACATATTCAGGGGTAAACTCATTGTGATTCACCTCAATACAGAGTTTCTCTTCTCTACACTCTTTTGCTTCAAAACCAAAGTTCAGCAATACCCGTCTGCACGGTTTTCCGGGCTTGGTGAAGACTTGCACACGATGCAATGGAAACAACTTATGGTTCCAAGCTGTATCCACAACCGTTTTTTCAGCTTCCGCTGGAATAATGATGCTTACGACTCCTTGCTCTTCAAGCAAAGATGCCGAACGATGAAACAGTAAATCGTAATTCAAATTGCCCGCATGCCGTGCTGTGCACCTTTGTTCGTCAGGACATTTCAACGCATCTATAAAATAGGGAGGATTGGAAACGATGAGGTCAAATCTGTTTTCCGGCTGATAATCTCGGAAATCATGACATATGACCTCTACTCTATCGGCCCATGGAGAGTGAGATACATTTTCTGTGGCTTGTCCGGCTGCAGCCGCATCTATCTCGATTGCAGTAATCCGGGCATGCGGATTCCTTTGCGCTAACTGTAAGGCTATTAATCCGGTACCGGTTCCAACGTCCAGTATACGCTTTGCTTTGTCTGCCGGGGCCCATGCCCCAAGTAGTACACCATCTGTGCCGACCTTCATGGCGCATTTATCATGAAATATGGTAAATTGTTTAAACTTAAAAGATGATTTTGGCATGTTTATCTTCTTTAATTGGGCTCAAAAATAATCAAAGCCTGCATATTTGTCATAAAATTGGCACTGTTTTTGTCTTTTTAAAGGGTGAAGAACGTTTATTTATGAAGAAATAGCTTAACTTTGCAGGCGCTTTATTGGCCTGCCAATATGACATAAACTAAAAAGAAAGAAATGAAGAAAAGAAATTACCTGAGTGATGTCGAAGATAGAAGCGGAAACGCTTTCTCTGTAATTGCTGATTTTGAGGGGAATGAAGAACAATTGATGGACATTGAGGTAGAAGAGGTTTTACCGATATTGCCTCTCCGAAATATGGTATTGTTCCCTGGGGTGTTTATGCCGGTATCTGTAGGAAGAAAATCTTCCCTCAAATTGGTGCGTGAAGCAGAAAAGAAAAATTCTTATATAGCTGTTGTATGCCAAAAGGTGGCTGAAACAGAGACACCTCTGTTTGAGGATTTACATACCATCGGTACAGTTGCCAAGATAGTACGTGTGCTTGAAATGCCAGACCAGACGACTACAGTCATTCTGCAAGGCTCCAAACGTATGGAACTGAAGGAGATTACGGATACGACTCCTTATCTGAAGGGACGGATAGCTACGCTGAATGAAGAACTTCCGGAGAAGAATGACAAGGAATTCCATGCATTGGTAGAGGCGTGTAAAGACTTGACAGTACGCTACATCAAGTCATCCGATATGTTTCCGCAGGATTCGGCATTTGCCATCAAGAACATTACCAATCCAATGTTTTTGGTAGACTTTATCTGTACGAACCTGCCACTCAAGAAAGACGAAAAGATAGAACTGCTCCGTATCGACTCTTTGCGGGCGCGTACCTACCGCCTGCTTGAGATTCTGAATCGTGAAGTGCAGCTTGCCGAAATCAAAGAGTCTATCCAGATGCGTGCACGTGAGGATATAGACCAGCAGCAGCGTGAGTATTTCCTGCAGCAGCAGATTAAAACCATTCAGGATGAGCTGGGTGGCGGCGGTCAAGAGCAGGAAATAGAGGAGATGCGTAAGAAGGCGGAGACCATCAAATGGAATGATGAGGTGAAGGCTACGTTCCTGAAAGAGGTGGATAAGTTGGAACGTACCCATCCCCAGTCTCCCGACTATAGCGTGCAGCTGAACTATCTGCAGACGATGCTTAGTTTACCGTGGGGCATTTATACGACGGATAATCTGAGCCTTGTCAATGCAGAAAAGACACTGAACAAAGACCATTATGGTTTGGAGAAGGTGAAGGAACGCATTCTGGAACATCTTGCTGTATTAAAGCTGAAAGGCGATATGAAATCACCCATCATCTGCTTGTATGGCCCTCCGGGTGTGGGAAAAACCTCTTTGGGGCGTTCCATTGCTGCCGCCTTGAAGCGTAAGTATATCCGTATGTCGCTGGGAGGCGTGCATGATGAAGCTGAGATTCGCGGTCATCGTAAAACCTATATCGGTGCCATGCCGGGACGGATTATCAAGAATCTGATAAAGGCAGGTTCCTCCAATCCGGTATTTATTCTGGATGAAATAGACAAGGTGAGTGCCGACCGCCAGGGAGACCCCTCCTCTGCCCTCCTCGAAGTGCTCGACCCGGAACAGAACACTACATTCCATGATAACTTTCTGGATGTGGACTATGATTTGTCCAAAGTGATGTTCATCGCTACTGCCAATAATCTGAATACCATCCCCGGACCGTTGCTGGACCGTATGGAGCTGATTGAGGTAAGCGGCTATATCACGGAAGAAAAGATTGAGATTGCCCGCCGCCATCTGGTTCCGAAGGAATTGGAGGCAAACGGTATGAAAAAGAATGATATCAAGATTCCGAAGAACACACTGGAAGCCATTATAGAGAATTATACCCGTGAGAGCGGCGTGCGCGAACTGGAAAAGAAAATCGGAAAGATACTCCGTAAATCTGCACGCCAATATGCTACGGACGGTTATTTTGCGAAGACCGAAATAAAACCGGGAGACTTGTATGAATTCCTGGGTGCACCCGAATATACCCGGGACAAGTATCAGGGTAATGAGTATGCAGGGGTGGTGACCGGTCTGGCGTGGACTGCCGTAGGTGGTGAAATACTTTTCGTGGAAACCAGCCTGAGCCGTGGCAAGGGTGGACGTTTGACATTGACCGGCAATTTGGGTGATGTAATGAAAGAGTCGGCCATGCTGGCATTGGAATACATCAAGGCGCATGCCTCCCTGCTGAATCTTGACGAAGAGATTTTTGATAACTGGAACATCCATGTCCATGTGCCCGAAGGCGCCATTCCGAAAGACGGTCCGTCTGCCGGTATCACGATGGCTACTTCCCTCGCTTCTGCCCTCACCCAGAAAAAGGTGAAGGCCAATCTTGCCATGACGGGAGAGATAACACTTCGCGGTAAGGTACTTCCGGTAGGAGGCATCAAGGAGAAGATACTGGCTGCCAAGCGTGCCGGTATCAAGGAGATTATCTTGAGCGACGAGAACCGCAAGAATATAGAAGAGATACAGGATATATATCTGAAAGGACTGACTTTCCACTATGTGAAAGATATTAAGGAAGTGTTTGCCATTGCGCTGACTGATGAAAAAGTAGCCGATGCCATCGACTTGTCCGTAAAGAAAGAAAAGACCGAAAAGAAAGAGGAATGACATTCGAGTTACAATATACAGACAGCAAGACCAATGCACGTGCCGGACTGATTACTACTGACCACGGGCAGATTGAGACACCTATCTTTATGCCGGTAGGTACAGTGGGAACAGTGAAAGGCGTGCATCTGCCTGAGCTGAAAGAGGATATAAAGGCGCAGATTATATTGGGTAATACCTATCATCTTTATCTGCGTCCGGGACTGGAAGTGATAGAGAAAGCCGGTGGACTGCATAAGTTCAACGGCTTTGACCGTCCTATGCTGACAGACAGCGGCGGTTTCCAGGTATTCTCGTTGTCCGGTATCCGCAAGTTGCGCGAAGAAGGTGCGGAATTCCGTTCACACATCGATGGTAGCAAGCATATCTTTACACCGGAGAAGGTGATGGATATAGAACGGACTATCGGTGCAGACATCATGATGGCCTTTGATGAATGTCCTCCGGGGGATTCGGACTACGAATATGCCAAAAAATCACTGGGACTGACACATCGCTGGCTGGACCGTTGTATCAAGCGTTTTAATGAAACGGAGCCGAAGTACGGTTATCAGCAATCCCTATTCCCCATTGTGCAGGGCTGCGTCTATCGCGACCTCCGCGAGCAGTCGGCAGAATTTGTTGCCTCTAAAGGTGCTGACGGTAATGCCATCGGAGGTCTGGCTGTGGGCGAGCCTGTAGACAAGATGTACGAGATGATTGAGTTGGTGAACGGGATTCTTCCCAAAGACAAGCCTCGCTATCTGATGGGAGTCGGGACTCCGGTAAATATCCTGGAAGGCATTGAACGCGGTGTCGATATGTTCGACTGCGTGATGCCTACCCGCAACGGACGTAACGGCATGCTGTTTACCAAGGACGGTATCATGAATATGCGCAACAAGAAATGGGAAACGGATTTCTCTCCCATTGAAGCAGACGGTGCCTCCTACGTAGATACCATGTACAGCAAGGCATACTTGCGCCATCTGTTCCATGCACAAGAGCTGCTTGCCATGCAGATAGCATCTATCCACAACTTGGCTTTCTATCTGTGGCTGGCAGGCGAGGCACGTAAGCATATCATTGCAGGCGACTTTGCTACCTGGAAACCGATGATGGTGAAACGCGTATCGACAAGATTATGAGAAAAATGAACTGGAGGATATGGAAGAATATAAAGCTGCCGAGAGGTAAATTCCTGAAGCGGCTGGACTGGTACATTATTAAGAAGTTCCTGGGTACATATGTCTTTGCCATCGCATTGATTATCTCCATTGCGGTGGTGTTCGACTTCAACGAGAAGATGGACCGCTTCATGTCTCATGAAGCGCCGTGGAATGCTATTGTCTTTGATTATTATCTGAACTTCATCCCCTACTTTGCCAATCTGTTCAGTCCGCTGTTTGTATTTATCGCCGTAATCTTCTTTACTTCCAAACTGGCGGAGAACTCGGAGATTATTGCCATGTTCTCTACGGGAATGAGTTTCAAGCGTATGTTGCGTCCTTATATGGTATCTGCGGCAATCATTGCGGTAGTGACGTTCTGCCTCGGGTCTTATGTCATTCCCAAAGGCAGTGTGACACGTATCAATTTTGAGGACAAGTACTACAAACCCCGTAAGGCGAATACGGCACGGAACATCCAGCTGGAAGTGGATTCGGGGGTAATTGCCTATATCGAACGTTTTGAAGACTACAGCAAGACCGGTTATCGCTTTTCTTTGGACAAGTTCAATGACAAGCAACTGGTCTCCCACCTTACAGCCCGTTCCATTACCTACGACACGACGGCCGTGCATAAGTGGAAAATCAAGGATTATATGATTCGCCAGATGGATGGCATGAAGGAGAGTATCACGAAGGGTGACCGCATAGACACTACCCTTTTTATGGAGCCTGCCGACTTCCTGATTATGAAGAACCAGCAGGAGATGTTGACCAGCCCTCAGCTAAGCGAGTACATCAACAGGCAGCGGCAACGCGGCTTTGCCAACATTAAGGAATTTGAGATAGAGTACCACAAACGCATTGCCATGTCGTTTGCCTCCTTTATCCTGACGCTGATTGGAGTGTCTTTGTCTTCCAAGAAAACGAAAGGTGGAATGGGATTGCATTTAGGTATAGGCTTGGCATTGAGCTTCTCTTATATTCTGTTTCAGACCATTGCTTCCACATTTGCCGTGAACGGCAACATGCCTCCGGTCATCGCTGTGTGGATACCGAATATAATGTATGCCTTCATTGCATTCTATCTATATAGGAAAGCGCCGAAATAAGCATTCTAAACCTCTACTTCAGCTTGCTCAAGTTGAGGTTTGGCGTACTAAAGCAGAGGTTTAGGATGTTTGTCTCTGGAAGCCCATTAAAATAAGAAGCCCTTCCCACTCTTGCGTTGTACAAGTGCGGGAGGGGCTTTTTGTTGTATTCATTTTCCTCTTTTGTTCTGTTCCCTTTTTTGCCGGAAAGAGACGTCGGTTTCTAGGGAACACCCTCACTTTCGTCTTACAGGTTTTTTAAGTTGCTGTTGTATGCACCGGGCATCAGCAAGCTTAATTCAAGTAAGCGGAAAGTTCTGCAGCAGAGATGTTTTTGGCAATAATTACACCATTATCATCCAGTAAATAGTTAGTGAATCCGCGGCCTAAGCGATATTTCTTAAAGAGGCCGGAATATTCGCCTTTAGTTTCCACGAAACAAGTGGGCGTAACTATTTGGTCCTTACGGATGGTTTCTTCAAAGATTGACTGATACTCATCGAATGAAACTGAAACCATCTTCACATTGTTGCGGGCAGTAGAGCGAAGCGCATTGCTCAAACTTGCGTTTTGCATCCGGGACTGCGCGTCGTAACTTGCCCAAAAACTGAGCAATACATACTTTCCTTTCAAGTCTGAAAGTTCGGTTTGGGATTGCTCTGCCGACATGGTTTGGATTTTGAAATCCGGGGCCATGTCACCCACATTCAAACCTCCGGTAGGTTTGTCTTTTTCTACAAAAGAAGTCAAGGAACTTATTAGTAATACAACAAAAATCCATTTTGCATATTTCATGCGGCACGGTTTTGGTTAATACTATCCGGGACTGTCCTTCAACAGTGATTTCTTCCCGGAACATCGTCTTGTCAAAGCCTTGAATAGTGATAAAGACACTGATAATCAAAGCTTTTAATTCTGAAATCGGGTGCAAAGGTAAGTAATTCCTAAACAAACTTCCAAATAAACAAGCATTTTTCTCACTTTTTAGAGGTATATTTTTATGTTATTTAGCATAAATAGCGGGAATTTTCCTTACTTTTGTAGCCTATTATTCTATCAAAAAGATGACTTATGCAACCATTGAACACTGAACTCATCCTGATACGTATTACGGGTGAAGACCGTCCGGGACTGACAGCTTCCGTGACGGAAATTCTGGCGAAATATGATGCTACCATTCTGGATATTGGCCAGGCAGATATTCACAATACTCTTTCGTTGGGCATTTTGTGCAAGACGGAAGAACAACACTCGGGGTTCATTATGAAGGAACTGCTTTTCAAGGCTTCCTCCCTGGGAGTGACTGTCCGTTTCTACCCCATTACTACCAAAGAGTACGAGGATTGGGTGAATATGCAGGGAAAGAACCGCTATATTCTTACTTTATTGGGGCGTAAGTTGTCTGCCCGTCAAATATCTGCCGTTACCCGTATTCTTGCAGAGCAAGGCATGAATATCGATGCCATCAAGCGCCTTACAGGACGTATCCCGCTGGACGAATGCGAATCGCGTACACGCGCCTGCATCGAATTTTCCGTTCGTGGCACTCCGAAAGACCGTATTGCCATGCAAGAACAGTTAATGAAACTGGCAACCGAACTGGAAATGGATTTCTCTTTCCAGTTGGACAATATGTACCGCCGGATGCGCCGCCTCATTTGTTTCGATATGGACTCTACGCTGATTGAAACAGAAGTAATTGATGAATTGGCCATACGTGCGGGTGTGGGCGACCAGGTGAAGGCCATTACCGAACGCGCCATGCGTGGTGAGATAGATTTCATTGAGAGCTTTCGCGAACGAGTGGCTTTGCTGAAAGGATTGGATGAGTCCGTGATGCAGGAGATTGCAGAGAATCTTCCCATTACGGAAGGTGTGGATCGCCTGATGTATGTTTTGAAGAAATACGGTTACAAGATAGCTATTCTTTCGGGAGGGTTTACCTACTTCGGGCAGTACCTCCAGAAGAAGTACGGTATAGACTATGTGTATGCCAACGAGCTGGAAATAGAGGATGGCAAACTGACCGGCCGCTATCTCGGTGATGTAGTCGACGGTAAGCGTAAGGCGGAGTTGCTGCGTTTGATAGCTCAGGTGGAGAAAGTGGATATTGCGCAGACTATTGCTGTGGGCGACGGTGCCAACGACCTGCCCATGCTGGGAATTGCCGGCCTTGGAATCGCTTTCCATGCAAAGCCCAAAGTAGTTGCCAATGCCAAGCAATCCATCAACACCATCGGCTTAGATGGCGTACTTTACTTTCTGGGATTTAAGGATTCATACATTGATATTCCCCGTTGAAGGCAGATGCTTGAAACAAATTTGCAAGCCCTTGAGATAATTATTGTCCCAAGGGCTTATTTTTTTACTGTAAGAGTCTATTTTATAAGTCTTTTTCCTATCTTTG
Organism: Bacteroides sp. AF29-11; assembly: GCF_003602895.1. Lineage (NCBI taxonomy): Bacteria > Pseudomonadati > Bacteroidota > Bacteroidia > Bacteroidales > Bacteroidaceae > Bacteroides > Bacteroides sp. AF29-11. The sequence goes on from NZ_QTLY01000002.1 coordinate 307,175, forward strand.
TACGCAAATTTAAAAGAGATACATGAAGTTTTCAGAACTACATTTAAATGGCGATGTGCTGGAGGCACTGGATGCCATGCGCTTTGAAGAGTGCACCCCCATACAAGAAAAATCAATTCCCGTCATACTCGAAGGTCGAGATTTAATAGCAGTGGCACAAACCGGAACGGGAAAAACAGCCGCATATTTGTTGCCTATATTGAACAAGCTTTCAGAGGGCGGACACCCTGCCGATGCCATCAATTGCATTGTCATGGCTCCTACCCGCGAGTTGGCGCAACAGATAGACCAACAGATGGAAGGTTTCTCTTATTTCATGCCGGTTTCCAGCGTGGCTGTGTATGGCGGTAATGACGGAATACTGTTCGAGCAGCAGAAAAGAGGGTTGACACTGGGTGCTGATGTCGTTATTGCTACCCCGGGGCGTTTGATAGCCCATCTTAGCCTTGGTTATGTAGATCTTTCCCGTGTCTCTTATTTTATTTTGGATGAAGCAGACCGGATGCTGGATATGGGATTCTATGATGACATTATGCAGATTGTCAAGTTTCTCCCTAAAGAGCGGCAGACCATTATGTTCTCTGCTACCATGCCTGCCAAGATACAACAGTTGGCTGGCAACATTCTGAACAATCCCGCCGAAGTGAAGTTGGCGGTTTCCAAACCAGCGGAAAAGATTGTGCAGGCAGCCTATGTCTGCTACGAGAATCAGAAGCTGGGCATCATCCGTAGCCTCTTTGCAGAGGAGACGCCGGAACGCGTCATCATCTTTGCTTCTTCCAAACTGAAAGTGAAGGAAGTGACCAAAGCCTTGAAGCAGATGAAACTGAACGTTGGTGAAATGCACTCCGATTTAGAGCAGGCACAGCGCGAAGAAGTGATGTACGAATTCAAGGCAGGACGTATCAATATCCTGGTAGCTACAGATATCGTTGCGAGAGGTATTGATATCGATGACATCCGTCTGGTGATAAACTATGACGTTCCCCACGACAGTGAAGATTATGTGCACCGCATCGGACGTACGGCGCGTGCCAATAATGACGGCGTAGCCATCACTTTCGTTTCCGAAAAGGAGCAGGGGAACTTTAAGAATATCGAAAAATTCCTGGATAGGGACATCTATAAGATACCGGTTCCCGAGGAGCTGGGCGAAGCCCCCGAATACAAGCCGAGAGCATTTGACGGAGGAAGACGGGGCGGCCGTGGAAACGGACGTAAGCCAGGAGGAAACAAGAACGGCCGTAACAACAGTAAAGGTGGAAAGCCCAGAGCCAAACGTCCACAGAATGGCGGCGAGAAGAAATAAACATTGTGGTGAAGAAAAGAAATAGAAAAAGCGGATTTATTCCGCTTTTTCTATGTTCATTGTATTGTCAAAACCAATAATCATATTTACCAAATTGTATACGGAACTTTCGGGTATGCCGAGGGTTGCCTGATAATGGTACCCCTTACTATCCACACCCATGAAATTCATATCGGCAAGAATGGCCTGGTCCAGCATTTCGGCAGGGAATATATCCGCAAACATCTTTTTAGTGATGTCCTGGCCATAAAGCATCTTCTTTCCTTCGTATACACAGATGTGGATTACATTATCATAATACACATTGTCCACACTGATTCCATTTTCAGAATAGGAAGTCTTGAAAACCTTCATCTTTGAGGGGTTGATATATACATATCCCCTATATCTTGTATTCTTGTATGTTACGATACTGTCTTTCTTTATCACTTCCGGAGTAGTAGAAATGACCTCCACTTCTCGACTGGTGAAAACCAAAGAATCTTCCGCATTCTCTGATTTATGCAGTTTAATTACTTCGTCGGCCAGCGAGTGGAACCAGAAGCTGTATTCCGTTTGACGGTCTATCTTATAGGCCACCGGTTCATTGCTGTATATGTAGATTGTATCGTGAACAACCTTGAAAGGTACGGGAGCGCTTTGCGGGTTGGCATAATATACCGTATCCCCTTCGATGCGCATCAACGGCATTTCTGTTTCATCGTTCACCCAGATGCCTTGTAACAGTTGTTTTGCAATGAGGTCTTCCTTTACGGAAACCTCTCCTGTTTGTCTGTTGCTGCATGAGGCCAATGAGACAACAAGTACAATGAGAATCGCACTTCCTTTTATTGTCATAACGTCCCTATTTATTTCTTTTCTTTTTTCTGCAACTTTATTTTCCGATGCAATGATATGTGAAACCTTGTTCTTCCATATCTTTCTTGTCATAAATGTTACGTCCGTCCAATACCAACGGCTGCTCCATAGTTTTCTTGATGACTGCCCATGAAGGCAGGCGGAATTCTTTCCATTCGGTCACCAGCATCAGTGCATCTGCATCCAGCGCAGCATCATACATATCTGTCGCATAATAAATACTTTCTCCTATGCGGCGTCGGCATTCGTTCATGGCAGCCGGGTCGTAGGCACGTACTTTACAACCGGCCTTCAGCAACTCGTCAATCAATACCAGAGCCGGGGCTTCACGCATGTCATCTGTTTCGGGTTTAAAGGCCAGCCCCCAAATGGCAATGGTCTTTCCCTCCAAATCATTATTGAAATGCTTCTGCAACTTTTCGAATAAGATACTCTTCTGTTTCTCGTTCACCTCCTCTACTGCATGGAGTACACGCATCTTGTAGCCGCTCAGTTCAGCCGTTTTAATCAGTGCCTTTACATCCTTAGGGAAGCATGAACCGCCGTAACCTATCCCCGGATAGAGGAACTTGCGTCCGATACGGGTATCCGAACCGATACCACTGCGCACCATGTTTACATCCGCTCCCACCAATTCGCACAAATTGGCAATGTCGTTCATGAAGCTGATGCGGGTGGCAAGCATGGAGTTAGCTGCATACTTTGTCATTTCTGCAGAAGGGATGTCCATAAAGATGACACGGAAGTTGTTCAGCAGGAATGGTTTGTAGAGCTTGCTCATTATCTTCTTGGCTCGTTCGGACTCTACTCCCACCACTACACGGTCGGGACTCATAAAATCGTTGATAGCATTACCTTCTTTCAGAAACTCGGGATTCGAAGCGACATCGAAGTCAATGTTCATCCCTCTCTTATCAAGTTCTTCTTGAATGGTAGCCCGCACTTTTCTGGCAGTACCTACGGGAACGGTACTTTTGGTTACCACCAACACATATTTCTGCATATTGCGTCCAATGGTGCGGGCAACTTCCAGCACATAGCTCAAGTCGGCACTTCCATCCTCATCGGGTGGTGTACCTACGGCACTGAATACCACTTCCACCTCATTCAGACAACTCTCCAGAGACGTGGTGAATTGCAGGCGTCCTGCTTTCACATTCCGGCTAACCATTTCTTCCAGTCCATTTTCATAGATAGGAATAACACCCTTTTTCAGTGACTCTATCTTTTCACTGTTCGTGTCTACGCAAATAACGTTGACACCGATTTCCGCAAAGCAGGTTCCGGTTACCAAACCGACGTATCCTGTACCGACAATGGCTATTTTCATATTTTATTCATAATAGACCGCATCCTTGAACGATACGGCATGTCCGTCTTTATCTGATAATAGAAGCTGTTCCGTAGCAACGGGCCATTCAATACCGATGGTTTCGTCGTCAAAACGGATGGATGCCTCGGATTGTGGTGCGTATACGTTGTCTACCTTGTATGTAAAGACAGCTTCATCGCTCAGCACCAGAAAACCGTGGGCAAAACCACGCGGAATGAAGAATTGTCTTTTGTTCCCCTCACTTAGCTCCACACTGACATACTTTCCGAAAGTGGGAGAAGATTTTCTTAAGTCGACAGCCACGTCCAGCACTTTTCCCTTAATGACACGTACCAGTTTGGCCTGGCTGCAATCACCCTTCTGGTAATGAAGACCACGTAATACACCGAAAGAGGATTTGGACTCATTGTCCTGGATGAAGTGAACGTTTCCGACATGTGCACGGAACTCTTCTTCCTTAAATGCTTCCATAAAGTATCCGCGGGCATCATGGAATACTTTCGGCTCAATCAGCCATACGCCGTCAATCTCTGTTTGTATGTAGTTCATTTTCTTAAAATGTTTTATGTACTTTCAGTTGGAATCCAAAATTGTCTCCATATATCTCTCCCATATCCAATGCAAGGGACGCGTTGAAGCACCAGCCCTTCCATTTACGGGGAATATAGTAAAACGATGCAAAAGTAGAAAAATTTTCTAATATATCGGGTATTGGACGATGAGGAGTTCCCCAAGTTCTGTTGTGGGACAATTTTGCCACATATCTCCACTCACTGCTGATGTCGCCGCTCCATCCCAGATGCAGGGCCTTAACGCGATTGTACTTGAAACTCATATCGCCATCCTTATTATAGATAGGCGATGCTATCAACGGATTGGCTATCGCCATACCCCAATGTGCCCATCCTGGGTAGTAACCGTTGTTGTAGTAGTTGTCGGCTCCTCCGGTCTTACCTACTACAGAATTTTGCAAACCGTGCAGTGGACCGCTCATATTGGTAGTCTGGAGATATTCGATAACGATTCCGTTGATGGCTTGTCTATGGTTGGATTTATATTCCACACCCCATAAGCCATCCCAACCGTTGAGTTTGGCCATGGCGGAGAAGTCATCAAAATGATTGTCCAGATAGGCGCTGATGGAGAAATCTTCCTTAGGACGATAAGTCATTTTGATATATTCGCTACCCAGAAAATTGCCTTGGAAAGCCAGATGTTCACCTACCGGTCCGTCCTCACGCCCGTGGCCGGGGAAGAATACGCGTACGTAATCCTTCCATCCGTTGCCCAAGTCTCCCGATTCGGAACCTCCAATCTTGTATCCTCCGAATTGGGTGTCGAGGGTCATTCCGAGTTCCAGTTGCCATTTTCCTTTGGGTATGCCGATACGCAGGAACCCTTCTTTATGATGGTATTTGATACTCTTGGTGTACCAGTATTTTTCTCCGACTTGCTCCCGCTGGTATTTGTTGTCTGTAAACCATCCGTACGAGATTTCTCCTTTCAGGCCTAAACGGGGCAGCAACTGTACATACTCGGGTATGCCTATCTGTACTTGTGGGATGGGACGCGCATTGCCCGACCAGGTCATGCCGCCACTGCTCAGCTCTTGATTCAGCAATGGAGAATTCTGTTCCCGGCTTCCGGCAAAGAATCCGAACCACTTGTAACGGATGTCTACGTAAGCCTGCTGTACAATGAAGGAGGTCGTGCTGAATCCGGCTGCTGCAACCAAATCCAGTGCTTCTTCAAACTTCCATTTTCCAAGTTGGTGTTTGTAGGATATTCCTCCACGTATGTAAGTATTGTTGTCGAGCGAAGTGAGTCCTTGCTGGTTGCTGACCTGCCAAAGAGGGGTGTTGTCACCGGTATGCAGGGTTGTTCCATATTCTACGAATGAGGACAGTTGTTGTGCCAGCATCGTGTTTTTTCCTATGAACAAGAAAACCATCAAACAGAAGATAATACGCATAATAGTCTTTTGTTAAGTGTTTAGGTTTGTATACTCTTGCGAGGGCAATTGTCCTTCTATTCTTGACAAGCATAGCTAAACGGTACAAAAGTAGAAATTTTTCCGGTAAAAATCCCTTCTCTTGCCGAAAAACCTTTTTCAAATACATTTTCAATGTGCAATGTTCATAATTTGTTGATAAGAAAAAAGCTCTGAAACTAGCGTATATCCGATATTTCCGCTACTTTTGTAGCATGATTGAATTAGCACAGCACATAGAAGTATTGTTATTGGAGAACGATTGTGTCATTGTTCCCGGTTTGGGAGGATTTGTAGCCCATTATACTCCGGCAATGAGAGTAGCAGAAGAGAATGTTTTTCTGCCCCCTACCCGTATTATCGGTTTCAATCCTCAACTGAAGATGAATGACGGCTTACTTGTACAATCTTATATGGCTGTCTATGATACTGATTTTTCTGATGCTACGCGGATTGTAGAAAAAGAAGTGGCGCATATATTCACTGCTCTCCATGAAGAAGGTAAGGTGGATTTGCCCAACATTGGCGAATTGCGTTACTCCATTCATGGTATTTATGACTTTGTTCCCTATGACCACAAGATAACCACTCCTTACTTATATGGGTTGGATAGTTTTGAAATGCAGGAACTGGCGGAACTGAAGAAACCGTACATGGAAAAGACCATCCGTTATTCTGTTCCAGTTGTGCCGGAAGACAAAAAGCGAAGGTTTGAGATTAAATTCAACCGTTCCTATTTGTCGAATGCGGTTGCCATGATTGCAGTGGTTGCCTTGTTTTTCTTTTTGTCTACACCGATAGAGAATACGGAAGTGGTTGAAGGAAATTATGCGCAATTACTTCCGAATGAACTTTTTGAGATGATAGAAAGGGAATCCCTTGCCATTAATCCGATTGTTGTTAGCCGGAAGGCCGACACTCCGAAAGCGTCGGCTCAAAAAAACACGGGGCAGAAGGCAAAGAAAAAGGTGGTTCCGGTTGCCGTAAGAGAGGTTAAGGTGGGCCAAGCTAACGCGCAGAATGCTCCGGTTGTTTCTCAGCCTAAGCAGCAGGCGGCAGAAGTGTCCTCTTCAACATCTGTAACAACAAAGAGTGAAATTCAAAAGACCACAGCAGGGACTGTCGCCCCGTCACTTGTCTCTGCACAGAAATACCACGTCATCATTGCCAGTGTAGGTACTGAGAAGGATGCCGAAGCAATGGCAAAGCAACTGATTGAAAAAGGTTACCCTCATGCAAAAGCAATTGTTGGAGATGGTAAAATGCGTGTCAGCATTGAGTCTTGTGGCACAGAAACAGAAGCATATCAGGCATTGAACAGAGTTCGCCAGAATGAAACGTATAAGAACGCTTGGGTATTAAAGAAGTAGAAAGTAATCTACCCTTGCTTTATTTTTTAATTCTTTAATTTTTAACTATCATGAAGCGTATCCGTTGTCCCAAATGTGAGAATTACTTAACATTCGATGAAACCAAGTATACCGAAGGCCAATCACTGGTCTTTGTATGTGACCAGTGTAAGAAGCAGTTCAGTATCCGTTTAGGTAAATCAAAGATGAAAGCCCCTCAAAAGGAAGAACGTCCGGATGAAGCGGAGTTTAAAGAGGCTTTTGGCAGCATCACGGTCATTGAGAACGTGTTTGGTTTTAAGCAGGTACTTCCATTGCAAGAAGGTGACAATATCATAGGCCGGCGTTGCGTGGGGAATGTTATCGATGTGCCGATTGAGACTTCGGATATGAGTATGGACCGGCGTCACTGTATCATTAATGTAAAGCGCAATAAGCAGGGAGTGTTGATTTATACCTTACGCGATGCTCCCAGCCTGACGGGAACTTTCCTTAATAATGAAATTTTGGGTGACAAAGACCGCATTCGCATTGAGGATGGAGCCATTGTAACTATTGGTGCCACTACTTTTATATTGCGAGCGGCAGAACAAGAGAGCCTTTAGACAAAAAAGAAAACTGTGTATTTCCCATTAAATGTGGTATAAATAAAGCAGACCGTACAAAAAAAGTTTTTGTACGGTCTGCTTGTTTAAAGTCATAGGAATTAAAGAATGCCTTTTACTGTTTCTGACATACCTTTTTCTTGGATGGATTTTAAGAAGCAGGTAATCATGTCTGTCAATCCTGGAACGGTATTCAAGTCTCCGTGTTCCCCCCAAATAAGGTCTTTGGCTGCCAATACGCCTTCTGCCACTTTGTGAGTATCCCCCGTTGCCCAAAGGTCTTTCAATAACTGCATGATTTCGGGAGCATCATTCGGGATGATTTCTGTGCCGTCTGCGCGGGTACCTCCTTTGTAGTACGTGATGATGGCAGCCAGTCCCAATGCCAGACCTTTCGGCAGTTCTCCTTTACGTTTCAAGTAGGTTTTTAGGCCGGGAAGGTCACGGGTTTGGTATTTAGGGAAAGAGTTCAGCATGATGCTGGTTATGGCATGGTCAACAAATGGATTGTTGAAGCGCTCCAATACATCTTCTGCAAACTTTTTCAATTCGTTTTTCGGCAGGTTCAACGTTTCCATCAGCTCGTCAAACATCACTTTATGGATGTATTGTCCGATTATAGGATGCTGGCAGGCATCGCGTACAATATTTACCCCCGACAGATAGGCTACCGGAGACAGTACGGTATGAGGTCCATTCAGCAAGGTTACTTTTCTTTCGTGGTAAGGTTTTTCGGAAGGAACAAACAATACATTCAGTCCGGCTTTGTCGGCAGGGAATTCTTCGGCGACTTTTTGCGGAGCCTCGATGACCCATAAATGGAAAATTTCAGCCTGCACTACCAAATTGTCATCGTACTGTATCTTTTCTTTTATAGCGGCAATGTCTTTGCGGGGGAATCCTGGAACGATACGGTCTACTAGTGTTGCATATACACCGCAGGCTTCCTCAAACCAAGTTCTGAACTCATCACCCAACTGCCATAATTCAATGTATTGATAGATTGTCTCCTTCAACTTGTGGCCATTCAGGAAGATGAGTTCGCAAGGGAAGATAATCAGTCCTTTGCTCTTGTCGCCGTTGAATGTCTTGAAGCGGTGATACAACAGCTGTGTCAGTTTGCCCGGATAAGAAGACGCCGGTGTATCTGTCAGCTTACAAGCAGGGTCAAAGGCTATACCTGCTTCCGTCGTGTTGGAAATGACAAAACGCATTTCCGGTTGTTCGGCCAATTTCATGAACTCATCGTTTTGAGTATAGGGGTTTAAGGCACGGCTGATTACATCTATCATAGTCAGACTGTTGATGGTTTCTCCTTTATCCAGACCTTGCAGATTTACATGATAAAGGTCATCCTGGGCATTCAGCATGTCAACCATACCTTTATCAATGGGTTGGACTACTACCACATTGCTGTTGAAATCGGTCTTTTGATTCATGTTATAAATAATCCAATCCACAAATGCGCGAAGGAAATTACCTTCGCCAAACTGGATAATGCGTTCCGGGCGTTGTGCTTTGGGAGCAGTTTCTTTGTTTAATGCTTTCATTTAAAAAATGATTTAAATGGTTGATATGTAATTTTTTAATTATTCAAACTCAAAGTAAAAGTCTATGTTTTCCTTCATCAATATGTCGATGGGCATGTATTTCACTGCAGTGACCGGTCTTTTAAATACCACGTGGTTGCATAAAGTCTTTACGCCACAATAGCCTTGCAGGCTTGGACGTTGACCGATGAGAAAGGTTACTTCACCGGTTTTCAGGAACTCTGTATTTTTGTGTAAAAGGTCATATCCCACAAGTCCTGCCAGCTTCCACCCCTTTTCGTGCAGATAACTTGCCACTTGATAAACACGGGAATTAAAAACAGCTCCCAGTACGGCTTGGGGATGTTCTTTAAAAAAAGCATCCAATATCCGTCTGTTGCCGTCAGTATCTTCCTTGTGCAACACAATGTCATGGATAGTCAAATCCTTATGTTCCTCGGAAAGGTATTGCATGAACCCCTCGAGGCGGCGTTGCATCTGGATTTCTGCCGGATTGTTTTTCTGATTGCTCAGGAATAACACAAGCTCCTGCCCTTTTTCATAGCTACGCATCAGAATCTTGGCAGCAATGTATCCGCTGGTTTTGGAATCTTGTCCGATATAACACAAGGCATGCGTCTGTTCAATATTGAAGTCTATGAATGCATAGGGAATATCCGCTTCCTCCAAATAAGTAGTGAGTTTTATGGTCTCCTCTCGGAAATTCGGGGCAACAAGTACGGCGTCGGCATTTTCCTCCCGGAGCACAGCACATGCTTCTTTATAGGAGGATTTGTCCGCATGCCGATAGTACAGATAGCTAACCCCAACATTGAACGGCCGTAATTCTTGTGCGGCACGGTCAATTCCCGCTGCTACAGCATGCCAATAATCATGTTCTATATAATAAGGTATAATGCAGACAATATGATAGCGCTTTTTAGCCGCCAGCCCGATGGCAAACATATTGGGATGATAATCTATCTCGTCGAGTACTTTCTGGACTTTTTCCCTACTGGAAACGGATACGTCTCCGCGGTTGTGCAGTACGCGGTCTACAGTGCCGGCAGAGACGCCGGCCATGCGTGCTATGTCTTTAATGGTATAGTTCTTGTTTTCCATCTTGAGGTATGCTGCCTAAGGCGGTAAAGGTGAGACGTCTGAAGCTTAAATATTATAAATATTCGCCGCAAAGATACGAATTATTTTGTTTCTCCAAGTAAAATTTCTACTTTTGTGTTCGATAACGGTTAATAAAACTAAAAACAATTATACGACCTATTAGCTTTACAATCAATACTATATAGGTGTAATAAATAGAAAGTAATATTTTTAGATACTTAAAACACAAGAAGATGAAAAACTTTATGGACGGAAACTTTCTGTTGCAAACGGAAACATCACAGAAGTTGTACCACGAGCATGCGGCTAAAATGCCGATTATCGACTATCATTGTCACTTGATTCCTCAAATGGTGGCGGAAGACTATCAGTTTAAGTCACTGACTGAGATTTGGTTGGGAGGTGACCACTACAAGTGGCGTGCCATGCGTACCAATGGTGTGGACGAACGTTTCTGTACCGGTAAGGATACTACAGATTGGGAAAAGTTTGAAAAGTGGGCCGAAACGGTACCTTATACTTTCCGTAATCCGTTGTACCACTGGACCCACCTTGAATTGAAGACCGCTTTTGGAATCGATAAAATTCTCAATCCTCATACGGCCTGTGAAATTTATGATGAATGTAATGAGAAGCTGAAACAGCCTGAATATTCCGCCCGTGGCATGATGCGCCGTTATCACGTGGAAGTGGTTTGTACTACAGATGATCCTATTGATTCCTTGGAATATCATATCAAGACACGCGAGAGCGGTTTTGAAATCAAGATGTTGCCTACTTGGCGTCCGGATAAGGCAATGGCGGTGGAAGTTCCTGCCGATTTTCGCGCATATGTAGAAAAGTTGGCCGAAGTGAGCGATGTGGCTATTTCCTGCTTTGACGATATGGTTGCTGCCTTGCGTAAGCGTCACGATTTTTTCGCGGAACAAGGATGTAAACTGTCTGACCACGGAATTGAAGAATTCTATGCCGAGGATTATACAGGAGCGGAAGTTAAGGCTATCTTTAACAAGGTATATGGCGGTACTGGATTGACGAAGGAGGAAATTCTGAAATTCAAGTCGGCCATGCTGGTTGTGTTCGGCGAAATGGATTGGGAGAAAGGTTGGACACAACAGTTCCATTATGGTGCTATTCGCAACAACAATAGTAAGATGTTCAAACTGTTAGGTCCTGATACCGGTTTTGATTCCATTGGCGAATTTACTACAGCAAAAGCTATGGCTAAATTTCTCGACCGCTTAAACTCCAATGGTAAGCTGACCAAGACTATTCTTTATAATTTGAATCCATGCGCCAACGAAGTCATTGCTACTATGCTGGGTAACTTCCAGGATGGTACGGTTGCCGGTAAGATTCAATTCGGTTCCGGTTGGTGGTTCCTTGACCAGAAGGATGGTATGGAAAAGCAGATGAATGCCCTTTCTGTACTGGGCTTATTGAGCCGATTTGTTGGTATGCTGACCGATTCCCGTTCCTTCCTCTCCTATCCGCGCCATGAATATTTCCGCCGTACATTGTGTAATCTTGTAGGCCGTGATGTAGAAAATGGTGAAATTCCTATTTCCGAGATGGAACGCGTAAACCAGATGATTGAAGATATCAGCTATTATAACGCTAAGAATTTCTTCCAATTCTAAAAAGCAATAGTAAGCTATAAGTTATGCAGTTTCACCCATAACTTATAGCTTATCTAATATTCCTTTGATACTATCCAATCGTATAAAATTGGGATGTCGTATTTCCCCTTCATGTTGCTCGTATGCCCAAGTCACGTGGTATGGTACATGGGCAGCGTATCCCCCAAGTTCCAATACCGGAAGTATGTCTGATTTTACAGAATTACCTATCATCAGGAGTTTTTCAGGCGGACAGCCCAATGTATCAATCAGCCTCTGGTAATCATCGATTTTCTTGTCACTCATAATTTCGATATGATGGAAATATTCTCGCAGTCCGGAAGCTTCTATTTTTCTTTTCTGGTCGAACAAGTCCCCCTTAGTGGCCAACACCAATTTATATTTCCCATGAAGTGACGATATGGTCTCCTTCACGCCTTCCAGTAGTGTAACCGGTTTCTGCAGAAGCTCTTGTCCCCATCCTATTACTTCATCTATAAGATGCATATTCCCGTTTCCGTCTGTCACTTTGCAGATGGTTTCAGTCATACTGAGCATTATGCTCTTCAGCCCATAGCCATACATATGCAGATTCTTCATTTCTGTTTCAAAAAACCTTTGTGATATGGATGAAGCAGGCAGATATTGCCTTAAAAGGTTACAGAATTTGTGCTCGAACTCCTGAATATAAAGTTCGCTTTCCCACAGTGTGTCATCAGCGTCAAAAGCTATAAATTCGATTTTATCTTTCATGAATGGTCGTTTTATAAAAGCGTCCAAAGATACGGAGTATTCTATATAAATGAAAAGATAAATAGTGATAAATGGGAAGTTAATATCTTGTCTGCAACTTATTAATATTGTGTTTGCAGAAAATTAATATCTTGCAAACACAATATTAATTTCCTATTTTTGCACTTATTTTTTCATTTAATACATAAATTTTAATCGCACAAAAGGATGATGACATCACCCCAACCCGCTTCCAAAGGCTTCAGCAGAGCTTTTTGGGTAAGCAGTACAGTAGAACTGTTCGAACGCATGGCATATTATGCTGTATTTATTGTTCTTACCATTTATCTTTCCAATATTTTAGGTTTCAATGATTTTGAGTCAAGCATGATTTCCGGTCTGTTTTCGGGAGGGCTCTATTTGTTGCCTATCTTTACGGGCGCATATGCCGATAAGATAGGTTTCCGAAAGTCGATGATTATTGCTTTCTCACTGCTTTCCATCGGGTATTTGGGCTTGGGATTGCTTCCCACCCTACTGGAAGCAGCCGGTCTGGTGGAGTATGGCGAGACAACCCGTTTTTCAGGATTGCCGGATAGTAATGACCGCTGGATGATTGTCCCCGTATTGTTTGTTATCATGGTAGGAGGTTCGTTCATCAAGTCTATCATATCGGGATCGGTGGCTAAGGAAACAACAGAGGCTACCCGTGCTCGCGGCTATTCCATCTTCTATATGATGGTGAATATAGGAGCTTTTACCGGAAAAACGGTGGTCGACCCTCTACGGAATGTTATCGGTGAGCAAGCTTATATTTATATCAATTACTTCTCGGCTACCATGACGGTGCTGGCATTATTGGCTGTCATCTTATTGTATAAATCGGCACATACAGCAGGTGAAGGGAAAAGCATGCGTGAAATTGGGCAAGGTTTTCTGCGTATTATCACTAATTGGCGTTTGTTGATTCTTATCCTCATCGTAACCGGCTTTTGGATGGTGCAGCAACAGCTCTATGCAACTATGCCCAAATATGTCATCCGTATGGCGGGTGAAACAGCCAAACCGGGGTGGATAGCCAATGTAAACCCGTTTGTAGTGGTTTGCTGCGTAAGTTTTATCACCCGGTGGATGGCAAAGCGCACAGCTATTACTTCTATGAATATAGGCATGTTTCTTATTCCGGTATCGGCATTGCTGATGGCATGCGGTAATTTGCTGGGCAACGATATTATTTCCGGCATGAGCAATATTACTTTGATGATGGTGTTTGGTATTGTTGTGCAAGCTTTGGCAGAATGTTTTATCTCACCGCGTTATCTGGAATACTTCTCTTTGCAGGCCCCCAAGGGCGAAGAAGGTATGTACCTCGGTTTCAGTCATCTTCATTCATTCCTCTCTTCTATTTTCGGATTCGGTATTGCGGGGGTGCTTCTGACAAAATATTGTCCTGATCCAGTCTTGTTTGAAACCCGCGAAGCGTGGGAAGCAGCTAGTGTCAATGCACATTATATCTGGTATTATTTCGCTGTTATAGGATTGGTTGCGGCAATAGCATTATTCGTTTTTGCCAAAACTACCGAATTCATCGACAAAAAGAAGAAGGCATAAGGTTTATATATTGCATACTTTTTGTATATTTGCCGTCACTTTTTTTAAAAGCGACGGCTTTTTTGTAATTAAGGAGATTAGGATGAAAGTAAAATTTATAAGCCTTGCCAGTGGAAGCAGCGGTAACTGTTATTATATAGGCACAGAAAAATATGGAATACTCATCGACGCCGGCATTGCAGTACGGACGATAAAAAAAGGACTGAAAGAAGCAGGTATCAGCATGGAAATGATACGTGCGGTATTTGTTACGCACGACCATGCAGATCATATTAAAGCGGTAGGTGGATTGGGTGAGAAACAGAATATTCCTATTTATACAACTGCCCGGATTCATGAGGGTATCAACCGGAGCTATTGCATGACAGAAAAGTTATATTCGTCTGTCCGTTACCTGGAAAAGCAGCAACCCATGCAGTTGGAAGATTTTCATATCGAATCTTTCGAGGTACCTCATGATGGCACGGACAATGTGGGCTATTGCATTGAGATAGACGGAAAAGTGTTTGCCTTTCTTACAGACCTTGGTGAAATTACTCCTACGGCCGCAGAATATATCAGAAAGGCCAATTATCTGATATTGGAAGCCAACTACGATGAGGAAATGTTACGCATGGGTACCTACCCCCAATACCTGAAAGAACGGATTACCAGCCGCACCGGACACATGAGTAATATTGCTACTGCTGAATTTCTTTCGGAAAATATGACGGAACATTTACAGTATATTTGGCTTTGTCATTTGAGCAAGGACAACAATCATCCTGAATTGGCATATAAAACAGTGGAATGGAAATTAAGGGAAAAAGGAATTATCGTAGGAAAGGATGTACAGTTGTGTGCTTTGAAGCGTACTACTCCTTCTGATTTATACGAGTTTGAATAAAAAATCCCATTTCATCGCAAAAAATACACCGTTTTGTTTGCACGAATAAAATAAAAGGACTACTTTTGCACCCGCAAACAAGAAATAAGGAATGCACTCTTAGCTCAGTTGGTAGAGCAACTGACTCTTAATCAGTGGGTCCAGGGTTCGAATCCCTGAGGGTGTACTTAAAAAAGGAACAACTACTGTTGTTCCTTTTTTAATTTGTCTTAACAAGAACATGCTTTGATGGGTATAAGCTCCTCATACGGAATCACTAGTAAATCTATATGGGGATGATACATTATTTTTCGTCACATTCGAAAATATATGTCAGAAATGAAAGTAGGAAGAAAACTTTTATTTCCTCCTACTCGTATATCTATATTTTGTATATTTGTACACACATCAATGATTTTAAACTAAAAGAAAAACAATATGGATAAAGATTCAAAGCAAGTAGTAGTTCTTCTGACACATCCCAATATAAAAGAGTCGCGAGCTAACAAGGCATTGATGGATGCTATTAGTGACATGGGAGAGGTAGCCATATACAATTTATATGAGATGCGTATGGAAGATGCTTTTAATGCAGAGATATGGAGCACTATCATATCGCATGCATCTGCGCTTGTATTTCAGTTTCCGTTCTATTGGATGTCGGCTCCTTCTTTATTGAAGAGATGGTTGGATGAAGTATTTACTTATCTGGCAAAAACTCCTGCTGTGGCTGGTAAGACATTGATGGTGGTCACTACTGCCGGCTCTGAACATGATGCTTATAGAAGCGGAGGAAGAAATCGTTTTACGGTGGATGAGTTGTTAAGACCTTATCAAGCAAGTGCTGTACATGCTGGAATGATATGGCAAACTCCTCTTGTAGTCTATGGAATGGGGACTTCGGAAGCTAGTAAAAATATAGCAGAAGGGATAAATTGCTATAAGCAAAGAATTGAAGCATTGGTGAAGAAAGACATTTTCAGTGATAATTGGTAATAGTAGGACCATATCGAAATGGAACATTCTTTTTCATTTTTGAATGTTTGTTTTTCTCTTTATCTTTTTCTAAAATACTGATTTTAAGCAATAAATAAAATATTGTATGAATTGGCATATTTCTTGTGTTAACTCATACATGAAACTTTATATTATATCAAACAGATTACCCGTTAAGGTTACCAAAGAGGATGAAACGTTAGTGTTTTCACGAAGTGAAGGTGGACTGGCTACCGGTTTGGACTCACTTCAGATTTCCTACGAAAAACATTGGATTGGATGGCCTGGAATATGCGTTGACAACGAAGAAAGTAAAGAGGAAATCACTTCTAGATTGGAAGGAATAAATTTCCACCCAGTATTCTTGTCCGAAATACAGATAAAGAATTATTATGAAGGCTATAGTAATAGTACTATCTGGCCATTATGTCACTACTTTTTTGTTTATACGCTGTATCGGAACTCTTTCTGGCAATCGTATCAGGAAGTGAACCAGTTGTTCTGCGATGCCATTTGCCGCGTGATACGTCCAGGTGACAAGGTGTGGATTCAAGACTATCAGCTAATGCTGCTTCCCGGAATGCTTCGGAAGGTTTACCCGGATTTGAATATCGGATATTTCCATCATATCCCTTTCCCTTCCTATGAACTTTTCCGGATATTACCGGAGCGTGCAGAAATCCTGAAAGGATTATTGGGTGCTGACTTTATAGCTTTCCATACTCATGACTATATGCGGCATTTTATCAGTGCTGTCGAACGGGTATTGCGTATTGACTTTAAACTGGACGAAGCACAACTCGGGAATAGAGTAGTTAGGACCGATGCTCTTCCTATGGGAATCAACTACGGACTGTATCACAATGCTTCTTCCAGACCGGAAGTACGGCGGGCGATAGACCGTACACGGAAATTTTTCGGGAATCATAAGTTGATTCTTTCTGTAGACCGCTTGGATTATAGCAAAGGCATTCTGCACCGTTTATGGGGATTTGCTGCTTTTTTAGAATGTCATCCTGAATATTGTGGAAAAGTTACATTGGCAATGGTCATTGTTCCATCACGTGACCATGTAGATAGTTATGCTGAGCTAAAAACCAAGATTGACGAAGAAATAGGTTCTATAAACGGACAGTATTCTACGATGGACTGGACTCCGGTTTGCTATTTCTATCACGGTTTTTCATTTGAAGAACTGGTGGCAATGTACTATATAGCTGATGTAGCTTTGGTAACTCCACTTCGTGATGGCATGAATTTGGTTGCCAAGGAATATGTAGCCTCGAAAAATAATAATCCGGGTGTTTTGATTTTGAGTGAAATGGCAGGTGCAGCTATTGAGATGACGGATGCATTGTTGATTAACCCCAATGACACTGAGGAGATAAAGCAGGCCATTTGTCGGGCTTTGGAGATGCCCGAACAGGAACAACTGAAACGCTTGCAACACATGCAGAAAATTATTTCCGTACAAACGGTTAATAAGTGGGCGGCAGACTTTGTAAGTGAATGGAGCGATACGTGCCGTAAGAATGAACAGCTTCGTAAGAAAAGGATATCCGCCGGTATTATTGGTGCCATCAAAATGAAATATAACCAGGCTAAGCAACGGCTTATCTTGCTGGATTATGACGGAACGTTGGCGTCGCTCAAGACACGACCGGAAAATGCTAAGCCCACCCCTGAACTCATTACCACATTGCAGAAGCTGGTTTCCGACCCGGCCAACCATGTTGTTGTGAATAGTGGTCGCGACCATTTTACTTTAGAAAAATGGTTGGGAAATTTACCTATTGCAATGGCTGCGGAACATGGTGCTTTCTATAAGGAAAATGGCATCTGGCACAAAAACATAAACAAAGCGGAATGGAGTTCCGGATTGGTGTCCATCTTGAAGCTTTTTGTCGAAAAGACGCCTCGTTCCCACCTTGAAGTCAAGGAAACGGCTTTGGCATGGCATTACCGGGAAAGTGATGCATGGTTAGGAGCTTTGCGGGCACAGCAACTTATCAATGTGCTGGTTAACATCTGTATACAGCAAAAGCTGCAAATCATACAAGGAGATAAAGTGGTGGAGATTAAGTCTCCCGATTATAATAAAGGTTCCGAAGTGAGACGCCAGTTGGAAAAGAAACATTATGACTTTATCATAGCTATGGGAGATGATACTACGGATGAAGATATGTTCAAAGCTTTGCCGGTGAATGCAGTGACAATCAAGGTGGGATATGTGTCGGAGGCAGCAAGCTATAATATGCCATCACAAACGGAAGTCCTGCCTTTTCTTCAAATTCTGGCGAACAAGAAAGACATGAAACAACCCATTGGCGAGAATGTCAAAACAAGCTTGAAAGGGGTATTCGATTTTTTCAGAGACTTGTTAAAAACAAAATAGTAAAAATGAGTAATTTAAATTATGGGGTAGTAGGCAATTGTCGGACTGCCGCACTTATATCCGAAAAAGGCAGCATAGACTGGTTGTGTTTTCCCGATTTTGATTCTCCGTCTATCTTTGCATCACTACTTGATCGGGAAAGAGGAGGAAGTTTTGGATTTGACGTTACAGAAGACTATCATATCTCACAATCTTACGTTCCTCACACTAACATATTGTCTACTTCTTTTTCTTCGAAAGAGGGAGAATTTGTCGTACTTGATTACATGCCTTATTACCGTTCCTGCGAAAATGCCCATTATCTTCCGGCAGAATTGTATCGATATGTGAGGTGGATAAAAGGTAAGCCCCGTTTCAAAGTAAACTATGTCCCTGCTCCCAATTATGCGCAAGGTAAAGTGATTCATAATGTCACTTCTGAATTTATAGAAAGCTATTGTTCTTCTGATAATAAAGATAGACAATATTTGTATTCTTCCCTTCCTTTGCAGAACATCGAACAGAAAAAAGAAATTATATTGGAAAAAGATGAGTTCTTTCTTTTGTCATACAATGAAAAGGTCATTCCGGTGGACATTGAACGGGAAAAAATTGAATATTGCCGTACTTTGGTTTATTGGCTTAATTGGACCAACCGTACTAAGAAATATTCTCTCTATAATGATGTGATAGAAAGAAGCATGCTGGTTTTGAAACTGATGTCTTACTATAACGGAGCCGTACTGGCCGCCCTTACTACCAGTTTGCCCGAATCCGTCGGCGAAGTACGTAATTGGGATTATCGGTTCTGTTGGTTGAGGGATGCCTCCATGTCTATCGAAACTTTGTTCCAGATAGGCCATATAGGAGCAGCAAGACGTTTTATGAAGTTCATACAGTCCACTTTCGTATCCAAGCACGAATCCTATCAGATAATGTACGGCATTCGGGGAGAAAGGCAGCTGACCGAGATTATTCTGGAGCATTTGTCCGGATATAAGAATTCCAAACCAGTACGGATAGGTAATGATGCTTACCATCAAAAGCAGAATGACTCGTTCGGTTATCTGATGGATTTGATTTACCAGTACTATCGGCTGATGCCCGGTACATTAGACGAAATAGAGGATATGTGGGAAATGGTAAAGAGCATTCTTTCCACGGTAATGGAAGATTGGAAGAAACCAGATAAGGGGATATGGGAAATCAGAGGAGAAAGCCGCCATTTTGTTTCATCCAAAGTGATGTGTTGGGTGGCTTTGGACCGTGGTGCAAAGATAGCTTCCATGCTCAATAAATACGGTTATAGTGAACGTTGGCAAAAGGAAGCTGACAAGGTATGGCAGGATGTAATGACATATGGATGGAAGGAAGAACTTCAAAGTTTCTCGCAGACTTATGATAATATGGCAATGGATTCCTCTTTGCTGTTGATGGAACCTTACGGTTTTATTGCAGCAGACGATATCCGATACCATAAGACAGTGAAGGCTGTGAAAAAAGCTCTTTTGCATAAGGGATTGATGTACCGGTATAACAGCGAAGATGATTTCGGGCTTCCTTCCTCGGCTTTTACCATTTGCACTTTTTGGCTGATACGTGCGCTTTTTGTTATCGGAGAAAAGGAAGAAGCCCGTTGTTTGTTTGATGATGTTCTGACATATTCCAATCATTTGGGATTATTCAGTGAGGATATTGATTTTAATACGAAGGAACAACTGGGGAATTTTCCACAAGCTTATTCGCATTTGGCATTAGTCAATACGGCTATTCTGTTTGCAGAAGAAAATAAGAGATTGGCTTTTATCCGGCCGTAACGAGGAGGGGAACTTAATTAATACTGCAAATGGGAGCATTTTGTATTTGTCCTTCTTTCTTTCGTTTTTAATTCCATTGAATGATGATACCTTTCTTTTTTTATGTATTTTTGCATAAATAAAATTTCACTATTTCGGCAGTTGTTTTGTACTCATATCGCTGATATAGTTTAGGAACTCAAAATAAAGGATTATCATGTTACGGAAGATTAGACTGACTTTTGCAATGATTTGCTTTGTACTCATCACCTTGTTGTTCCTTGATTTTACGGGAACGTTGCATGGGTGGTTCGGCTGGTTGGCCAAAATCCAGTTTTTGCCGGCTGTATTGGCGCTAAATGTGGGAGTGATATTGTTTCTTGTAATTCTCACTTTGGTATGCGGGCGTATCTATTGTTCTGTGATTTGCCCCTTAGGGGTATTTCAGGATATACTGGCATGGCTGGGCCGGCAACCTAAAAAACGCAGGAAGCTTCCTTACTCTTATTCTCCGGCCTTATCTTGGCTGCGCTATGGCGTATTGGGTGTGTTTATCATTGCTTTGATTGCCGGAATTGGTTCATTGGCTGCTCTACTTGCACCCTATAGTGCATACGGACGTATTGCCAATAATCTTTTTCAACCTATATGGCAATGGGGCAACAATCTGCTTGCTTATCTGGCTGAACGGGCAGACAGTTATGCCTTTTATGAAACGGATGTATGGTTGAAGAGCCTGCCGACTTTTATTATTGCTGCCGCTACTTTGGCTGTGCTTGTTGTTCTGGCCGGACGCAACGGACGAACCTATTGTAATACGATTTGCCCGGTAGGAACGGTCTTGGGCTTCCTTTCACGTTATTCGCTTTTCCGCATCACAATAGATTCGGAAAAGTGCAACCAATGCAGTCTTTGTTCACGCAACTGCAAGGCAGCCTGCATCAACTTTAAGGAGCATCAGATTGATGCAAGCCGGTGTGTGGTTTGCATGAACTGCATTGAGAAGTGCAAGCATGGAGCCATTTCCTACAAGTATCATCCTTTCGGTAAACCTGCTGCGGGCAAGGCAGATTCGGAACAGATAAACGAAACCCGCCGCAGTTTTTTCACAGCAACGGCTCTGGTTGCAGCCACTTCTGTTTTAAAAGCGCAGGAAAAGAAAGTAGACGGAGGACTGGCAGCCATTGAAGATAAGAAGATTCCTGAGCGAAGCACTCCCCTCACTCCTCCCGGCTCATTGAGTGCCCGCAATATGGCGCAACACTGCACGGCCTGCCAGCTCTGTGTGTCGGCATGTCCCAATCAGGTTCTTCGTCCTTCTGCAGACTTAAGGAAATTGATGCAACCGGAAATGTCATACGAACGCGGCTATTGTAGACCGGAATGTACAAAATGTTCGGAGGTATGTCCTGCAGGGGCTATCCGTCCGATAACCAAAGCTGATAAATCATCCGTTCAGATAGGGCATGCCGTGTGGGTAAAGAAAAATTGCATACCACTGACGGATGGTGTGCAGTGTGGCAACTGTGCACGCCATTGTCCGACGGGAGCCATACAAATGGTGCCGAGTATACCTGAAGACAAGGATTCTCCAAAGATTCCGGTAATCAATGTGGAGCGTTGTATCGGCTGCGGGGCATGTGAGAATCTTTGTCCGGCCCGTCCGTTCAGTGCCATCTATGTGGAAGGACATGAAAGACATCGAATTATATAACAAAGTAGAATTTCTATAAGTATGGAAGAACATCATAAAAACAATATGAACCGTCGTGATTTCTTGAAGATAGTGGGAATTACAACCGCCACATCTACTGCTGCCCTCTATGGATGTGGTTCTAAGGAAGGAAGCAGTGAAGGCAGTAAAGTATTGGGCCCCATTCCGACGGATAAAATGACCTATCGTAGTTTTCCTGGTTTGGGGAGTGACAAAGTTTCTATTTTAGGATATGGCTGTATGCGCTGGCCTACCGTTCCTGCTCCGGATGGAAAAGGGGAAATGATAGACCAGGATGCTGTAAACGAACTGGTGGATTATGCCATTGCCCATGGCGTGAATTATTTCGATACGTCTCCGATGTATGTACAAGGATGGAGTGAGAAGTCTACGGGAATAGCTCTGAAACGCCATCCACGCGAATCGTTCTATCTTGCCACCAAACTATCCAATTTTCATCCTGATACCTGGACTCGCGAGGGTTCCATCGCCATGTACCGTAAGTCGTTCGAGGATATGCAGGTGGACTATATAGACTACTATCTGCTACACATGATTGGTGGTGGTGGCATGGAGCAATTCCGCAAACGCTACATAGACAACGGTATGATTGATTTTCTTGTCAAGGAGCGTGAAGCAGGACGCATCCGCCGTTTGGGATGGTCGTTCCACGGAGATATCGAAGTCTATGACTATGCCTTGCAGATGCATGACCGTGGTGAAGTTCATTGGGACTTTGTACAAATACAGTTGAATTATGTGGACTGGAAACATGCTTCGGGCAGCAACTTCAAGGCAGAGTATCTGTATGACGAGCTGGCCAAGCGTAAGATCCCTGCTGTCATTATGGAGCCTCTGCTGGGTGGGCGGCTCTCCAATGTCCCCGACCATATTGTGGCACGGCTGAAGCAGCGCGAACCCGAACGCAGTGTGGCGTCTTGGGCATTCCGTTATGCCGGTTCTCCCCAGGATGTACTGACAGTGCTGAGCGGCATGACTTATATGGAACATTTGCAGGATAACATCCGTACTTACTCTCCATTGGTACCACTCACAGAAGAGGAAACTCAGTATCTGTATGATACGGCAGATTTGATGATGGAGTACCCCACCATACCTTGCAACGACTGCAAGTACTGCATGCCTTGCCCGTATGGAATTGACATTCCTGCCATCTTGATACATTACAATAAATGTGTCAATGAAGGAAATGTGCCGGAAAGCAGCCAGGATGAGAATTATCGGAAAGCACGCCGTGCTTTTCTCGTAGGATATGACCGAAGTGTACCCAAACTGAGGCAGGCCGACCATTGTACCGGGTGCAACCAGTGTTCTCCGCATTGCCCGCAAACGATTGATATTCCCAAAGAACTGCATCGTATTGACAAATTTGTAGAACAGTTGAAACAAGAGACTTTATAAAATGGAGAGTATCATTGACATACTGCACAAGGGAGGATACTCTTGTGTTATGAAGAACCGGGAGGAAGTCCGTACTTTCACCCAACGGGGAGTAGCGGATTTGTATGATTTGTACCAGGCAGATTCTGCATTTATGAAGGGGGCTGCCATTGCCGATAAGGTTATAGGGAAAGGTGCCGCTGCTTTGATGGTACTGGGAGGCTTTAAAACGGTCTATGCCGATATAATCAGCACTCCTGCGCTGGCATTGCTGTGCGAAGCAGGAATTGAAACGACTTTTGCCCAAGAGGTTCCCCATATCATTAACCGTGACAAGACCGGCTGGTGCCCGTTGGAGACGGCTTGCATGGAGCTGAATACGGTAGAGGAGATGTATCCGGTGATTCAGAATTTTATATCAAGAATCAGGGCAAAATAGCAACAGCCTGCTCTCTTTCCCTGATTACCTGATGCCTTTCTCTTCCAGCATCTTGAAGTCTTCCTTGAGCATACCGACATCATCCAGTGTGCGGGCTTCATTGTGGTCGTTCAGATAGACTCTGGGTCTTTCGATAAACAGAGCGCTGGTGACAGATAAAGAGTCATTCCGGTATGGGGTCTCCACTCCACCTATTTCCAGCATTGTCTGGAAGAATGAGGCACTGGAAGATACATTCTTCTGCCTATTGGCTTGTGCGGCCTCCAATAACGATGGGTATCTCTGCCGGTAGTTTTCGGACATCCAAATAAAGAATGGCACATGTATCTGATAATAGGAAGGTACCGGTGAAGCATGCAGAAAGAGATGCCGGTTGTCATCGAAAATATCTTCTCCATGGTCTGAAGTGTATATCAGGGCAGAATTGACATGTTGTTCTTGAAGCATATCTATCAGACGAACCAGAAAATTATCCGTGTAGCGGATAGAATTGTCATAGGCATTAATCAGGTTGTCTTTGTATTTCACTTCCGCATCAACGGGCATGTCCGGCAGGAAGAAAGCCTGCTCTGCCGGATAGCGCTCTTTATAATTGAAATGAGAACCGTAAGTGTGGAGAACTATAAATTGCCTGGAAACTCCTTTGCCCAGTTCTTTTGCTACCAGTTTCAACAGTTCGTTATCAGAGGGGTTGTAATTGGAATCCCCCACATCTTCTTTAATGAAATCATACGTGTCGGCTTCTTTGCCGAAGAAGTCTATAAATGAGTGGTTATAGCGCTGGTTCGAGAAAAAGGCGGTCTGGTAACCGGCTTCCTTGAATGCTGTGATAATCCCTTTTTGATAATAGATGGAATCAAAACTGGAAGCACTGACCGGTGACAGCAACATCGGAACACTCTTGTGGGTAGTGTTTGATTCTGTCAGCACATGGCTGAAAGCTGTCAGTCCGCCAATGCCCGACAGTCCCGGGTTAGTCTCCCGTTCGTAGCCGTACAAAGCCCAGTTGCATGCCCGTGAGGTTTCTCCCACCACCATTACATATACTTCCCTTTCATCAGCCTGATGAGTACTTCTAGCATGAAAGGTAAAATCTTTAGAGGTCTTGTGATAATTCCGCGTCTGGGCCGTCCGTTGAAAAGCAAGTGCTATGTTGTAGCATACGTTGGCAGGATACAGTTCGGATTTCGGCTCATACCGGTTATCTGTCAAATAAGCAGTGCCTAAGGATAATATTCCGGCAGACAACACATACAGAGTGCGACGGCGAGCTTGCCGGATGAATGCTTCGGACAGTCTGCGTTTGTGTACAATGGATATGGTTGCCAGAATTAATGCAGGTATATAGAGCACTACCACAATAACGATGGCAGGTATCAGATTGTCCAGCAGTTCCAGCGCCTCGCTCGAATTGGTTGTCACCAGATTCAGAAACATATCCACTGCGATAATGGACTGACCGAAAAGATACAGCAATACAAGCTGGAAGGCTCCGAAGAAGATGAACGGAAATAGCAGCCAGAATGTCCTGCCACAGTTTCTCGACCAAGCCATTACAGCATAATATATAGAAAGGGGTAGCAGGATATTACATATCTTTGCCGTCCATGATATGGGTTCTGTAAAGCATAGCACTACATTGGGCACTATCAGAATGACCAGAAACAGATAGAACAAATGTTCCTGATTGTCGAACCATTTTTTTATGTCTCTAAAAAGCTTCATTGATATTGAATATAAATCCGGTCTGGTGTTTGCCAAAACCTAAATCCAAACGTACGTTTACTCTCTTTTTGAACTCCCAGCGGTAGCCGAAACCATAATTAGGAAGAATATGCCTGGCCTCCAATTCCGAGAAATTCGGGAATATGGTTCCCGCCCCTACCCATACGGAAACTCCATTTCGCTTCCATACATGTTGGCGTAGTTCCAGCTGGGCATCCATTGCACACTTGTCACGGTAGCGCCCCTCATAATAGCCACGCATAGAATAGGAACTTCCCAATGTTGCCATCAGTCCCCAGGGCGGATTTCCGTAGTTCAGCAGAGTATGGAACTGGCCTGCCAACACCCCACCCTTCCACACGGACTGGTAATAGCTGGTCGTCAGTTCCGTATTGCTGAATGCATATTTATTTCCCAAAAAGGCCGGACTGAAGCGCTGGTCTATCCGTAGGTAATATCCTTTATAGGCATTTGTCAGAAAATCGCGTGAATCATACAACAAGGAAAACCCCAAGCTCACGTTGGTGCTACGCGCTTTCATTCCTTTCCATAATTCCGGTTTTTCAAAGTCATGTCCATACACGTAATCAAATGCTGTCATCGGACCGATATAAAAGTTACGTGCCATCCGGAACATGAAGTCCACCTTAACCTGCGCCTGAAAGCGATCGTATTCACTCTCATTGTCATCATTGGCTCCATTGTCATATCCTTGTCCCCAGTAAAGGCTTGGGAAAGAATAGAAATACAGATTGTAGTTCAACCGGTATTTGTCTTGGGGAAACAGATGGTTTCCACGTACTCCCAGCAAATAGAATCCCACTGTGGAGACATCCCCATACAGAGAGACATTGGACGGAGGGAGAATACTATCGTTCCGGTCGGTACGGTAGAGTCCTGCCGCCACCAGTCCGATTCCAAATTTGGTGTCACTGGAATAATGAGGCCCGCCTATAATGCTGAAATCAAATTTCTTGTTTTTCTTTTCTTTGTTGGCATCGTTGAAGTAATTCAAAATTTTTCCGAAAAAACTGCGTTTCTTGGGAAGCGAGTCTATCGGATACGTAGAAATTGAGTCCACAGAGTTTTTTGCTTCTGCAAGGTGTGTTTGTGCATGAACAGCCGTTTCTGTAATCAGCATCAATATTGGTAATATCCATTTTGTCAATTTAGTGTCCATTTACTTGTAGAAAACTTCCGTGGCAAAGTTAGTTTTTATGTTCTTCATTACAACAATGTTACTGTTCTTTTTGTTTCCAATTTTTCTCTTTTAATGTTCATTTCTACATTGCATGTGGGGTTCACTCTTTTTAACTACATCATTTATAGAACTTTCCTCGATTTATACTGTTATTTTAATATTACAAAGAACAACATGATATTGAATTATGAAAACAGCAATGGACATTCCCGATAAAGAGGGACAGAAACGACTGGTAATCGTAGGCGGCGGCTTTGGCGGATTAAAGCTGGCACGAAAATTGAAAAGCAACAAGTTTCAGATAATTTTACTGGATAAGAATAACCATCACATCTTCCAACCGTTACTCTATCAAGTGGCCACAGCAGGTATTGAACCGAGTGCCATATCATTCCCATACCGAAAAATCTTCAAAAAAAGAGAGCATTTCCATATACGTATTTGTGAAGCACAGCAAGTCTTCCCGGAACACAATCTGCTGGAGACTTCCATCGGCACGCTGGCATACGACTATTTGGTCATTGCCACCGGCTGCAACACAAATTATTTTGGAAACGACGGGCTGGAAAAACAGACCATGGCACTAAAGAATACTTCGGAAGCCTTGTTCAACCGAAACCAGATATTGGATAGTTTTGAACAAGCCCAGAACACCGGTAATAAAGAAGAGCGCAGGCGTCTGATGACCTTTGCCATTGTAGGCGGTGGAGCTACGGGAATAGAGTTGGCTGGTGCTTTGGCCGAGATGAGGAAGTTTGTCCTTCCTCAAGACTATCCGGACTTGAATATCAATGAGATGCGTATCATCTTGTTGGATGGCTCTTCCCGGCTCTTGTCTGCTTTTTCAGAAGAGTCTTCCAAAGAAGTGGCCGATTATCTGAAGAAGCGTGATGTGGAAATCAAATTGAACCAACGGGTGATGGGATACGAGAATTATCAATTGGCATTGAATGACGGGACTGCCATCGATACCAAAAATGTATTCTGGGTGGCCGGTGTCAAGGCAAACAGCCTTCAAGGATTGCCTGCCGATGCCTATGGACCGGGAAACCGCTTGAAGGTGGACACTTATAACCGTCTTTCTCAATATCCCAATATTTTCGCTATCGGGGATACGGCCCTTATGATTTCTGAGGAGTATCCCAAAGGACACCCGCAAGTGGTGCAACCAGCCATCCAGCAGGCCCGCAACTTGATAAGGAACTTGCAGCGTGCAGAAACAGGCCTGCCGTTGCAGCCGTTTATATATCAAAACAAAGGCTCCATGGCGACCATTGGCCGCAATCATGCCGTAGTCGAGCTTAAGAAACTGCGTTTTGGCGGTTTTCCGGCATGGGCTGTGTGGCTATTCATCCATTTGATGAGTATTGTGGGTGTAAAGAACCGTCTTTTCATCTTCGTAGACTGGATGTGGAGTTACTTTACCTATGACCCGTCTTTACGGATTATCATCAAACCCTTGAAGCGGGAGTAAACTTTTATTGAGTAATATTTGTTATAGTTCATATACGAACTTAAAAACGAATGAATATGTTAAAACGACTTTTATTTCCTGTCAAACCGGACGGAACGGCAACATCTGCTATACTATTGATTGCAAGAATTGTATTCGGTATATTATTAATGAACCACGGCATCCAGAAGTGGACTAACTTTCAAGAGCTGTCGGCTGTTTTCCCTGACCCGCTGGGTGTAGGCAGTCCGCTGTCTTTAGGACTGGCTATCTTTGGTGAATTGGCATGTTCCATGGCATTCATTATAGGTTTTCTCTATCGTTTGGCTATGATACCAATGGTGTTTACAATGGCTGTTGCCTTTTTTGTAATTCATGGCAATGACCCGTTTGCCACGAAAGAGTTGGCTTTTGTGTATCTGGTAGTGTTCATATTGATGTATATCATAGGTCCGGGCAAGTTTGCCGTTGACCGCTGGATAGGAAAAGCTCTTTTCCAAAAGGCTCGTAAATAGACACTTCCGTTTTACTGAAAACAGATTTTAAGCTCAAATAGGATGTATTTTCGTAAAAAATCCTATATTTGCGGATGCTTAAAATAACTCGATGAGCTATAAAGCTAATTAAACACAGTAAAATAAAAAAGAGTGATTATGAAAAAGTTCAATTTGAAGATGGCTGCGACCGTAATGATTTGCGGCTCGTTTCTTTTCAGTTCTTGTATCGGTTCTTTTGGACTGCATAGTAAACTGGTCAGCTGGAATCAAGGTATTGGTACCAAGTTTGTAAACGAACTGGTTTATCTGGCATTCAATATTATCCCGGTATATGGCGTTTGCTATCTGGCCGATGCATTGGTCATCAACTCCATCGAATTCTGGAGTGGTTCAAACCCTATGGCCAGCATTGGTGATGTAAAGAAAGTGAAAGGCGAAAACGGTGACTACCTGGTAGAGACACTTGAAAACGGCTATTCTATCACCAAAGAAGGTGAGACTGCTTCTATGGAACTCATTTACAACAAAGAGTTGAATACTTGGAATGTTGTTGCCGATGGTGTCAGCACAGAATTGCTGCAAATGAACAATGACGGCACTGCACAAATGACCCTTCCGAACGGTGAGGAAATGACAGTGACGCTGGATGCCCAAGGTGTGGCAGCAGCACGTCAAGCGACGATGATTGACAGCTATTACGCTTTTAATTAAAAGTTGAAAATGGAAAGGTGAAAGTTGAAAATGGCTGGGTGCATAGATGCCCAATAACCATTTTCACCTTTCCACTTCCCATTAGAACGGATATCCCACAGCAAAGTGGAAGGCAAAATCGCGGCTGAATTTAGGATGGATAATGGGATAACGGTCTTTTTTCTTCTCATACGCCGGATTGACGGCCTTCATACCCCCGTCGAAACGCAATACAAAGAAATCCAAGTCAAGACGCAATCCTAAACCATATGCCACGGCAATCTGTTTATAGAACTTGTCAAATTCAAACTGACCTCCCGGCTGGTCTTTATAATCCCGTATTGTCCAGATATTCCCGGCATCTACAAAGAGGGCTCCTCTGAATTTCCAGAACAACCGTGTGCGGTATTCAATGCTGGCATCCAGCTTGATGTCTCCCGACTGGTTCATGAAGTTATTATCGCCGGGGAAAGAACCGGGCCCCAAATCACGTACAGACCATCCGCGCACACTGTTGGCGCCGCCGGAGAAGTAGCGCTTCTCAAATGGAAGCATTGTTGCATTGCCGTATGGAATGGCGATACCGGCACCAAAATGAAATGCCAATGAATTGCGGTTGTCAATGACCAGATTCTTGGCAAAGTCAAAATCGCCTTTCAGGTATTGGGCAAAAGGAATGTTCAACAAAGTGTATTCCCCCGATGCATTCTTCTTCATTCCTCCGAGCTTTGCCACAGCATACAACAAGTTACCCGCCGATTCAAAATTGAGGCGGATGGTATAGGAATTTCCGATACCGGAGTTATTCATCAATGCTCTTCCGGCACTGTTGTAGATATAGCTATAGCCGGTGCGGACAATAAAGCGGTCTTCATAATTGTATTTGAGGATGTAGTTCTCGTCTTTCTCCAGATAATCCTCTTTGAATGTCTGGTCTATGCTGGGCATATACAGATAGTTGATGTCCAGCAAATCAATGCGATGCTGCGAACGCTGTTGTTGTACCCCCCATTTGTAGCTCCATCCGGCAGATGCTACAATGCGCGTGAATTCGGGTCTCATCTGGTAGTTATATTGCAATCCGAATTCTGTAGTAGCCCTTATCCTCCGCTTGAAATCGCTGGATACAAAGGGAAACATAAACCGTGGGAAGTTGATGGTTGCTTCCGCACCTAATTCTATGTAGTCTTGATTCAAGGAGCTCTGCAAACCGGACACAGCCTCGTATGCCCCACGTAGCTTGAACATGAATGTTTCGGAACCTTTGAACATGTTGCGGTGCTGAAAAGCCACCGAAGCGGCAGCTCCCAAATCGCCGGCAGAGTTTGTGCCTTCCACCTCAAAAGATACGGACTGATGCTTGCCTCTGGTCAGCATCACATAGGCGTTGAGCTTTGCACTGTCACTCTGTTGCACTTCAAAAAAACGGATATTGGTATATTTCAGGGCTTGCAGGCGTCCGTAGTTGGAGTAGGTACGCTGCACGTTCTGCTCGTTATAGAGAGTTCCCGGAGTGATGCGCAGATTGTTGGTCAACACTTTGGGACGCAGATAAAGCTTGTCTTTGTAGTAGATGGGGAATCCTTTGTAGTGCAATGAATCATTCACCTCAATGCTGTTCAAGGCAGATGCCTGCAACACATTATAGTCGGTAATGAAACTCACTTTATTGATAGTGTATTGCCGGTGATTCTGCGGTGTATCCTCGTTGTGCTGCCTGTATGGAGCCAAGTGCAACGTCAAATCTACCAGATAAGAATTACGGACAGTATCTGCGGTATAGGATATGTACTCTTTGTTGAACTTGTAATATCCATTCTGAAGCAGTTTGTTTGTGATACGCTGGCGTTCTGCATCCAGTACATTGACATCAAAATACATGCCTTCGGACAATAGGGTTACTGCGGAATCCTGCCGCATGTATTCCTTTATTTTACTGTCCCGGATATCATATTTCAAGGTACGCACTTTATAGGGCTTACCGGTCGTCACCTTATAGACCAACTTCATCTTTTTCTTCTTGACTTGGCGTACCGGTTCCACCAGGGCGCCCATATAGCCCATATTCTGCACAGCCTTAGTGATTTCTTCCCTGGTCCGGTTGGTTTCCTCCTCACTGTATATGACCGGGGCATCCCCTAATTTCCTCAATGTACGGTTTATCCAGCGTGTAGAGTCCCGTCCGGACCAGTTGTAGACATACAACTGGGTCTTTATCAGGCTGAACCACTTCGCATTGGGATTCTGGCGGATGTACATGGAGAGATTGGATGGTTTTACTTCCTTATTATCAGTATGTATGCGCACTTCATCCAGCAAATACGAGCCATCCGGCACATATTTGGTAGAAGAACAGGAAGCCAACAAAAGTACGATAGTAGTAAGTATCGCGTAGCGGAAACCTTTATTCATACCGAGTCATTAATTGCGCATAAACAGCTACAAATATACTTGTATTTTTTTGTTCCCGAAATAAAAAACGCCGGAAGAGTGCAGAGTTTTTGATTATATTGAAATAATCACGTATTTTTGTCAAATGATAACATGTGTGTCCTATGGCATTAAGTAAAAATCGCATTAAATATATCCACTCGTTGGAGCAGAAAAAGAACCGGAAGGCCGACAAGGTATTTCTGGCAGAAGGACCTAAACTCGTAGGGGATTTGTTGGGACATTTTCCTTGTCAGTTCTTGCTGGCAACTTCAGAATGGCTTTCCCGGAACCGCCCTCTCTCCACCGTAACGGATGTCACGGAAGTATCGGAGGAGGAACTTTCGCGTGCCAGCCTGCTGAAAACTCCCCAACAAGTGCTGGCTGTGTTCCGGCAGCCGGATGAGGAGACGGATATTTCCGTCATCAGTCACTCCCTCTGTCTGGCTTTGGATGATGTGCAAGACCCCGGTAACCTGGGAACGATTGTCCGCCTTGCTGATTGGTTTGGGATAGAGCATATTTTCTGTTCGCCCAACACGGTGGATATCTATAATCCCAAAACTGTGCAGGCCACGATGGGAGGTATCGCACGCGTCAGACTGCATTATACTCCCCTACCCGAGTTCATCCGCTCACTGAAGGATATTCCCGTTTACGGCACTTTCCTGGACGGAGAGAATATGTACGGACAACCGCTTTCGAAAAATGGGCTGATTGTGATGGGTAATGAAGGAAATGGCATCGGAAAAGAAGTGGAGGCACTCATCAACCGCAAACTATACATACCGAATTATCCCGCCAGCCGTGAGACCTCGGAGTCATTGAACGTGGCTATTGCCACAGCAGTAGTTTGCGCTGAGTTCCGGCGCCAGGCTGCATTGTAGTAAAATCAAAAGGAAAAAACAACCAGGGAATCAAATAAGGCAATTCTTCCTCGATAACCGGAGGGATTGCCGTCAGTATATTGCAGCACGTATCAAAATGAGGATAGTCTGTTTCCACCTCCGTAAGCAAAGCTATGACTCCCGGTAGCCATTCCGTATTCTCCACCTCTTCTGTCAATGGGAAGATACGTGATACACATTGTCCTTCACCTATCTCCACCACATATTGTTTCAGATAGCCATGCCCGGGAAGAAACAGAAAATGGGAAGCGTAGCGTTTCATGCTTTCGGACGGGGACGTATGGTTCTGGGAGTCGTGGTATTTTCCTGCTCCTGAATTTCCAGAGGTTTCAATTTCTCAGGTTTTCCGATACTGTCTTTGCGAAGGGAGTCTGTCGCCTGCTGAAGGCTGTCCTTTGGGGCAATGACCAAGCTGTCCGTGGCGTGATAGCGCATCAGTGAGATACGGTCTGCCAGCAAAGGCTGTGGAGTCTCCTGCTGCGGATAATAGATGAACCCGCGTATTTCCTTGATTTCTCCTAAAGTATCGGCAAACAAGGTGAGCGTTTCCACACCTGTGTCTTGTACTTTCCGAATGGCACTGATGACACTGTCATTCTTTTCGTAAAGAACCTGCATCGCCATCAACGGAGCATGTATGCTGTCCGGTGCACCGTTGTGGAAACGGAAGCGCACGCTCCAGCGCAGCGTGTCACGGTCGTGGAAATTGGTGTCTGATGGCAACGTAAACGTTATCTTGTTGTCCAGGGGCATACCCGTCAACTGATAGATATGCTGCCATATCCACACGTCGATACTGTCTCCGGGAAGTGATTCTTTCGGCTTGTTGTCACGCAGGGCAATCAAATGGTTGATACCGTCTCTCTCGGCTTTCAACCGTACATTCACTTTCTCGTAGATTTTGGTAAGTACTTCCGGGTTACGGGCAAACCAGACCATAGAAGAGTCAAAATCGGCCTGAGTAATGCCATATTTCTTGAAAACCGATTCAATGTATAGCACCCGCTTATAACTTTCGTTATACGGCACTTCTTCACCCATAGCTTTGGCTATGTGATAATCATAAAGCACGTTTTCCATCTTGGCATCCGGAAGGACGGTTTCAGGTCTTTTCACCTTACAAGCCGTCAGACTGAACACCAGAAGGACTACGCTACACCATTGAATTCGATTTATTCCTTTCATGATTTCTTTATGGCAGCATGATAGGCATCATTGAAGTCCTTGCCGTAGAACAACAGCAAAGCAATGATACCGCAACTGATTGCTGCATCCGCAAAATTGAATATCGGGCTGAAGAAAATGAAATGTTCTCCACCGACAAACGGCATCCATGCGGGCCAGTTTGTATCAATGATGGGGAAATAGAACATATCCACCACCTTGCCATGGAACCACGGGCCATATCCCCCTCCTTCAGGCATGAAGGAGGCTATCTGCGAATGGGTGCTTTCGTTGAACAGCACGCCATAGAACACACTGTCGACAATGTTTCCCAAGGCTCCCGTCAAGACCAAAGACACACAGATGATAAATCCGGTCTTCATGCCTTGCTTCACGAACTTGTACAGAAACCAGCCAATGACCGTGACTGCAGCAATGCGGAACAAGGTCAGGAACAGTTTGGCGAATATTTCCATACCGAAAGCCATACCACTATTCTCGGTAAAGTATATATAGAACCAATCCGTAATCCGGATACTCTCATGCCAGTACATGTGGGTCTTTATCCAAATCTTGATAATCTGGTCTATAACCAATACCGAAAATATGATAAGGCAGGCTATCCGGCCCTTCGTAAAGAATTTACCCATTTTTATTTCTTGCCGTTGTTTTTAGCTTCGATGCTCAAAGTGGCATGGGGCACTGCACGAAGGCGCTCTGCCGGTATCAGTTTGCCGGTTTCGCGGCAAATGCCATATGTTTTGTTCTCAATGCGCACCAAAGCAGCCTGCAATCCTTGGATGAACTTCAACTGGCGTTGGGCCAGACGTGTGGTTTCTTCCTTGGATAAGGTGTTGGCACCTTCTTCCAGTACTTTGTACGTAGGAGATGTATCGTCGGTGTCATTACCGTCTGCACCCGTCAGGCTGGCCTTTAACAGTTCATAGTCACGTTGTGCCAACTCTAACTTCTCCATAATGATAGCGCGGAATTCTTCCAATTCAGCATCTGAGTATCTAGTCTTTTCTGCCATAACTTTTACGTGTTAATCAGGGTTAGTATTTAATTATTCTTTCACTACGCTCACGTACAGCGAGAAATCGTCGAAGTTCAGTTCTGTACCATTTTCTACGTTGTCTGCCAGCGTCAGTGAAGTTCCTAAAACTTGGTTGCGAATATAGTCATTATATTCATTTACCGCATCATCTGTTTGAGGATTTTTTGATAATGTAATCTTTATTTTATCTGTTATCTCAAAACCGCTCGACTTGCGGATATTCTGAATGCGGTTTACCAGCTCGCGTGCAATACCCTCACGGCACAGCTCTTCGGTAACGGTAACTTCCAGAGCCACGGTCAGTTTGCCCTCGTTGGCAACCAGCCATCCCGGAATATCCTCACTGAAGATTTCCACATCTGCCGTTTCAATCACGGCTTCTGCACCGTCCAGATTGAACGTATAAGAGCCTTTCTTCTCCAGCTCGGCAATGGCTTCCTGGGACATTTCTGCCACAGCAGCAGCCACGGCTTTCATCTGCTTACCGAATTTCGGTCCCAGCTTCTTGAAGTCGCATTTCACTTTCTTTACCAGTACACCGGCAGCACCGTCCACAAACTGGATTTCTTTTACATTCACCTCGTTCATGATAAGTGTTTTCACAGCCTCGATGTGTGCACGCTGTTCTTCATCCACTACCGGTATCATGATGCACTGAAGCGGTTGGCGGACTTTGATGTTCACCTTGCGGCGCAATGCCAATACCATGGAAGTGACGTCTTGTGCCATCTGCATGCGGACTTCCAATCCCTTGTCTATCATTTCCTCCTTATATTCGGGGAACTTGGCAAGGTGTACGGAAACCACATTGTCGCGTCCCGTAGCTGCAATCAGGTCGGAATAGAGCATATCAGCATAGAACGGAGCGATGGGTGCCATCAGCTTGGCTACAGTTTCCAAGCAGGTATAGAGTGTCTGGAATGCAGAGAGCTTGTCCTGCGTCATACCACCGCCCCAGAAACGTTTGCGGTTCAGGCGGACATACCAGTTGGAGAGGTTGTCGTTCACGAATTCGGAAATGAGACGTCCTGCCTTTGTAGGCTCGTATTCATTGTAGCAGGTATCCACGTTCTTCACCAGCGTATTCAGCACGGAGAGAATCCAGCGGTCTATCTCGGGACGTTCCGTCATGGGCACGTCGGCTTCCTTGTATTCAAATTCGTCCACATTGGCATAGAGGGCGAAGAATGAATAGGTGTTATAGAGTGTTCCGAAGAACTTGCGGCGCACCTCTTCCACGCCATCCACGTCGAACTTGAGATTGTCCCACGGAGAAGAGTTGGTGATCATGTACCAGCGCAACGGGTCGGACCCGTATTTCTCGATGGTCGAGAAGGGGTCTACGGCATTGCCCAGACGCTTGGACATCTTGTTACCATTTTTGTCGAGCACCAAGCCGTTGGAAATGACAGCCTTATAAGAAATACTGTCGAACACCATTGTAGCGATGGCGTGCAACGTGAAGAACCAACCGCGTGTCTGGTCCACCCCTTCGGCGATGAAATCGGCAGGATATACCTGGTGGCTATCCAGCAGTTCCTTATTCTCGAACGGATAGTGTATCTGTGCATAAGGCATGGCACCGGAATCGAACCAAACGTCAATCAAGTCCGTTTCGCGTTTCATCGGCTTGCCGTCTTTAGAAACAAGGATGACATCGTCCACGTAAGGACGGTGCAAGTCTATCTTGTCGTAATTCTCTTTGGTATATACACCCGGCTGGAAGCCCTTCTCCTTGTAAGGATTGGACTGCATCAAGCCGGCAGCTACGGATTTCTCTATTTCGTTGTAAAGTTCTTCTACAGACTCGATACACTTTTCCTCGCTATTGTCCTCTGTACGCCAGATGGGCAGCGGAGTACCCCAGTAGCGCGAACGGCTGAGGTTCCAGTCATTCAGGTTTTCCAGCCACTTGCCGAAACGTCCCGTACCGGTGCTTTCCGGCTTCCAGTTGATGGTCTTGTTCAACTCTATCATACGTTCTTTGCAAGCGGTGCTGCGGATAAACCAGCTATCCAGCGGATAGTACAATACGGGTTTGTCCGTACGCCAGCAGTGCGGATAATTGTGTACATGCTTTTCTATCTTGAATGCCTGGCGGGCGGCTTTCATCATCATGCAGAGTTCGATATCCAATGATTCGGCAGCTTGTGCAGCCTGCTCATCATACTTGCCGTCTACAGTGAATTGAGGGTCATAGGCATTCTTTACCCACTTGCCCTGATAGTCTTTGTAAAGGTCTGCATTGACACATGCCTTTACAAACTCCTCGTCCAGTTCGTCAATCAAGAAGAACTTACCGGTGAGGTCTACCATCGGGCGGGTCTCACCCTTCTTGTTTATCATGAACAAGGACGGTATACCTGCAGCGCGTGCCACAAAAGCATCGTCCGCACCAAAGGTCGGGGCAATGTGTACGATACCCGTACCGTCTTCAGTCGTCACATAGTCACCAGAAATTACACGGAAACCTTTGTCGCTGGGAGTCCAGCTACCGTCTTCGGCAACGTCTATCGGCTTCACCCACGGGATGAGCTGTTCGTACTCCATGCCTATCAGGTCCGGGCCTTTATATTCGCCCACCACCTTGAACGGTATCAGCTTATCACCCGGCTTATAGTCCTCTAATGCAATGCCTTCCGCTTTTTTGTTGAAGTGGGTATAGAGCAGCGCCTTTGCCAGGACGACGGTCATTTTCTCGCCGCTATAGCCGTTGTAGGTCTGCACGGCAACGTAGTCTATCTTAGGCCCTACACAGAGCGCGGTATTGCTGGGCAATGTCCACGGAGTGGTAGTCCATGCCAGGAAGTAGGGAGTCCCCCACTCTGCCATTTCCGGCTTCGGGTTCTTTATCTTGAACTGCCCCACCACGGTCGTGTCTTTCACGTCGCGGTAGCATCCGGGCTGGTTCAGCTCGTGCGAGCTGAGTCCCGTACCGGCAGCGGGAGAATACGGCTGTATGGTATATCCTTTATAAAGCAGTCCTTTCTTGTAGAGTTGCTTCAACAGCCACCACAGGGTTTCGATGTAGCGGTTGTCGTAAGTGATGTAGGGGCTCTTCATGTCCACCCAATAGCCCATCTTGTGAGTCAGGTCTTCCCACTCTTTGGTGAACTTCATGACGTCCTTGCGGCAGGCGGCATTGTATTCCGCTACGGAAATAGTCTTGCCAATATCCTCTTTCGTAATGCCGAGTGCTTTTTCCACACCCAGTTCCACGGGCAGTCCATGAGTATCCCATCCGGCCTTACGCTTTACTTGGAACCCCTTCATCGTTTTGTAACGGCAGAAAATGTCCTTAATGGAGCGAGCCATTACGTGGTGAATGCCCGGCATACCATTGGCCGAGGGAGGTCCTTCGAAAAATACGAAAGAAGGACAACCTTCACGTTCTGTCATACTCTTGGCGAAAACCTGGTTTTCGTCCCATTTCTTCAACACTTTTCCGTTCACTTCGGAAAGGTCGAGCTTCGAATATTCGGCAAACTTCTTACCCATCTTGATATTTACTATTTGACAATTTACAATTTACGATTGAAGATACTCTTGATAGGCATTTGGTACGTCAAAAGCTACCTTCTCCATTTTAAGGGTGCAAATTTACAAAAAACTTAAATACAAGAGACTTTTTAAGAACAAAAAAATATGCAGGTACGATTTTAAAAAATATTCGCTCACTCAACACTGTCCCTCTTTTCTCTTTTCCCGAATTAGTACATAGAAGTGCATCTGTAGATGTCGTTTGGGGCAATGCAGGGTTCCCTAAGCAAAAAACGACAAAAAACGCAGAATTTGCCAAAACTTACCCCCTGAAAACTACGTTGAAAACAACAAATGAGAGGGCTATTTTGCTGAGTTCAACAAATGGTATGTAGAATTCTGCGAATGCTATTGCCGCAATCAGCAATAAGCGTGCAGAGAACAGCATGGGAAAGAATAATAAAGTATTATATTAAAAGAAATAATAACAGCATCATCAGCGGATAGACTTCAACTGTTGCTGCTGTAACTATAATGCAAGGTGAAATAATTAAGGTAATGATTCACCACTCCGAAACAATCCGATGTCTCATCGAAAGAGAGAAAGTAATACATCAGGTTTTCGGGTTCTTTCTTTTGGGTCAGGATTTCGTCCACATAGGCAAGAAAGGCGTTTTTGATGCTGTTATCGTTGTAGTAGTCTGCCAACTTTGCCAGTTTACGTTCTATGGGTTTGTTATGCTGCAATTGCATGGCAGATTTCGAGCGTTCAGGCTTCACATCTCCGGTCAGTCCCCCATCATTATAGTATTGGCGGCGCTCGTCATAGACTTGGCTCAGCAGTTGATAGATTCGGGCGGCAGCCTCGTGATTTATGGCGGAGGCAGGCTTCAGTTGTTCTTCCTTGCTCTTCTTCTGCATAGTGGCGTGGTAGGCAAAGTAGAGGATGAAGTCACGGAAGAGCGTGGTTTGGGGCATGATGATTTCTACCAGGACATCCACGTCGGCAAGTACACTGAAGTCCACGGAGTAATAGCGGACACGTCCACGGGTGACGGAATTGACCTTTATGTCGGTTTTCAAGAAGCCCAAGGCCGAGAATTGCTTAATGATGACTTCCTGCCGGGTACGGCGGATACGGGTTTCTTCCTCTACACGCGCCTGGGAGTAATGGAAAGGCTTGTATTTAAAAGAAATCTGTTTTACTGTAAGCCAGTCGAACAGAATCAGCTCGTCGGGAGCCAGACGGTAGTTAAGTAATCGCAACACATTGATGCAGAGAGGTATTTCGGGAGCAGAGAGAGCTTTCTTGGCCATTGTTTCTGTTTTTTAGAATAAAAGTTTTGTAAAGATACGGATAAACTATGGAATTACCATCCGAAATGCCATACTTCATCGTCCCGGATGCCACACTTCAGCAGCTGAAATGCCACACTCCGTTGTCCGAAACCTATGGCATTCCGGACGATGAAGTGTGGCATTTCGGAGAATAAGGTGTGGCATTGGAGGCAACCGAGTGTGGCATTCGGGAAAGTCATCTTTTCATCTTCACCTCGTACAAATCGCCTCTCCGGTCTTTCAGGTTGCGTACACTGCCGTAGGTATGCAGTTCATTCAGCAAGTCCAGATCCACATCCGACACAAGAATCATTTCGGTATTCGGAGTGGCTTCCGCACGCTTGCCGTCTGTGGGGAAAGCGAAGTCGCAGGGAGTGAACACGCCGGACTGGGCATACTGGATGTCCATGTTGTGCACGCGGGGAAGATTGCCTACACTGCCGGCTATCACTACAAAGCACTCGTTTTCGATGGCACGAGCATGGGCGCACACCTTTACGCGGCTGTAAGCATTCTGCGTATCGGTAAGGAAAGGAACAAAGAGTATCTGCATGCCTTGGTCCGCCATGATGCGGCTCAGTTCGGGGAACTCTACATCGTAGCATATCAGCACGCCTATCTTAGCACAGTCCGTATCGAAAGTTTGGATGGACTTGCCTCCGCTCAGTCCCCAGGACTTTATCTCGTCGGGAGTGACATGTATCTTTTCGTACATTTCATAACTTCCGTCACGTCGGCAGAGGAATCCTACGTTGTATAGCAGCCCGTCTTCCTTGATAAGCGGCATACTGCCCGTAATAATGTTGATGTTATAGCTGATGGCGAGCTTGACGAAACGCTCCTTGATTTCCTCGGTATAGGCCGCCAGCCCGCGGATAGCCTGCGACTCGCCCTCGTTGTTGAATTTTGCCATCAACGGTGCGTTGAAGTATTCGGGAAAAAGGACAAAGTCACTCTTGTAGTCGCTCACGGCATCCACAAAAAATTCCACTTGCTCAAAAAGGTCATCCAGTGTCTTGTAGGTACGCATCTGCCATTGTACCAAGCCTACGCGGACAGTGGTTTTGGGGTTTACATAGTCTTGTGTGGGAGCCTGATAGTAGATATTGTCCCATTGCAGCAGGCAGGCGTAGTGCTTGGACTCCTCATCATTGGGAAGGTAGTTGCGCATCACCTTGCGCACGTGGAAGTCGTTAGAGAGCTGAAAGGTCAGCACCGGGTCGAAGATTTCCTTTTGCTTCACCTTATCTATGTACTCCTTGGGGCGGATTTGATCGGCATATTTGTAGTAGTTGGGGATACGTCCGCCAAACATGATTGCCTTCAGGTTCAATGTCTCGCAAAGTTCCTTGCGGTATTCATACATACGGCGTGCCAGACGCAGGCCACGGTATTGGGGATGGATAAAGACTTCGATGCCATAAAGTATGTTGCCTTTCGGATTGTGGGTGTTGAAAGTCTCCTTGCCCGTAACCTGGGCGTAAGTGTGGTCGTTCTTCACATCATCGTAGTTCACTATGATGGAAAGCGCACAGCCCACGATTTTCTCGTCAACCACCGTCACAATCTGCCCCTCGGGGAAGATGCGTATCAGTTTTTCTATTTGTTTGTGCGTCCAGAACACATCGCTTCCGTCTGAATAAACGCGCGTAAACGATTGTGCCAACTGGTCATAATCTTCAATCTGCAGATTGCGTATCTGCACCTTATTGATTTTCATTGAATCCATAACTTTCTTGCTATTCCTGATTAAAAACAGTGCAAAGGTACGGTTTATCCTTACATGTTATCTTCCCCTCCGAAGATTTTTCTTTCCCATCTTGAACGGATAAGGGAAAAGATACGGAATTGATAACAAAAAGAGGAGGCATTCATCAGGCCTCCTCTTTCCCGTCTTATATGGACAGTTTCAATGACGGTCTTATCTATTGTTTCTTCTATTCTTCCACAGCTTGGTCATGTCTTCCAGTGTCTTGCCTTTCGTTTCGGGAACAAGCTTCCAGACAAACAGAGCAGCCACCACACAGATGATTCCGTATAAGCCATAAGCAAACATGTGCCCGAACTTGTCTCCCATATCTCCCAAACTCATATTGTACATAGGTACGAAGGTGGAAGATACAATGAAATTGAATATCCATTGGAAGGCTACGGCAATGGCTACTGCAGCGCCACGGATGGTATTCGGGAAGATTTCAGCAATCAGTACCCAGCAGATGGGGCCCCAGCTGAACATGAACGAAGCACTGTAGACCATGATGCTGACAACAGCCAACATGGGAGGAAGCCCTGCCACAACGTTGCAAAGAGCTACTCCGAAAGCACCTATCGCCATGCCGATAGACCCCGAGATGAGCAGCGGTTTACGTCCCCATTTCTCGACTGTAAAGACAGCCAGCAACGTGAACAGAATATTGATGATACCCATGATGACGGTTTGAACCATCGGGTTGCCCATTCCCATCGTTTCGAAGATACGCGGTGCGAAATAGAGTACGGCGTTGATACCTACCGCTTGCTGGAATACACTCAGCATGATACCGATAAAGATAACCATCCAGCCATAAGTGAAAAGCTTTTCCGTCTTTTCCTCTGCCGTGGCTTTGATTTGAGACAGAATAACCTTTGCCTGAGCCAAGCCGTTGATACGGCTTAACACCTGGAGTGCCTTATCATCCTTGCCACTCATGGCAAGATAGCGTGGCGTTTCGGGAACAAACAGTACGAGCAACGCAAAGACTCCTGCAGGAACAGCCTCACTGACAAACATCAGACGCCATCCTGTCTCTGTGGTCCATGCTGCCGCTTCGGGATTCAGAATCTGGTTGACTCCTTCAATGGCCTTTATCACCGGATTTGAATTCTCGCCCAGAATGAGGAAGTTCACGAAGTAAACCACCAACTGGCCGAAGATAATGGCAAACTGATTCCATGATACCAGAGTCCCGCGAATGTTGCTCGGCGCAATTTCCGCAATATACATCGGGCAGATGGCCGATGCCAAACCTACGCCGATTCCTCCCAATACACGGTAGAAATTGAATGCCACGAGCAAGGAATAGGAAGGAACACCATAGTCGAAGAAAAGGAATTCCGGGTAGTAGGAGCCCAATGCCGACAGAAAGAACAAGACGCCGGCTATGAAAAGAGAATTCTTACGTCCCAGATTGGATGCGAAGAATCCCGAAAGAGCACTACCGATGATACATCCGATAAGTGCACTGGAAGAGGTAATGCCGTGAATCGTATCTGTGTAGACAAAATCGGAGGCACCCATAAAAAATGCCTGAAGCCCTTTATCGGCACCGGATATGACTGCTGTATCGTAGCCGAAAAGCAAGCCCCCGATGACGGCTACCAGCACAATAGAGAAGAGGTAGAGTTTACTGCCTTTTTCTGTATAATTCATGATATTAATGATTAATGGTTAATGATTAGCGATTAATGATTAGCGATTAATGATTAATATTGAAACACCTCATGCGCAACTTATTAACCACTAATCACTAAACATTGATCATTATTAGCAGTACATATTCACGATTGCCTCAT
This sequence comes from Bacteroides sp. AF29-11, assembly GCF_003602895.1. NCBI lineage: Bacteria > Pseudomonadati > Bacteroidota > Bacteroidia > Bacteroidales > Bacteroidaceae > Bacteroides > Bacteroides sp. AF29-11. The sequence continues at coordinate 350,312 of NZ_QTLY01000002.1, forward strand.
ACAATTCCTGCTTGCCGCTGGTCTGTTTCGGCTCACCGTTGGCTTTTGCGTAAGCTACCAAATCCTCCAGTGTCAGTTTGCCATCTTCAAATTCCTTGCCTTTACCACTGTCGAAGGAAGCATAGCGGTCGGCCAGCATCTTCTTGTAAGGAGACTCTTCAAGCAGTTTGGCTGCACTTTCCAGTGCACGTGCCATCACGTCCATACCGGCGATGTGGGCAATGAAAATGTCTTCCAGGTCGGTGGAGTTGCGACGGGTCTTGGCATCGAAGTTTGTACCGCCATTGCCAAAGCCTCCGTTACGGATGATTTGCATCATTGCCTGGGTCAGTTCGAAGTTGTCAATGGGGAACTGGTCTGTATCCCAGCCGTTCTGGTAGTCACCACGGTTGGCGTCGATGGAGCCGAGCATACCGTTGTCTACGGCTACTGCGAGTTCGTGCTCGAAGGTGTGGCCCGCCAAAGTAGCGTGGTTCACTTCGATGTTCACCTTGAAATCTTTGTCCAGATTGTGAGCCTTCAAGAAGCCGATAACGGTTTCGGTGTCTACATCATACTGGTGTTTTGTAGGTTCCATCGGTTTCGGTTCAATCAAGAAGGTACCTTTGAAGCCGCGGGCACGTGCATAGTCGCGGGCGATGGTCAACATCTGTGCGAGGTGCTCTTTCTCACGCTTCTGGTCTGTATTCAGCAAGGACATGTAGCCTTCGCGACCGCCCCAGAATACATAGTTTGAACCTCCCAGTTCGATGGTAGCGTCGATGGCGTTTTTGATTTGGATGGCGGCACGTGCCACTACATCGAAATCGGGGTTGGTGGCTGCACCATTCATGTAGCGGGCATGGCCGAATACGTTGGCAGTACCCCACAACAGTTTGATGCCGGTTTCTGCTTGTTTCTGCTTGGCATACGCTACGATTTCCTTCAAGTTGGCTTCGTATTCTTCAATGGTCTCGGCTTCTTCGCAGAGGTCTACATCGTGGAAGCAGTAGTATTCGATACCCATTTTCTGCATGAATTCAAAGCCGGCGTCCATTTTGTTCTTGGCAGCCTGAACCTTGTCAGCCTCACCGTTCCAGGGGAATTTCTTTGTTCCGCCACCGAATTGGTCACCACCTTCTGCGCAAAGAGTGTGCCACCATGCCATGGCGAACTTCAGCCATTCGCTCATTTTCTTACCCATGATTACTTTATCGGCATCGTAATAACGGAATGCCATCGGGTTCTTGCTCTCTTTACCTTCGAATTTAATCTTTCCTATTCCGGGAAAATACTCTTTTGTTGCCATAAGAATTTAATGTTTTAATGTGAGAATGTGCCAATGACAGACACATTCATCACGGGGTTAATTATTAATTTATTGTTTTAACGTGCTAACGTTTTAATGTGCACATTAGCACATTACCCAGTGTTTCCAGCGCGCATATGCGTCGGCATAAGCCTGGCGGTCTGCCACTTTCGGCTCTATCACCTCGAGCTTCTCAAGCGTGGCAAATGCTTCGTTGTTGTCCTTGTATATGCCCACACCGATTCCGGCGCCTTTGGCGGCACCTACAGAGCCGTCGGTATCATACAGTTCGATGACAGCTCCCGTCACACCGGCCAATGTCTCGCGGAACAGCGGGCTGAGGAACATATTAGCCTTGCCTGCATGAATTTTCTGCACGGGAATGCCCATTTGTTCCATGATGTCGATTCCATATTTAAAGGAAAAAACGATGCCTTCCTGCGCTGCACGGATGATATGCTGTTTGCCGTGCTGGTTGAAGTTGATGCCATGAATGGAGCAGCCTATTTCCTTGTTCTCCAGCATACGCTCCGCACCGTTTCCAAAGGGCAGGATACTGATACCGGCACTGCCGATGGGAGCTTGCGCCGCCAGCAGATTCATATCGCTGTAGGAGATGCCTTCGGGAGCAACGGTGCGTTTTACCCATGAATTGAGAATGCCCGTACCATTGATGCACAGCAGAACACCCAGACGGGTTTGCCCGGCAGCATGGTTGACGTGTGCAAAGGTGTTGACACGTGACTTGGGGTCGTAGTTCACCTCACCGTTCACGCCGTATACCACGCCGGACGTTCCGGCGGTGGAAGCTATTTCACCCGGATTGAATACATTCAGGGAAAGGGCATTGTTGGGCTGGTCGCCGGCACGGTAAGTGATAGGCGTACCTTCTTTCAGACCCAGCTCTGCGGCTGCAGCAGCATTGACACGTCCCTGCTCGGAGAAAGTCGGTTTGATGTCGGCAATCAGAGAGGAGTCGAATCCATAATAGTCCATCAGAAAGTCGGCAACCCGGTTGTTCTTGAAATCCCAGAACATCCCTTCGGACAAACCGGACACCGTGGTACAGATGGTACCGCTCAACTTCATGGCGATATAGTCGCCTGGCAGCATTATCTTATGAATCTTTTCGTAAACGGAAGGCTCATTCTCCTTAATCCAAGCCAGTTTGGAGGCCGTGAAGTTGCCCGGAGAATTCAGCAAATGTGAAAGGCAAGTCTCCTCTCCCAATGTTTCGAAAGCCTTTTGTCCGTAGGGCACGGCTCTGGAGTCGCACCAGATAATGGCAGGACGCAACACCTGCTGGTTTTTATCTACACATACCAAGCCATGCATCTGATAAGAGATACCGATCGCCTTGATGTCTTCTGCGTTTACTCCGGATTCTGCCAATACCGCTTGTGTGGCCAGTTTCAAGTTTTCCCACCAGTTTCCGGGGTCTTGCTCTGCCCAGCCGGGCTTCACTGCGATAATTTCCGCTTCAGTCTTGGGGAAGAAGGCAGACGATACACACTTGCCGCTTTCCGCATTTACCAGACTCGCTTTTACAGACGAGCTGCCGATGTCATAACCTAATAAATACATTTCTATCAATATTAAAATGAAAGTGATATGAAGAATTTACAATCCGGCTACCGTCGGATTTTATTGTATATCTTTTTGTCGAAACGGTAGTAGCGTGCCGCCCGGTGGGCCACGCCCTGCTGTTTTTCTTCCAGGGGGACGACATACTCCATCAAGGCAATTTTTTTATGGAAATTGCGTACGTCGTACTGCTTGTCATACACCAGTTCGTACAAAGTGCGAAGCTGGGATGCGGTGAACTTACGCGGCAACAAGTCGAACAGTGAAGACGGGTTGAACTCGACGTACTGACGGACATAGGTAATGGCTTCCTTGATAATCAGGTTGTGGTCGAATGCCAGAGCCTTTATATCCGGCATGGCTACCCAACTAGCTTGATAATTGTCCAAATCACGGTTCAATGCGCGGTCTATCTTCACCAGGGAAAGATAGGCTATGGTGACAATACGCTCTACCTTGGACTGCATGGCACGTTCCAGCCAATGTACATCTCTGGGGTCCTTCGTACGGTTTTTTGAGCCGAATGCCTTGAATTGCATCAGATTGACGTTCTTCAGCCCCGTCAATTCATTCAACACCCGTTTGGCAGCTTCATCCAAATCCTCATCCATGTAAATCAAACTTCCGGGAAGCTTCATATCATGAAAGATTTCTCCTTCTTCCTCTCCTGCACGCTTAATTAGCAGAACCTTTAGCTGTTCTCCGTCAAAACCAATCACTACACAGTCCACAGAGATATGATTGTTTGCCAACGGCGTTTTTTGTTCTATGTTTTGCATAATATATCTCGTTAAGCGCTGCAAATATAAATAGGTTTTTCTAATTTGCAATAAAGGAAAAGAATATTTTTATAATGTTATAAAGCATTATTTTTCAACTGAATACATATCTTACTTTATACAATATCATTTTCAGTTGTTATCGTATGGAATACAATATGTAATTTACAAGAATATACAAGAGGTCTAATTGTAGGAAGTACAATAAGGAGAAAGTGTTTCATTTATAAGTATTTCAGCCTCCGGATACCACAGAAGGCCCAAGCATACATATTGTATTTTAGCTTCCCTCCTTAAAGTAAGGGCATTGCACAAAAAACATCCGTTTGTGCGGTGAATATCAGAAAAACCTCTACCTTTGCAGCACTTTTTATTTAAACACTAAAAAACGAGTAAATATGAAAGCATTTGTATTTCCGGGTCAAGGTGCCCAATTCGTTGGCATGGGAAAGGACCTGTACGAAAATTCGGCATTAGCCAAGGAACTTTTTGAGAAAGCAAATGATATCCTCGGGTATCGTATTACTGATATTATGTTCAACGGAACAGATGAAGACCTGCGCCAGACTAAAGTTACCCAACCTGCCGTGTTCCTTCATTCCGTTATTTCCGCCCTCTGCATGGGCGATGACTTTAAGCCGGAGATGACCGCCGGTCACTCATTGGGCGAGTTCTCTGCCTTGGTTGCTGCCGGTGCACTGAGCTTTGAAGATGGTCTGAAACTGGTGTATGCCCGTGCCATGGCTATGCAAAAGGCTTGCGAGGCACAGCCCTCCACTATGGCAGCCATTATTGCCCTGCCGGATGAAAAGGTTGAGGAAATCTGCGCTCAAGTAAGTGCTGAAGGTGAAGTTTGCGTGGCAGCCAACTATAACTGCCCGGGACAGATTGTAATTTCCGGTTCCATAGAAGGTATCAACAAGGCTTGCGAACTGATGAAGGCTGCAGGTGCAAAGCGTGCTCTGCCGTTGAAGGTAGGCGGTGCGTTCCACTCTCCGCTGATGAACCCTGCCAAAGTTGAACTGGAAGCAGCCATCAATGCAACAGAAATCCATGCTCCGAAGTGCCCCGTATATCAGAATGTAGACGCTATGCCTCATACTGACCCGGTAGAAATCAAGAAGAACCTGGTGGCTCAGCTGACAGCATCGGTACGTTGGACGCAAACAGTGAAGAACATGGTTGCCGATGGTGCTACGGACTTCACAGAGTGCGGTCCTGGTGCAGTGCTGCAAGGTCTTATCAAGAAGATTGCACCGGAAGCTACGGCTCACGGGATTGCATAATTCCTTAAATAGAATATTTTCAAGGCTGTCTTTCTTCAAATAGACAGCCTTTCTTGTTTTAGTAGGCCATTTCCTTTATATTTGCCACTCACAACAAAATGGGATATATGGAAAAGATTACGGAGTTCAGAAATACCTTGGCAGTACCTATTCATAAGTTATCGATAGACTCTCTGGTACAAGAGGTATGCCTCTGCCCCGAGTATTTTGAAGATATATACCGATTGACATACGATGAAAAACAGACGGTGTCATGGCGGGCAATATGGGTATGCGAGAAATTGAGCGAAATCCATCCCGGCTGGTTCATCCTACTGTACGATGAAATCATTCAACGGCTGATAGACTGCACGCACGACGGTTCCAAACGTCTCTTATTATCTATACTGTATAATATTCCCATCCCTACTCCAATCTCCGTCGATTTGCTGAATTACTGCCTGGACCACATGCTATCTCCGCAAGAAAGCATAGGAGTGCAAGCCCTTTCCATCAGAATAGCCTATCTGCTTTGCAGGAAGGAGCCGGAACTGCTGCAGGAATTGCAACTGATACTAGAAAATACAGAGCTTGATTTTTATTCAACTGGAGTCAGAACCACTGTTCGGAATACGCTGAAAAAGATACGTGCCACAAAGGGGCGCAAGTAAACAAAAAGTAATCACTGAAATAAAAAGTACGTTCTTTTGTTTTTTATTTCCGATTTTCCCTTACCTTTGTTGCCGTAAAGACAAAGGGGTGCCCCGACGGGCTGAGATTATACCCTCGAACCTGATGCAGTTAGTACTGCCGTAGGAATTGGATATTTCTTTCTTCACTGAACTTGCCGTAAAGACGCTTCTTTGTATTTACTTCCATTGTTTTATTTATACGAATCAGTAATTGAAATAGTTAAACTACCGATTTGCATTATTTCTTAATAAACAGAAAAATGAAAGTATTAGTCAACAACAAAGAAGTGAAAACCGGTGCCTCTACCCTTTCACAACTTATCGAAGAACTCGCCTTACCGACACAGGGCATTGCCATCGCCGTAGACAATCATATTGTGCTTCGCACGGAATGGCCCAAATATGCTCTGAGGGAATATATGTCTATCATCATCATCAAAGCAGCCTGTGGAGGATGAAGAAGATGAAGTACGAGAAACTGAAAAACTGCGGAATGCAGTTCATCACGCACTACACGGAACGATACTCGTATCTGGATGCTGCACGCATGGCTCTCGAAGGCGGTTGCCGCTGGGTGCAACTGCGCATGAAAGACACCCCGGTGGAAACGATAGAACCCGTAGCTTTGGAAGTGCAGGCCCTTTGCCGGCAATACGGTGCCACCTTCATCATTGACGACCATGTGGAACTGGCGCGAAAACTGCATGCCGACGGCGTACATCTTGGAAAGAAAGACATGCCCATAGCCGACGCACGCCGGATTCTGGGCGCGGAGTACATTATAGGCGGTACCGCCAATACTTTTGAGGATGTACTGCAACACTACAAAGCCGGTGCCGACTACATAGGCTGCGGCCCCTTCCGCTACACCACTACCAAGAAGAATCTGAGTCCGATATTGGGACTGGAAGGATATACAGCTATCATCCACCGGATGCAGGAGAAGGATATACACCTTCCGATAGTAGCCATCGGTGGAATAACCATAGCGGATATTCCAGCCGTTATGCAGACGGGGGTAAGCGGGATTGCCCTTTCGGGCACGGTACTGCATGCCGATAGTCCGGCAGATGAAATGAAAAGAATCATTTCTTTAATGGAGAATGAAAAATAAAGAATTAATATATGACGACTGATATGGAAAAATTAGTGATTGCGGGACGTGAGTTCAACTCCCGTCTGTTTTTAGGAACCGGAAAGTTCAATTCCGATGAAGTGATGGAGCAGTCTATCCTGGCATCCGGCACAGAAATGGTGACGGTAGCCATGAAACGCATTGAACTGGACAACAAGGAAGACAATATGCTGGTACACATACAGCATCCCGGTATCCAGCTTCTGCCCAACACCTCCGGCGTGCGCAATGCCGAAGAAGCTGTTTTTGCTGCACAGATGGCGCGTGAAGCTTTCGGCACGAACTGGCTGAAACTGGAGATACACCCCGACCCCCGCTATCTGTTGCCCGATTCTGTGGAGACGCTGAAAGCCACGGAAGAACTGGTCAAGTTAGGATTTGTGGTACTGCCCTATTGCCAGGCCGACCCCACACTGTGCAAGAGGCTGGAAGAAGCTGGTGCCGCCACCGTCATGCCGCTGGGTGCTCCTATCGGCACAAACAAAGGACTACAGACAAGGGATTTTCTGAGAATAATCATTGAACAAGCCAATATCCCCGTAGTGGTGGATGCCGGTATCGGTGCCCCGAGCCATGCGGCAGAGGCTATGGAAATGGGCGCTTCGGCTTGCCTGGTGAATACAGCCATTGCAGTGGCGGGCGACCCCGTGACCATGGCGGTAGCGTTCAAGCAGGCTGTAGAGGCGGGACGCATGGCATACGAAGCAGGTCTGGGCATACAGGCAGATAATTTTGTTGCGGAAGCCAGCTCACCGCTGACGGCTTTCTTGAATGAAAAATGACAAAACAGGGAGATTTACGATTAGACAATTTACGATTTACGATTGAAGTTACTCATGCAATCATAAACCTACCGGTTGAGAGAGGTTGTTTAACAATACAAACTCCAATCGTAAATCGTAAATTGTCTAATCGTAAATCTCTACATAACAAAACCTAAAGAAAAATGAACCAGAAGATAAAATTCCCCCGTTCCGAGAAAGTATATTTGCCGGGCACCTTGTTTCCCGAATTGCGCGTAGCTATGCGCAAGGTGGAGCAAGTGCCCAGTACGAACTTCGTTGATGGAGAAAAGGTACTTACTCCGAATCCGGAAGTGTATGTGTATGATACCAGCGGACCGTTCAGCGACCCTGCCGTCGAAGTGGATTTGAAGAAAGGGCTGCCCCGTCTGCGCGAGCCGTGGATACTGAAACGCGGCGATGTGGAGCAGCTTTCCGAAATAACGTCGGAGTACGGGCGCATGCGCCGCGACGACCGGTCGCTCGACTCTCTGCGCTTTGAGCACATCACCCTGCCCTACCGCGCCCTTCAAGGAAAATGCTGCACACAGATGTACTATGCCAAACAAGGCATCATCACGCCTGAAATGGAGTATGTGGCGATTCGCGAGAACATGAACTGCGCGGAGCTGGGAATAGAGACACACATCACACCGGAATTTGTACGCCGGGAGATTGCCGCCGGACGTGCCCTGCTTCCTGCCAACATCAACCATCCCGAAGCAGAGCCGATGATTATAGGCCGTAACTTCCTGGTGAAGATAAATACCAATATCGGAAACTCCGCCACCACCTCCGGCATTGAAGAAGAGGTGGAAAAGGCTTTGTGGAGCTGTAAATGGGGAGGCGACACGCTGATGGACCTCTCCACCGGGGAGAATATCCACGAAACGCGCGAATGGATTATCCGTAACTGTCCCGTTCCGGTAGGTACTGTCCCCATCTACCAGGCATTGGAGAAAGTGAACGGCAAGGTGGAGGACCTCACCTGGGAAATCTACCGCGACACCTTGATTGAACAATGCGAGCAGGGAGTGGACTACTTCACCATCCATGCCGGTATACGCCGCCATAATGTGCATCTGGCCGAGAAAAGGCTGTGCGGTATCGTGAGCCGTGGCGGCAGCATCATGAGCAAATGGTGCCTGGTGCACGACCGCGAGAGTTTCCTTTACGAACACTTTGATGACATTTGCGACATTCTGGCACAGTATGACGTTGCCATCTCTTTGGGAGACGGGCTGCGTCCGGGGTCTACGCACGATGCCAACGATGAAGCGCAGTTTGCAGAACTCGACACGATGGGCGAGCTTGTGCTGCGTGCCTGGGACAAGAATGTGCAGGCTTTCATCGAAGGTCCCGGCCACGTGCCCATGCACAAGATTAAGGAGAATATGGAGCGCCAGATAGAAAAATGCCACGATGCGCCTTTCTATACGCTCGGCCCCATCGTGACGGACATCGCACCGGGATACGACCATATCACGTCCGCCATCGGTGCAGCGCAGATAGGCTGGCTGGGTACGGCGATGCTCTGCTATGTCACTCCCAAAGAGCATCTGGCACTGCCCGATAAGGAGGATGTGCGTGTAGGTGTCATCACCTATAAGATAGCCGCCCATGCCGCCGACCTGGCAAAAGGGCATCCCGGAGCACAAGTGCGTGACAATGCACTGAGCAAAGCACGTTATGAATTCCGCTGGAAAGACCAGTTTGACTTGTCGCTCGACCCGGAACGTGCGTTCAGCTATTTTCATGCAGGGAAGCATGTGGATGGGGAGTATTGCACGATGTGCGGACCGAACTTCTGTGCGATGCGGTTGTCGAGAGAATTAAAAAAGAAATAAATGGGAATTGATAGAGCACTATGTTTTCAGACGAATTAGAACATATATCCTGGGAGGAAACCACGGCACGCATCCATGCCAAGACAGATGCGGATGTACGCCGTGCCCTCTCCAAAGAACATTGTAATGTAGAGGACTTCATGGCCCTCATCTCACCCGCCGCTGCCCCCTATCTGGAGACGATGGCACGATTGAGCAAGAAATACACCGAGGCACGATTCGGGAAAACCATCTCCATGTTCGTGCCTCTTTACATCACGAATTCCTGCACCAACTCTTGCGTGTATTGCGGTTTCCATATCAGCAACCCCATGCCGCGTACCATACTGACGGAAGAAGAAATCGTGAACGAATACAAGGCCATCAAGAAGCTGGCACCTTTCGAGAATTTGCTGTTGGTGACGGGAGAAAATCCGGCCAAAGCAGGCGTGCCCTACATAGCCCGTGCACTGGACCTGGCAAAACCCTACTTCAGCAATCTGAAAATAGAAGTGATGCCCTTAAAAACGGAAGAGTATGCAACGCTGAAAGAACACGGCATGAATGGCGTGATTTGTTTTCAAGAAACCTACCACAAGTCGAATTACAACATCTACCACCCCCGTGGCATGAAGTCCAAATTCGAATGGCGTGTCAATGGTTTCGACCGCATGGGGCAGGCAGGCGTCCATTCCATCGGCATGGGAGTGCTCATCGGTCTGGAGAAAGAATGGCGGACAGACATCACCATGATGGCTTATCACCTGCGCTATCTCCAGAAACATTATTGGCAAACGAAATACAGCGTCAACTTCCCCCGTATGCGTCCTTCGGAGAACGGCGGCTTCCAGCCCAATGTCATCATGAGCGACCGCGAACTGGCACAAGTCACTTTCGCCATGCGCATCTTCGACCATGATGTAGACATCTCCTACTCCACCCGCGAGCCTGCCGATATACGCGACCATATGGCAACACTCGGTGTGACAACCATGAGCGCCGAAAGCAAGACCGAACCGGGAGGATATTACAGCTATCCGCAAACACTGGAACAGTTTCATGTCAGCGACGAGCGCAAGGCTGTGGAAGTGGACAAAGCATTGAAACGCCTGGGGCGCGAACCAGTGTGGAAAGATTGGGATGCGAGTTTTGATTTGAAGGCTTTCAAGAGATGAGTGGCCGAATACAGAACCTTAATAATAATGAACAAATGAACCGATATGCCAGACAAACGTCCCTCCCTGAAATAGGCGAAGCCGGACAAGAGAAACTGCGTAATGCCAAGGTGTTGATAGTCGGTGTGGGAGGATTGGGTTCTCCCATTGCCCTCTATCTGGCGGGAGCAGGAGTCGGAACGCTGGGATTGGTGGACGATGACCAGGTCAGCATCAGTAATCTTCAACGTCAGGTTCTGTATGCTGAAGCTGACCTTGGGCAGCCTAAACCTCTATGTGGCGCCCGTAGAGTGCAGGGTTTGAACAGCGATGTAAACGTGGAAGTATACCCCTTCCGTCTGGACAAGAAGAATGCCGGAGAACTGATAAGGAACTACGATATAGTGGTAGACGGGTGCGACAACTTCGCTACCCGCTACTTGCTGAATGACGTATGCAACGCTTGGGGCAAGCCCTACGTTTATGGTGCCATTCAAGGCTTTGAAGGCCAAGTGTCCGTCTTCTGCTACGGTGAGAGTGCAAAAAACTATCGTGACCTCTATCCGGATGAAGAAGGGACACTGCTCATGCCATCTCCGGACAAATCGGTTATCGGCGTAACCCCTGCCATTGTGGGTAGCGTAGAAGCCAATGAAGTGTTGAAACTGATTTGCGGCTACGGTGAACCCTTGGCTGGAAAGCTATGGACGATTGATTTAAGGACCATGCAGTCGTATATTCTCTCATTATAGGCAAACATCCATAAAGATATGAAACTGATAGTCATTACCACGCCGCAATTCTTTGAAGGAGAAGCAGAGGCAGTTACCTCCTTATTCCAAAACGGTTTGGAAATACTCCACCTGCGCAAGCCGGGAGCTTCGGCAGAGGAGATGGGGAATTTTCTTCAACAGCTACCGATGGAATATATGCCACGCATTGTCACGCATGAGCAATTCCAGCTGGCATCCGTTTTCGGTCTGAAAGGAATTCATCTGAACGGGCGCAATCCGCAGATACCGTCCGGATATAAGGGACATGTCAGTCGCTCTTGTCACTCTCTTGAAGAAGTGTTGAAACATAAATCAGATTGTAACTATGTGTTCCTCAGCCCCATTTATGACAGTATATCCAAAGAAGGCTATTCTTCCGCTTACTCCTGCGATACCTTGCAGAAGGCGCAGCAAGCTGGTATTATCGACTCAAAGGTGATGGCATTGGGTGGCATCACCTTGGAACATCTTCCGGAAATAGCCGCTTTAGGTTTCGGAGGTGCCGTACTGCTGGGAGATGTCTGGCAGCAAGCGAAGGAAGCTTTCATCCCCCACTTCCTCCACCTGAAACAGCTTTCCTCTCACCCCTTTAATTTTTAATTTCTAATTTTTAATTATTTCATGCTTCCCCCTATTATCCTTTCCATTGCCGGTTCCGACTGTTCGGGTGGTGCAGGCATACAAGCAGACATAAAGACCATTTCCGCTTTGGGAGGTTATGCCGCTTCCGTCATCACGGCTGTTACTGCACAGAATACACTGGGAGTACAATCGGTTTATCCGATACCTGCGGATATGGTTAAGGCACAAATCGCCTCTGTTATGGATGATTTAAGGCCGGATGCCGTCAAGATAGGTATGGTATATGATGCCGGTATTGTGACCGCCATTGTCGATTGTCTTCAGACATATACTCCGGAGTGTATAGTCTATGACCCCGTCATGATATCGACCAGCGGACGGCGGCTGATGACCGAAGAAACCATACAAGTCATTAAGACGGAACTGTTTCCGCTATGCACCCTCATTACTCCCAACCTGAATGAAGCAAGCCTGCTTTGGGGGCGAACCATTGCCGGCACTGTGGAGATGCAGCAAGCGGCACAGGAATTATCCTGCAGATACAACACCGCTGTTCTTGTCAAAGGCGGACATCTGGAGGGCAATGACATGTGCGACGTGCTTTATTGCCGGCAACCTTCTGCCGGGGCTGACGTCCTGCCATCCGGATGCATCCTCTATTCCAATCCCAAAATAGAGAGCCGTAACCTGCACGGCACGGGGTGTACCCTTTCCTCTGCCATAGCTACATTTCTTGCCGGTGGCAGCAAACCCGATGAAGCAGTCTGCAAGGCTAAAGAGTATATCGGTACTGCGATAAACCGGGGGAAAGACATGAATATAGGGCACGGGAACGGTCCGTTATGGCACTTTCCCTTATAATGCGTTCTGACAAGCCTGCTCCTTAATAGCGTATACCCAGAATTTTCTTGGCGTCGTCTTTCTTGAACAGTGAATCAATGACGTCTAAAATCGCTTCGTAGTTTTCCGGGTCTACGATATTGGGAGCGAATATTCTGAGGACTTTCATCTTGTCGTCATCAAAAGTATATAGTGCCATCAAACTGGCACATTGTACACAGTTCAGACTGTTGTTTCGGGCAACGGTTCTCATCATTTCGATTTGATCATCCTTGAAAGGGCGGGACTTCACTTTTTCATAAAAATGCCGGAAGTCTTCGGGGTGCATCCCCCTGACATAAACCGGAGCTGGAGAATCTATCACTACTTCACTGGGAACAACCGGCAACGTACGTGGCTCTCCGGAGAATGAGTCCATTGCAACGACTCTCCCACCTTCAAAAGTCACGACAATCTGAGTTCGGCTGATATTACTTTTACCGGACAGCACTCTGGAATATTCCCATTCTTCTATATCCCGGTCGAAGCGGCGATACTCTGGAGTTCCCAATATCTTGGTGACCTCCTGCCTGCTCATCCCCTTCTGGATACTGTTCAACACATCTACCTTAGCATCATAAAACAAGCTGGAACAACTGCTGAATCCCATCGTCATTACCAGTCCCGCAATAATTAGTCTGATTGTTTTCATCTTATCGAGTTTTTAGTTGCCACAAAGGTAGGCAGAAACATGGATAGACCTCTTATTATCCCCCTATTTGTCAAAAGGGATTTCCCTACTTTTTTTAGCCATATACCTATTAATATGGAAATAATCCGTTATTTTTGCAGATACTATCACTATAAACAGGTAAAACACATGGAAAAAGCAAAAGTATACTACTCTGACTTGCGTACTTCCCCTACATCCAATCTTTTGGATAAAATGGAACGCTTGCTGAAACGGGCAGGCATCGAGCAACTCCCTTTGAAGGATAGCTTTGCTGCCATCAAAATCCATTTCGGCGAACCCGGCAATCTGGCATACTTGCGTCCCAATTATGCAGCTCGAATGGCAACCCTGCTCCGCAGCCTGGGAGCCAAACCTTTCCTGACGGACTGCAACACACTGTATTCCGGTCGTCGCGCCAATGCCGTAGACCACTTGCAAAGCGCGATGGAGAATGGGTTCAACCCCATTTCGGCCCAGTGCCAGGTCATCATCGGCGACGGACTGAAGGGAACGGACTACCGCGAAATCCCTCTGAACGGAGAATATTGTCCGGCACCCAAAATCGGTACAGCGATAGCCGACGCCGATATTGTAATCAGTATGAACCACTTCAAGGGACACGAACAAGCCGGCTTCGGCGGTGCTTTGAAGAATCTGGGCATGGGATGTGCCAGTGTAGGCGGAAAGCTGGAACTGCACTGCGCCTCGCAACCCAAGATTGACGTAGAAAGCTGCATAGGCTGCAACATCTGCGTGAAGCACTGCGCACACGACGCTGTGCACCTCAATACCAGCCGCAAGGCAGAAATAGACTACACCAAATGCGTAGGTTGCGGACAGTGCGTAGCCCTCTGCCAGCACGACGGTGCCGTGATGGGAGCCGAAGATACCTCCGAGCGCCTGAACTACAAGATTGCGGAATATGCCCTCGCTGTCGTTATGGGCAAGCCCCATTTCCACATCAGCTTCATCATGAACGTATCTCCCGAATGCGACTGCTGGAACCACAACGATGCCGCCATCGTGCCCGACCTCGGCATTCTGGCTTCGGCAGACCCGGTTGCACTGGACAAGGCATGTGCAGATATGGTCATCCAAGCCCCGATACTGCACGGTAACAATTGCCTTGCCACGGCACACGAGCACGACGACTTGTGTGGATGCGACAAGTTCCACTTGATGCACCCCGACACGGACTGGCTTGCCGGATTGCGCCATGCCGAGAAAATAGGATTGGGAACCATGGAATATGAATTGGTGAAGATTTGATTAAACCTTTTCAGTTTTAAACAGTCATACTAAAAATAGATTTATCAACTATAATATTATACAAATGGAAACATCTGCAAAACTTTATTCTTTGCCTTTCGGCAACGTAAAGACCTATCTATTCGCCCTGCTGTTCGTGGCAGGAAACATCGCCTTGCCGCAACTCTGCCATCTGGTCCCAGCAGGCGGTCCGACGTTGCTTCCCATCTATTTCTTTACACTGATAGCTGCTTATAAATATGGTTTCAAGGTAGGTCTGCTGACGGCTCTCTTGTCTCCGGTCATCAATCATCTGCTTTTTGCCATGCCTGCAGCAGCCGTGTTGCCGGCCATACTTATAAAGTCCGGTCTGCTGGCCGGAACCGCCGCTCTTGCTGCACGCTATGCCAAGAATATCTCTTTATTGGCATTGCTGGGTGTAGTCCTCTCCTATCAAATTATCGGTACGGTCTTTGAATGGGCGTTGTGCGGTAATTTCTTTCTGGCTGTGCAAGATTTCCGTATGGGCATTCCGGGCATGCTGATTCAGTGGTTTGGAGGATATGCACTGCTGAAAGCAATCGCAAAGAAATAAACGTATATTCTCAAACAGTATCCCTTAATCCTAAAACTTTGTTCGCACACTGCGGATACATATCCCCAGTTTGCGGATGTCTATCCCAAGGCTTGGGATAGACATCCGCAAACCATAAACAAAGTTTTTTCTTAACTGATAAAAACTTTTTCCCTAACTAAGAAAAACTTTCTCCTTAATAGAGAAGACTTTTCTCTTAATACTTTGAACTTTTTTCCGCTATTTTCCTTTCTCCCTACAATAAAATCATTAATTTCGTGCCGAACAATATATCATATTTTCAACATGGAAGTAGTAACGAACAACTGGTTCACTAAAAAATATCCAATAGGTTTTGCCTTAAGCGGCGGTTTCATCAAAGGCTTTGCCCATTTGGGTGCCATGCAATCCTTATTGGAACATGACATAAAGCCCAATATACTTTCCGGAGTCAGCGCCGGAGCCTTGGCCGGGGTATTCTACGCCGACGGCAATGAACCGCATAAAGTTCTTGACTACTTTGCCGGGCACAAGTTTCAGGACCTGACCAAACTGGTGATTCCCAAAGTCGGATTGTTTGAATTGGGAGAATTCATCGATTTCCTGAAAAGCAATTTGAAATCCAAAAAACTGGAAGAACTGCAAATTCCTCTGATTATTACAGCTACTGATCTGGACCATGGACGTTTGGTACATTTCCATAAGGGTGACATCGCCGAACGCATAGCTGCTTCGTGTTGCATGCCGGTATTGTTTGCCCCGGTCAATATAGACGGCACCCATTACGTGGACGGAGGTCTGCTGATGAACCTGCCGGTCTCTACCCTCCGCCGTATATGCGAAAAAGTGATTGCCGTGAATGTCAGCCCTCTGATGGCGACCAAGTATAAAATGAACATTGTGAGCATTGCCTTACGTTCCTATAACTTTATG
Source organism: Bacteroides sp. AF29-11 (assembly GCF_003602895.1). NCBI lineage: Bacteria > Pseudomonadati > Bacteroidota > Bacteroidia > Bacteroidales > Bacteroidaceae > Bacteroides > Bacteroides sp. AF29-11. Next base: position 366,479 of record NZ_QTLY01000002.1, read on the forward strand.
TTCCGCTCCAACTCTTTTCCTGAACGCGAGAAGGCTGATTTGCTGATAGAACCTTATAACTTGGAGGGATACAGCAATACAGAGCTGGAAAAGGCGGAGGAGATATTCATGCAGGGATATAATACGACCAATGATATATTGGAACGTCTGCTCATAGACAAAGGCAGCATTTGGAAAGAATAAAATAACCATTCTATAACATAGAAAACAAAGAAATGAACGACGAAAACAAATTGATTATTTATCAAGTGTTCACCCGACTATTCGGAAACAACAATAACCACTGCATCAATAATGGCAGCATCACCGAAAATGGATGCGGCAAGATGGCTGACTTTACAGCCAAGGCGTTGGGAGAAATCAAGAAGCTTGGCGCTACACATATATGGTACACGGGCATCATCGAGCATGCTACGCAAACTGACTACCGCCGTCACAATATCCAACCCGACCATCCGGCCATTGTGAAAGGTAAAGCCGGATCTCCCTATGCCATCAAGGACTACTATGATGTCGATCCGGATCTCGCCAAGGACGTACCGGAGCGTATGAGAGAGTTTGAGAATCTGGTGCAGCGCACTCACCGTAGCGGTCTGAAGGTCATCATAGATTTTGTTCCCAACCACGTAGCCCGTCAATATCACTCGGATGCCCAGCCGGATGGCACTTCACAACTGGGTTCAAACGATGATACCAATTATGCGTTCAGCCCATATAATAACTTCTATTATATCCCGAAATCGGAACTGCATGGCCAATTTGACATGAAAGGTGCAGCCGCCGAACCTTATAGGGAGTTTCCGGCAAAAGCTACCGGAAACAACCGTTTTGACGCTTATCCAAACATCACCGATTGGTACGAAACTATAAAGTTGAATTATGGAGTGGATTACCAGAACGGCGGGACTTGCCATTTCGACCCCATTCCCGACACATGGACCAAGATGCTGGATATCATGCTGTTCTGGGCGGGAAAGAACATAGACGGTTTCCGTTGCGATATGGCCGAGATGGTTCCCGTAGAGTTCTGGGAATGGGCAATTCCGCAGGTCAAGGAACAATATCCCTCCCTGCTGTTTATAGCCGAAGTCTACAACCCGGGAGAATACAAGAATTACTTGTTCCGTGGCAAGTTTGATTATTTATACGACAAAGTAGGACTTTATGATACCTTGCGGGCTGTTACTTGCGGGTATGAATCGGCAACTGCCATCACCCGCTCTTGGCAAAGTCTGGGAGGTATAGAAAAACGCATGCTGAACTTTCTGGAAAACCATGACGAGCAACGTATCGCTTCCGACTTTTTTGCCAGTAACCCACGCAAGGCGATTCCGGCACTCATTGTGTCAGCTTGCATGAACACCAATCCGATGATGATTTATTTCGGTCAGGAGTTTGGTGAGCTGGGCATGGATAGTGAAGGTTTCAGCGGCCGAGACGGACGTACAACCATCTTTGACTATTGGAGTGTAGATACCATCCGCCGTTGGCGCAATGGCGGCAAGTTCGACGGCAAGATGCTGACGGAGGACCAGAAACACCTATACAGCATTTATAAACGGCTACTGACTCTTTGCAATGAAGAAAAGGCCATCTCTCAGGGGGCTTTCTTCGATTTGATGTATGCCAATGTCAACGGATGGCGCTTTAATGAACATAAGCAATATACATTCCTGCGCAAATTTGAGAGAGACCTGCTGCTGTTCGTCGTGAACTTCGACCATATCTCGGCAGACCTTGCCATAAATATTCCTTCCCATGCTTTTGACTTCCTACAAATACCGCAGATGGACCAGTACAAAGCTACGGAGCTGCTCAGCGGAAAAGAAGAAAACATAAGTCTGCTTCCCTATAAGGCTACTAATGTGGCCGTCGAAGGATATGGAGGAAAGATACTTAAGATAAAGCTATAACGGAGTCACAACTCTGGTGATTTATTAGATTTGACACTGATTATGCAGAACAACGCGGATTTCTTAATCGCTTCGTGGTTTTCCGCATAATCAGTGCCAAGTCTTTATTTGTTCTCTTCCATATATTCCTTCAGCCGATATAGCCGCGTGATGGCAGGATTATAAAAATCATCAGGATAATGTGCATCTATATCACTCAGGTTAGCTTGCACAAAGCGTTTCACATCCACTATGTTCTCAGCATCAGACAATGTTACACTTTGAGGGAAAGATGTGCTCTTTGCCCAATTTATCAGCGCTTTAACGCTATCTTCATCAAATTTATATTCGGCCATATTCTACATTTTTTCTTGCAAAGATAGTGCAAACCGGATGCAGAATAAAATGACCCACCCATTTTTTATGCTAAAGTTATCCTCATCTGCATGAACAAAATCCCGATTTGTTGTGTTATATAAATGTGTTTTTCATAGTATTAGATATAAGATTAATTAAAAGAGACGTACCCGCTTGTGATAAGTAAGTACATCAAAAACAGAAGCGTCTGTTTGATTGATAAATGTGTAAGGAGCATCGGTTTACCAGAGCCGATGCTTTTTTTTACCCTTCTTTGTAGCATGTTAGAAATATTATCCGTAAATTTGGCAGATAATAAGGAAAGAATATGATATGAATATCCCTGTTATATTTCAATTTTTGAAAGAACTGTCTGCAAACAACAATCGTGAATGGTTCAATTCTCACCGGGAACAGTATGAAGTCGCCCGCAGCGAGTTTGAAAACTTGCTTACAGTAATTATCTCCCGTATCTCTTTATTTGATGAAAGCATCCGTGGTATAGAAGCAAAGGACTGTACATACCGTATTTATCGTGATACACGCTTTTCCGAAGATAAAACTCCCTACAAGACACATCTGGGAGGATATATCAATGCGAAAGGAAAGAAATCCGACCATTGTGGCTATTACGTGCATCTGGAACCGGGAAACTGCTTGTTGGCCGGTGGAAGTTATTGTCCTCCCCCGCCCTTGTTAAGAGCTCTGCGACAAGCGGTATACGACAATATAGATGAATTTCGCAGTATAGTGGAAGATCCTGCTTTCAAGCAATACTTTCCCGTCATCGGAGAGAATTTTCTAAAAACAGCTCCAAAAGGATTTCCAAAGGACTATCCCTATCTGAAATACCTTCAGTGTAAAGAGTATACGGTTGCCTGCTGCCAGCCGGACAGCTTCTTTCTTGCTCCAGACTTTTTGGATCGTACAGACGACATCTTCAAGCAGATGAAGCGTTTTTCTGATTTTGTGAATTACACCATAGACGACTTTGAATAATTTACCTATATAACTAACTTAAAACATTTGAATTATGGTTATAGACAGACTTGAAAACATAGAAAAATATACTTTGCTGCATCCTCTGTTTGAGCAGGCCATTGATTTTTTAAAATCACATGACTTGCACTCTTTGGAAATCGGCAAGACCGAACTGAAAGGAAAGGACTTGCTGGTCAACGTGGCGCAGACAAACCCAAAAGAAAAAGAAAATGCCAAACTGGAAACCCATAAAGACTATATTGACATTCAAATACCCTTGTCCGGTACGGAGATAATGGGTTATACCGCCGCCCAAGACTGCCTTCCGGTTGATGCTCCTTACAATGCGGAAAAAGACATCACTTTTTTTGAAGGACTGGCGGAGGACTATATTGCAGTGAAGCCCGGAATGTTTGCTATCTTTTTCCCTCAGGACGGGCATGCTCCGGGTATTACCCCTGACGGTGTAAAAAAAATAATTGTGAAAGTTAAAGCGTAAATTTATCAAATATCCAAAACTCATCCTCTTTATGGAAACATTGAATTTAATCAAGAATGACCCATGGCTGGAACCTTTTGCCGATGCCATCAACGGACGTCATCAACATGCCATAGACAAAGAATCGGAATTGACCAACAAAGGAAAACTAACCTTGTCTGATTTTGCATCCGGATACCTCTATTTCGGCCTGCATCGTACTGACGATGGTTGGGTTTTCCGTGAATGGGCGCCTAACGCAACCCAAATCTTTATGGTCGGAACTTTTAACGATTGGAAAGAAGAAAAAAAATATAGCTTGAAGCGTAAAGCAAACGGTAATTGGGAAATCAAGCTTCCTGCTGATGCCGTGAAACACGGTGACTTGTACAAGCTGATGGTACATTGGGACGGTGGTTGCGGTGAACGCATTCCTGCATGGGCTACACGTGTCGTACAAGACGAACAGACTAAAATATTCAGTGCCCAGGTTTGGGCTCCGGAGAAACCCTATAAAATGAAAAAGCGGGTTTTCAAGCCATCTACAGATCCTTTATTGATATATGAATGCCATATCGGTATGTCTCAGCAGGAGGAAAAGGTCGGTAGCTATAAGGAATTTCAGGAAAAGATTCTTCCACGTATCGCCAAAGAAGGCTACAACTGCATACAGATTATGGCTATCCAGGAACATCCCTATTATGGTAGCTTCGGATACCATGTTTCCAGTTTCTTTGCCGCTTCTTCCCGTTTTGGTACTCCGGAAGAACTGAAGGAGTTGATTGATACAGCCCATAGTATGGGGATTGCCGTTATCATGGATATTGTCCATTCACACGCTGTGAAGAATGAAGTGGAAGGCTTGGGTAACTTTGCCGGTGATCCTAATCAATATTTCTATCCCGGTGGACGTCGGGAACATCCAGCTTGGGATTCACTTTGCTTTGATTACGGCAAGAACGAAGTTATTCACTTCCTGCTGTCTAACTGTAAATTCTGGCTGGAAGAATATCATTTCGACGGCTTCCGCTTTGACGGAGTAACCTCCATGTTATATTATAGTCATGGTTTGGGAGAAGCATTCTGTAATTATGGAGATTACTTCAACGGACATCAAGACGACAATGCCATTTGTTATCTGACACTTGCCAACCGGCTTATCCATCAGGTCAATGCCAAAGCCATCACCATTGCCGAAGAAGTATCGGGAATGCCCGGACTGGCGGCAAAATATGAAGATGGCGGCTACGGATTTGATTACCGTATGGCCATGAATATTCCCGATTATTGGATTAAGACAATCAAGGAGAAAATAGATGAAGACTGGAAGCCATCCAGCATGTTCTGGGAAGTGACCAACCGCCGCAAAGATGAAAAGACCATCTCCTATGCGGAAAGCCATGACCAAGCTTTGGTGGGCGATAAAACCATCATTTTCCGCTTGATTGATGCGGATATGTACTGGCACATGCAGAAAGGAGACGAGAACTATACCGTAAATCGAGGCATTTCTCTCCATAAAATGATACGTTTACTGACTGCGACTACTATCAATGGCGGTTATCTTAACTTTATGGGCAATGAATTCGGACATCCGGAATGGATTGATTTCCCCCGTGAAGGTAACGGTTGGTCTTGTAAATATGCCCGCCGTCAATGGGATTTGGTGGACAACAAGAATCTGGCATATCATTATATGGGTGACTTTGATGCTGCCATGTTGGTAGTTGTAAAAAGCATAAAGAACTTCCAGGCTACTCCGGTCCAAGAAATATGGCATAATGACGGTGACCAGGTATTGGCCTATATGCGCAAGGACTTGATTTTTGTATTCAACTTCAACCCTAAGCAGTCTTTTACTGATTACGGTTTCTTGGTTCCTGCCGGAACTTATGAAGTTATTTTGAATACAGATAATCCAGATTATGGCGGTAATGGTTTGACGGATGATACCATCAAACATTTTACCATCCACGATCCGCTTTATAAAAAAGACAAGAAGGAGTGGCTGAAGCTTTACATACCGGCACGTACAGCTGTTGTACTGAAAAGAACTAAATAATCATTTCATAACATTAAAAAAGAGGCAGATATCAATTCAGATATCTGCCTCTTTTTTATATAGGAGAGTCTTTTATTTCAATTGACTGTCGATGAAGTTCAACATCGTTTTTGCATTATCCATCATCTTCTTTTGAGCTGGTTTGTCTGCAGAGAGCAATGGAATAAGTTTATCCAAATATTCTTTGGCTTCCTTGAATTCAACTTTTGCTTTTTCTACATCTGTTTTCATGGTATTGGCACCCTTACTATAATACAAAGAACCCAGACTGTTAAGTGCATTTACATTATCTGCTTGGATAGCTATGGCTTGTTTAAATGCTTCTTCGGCTGCATCCATCTTTTTGGCTTTCTGCGCCATGATACCTTGATTTACGTAATAAGTGGCATACAATTTAGTCAATGTCTTATTACCGGGATTTGCTTCCAGCCCTTCCTTTAAAGTGGCAACATACTCATCATTTTTCTTCAAATCTTTCAAAGCACCGGCTTTACCTATATAAGCATTTGCCAGGTTATACTTTTTCTGTACAGCAATATCAAAATACTTCAAAGCTTCGGCAGGTTTCTTTATCTTATCGGCACAAACGCCACAGTTATATGCAATTACGGAATCTTGGTTGTTTGTTTGTGTCAGATAAGTACTAAATTTTGTGTAAGCTTCCTGGTAATTTTTAGCTTCAAGAGCAGCCTTACCATCGTTGACCAACTGGGCAGGGTCAGCATTCTGCGCAAAGAAATTCGTAGCTGCACAACATAGTGCAATAGATAAGATTAATTTTTTCATATGCTTTAATTCATTTAAAAGTTGATTCCCAAAGTTAGTTTACAATGGTATAGAAGCAAAACCTTTTTACTTTTTTTGAGGTTTTTAGCATAGTCGTAACAAGTGTTATTTTACGTAAAAGCAAATATCCGGATATGTGTGTTGGACTTTGTCACATATGTTACACTTATACTTAGAATATCATATTATCTTTGCCACAAAAAAAGATTATGGAACAATTACATGCACATGAAGTCCTTCACATGATGGAAGGTAATAGTTATACTGAGTTATCATTGAGAGAAGCCATTATCCAAAAATTCGGCGAGCAGCAGCGTTTTTTCACCTGCTCTGCCAACAATATGGATGTAGATACCCTGATAGAATTTCTTAAAAGAAAAGGAAAATTTATACCCGCCAATGGTGGATTTACAGTGGACATGACTAAAGTTTGCAATCACTGATGAGGAATATTAATTCCTTCTTCTGTTAAATTGAATATTATTTATGTTAATAGTTAACGGAAATAATATTCTACTAAACCATGTTATAATATCCGCTGATTACCCGCTAAAATTTGGATATCTCCTGCAAGTACGTATCTTTGTACTGTGTTTTTCATAGTATTAGATTTAAGGTTAATAAAAAAGATTGGCTGTCTGGGATAGATAGCCTTTTTTTATGTCTAAATGTCATCTTTTTAGTTATAGTTTTATTCTATCTTTGTAGGTCAGATAATCCACGCAGCATTAATAGAATAAACTGAATATGGGAAAACGCTTTATTTTTATCTTGATGGCATGCTCATTATTGAGTATAGCTACTGTTGTGCATGCACAGCATATTGACAAGCAAACATATACTTTTGCCATCAAAAAGGCTGATACTCTGAAACTGGACAAGTATGTAATGATTGATCAAATACAAGGGACACAATCAAAGCCCGTCATTCTTTTTGCATTTGGGGGAGGTTTCAAAGGCGGGAGAAGAGATAATCCCGATTACATTTCTTATTTTCATTTTTGGGCACGAGCCGGCTATGTGGTAGTATCAACAGATTACCGTACCCAATTAAAGGATATAGATAAATCGGAGTATTCGGACTTGCAAGGATTCTCTTCTGCCCTGCAACAAGCAATCACTTGTGCTGTAGAAGATTTTGGTGATGCTACAAATTATATAATTGAGCATAGTGTAGAATGGCAAATAAATCCTGCACAAATTATAGCTTGCGGTTCGAGTGCAGGTGCGATAACTGCCCTTCAAGCAGAGTATGAGATTTGCAATCAAACGGCTTTTGCGGACAGATTACCTGCCAATTTCAATTATGCAGGGGTCATTTCCTTTTCTGGAGCAATCTGTGCCAATGGTATTCCAAAATGGATAATGTCCCCTTGTCCTCTTATGTTGTTCCATGGTGATGCCGACAGCACGGTTCCTTTTACTAAGGCAGTAGTAGAGGAAATGGGGCTATGGGGCTCAAACTTTATCTGTATGCAACTGAAAGAAAAAGAGACAGCATACTATTTCTATATAGCGGAAGGTATAGGACATTCCCTATCCTATTCTCCTATGAAGGATAATCGTCATGACATCCTGAGCTTCCTAAACCGGTTGGTACTTGGTAAAGAAAAACGTTGCATTACGACTGTAGAGAAGAATCCGGAAATATCTAGATATAAGAGTGATTTTACAATAGAAGATTATATCTGTGAAAATATGCGTTAATTCCTATCTTTATATCCTTTCCAGAGTTTTTGTTTCTCCACCAATCAATTATCTTTGCACATTATTATTCTATAAAAACAAATCTTTAATTCTATAAATTATGTTGGTACGTATTATCAGTATGGTCATAGCCGGAGTTATTATAGTATATCTAGTCCGTTGGATTGATAATTTTTTCTCCAGGTATCGCAAATAAATCTTGCCTGCAATGTAAACCAAATACTCCAATTTGTTTCCCATTACAACCTATGCTGACAAAATGCGGACATTTTCTAATTCTAAAACAAGAAAACCGCAAAAGCTTTTTATTAGCCATTTGCGGTTTTTTCCTTGTGATTCCGTTGCGATTCGAACGCAAGACCCACGCCTTAGAAGGGCGTTGCTCTATCCAGCTGAGCTACGGAACCAGCCTTAATTGCGGTGCAAAGGTACGCTTTTTTACGAATATTGCAAATTTTTGTATCACCTTTTTTCGTTACCTATGTATAAAAGGCTCATTTGCTACATAAAAAGTAATGATTAGTTACCTTTACAAACAAGATACACGGTATTTATATACAGATGTATTAAAACATTTTGCAAATTATCAATGTTACTAATTATAAAAAGTAAAAATATGGAGGAATATTCAAATAGGAAAAGTAGCATTGACCCGAAAATGAATGAAAGAGTAATAACAGCTAAATTTTAAAGAGATGGAATGGGAAAATCAGTTGATACAAGAATTGCAATGGTCAAATAAAATCAGCAATAAGGCGAGTAAGGAATTGGTAGCCCAGGAAATTGCCGGACTGGCCAAAGACGGTGATGCCATAGGAGCAGGCTCCGGCTCTACCGTTTATCTCACTTTGTTTGCATTAGCTCAGCGAGTTAAACAAGAATCTCTGCATATAGAAATCATTCCGGCATCTGCCGAAATTTCGATGACATGTATACAGCTTGGCCTGCCGCAAACTACTCTGTGGAATAAGCGTCCGGATTGGACATTCGACGGTGCAGACGAAGTGGATCCGCATAATAACCTCATCAAAGGACGTGGCGGAGCCATGTTTAAGGAGAAACTCCTAATTAAAAGCAGTGGCAAGACTTACATCATTGTCGATGAGAGCAAGCTTGTCAGCAAACTGGGGAGCAAATACCCCATACCGGTAGAAGTGTTTCCACATGCTCTCTCCCATGTGGAAAACGAGATACGCTTATTGGGAGCTTCAAAAATCAGCCTACGTCTTGCAGAAGGAAAAGACGGTCCGGTATTTACCGAAAACGGTAATTTCATTCTTGACATTCATCTCAGCAACATTGTTCCTGATTTGGAACAGAAACTGAAAGCCATTACCGGGGTTATCGAAAGCGGGCTGTTCATCGGTTATGACATTACAGTCCTAATGGCAAACCGCTGATGTACCAAAGTACAAATAAGGTGGTCCATGCCAATAGAATGACTAAAGAATATCTCCAAGTATACTTCAGTAGTGAACCATAAGTGGATTGCCTATCATATTGCTGCATATAGGTCAAGACAAGTGGCATGTAGAACATAAAAGGTGTTATGGCATTTGTTGCACTGTCACCTATACGGAACGCACATTGGGTCATATCCGGCGAAATGCCCATACTTGCCAATACCGGAACAAAAATGAAAGACATAAAAGCCCATTTAGCTGTGGCAGATACCATAAAGAGATTGACCAGCGCCGTAAAAAGAATGAAGAGAATCAATATCCATAAACTACTCAAAGAGGCAGAGGACAGCAGATTAGCGCCTAAAATGGCAATGCACTTGTCCAAGTGGGAATATTCAAAACAAGCAAACATCTGTGAGGCAAAGAAAGCTATCACAAAATAAACGCCCAGCAGTTTCATCGGCTGCGTAAGTCCTTCTATCACATCACCGTCCGTACGGTATCGGCCGGAGGCAAAACCATAGACCATCCCCATCAAACCTATTCCAAACGAAAGCAAAAACAGAATACCAACTATAAACGGAGAACGAATCAACCCACCATTGACACTCCGCAATATCCCCCATGAAGAGAATGTAGCCCACAGAATAATGGCAATATACAGCAAGCCTGCAAATACAGCTCCCAACATAGCTCTCCGTTCCTTGCGGGACAGTTGTTTGTAGCCATTAAAATGAATATCCCCTGCATACATTCCCAAGTGCGGCAACAAGCTCCTGCGGGTAATATGATAAATGATGAATGCAAGCAGGAACGTGGAAACAAAGAGAAAATAATAATTGCACAGCGGTCCAGTCTGCCCCGGAGCAATATTCATCCTATCAGCCGCTTCTTGCGTTACAGAGGCAATCATGGGGTCTAATGTACTCAAAAACACATTAGCGCTATAGCCACAAGAGACTGAAACATAAGCTGTAATTATACCTCCAATGGGGTGCAGACCGACGGACTGGAACAAAGTTGCAGCTATCGGCAACAGAATGATATATCCTGCATCTCCCACTATATTGGACAACAGTCCTAAGACAATGACCAGCAGAATAATGCGCCAAGGATCACGTGGACGTCGTACCCCCCTGCGAATACATGCATCGATGAAACCCGAATGCTGTGCCACCCCTATTCCGAACATAGCCACAATCACCAGCCCTAACGGAGCGAATCCCGTAAAATTGGTTATGACATGGCGCAGCAGCCAGCGTATGCCCTCCGGACTCAGCAGGCTCTGCACCCGTATTTCTTCTCCAGTCTGCGGTTGCAGCACGCTCAGACCATAGACATCGAATATCCATGAAAGGAGGATGACTGCCAGCGTCAGCAGGAAGAACATCGTAGCGGGATGTGGCATTCGGAGTTTACTCATCGTCGGCTTCCAGATTGTCTATATTCAAGATTCGAAGTTCCAATGCACGCACCACCAGACGAGTGGCATTCACCCCCACCCGTTCACTAGGCGGGAAAAGACGGCCGACCAAGTCATTCTGCCGTTTCTCCAGCGACTTGACTCCAAAAGGCATTCCCCTAAGATTGGCAATCATTTCTTTGGTATAGCCCAGTGCCAAATGACGGAGGAAACGCTCGTCATACTCATCAATATCATAGCTTATGATTGCTTCCTGACGTTTTGCATCATTCAGGACAGATTTCTTGAAGCGTTCCACTATCTTCTCCAGTATCGGATAGTTAAAGACCAGCTTCTTGCCGTCCATCACTGCCTGCACATCGGTTTTGGTCAGCAACTCTCCGGTTTTCAGGATAATGCCGTCAGCGCCGGCTTCAAGTACGTCCACCCATAACTTCTCATTCAATATTTCTCCCGTGAATATCAGCACATGTACTCCCGGATAACGCTTGAAGATATTCCGGCAGATGTCCACCCCGATTGTGGTCGAACCTCCCAGTCCCAAGTCCAGCAGAACAAGATCCGGCACGCCGGCTTCAATCAATGTCCAGAACTCCTGCTCAGTCATAGCAGTACCTATTACCTCCGCATTGGGAATTTCATGGCGGAAAATCTCTTCCGTCCCTTTCAGCTCCAACTTGACATCTTCAACGATGATTACTTTAAATTTTTTGTCTTCCATATTTCATTTTTTCGGTAGCGTAAAATATATTGTAAAACCTCCTTCCTTTCCCGGTTCGGCATTGATACGGCATCCCCGGCGTCCGGCAAACTCGTCATGGTCGCGGATAATCTGCTTGCACACCAGATATTCCGTACCATACAGTTCTCCTTTCTCACCGGCCGTCATGCGGGACAAGTCGGGATAGAACAATTGGTTCAATTCTTCACGGGTCTTTTCCCTGCGCATATCTGTAAACAGAAAACGTATAAATTCCCCATCTTCCCGGGCCGACAGACAGACAGCTCCATCCAGAGTTACGGAGCAAGCCTCGTCTATCAGGTTTTCAAGCAGGAAACGCAACTGGTGCCAGTCACCGGTAATCCGTCCTTCCAACGGTTGTATCTTAAAATCAATATGCGCCTTGTTTCCCTTATACACTTTGCGGAAATATTTCCCGGCAGTAGCCATAAGTTCCGGCACAGATATTGTCGCACGCCTGAAAGTCACCTCTTCCAACTGGCGGGAAGCGCATGAACTGAGTGTCGTAAAGATACCTTTGTAATACTCTATCAATTCGCTGATGGCAACCACCGTTTCCCGCTCCTCCGCTTCTGTCTGTTTGCCGGACCGCAGTTTCCCTATCAGCTGCTTTATCTTGTTCGGATAATAAATCGTTTCATGCTTGATGGTCGAAAGACAATTATCCAGCACCATGTTCTGTACATGCAGCAAACTGTCTTCCCAGGAAGCTCGCCGGGCTTCATCTTGAGCCACTTCGATGTCCCGGTATTTCGTAGCCAACTTAACCACTGCATTGAAGATTACAATGGAGACATAACGGGCTATCAGTTCCAAAAGCAAATGGTCGGTCTCCTGCTCCGTACCTTCCCTGCGTTCCAGACACAGCACACCTATGCAACGACACATATTGCCTGCATCCACAACAAGCGGCAATGCTTGTATACCCTTTTCCGATATGTACACTTGCTGCTCAAAACAATTCTCCATATATTTCCTTCGGACAGGCAACTCGTCCACGGCGGTATCTTCCACTGGATTGGAAGTGTATTCCAGCTTATGTGTAGTCTCGTTGTATACAGCTATGCTTAACCGGTCGATACTCAAAAGTTCGTTCACTGCATCAAAAGCGGAACCTACAATCTGCCGCGGGATTTCCTTCAATGTATCCTCCTCACGCTGCAACATTTCCTCCGTATCCGAAACCGGCAACAAGGAGGCATTGAACACCTTTCCATTAATTTCCAGCACTTGCTCCAGATTCCAGCGGTTCACCAGACGTTTACGGAAGTAAAGTATGTAATATCCCAACAGCAATACGAACAGCAAAATCACCGCCAGCAAAATGCCCACCATCTTGTTGTTGGTGGAACGCTCCAGCTGCCGGCAATATTCTTCCAAGGATTGGTCTTCTCCCAACAGTTTGTATAAGGTAGTGTAGGCAGCATTATTATAACTATAGTCATCCCATTGCTTCAATGCAAGAAATGAGACTGCCGCTTCATTCCTGATATCCAGAATTACATGGAAATCCGAATTGAACATCTGGTTCCACCAATCCAGTTCCGCAGGCGCCCCGTCTCCCGTCAGCGTCATATAGCGATGTATAGGATGGGCGTATTGCTTGTAATGTTCGTTCAGGCAATACATTGCCGAATCTATGTATTGTAAAGCCAGTTCGTATTCTCCGTCCACATTGCAGTAATAAGCTTCATTGGCATAATCGGAGGCTTCGTCCAGCAAAGCTTCGTATTCATTCTGTGCAAGCAGTGCCAAAGAATCCGGCAACACCTCTCCGGAAGCAGTCTGTTCCACAGCATGCCGGCAGGATGACATGCACAAAGACAACACGACGAGCAACACCGACACAGACTTACGGATACCGGCAGGCAGACGGAAATAAAAACGGCTGCCTTTTCCCAGCCCGCTCTCCACATTGAACAGACAGACCTTGAACAAATCATTCGTCTTGCGATATTTTTCAATGATGCCCTTACAGTTCATCAGTCCAAAGCCACTTCCTTTGTTCTTCCTCAATTCCTCCTTGTCGGGAGCGTCACTCATACCGATGGCTTTCGAGTCATATACTTTTTCTCCCACAATGCGGGCTACATCTTCCGGTGACAATCCACAACCATTATCCTCTACCGAGATTTCCACATAATCTTCCTCCTGCCGTGCATATACTTTCACCATACCGCCCTGAGGGGTATATTTACGGGCATTCTCCGCCAGTGTATTTATCATAAACAATGTAAGGGCTTTGTCTGCCTTTACCCGGATATCCGTAGGCTGCACCTCCAACGACTGTCTCTTCATCTCGAATGTACGGCTTCCCTTCCTAAGCAGCTCGAAAAGTTCATTCAATTCGAACGTCTCTATGTTCAGGCTAAGGCTTCCTTGCTTCATCTTTATCCAAAGGGCAAGAATATCATTGTATTCATTGATGGTAGTAACCAACTCGTCGATATACTGGTATTTCTCCTCTTTGATCCGCTCCTCTTTGATGAATCCTTTTTGAGTCAGTTTCTGCACTTCGTTGATGATACGGTCTATGTACGGGTGAATTCCGTTGACAATAGCCATACATGCTTTCTTTATCAGATTTTGCCGTTTGTTCCCCGCGATGTGCTGCTCGTAAATGTAGCGTTGCTTTTCCAGTCTGCGGCGTTCGTCGCCAAGGGAGATGGACGTCATGCCGTTGTCGATTGCCCATTGGATATAGGGAGTTATCACCCGTACCATCGCCTGCTCATCCTTGCTCATCCGACGCGGGAACACTAATTGCCCGTTATCTATGCGGATATCCTTCACTCCAAACAGCTTTTCCAATTCCGGGCAGACAGCCGTCCGGATAGAGTCGACGATTTCCTCCTCAGTCTGTGCATCTGCCGGAATGGATGCCGTTATCTTCTGACAAATATCCAGCATCAGCTGCAGACGGCGGAGATGCACTCTGTTCCGGTCTTTGGAACGCTTGTTGAAAAACCAGAAGAAGAGGGATACAAGCACGAAGCCCACAATGACCAGTGACAACACGACGTTGAGTTGCCCCGCCTCCTTTTCCAATGCCTGATAGCGGCTTTCCAGTTCTTTATCCTGGCGTGTATCTTCAAGGATATCCAGGTAAATATTGCGGTTATAGTCTGATTTTTCTTTCATTCCGAGTCCTGCATACGAAACGCTCAACTGTTCACGAATACGTGAAATCCACTCGGGCACGGTTTTCAGTTTCTGCTCCATCCATGCCTTCTCCGCACAAATCGTATCTCGACGGTCAAATGCTTTCAGCCAGTCCAAACTATCGTGGCAGTCATAGAATAGGCGGTGATGGTCATTTACACATTCCAGAGCAAGTTTTAGCGTGTCAAGAGCTTCTGTATAGTGACTGTGGGCATTCAGGTATTTGCCGATAGATACATATGCACCTGCTATCTGATACAAATCCTTGTATTGGCTGAATTTTTGCAATGCCAACTGCCCCAGACGCATGGGAAGCAGCGAATCTACCGGTACTCCAAAACGTGTCAAGGCATGGGAGCGGCGGTCTTGAAAAAATGCGTAATTATCCGGTGAAGCCATCAAGTTGGCAAGTCCCTGCACTCCATTGCCCTCAAAGTAAAGATAGCCCTTGCGCGAAGCCAACCGCCATGCGGTATAGAGCTCATCAAATTCTCTCAGTCTTCGCTCATCCGGTGTCTCACCCTCGCATAAGGCAGCAGAACCTTTGATGTAGTGATAATACAACAGCTGATTGGTATCTGCCAGCAACTCTTGTTTTTTAGTAACTTCATTAATAGAGGCTACAGCTTCCGGACGCTGTTGCAAATAATAATAATACACAGCAGATACAATATAAAATTCCGAACGGGCATAATTCAAACGCATTTGCTCGTGTTGGTCCACAAACAGATTGTCATCCTCCGCTATTCTTTTCATACGGTGCAAGGCACTATTGCGATAATCGTAGAACTCCTTGTTCAACGCCGTCCGCTGATAAATCTTCATCAAACCGATGTCGGCAATAAGGAGTTCCAGTTCATTCTTGGTCAGATTATAGACATCCATATGAAACTTTTCGGCCTGCTCAAAATCCATGCGCATAAAAGCACAAAAGCCCAGATTATTGGATGCTTCCGCTTTTCCTTGTTTATAGAGGCTGACTTCACGGTAGGCTCTTGATGCCGCATGGCAGGATGAATCCAGGTTTTTATAACGAAAAGCATAAGCCACCTGGTTTAGAGAGTCGATAAGGCGTACTTCCTTCATGGGTGCCGTTCCCACACACGAAACCATTGTTGTACAAAGGCACAACAACCCCGCAAACCATATAAAAGAAAGTCGTTTCATAAAGCAAAGCTACGAATAAATCCGGGAAAGAAAAATAATTTTTATACAATAACTCTTGTTTTATGTAACGGGAAATTCCTACCTTTGCATGCAAATTAACAAATAGGTAACATCTATTACACAAATGAGCGAAAAAGCACCCTTTATGGTATTCTCCGGAACAAATTCGAGATACCTTGCAGAGAAAATCTGCGCTAGCCTTGATTGCCCTCTGGGAAAGATGAACATCACCCATTTTGCAGATGGTGAGTTTGCAGTCTCTTATGAGGAATCTATCCGTGGCTCGCATGTATTCCTGGTTCAATCAACCTTCCCTAATTCTGACAACTTGATGGAACTTCTGCTGATGGTTGATGCTGCTAAAAGAGCATCGGCAAAAAGCGTTGTAGCCGTTATCCCTTACTTCGGTTGGGCACGTCAGGACAGAAAAGACAAACCCCGTGTTTCCATCGGCGCCAAGCTGGTGGCCGACCTGCTCTCTGTTGCAGGTATCGACCGTCTGATTACGATGGACCTTCATGCAGACCAGATTCAGGGTTTCTTCAACATTCCGGTGGATCATTTGTATGCATCAGCAGTATTCCTCCCCTATATTGAATCCTTGAAACTGGAAGACTTGGTAATCGCCACCCCGGATGTCGGCGGTTCAAAACGCGCCAGCACATTCTCCAAATACCTCGGTGTACCCCTGGTATTGTGCAACAAGACACGCGAAAAAGCAAACGTGGTTGCCACCATGCAAATCATTGGTGATGTAAAAGACAAGAATGTAGTATTGGTAGACGATATTGTAGATACAGCAGGAACCATTACCAAGGCTGCCAACATCATGCTGGAAGCAGGAGCCAAATCTGTCCGTGCCATTGCCAGCCACTGCGTAATGTCCGACCCTGCTTCTTTCCGTGTACAAGAATCCGCACTAACGGAAATGGTATTTACTGATAGTATCCCCTACTCTAAAAAATGTGACAAGGTTAAACAGTTGAGCATTGCCGATATGTTCGCCGAAACCATCAAGCGGGTGATGAACAATGAATCAATCAGTTCACAATACATTATCTAACCGCGGAGCGGTTAGAAATTAAAAATTAAAGGCTGCGCGGTTCTGAAGTGAACATTGCGCAGCCTTTAATTTTTAATTTCTAATTTTTAATTCTAATTCTCCAGCCTTCCCATCTTGTAGGTTCCTTTTCGTATCACCTTTCCGTTCTTGTCTGTTTCTACAAACGGACCGTGTTTCTTGCCTTGTTTGAAGAAGCCTTCATAACGGTTTCCGTTCTTGTCCTCCTGGATACCGCTACCTTCTTCCATACCGTTCACAAAACCGCCTTTATATTTGGTTCCATCGGTCTGAATCAGGGTACCTTGGCCGTTGAACTTATTGTCTTTCCATTCACCTTCGTAAGAGTCACCTACATTCCATTTGTAAGTACCGTATCCGTCACGTTGGTTATCTTTCCAATTACCTTCGTAAACGGCGCCGCTTGCCCACGTAAATGTGCCGTGGCCTTCCTGCTTTCCATCCTTGAAGCTGCCCACATACTTGTTGCCGCTGGCATGGTAATAAATGCCCTCTCCGGTACGTTCACCTTGAACATAAGAACCTTCGTAACGGTCGCCGGTATGGAAAAAGTAAATACCTTTGCCATGCTGCATGTCGTCCTTCCAGTCACCTACGTATTTGTCACCGTTGGCATATTCAAAAGTTCCTTTACCGTCCCGGACATCATTTTTCCATTCCCCGTCATATTTGGAACCGTCATTCCAGGTCAATGTTCCTTTGCCGTCTTTCTTGTCATTCTTCCACGAGCCTACATACTTGGAACCGTTCTTCCAGGTATACGTTCCCTGGCCTTCGCGTTTGTCATTCACCCAGTCGCCCTCATAAATATCACCATTGTAATAATACATGGTTCCTTTCCCATGCTGGTAATCCTGAAACCACATGCCGTCATAACGATTGTTATTCATAAAATAGTAGATACCCCTGCCATGCTGCTGGTCTTGAAACCATTGCCCCTCATACTTTTCACCGTCGGGAAACATATATGTACCGTAGCCTTCACGCTTGCCCTTCACATACTCACCCTCGTAGACGTCGCCGTTCTTAAAAACGGTCTTTCCCTTTCCATTGGGCTTGCGGCCTTTTATTTCACCGGTATAGACGGCCCCGTTGTCTTTGAACGTATAGGTACCTATCTTTATCTCCGAAGAGAATGTACTTTTCACTTTATCGAAAAAGCCGCCTTTTTTTTCCTGGGCAGTGGCTCCGCCTTGACATAAGAAAGCCAGAATGAGTGCAGTATATAGATATTTCATTAATTGATAATTGATAGTTGATAATTGACAAAGGTAGGATTTATCCGGTAAAATGATGCGATAACTCCCGCTTTTTATGACATTTTTTTGCCGCACACTATTTCTTTTAATTTCTCTTTGCATAAATGCCGCCCTGCAAGTTCACGGATTTCTTGTGGAGTAACCTCCTTGACAGCATCCAGTGCTTCGGCAAAGTAGGTATCCTGCAAGCCCGATACCTGCACAAAAATCCAGGCATCTGCCAGCGAGAATGCAGATTCATAACTACGGCACATGTCTCCCAACATATAGTTCTTCACCATGGAAAGCTCTCCATCGGAAGCCAGCTCGTTCTGAAGGCGGTCTATTTCATGATAGACCTCACCGATAAGAGGCTCCACAAATTCGTTGGCGGCTTCGGCACTGACCGCCAACACTCCCTGCCCCGGATAGGGCATGATGGCTGCGGAGATACCGTATGTGTATCCTTTATCTTCCCGGATATTGGACATCAGGCGACTGCCAAAATAACCCCCGAACAGTGTGACCAGTACGCGGGCCTTCAAGTAGTCCGGATGATTACGGTCCAGGGAAAGCATGCCCATACGGACGGCACTTTGCAGGGCGTCCGGACGTTCGATGAAGATACGTTTTCCGGAAGCGGTAACCGGATGGAATTCTGTCTTCTCCGGTTTGCGGAAATCCGTACCGAAAGCCTCGCAGCCAAACAAGGACTCTATCCTGCGGATACAATCGTCGGTTACCTTGCCCGAGAGGTAGATGCTGCAATTATTGGAATGATAATAACGGTCATAAAACTCGCGTAGCACAGCAGGGGTGATACGCCGATAATCCTCTTCCTGCACCAGACGTCCGCCGGGATGCTGCCCGCCGTACAGAGCCTTCACCAATCCGCGGTGCGCCAGAAAGTCCACCTTGGAAGAGTTGACAAGAAACTGCTGGATATTATTGTCTACAATCACTCCCAGCTCTTTCTCGGGAAATACCGGCTCTTTGACGATAGATTCCAATACATCAAGCGTTTGGGGAAGGTATTTATTCAGAGAATAAAGGGTGACATAGGCATACTCGGATGCACTGGACAATTCCAGCCAGGCTCCATAATAGTCCAGCTTTTCCGCTATCCGGGCGGCATCGTAGCGTCGGGTGCCCTCGCGAAGCATGCGGTTCGTAAACAACGCCTGCAAGGGCTGTTTCTGTTGCCATCGGCCGCCTGCCATGAGGAGATCGATACGTGTCACTTCATTGTCACCGGCATTGAGCACGCTCAATGGTACGCCATTAGGCAACTTGATACGTTCCGGCCTTTGCACCACCAGTTGTTCCGGTTCGAGAATCCGGGGTTGGTCACTTCGGTTCAGCATGGGCTTTCTAGTTTACAGCCCATGGCTTTTAAGAAATTCTTCTGCCCGTTCCAAATCTTGAGGAGTATCTATGCCGATAGTTTCCACATCCGTGATACCTGCTTTGATAGTGTATCCGTTTTCCAACCAACGAAGCTGTTCCAATGATTCGGCAATCTCGAGGGATGACTGCGGAAGGGCGGTTATCTCTTTCAGTACCTCTACGCGATAGGCATAAAGGCCGATATGCTTATAATACGTATGGTTCTTCAGCCAGTCTTCCTTCGCCGCATTGCGCTGGTAGGGAATGATGGAACGGCTAAAATAGAGGGCATTCCTGTTTTTGTTGAGCACAACCTTCGGAGAGTTCACATTTTCCAGTGCCTCGAAACCATTATCTACCGTAAAGGGTTTCACCAGAGTGGCTATCTGGGTGGCCGGATCGTCGAAACATGCTTTGACGGCTTGTAACTGCGAAGGCTGGATGAAAGGCTCATCCCCCTGGATATTCACCACGACATCAAACTGTCCTCCTATTTTTGTACAAGCTTCCTGACAGCGGTCGGTGCCGCTTTTATGTTCGGTGGAAGTCATTACCACCTTTCCTCCGAATGCTTTTACTGCGGCTTCAATACGCTCATCGTCCGTAGCCACGTATGCATCGTCCAAGATTCCTGCCACTTGCTCGTATACTCGCTGTATCACGGTTTTTCCACCTAACACCGCCAATGGTTTGGCTGGAAAACGCGTAGATGCGTAACGGGCAGGTATGATTCCTAAAAATTTCATTTTCAATCTTCGTTTTTTAAAATGAGAGTGTATCCGAAAGTGTTCATATACTATCGACACATCTCCTTATATTCTTTATTAATTATAACAGTTGTTTCAATCCTCGCAGGATATAATCACGTTTCAAATCTTTTGGCTTATAGACAGTCCCGTCACAAGACAACAAGTCTATATCCAGCCGTACAATTTCCTGCTCCTTCTCCTCGGGCTTCCTTCCGGCTTCCCGTTCGATGGCTTTCAGGCAGGCGGTGACTTCCTCTACCGGATTATCGGAAGCAAAGCATGCCACCTGATTGGAGAACAGATTCGGACGGTGAAAGAACAAAGGTGCCGTCTCCTCCTCTTCCGAGAAACGTATTCCCGAAAAAAGTTCCGTCAAGCGTCTGCGAGCCAGTTCCATGTTCTCCCTCCGCTGCTCGTTGCTCCCAATACTAATCGTATAATCCATTTTTTAAGGTGAAAGGGGAAAAGGTGAAAATTGAAAGTTTACCTTTCCACTTTCAATTTTCACCTTTCAACTAATTAAACAGTTCGTCGAGTCCCTCTATCGGTTCTTCTATATGGGTGTCTCCTTCCAGATTCACATCATCCTTGCACGGGTCATAGCCTTCGGGCAACTGGAATGTTTCATTTTCATCATATCCCAGAGATTTGTCACCGAGCACTTTCACCATGTATTTGGTCCAGATAGGCAATGCCATGGAAGCACCTTGTCCGTGAAGCATCGTATCGAAGTGGATGTCGCGGTCCTCACCGCCCACCCAGCAACCGGACACAAGCGAAGGCGTGAAGCCCATAAACCAGCCGTCGGCATTGTAGTTCGTCGTTCCGGTCTTGCCGCCCATGTCGGCTTTCACACCCAGACGGCGCACACGGCCTCCGGTACCTTCGTTGACAACGGCACGCAGCATGACCAGCATCTTGTAAGCGCTGGATACGCTGATGACTTCCTGCATTTCGGGAGCAAAGGTTGCCAGCACGTTTCCGTCGTTGTCCTCGATGCGGGTCACGAACAGCGGAGCTACCCGGATACCCTTGTTGGGGAATGCGGTATAGGCACTTACCATCTCGCCGACGGAAATCTCGCACGGGCCCAGACAGAGTGAAACGGAAGGTACTATATCACGGTTGCGGACACCGAAAGTATGTATAAGACGTTTCAGATTATAGGGATTCAGCTTGCTCATGAGATAGGCCGTAATCCAGTTGTCCGAGTTTGCCAGCCCCCACTTCACAGTCACCATGTCACCAATCAGCTTTTTGTTGGCATTACGCGGCGTCCACGGTTTTCCGTTTTCATCAATCAGCGTGTATTCCACGTGGCGCACTTCGTCGCAGGGAGAAAAACCGTTCTCCATAGCCAATGTATAAAGGAAAGGCTTGATGGTAGAACCTACCTGGCGGCGTCCCACCATGGCCATATCGTACTGGAAGTAATGGTAGTTCGGTCCGCCTACGTATGCCTTGACATGTCCGCTGCGCGGGTCCATGGACATGAAACCGGCACGAAGGAAGAACTTGTAGTAACGGATGGAATCCATCGGGGTCATAATGGTGTCTTTCTCCCCTTCCCAACTGAATACGGACATCTCCTCCGGGGTATCGAAGGCTTTCTTTATTTCAGCTTCGGTGGCTCCGGCTTTCTTCATGAGGCGGTAGCGGTCGGACAACCTCATGGCACGTCCCAGAATCTCGTCCACCTGCTCCTGGGTCAGACGGAAGGTGTAGGGAGCTTTCTTGGCCCCTTTCTTTTCCTTGAAGAAGTAACCTTGCAGTTCCTTCAGATGCTCTGTCACGGCATCCTCGGCATACTGCTGCATACGCGAGTCGAGCGTGGTATAGATTTTCAGCCCGTCGGTGTAGAGGTTGTATTTGGTACCGTCTTTCTTGGTGTTCTTTTCGCACCATCCAAAGAGCGGATTGTTCTCCCAATCAAGTGAATCCTCGTAGTATTTCTGCATCTGCCAACCGCGGTAGTTGGCCTTGTCGGGCTTCTTGGCGGTGAGCACGCCGCGCAGGTATTCGCGGAAATAAGTGGCCAACCCTTCCTTGTGGTCCACACGGTTGTACTTCAGTTTCAGAGGCAACGCCTGGAGGGAGTCGCGCTCGGCTTCCGTAATATATCCCGCTTTCCGCATCTGGTCGAGCACCACATTGCGCCGTCCGCGGGAACGTTCATTGTAGCGCACCGGATTATAGAGAGACGGATTCTTGCACATGCCCACCAACGTAGCCGCTTCCTCAATCTTCAAATCTTTCGGTTCGCAACCGAAGTAGGTAAAGGCAGCAGTCTTGATGCCTACCGCATTGTTCAGGAAATCGAACTTGTTGAGATACATGGTGAGGATTTCCTCTTTTGTATAGTAACGTTCCAGCTTTACGGCAATCACCCATTCGATAGGCTTCTGGAACAGACGTTCCATCACATTGTCGGCACTGGGAGAATAAAGCTGTTTGGAAAGCTGCTGGGTGATGGTACTGCCACCGCCGGCATTCTTCTGCATCAGGATACCGCGCTTCACTACGGCACGCGTCAGGGCGTAGGCGTCAATGCCCGAATGTTCGGCAAAACGTACATCTTCCGTAGCTATCAAGGCGTTAATGATATTGGGCGACAAATCATTGTATCCCACAAACACGCGGTTTTCCTTACTATAGGAATAAGTACCCAATACTTTTCCGTCCTCGGAAAAGACTTCTGTGGCAAATTTGTAATTCGGATTTTCCAGGTCTTCCACCGGAGGCATATAGCCTATCCAGCCCTTGGCTATGGAAAAGAATATAAAGACACACACCAGCGAAATCAGTGCGATGAAAATCCATAGGATTTTGACGACTTTCCTTATCATGTTTCAGTTACTAAAATCAAAGTTCAATAATAGGGCAAAGGTACGGAAATATATTGGATGTGCCTATGCTTTTTATATCTTTTTCAGGATAAGATTTCCGGCATCCACAAAAAAAACGCCCGTTTATTTTAATGGAAACTCTCAGTGAAATGCAAAACGATTGCAAAACAATTAGAAAACTTGAAGAAAGAATCGGAAAGGAAAAATACATCGTAATGAGCTATAATACAGATTGGGACAACGAAAACTTGCCCTCGCGCGCGTAAGAGGAGATAAGATAAGAAGAGAAGAGAAAAAACGACGTTGTCGTTAAAAAGAACGACGGCGACGGCGTAAAGAGATACCACACTTCACTGTCCGGAATGCCACACTTCGACAAGGCAAACACCGCACTTGACTAAGGCAAATGCCACACTTGAACATTCGCGAAATGCGGCATTTACTTTGTCGAAGTGTGGCATTTCGGATGATGAAGTGTGGCATTCCGGACAACAAGCCACACGGTTAAAAAAACAGCCCATATTTCGCAAAAAACTTCCCCGCATATTTCCGTAGCCCGCATATTTTCCGTAACTTTACACTCTCGAAAAGTATAAATGAATTCAACGATATGGAAAACAGAAGTTTAGTCACCATTGCCGAGCATAGCCGGGAAAAAATCCTCTATATGCTCGAGATGGCGAAAGAGTTTGAAGCCCATCCCAATCGGCATATATTGGACGGGAAAGTAGTTGCCACCTTATTTTTCGAGCCTTCCACCCGTACACGCCTCAGTTTCGAGACTGCCGCCAACCGGCTTGGAGCACGTGTCATCGGGTTCAGCGACCCAAAGGCCACCAGCTCATCCAAGGGCGAGACGCTGAAAGACACCATCAAGATGGTGAGCAACTATGCCGACATCATCGTGATGCGCCACCACCTCGAAGGGGCCGCACGCTATGCCAGTGAAGTCACCACCGTGCCCATTGTGAATGCCGGAGACGGTGCCAACCAGCATCCCTCACAAACCATGCTCGACCTCTACTCCATCTACAAGACGCAAGGCACGCTGGAGAATCTGAATATCTTCCTGGTCGGCGACTTGAAGTATGGCCGTACCGTCCACTCCCTGCTGATGGCCATGCGCCACTTCAACCCCACTTTCCACTTCATCGCTCCCGACGAGTTGCGGATGCCCGAAGAATACAAAATCTACTGCCGCGAGCACAACATCAAGTACGTGGAACATACGGACTTTACGGAAGAAATCATCGCTGATGCCGATATCCTCTACATGACCCGTGTGCAGCGCGAGCGCTTCACCGACCTTATGGAGTACGAGCGGGTGAAGAATGTCTACATCCTGCGCAACAAGATGCTGGAACATACCCGTCCCAACCTGCGCATCCTGCATCCGCTACCCCGTGTCAACGAAATAGCCTATGATGTGGACGACAATCCCAAGGCATACTATTTCCAGCAGGCACAAAACGGACTGTATGCCCGTGAAGCTATTCTGTGCGATGTACTGGGCATCACGCTGGATGACATCAAATAACGTAAACAAGTGGAAAACTGAAAGTTGAAAAAAGAAATGAAGAAACAAGAATTGCAAGTGGCCGCCTTGGAAAACGGCACTGTAATAGACCATATCCCCTCTGAGAGACTGTTTACCGTAGTCTCGCTGCTCGGACTGGAACACATGAGCAACAATATCACCATCGGCTTCAACCTCAAAAGTGGCAAGCTGGGTACAAAAGGCATCATCAAGATTGCCGATAAGTTCTTCTGCGACGAAGAGATAAACCGCATTGCCGTGGTAGCTCCCAACGTGAAGCTGAACATTATCCGCGACTACGAAGTGGTGGAGAAACGCGAAGTCCGTCTGCCCGAAGAGCTGCGCGGAATCGTGAAATGCGCCAATCCCAAATGCATCACGAACAACGAGCCGATGCCTACGTTGTTTCATGTAGTAGACAAGGACAACTGCGTCATCAAGTGCCATTACTGCGAAAAGGAGCAGACCAGAGAAGATATTGAGATTATATGAAAGAAGACTGGAAACCCGGAACCATGATTTATCCGCTGCCTGCCGTATTGGTGAGCTGCGGAAGCACTCCGGAGGAATATAACATTCTGACTATCGCATGGACGGGGACGATTTGTACGAACCCGCCCATGTGCTACATCTCCGTACGCCCCGAACGCCACTCCTACGACATCATCAAGCGGAATATGGAATTCGTCATCAACCTCACCACGAAAGATATGGCACGGGCCACGGACTGGTGTGGCGTACGCTCCGGAAAGGACTACAACAAATTCGAGGAAATGCATCTGACACCGGGGAAAAGCACCGTAGTCAGCGCGCCTCTTATCGAGGAATCACCGCTTTGCATAGAATGCCGGGTAAAGGAGATTATGGCTCTCGGTTCGCACGACATGTTTATAGCAGATGTGGTAAATGTCCGTGCCGATACCCGTAATCTGAACCCTGAAACCGGCAAACTGGAACTGGCGGAAACGAATCCGCTGGTCTATGTGCACGGCGGATATTATGAGCTGGGAGAAAAGATAGGCAAATTCGGATGGTCAGTAGAGAAAAAGAAGTAATAATGCGATAAAGGTTTTAAGAGATGGAGTTGCGACGAATCTTGATGGGCTTATATCTGTTGGCCTTCCCCGCCATGATGTGGGGACAGACTCCGGTTGTGCCCGGTACTGCCGACGAAGAGCATTCCGGACACCGCAAGGAAACTCCGGTCAATTTCGGTTTCAAAGGCGGTTTCACCTCTTCCTTGTTCCTTGTATCCCAGTTCAGCGTCAACGGAGTGCCCATCGACGAAGTGCAGAACAATTACAAGATAGGATATTTCGGCTCCCTTTTCATGCGGATAAACTTCGACCGCCATTTCCTGCAACCGGAAATATCCTACAACATCAACCGGTGCAACATCACCTTCGAGAAACCTCTGCCCGAAGACGCCGCATCAGGAGCCCGGCCGGAGGAAGCCTCCATTACATCGTCCATCCACAGTATAGACATCCCCGTCATCTACGGATACAACTTCATCAAGGAGGGGCCGTACAGCCTTGCCGTCTTTGGAGGACCCAAAGTGCGCTATATATGGGACAGGAAAAGTGACATCGACTTCGAGAATTTCGACCAGGTGAATATCCGTGAAAGGCTGCGTCCGCTCAATCTCAGTTTCACCGTCGGCGTATCCGTCACCATCTCACGCGTCTTTTTCGACTTCCGTTACGACATGGGGCTGCACAACATCTCCAAGAGCGTGACATACGATATTCCGGCCGACAACAACGCTGCTGACGAAAACACGAAAAACGAAATTCGTTTTCACCGCAGGGACAATGTGCTGAGTTTTTCTTTCGGAGTGTTCTTTTGACAGTAAATTTCTTCCTTTTCTTTCAATTTATTCATTTATTTCCCGTAAATTTGTGCGCTTAATAAGAGAACACAGATTTATCAAACTTATCTAATAAGCAGAATGAAAAGAGATGATTTAATTTTCGAACTTATCGAAAAAGAACACCAACGTCAGCTCAAAGGCATTGAACTGATTGCATCAGAGAACTTTGTAAGTGACCAGGTTATGCAGGCAATGGGCTCCTGCCTCACCAACAAGTATGCTGAAGGATACCCCGGCAAGCGTTACTATGGTGGTTGTGAGGTAGTAGACCAGAGTGAGCAGATTGCCATCGACCGCTTGAAACAGATTTTCGGCGCAGAATGGGCCAACGTACAGCCGCACTCCGGTGCACAAGCCAATGCAGCCGTATTCCTCGCCGTGCTCAATCCGGGCGACAAATTCATGGGACTGAACCTTGCACACGGCGGTCACCTCTCCCATGGCTCACTGGTCAACACTTCCGGTATTATCTATACTCCCTGCGAATACAATCTGAACCAGGAAACCGGACGTGTGGACTATGACCAGATGGAAGAAGTTGCCCTGCGCGAGAAACCCAAAATGATTATCGGCGGCGGTTCTGCTTATTCCCGCGAATGGGACTACAAGCGCATGCGCGAAATCGCGGACAAGATAGGTGCCATCCTAATGATTGACATGGCTCATCCTGCCGGACTGATTGCAGCCGGTGAACTGGATAACCCCGTGAAATATGCCCACATCGTGACCTCCACTACCCACAAGACTCTGCGTGGTCCTCGTGGTGGCGTTATCATGATGGGTAAGGACTTCCCCAACCCCTGGGGCAAGAAAACTCCGAAGGGAGAAATCAAGATGATGTCCCAGTTGCTGGATTCAGCCGTATTCCCCGGTATCCAAGGTGGTCCGCTGGAACATGTCATCGCAGCCAAAGCCGTTGCCTTCGGCGAAATCCTGCAACCGGAATGGAAAGAATATGCCAAGCAGGTGAAGAAAAACGCCGCTGTCTTGGCACAAGCCTTGATAGACCGTGGCTTCACCATCGTTTCCGGCGGTACGGACAACCACTCCATGCTGGTGGACCTGCGCAGCAAATATCCCGATTTGACCGGTAAGGTTGCCGAGAAGGCGTTGGTATCTGCCGACATCACCGTAAACAAAAACATGGTTCCGTTTGACAGCCGCTCGGCTTTCCAGACTTCCGGTATCCGTCTGGGTACTCCTGCCATCACAACCCGTGGTGCCAAGGAAGACCTGATGCTCGAAATTGCCGAGATGATTGAAACCGTTCTGTCCAACGTAGACAACGAACAAGTCATCGCAGAGGTACGTGCACGCGTCAATGCGAAGATGAAAGAATACCCGCTGTTTGCTTATTAATAAGCAAACAGAATTAAAAATTAAAGGCTGCGCAATGTTCGCTTTGAACTGCGCAGCCTTTAATTTTTAATTCTTAATTTTTAATTCTAAACGCGCTCCGCGCGTTTAGCTCAGCCCTTCTATATTTCCGTCCACAATATCAATGTGTTCGGCTTGTGGTTTCTTGGGTAATCCCGGCATACGGAGAATTTCACCGGCGATGGCTACAATCATTTCCGCACCGTTATTGACCACAATATCCTTGATGTGGAACTCAAAGTTGTTGACTGCACCATATATCTTCGGGTCGGCAGAGAAGGAGTACTGCGTCTTGGCAATACAGACGGGGTAATGGCTGATACCCATCTGCTCTATCAGTTTGATAACCTTGCGGGAGTGGAGACTGTAAGTCACTACGCTTGCCCCGTAGAGGTTGCAGGCTACCTTTTCTATTTTACGTTCCACGCAATCGCTCTCTTCGTAGGTGAAGGTCAGCGGTTCGGATGGTTTGTTCTCGATAGTATCTACTACCAGATTGGCAAGGTCAACGGCTCCCTCTCCTCCTTTGGCAAAGGCGTTGTTCACGGCAAAACCTACCTCAAGCTTTTCTTCGCAATGGCAGCGGATAGCTTCCACCTCCTCGTCCGTATCACTGGCAAAACGGTTGAATGCCACGATGACCTGCTGGCCGAATGAACGCAAATTGCGTACATGCTTGTCCAGATTGCCGAAGCCCTCTTTCAGTCCTTCCATATTGGGTTCCTTGATGCGGTCCAGACTGACGCCGCCATGCATCTTCAATCCTTGTGCGGTAGCAACGATTATCGTCAACTTGGGCTGTAGGCCGCTCTTGCGGCACTTGATGTTGTAAAACTTCTCCGCACCCAGGTCAGCCCCGAAACCGGCTTCCGTCACTACATAATCGCCGAATGTCATGGCCATTTTTGTGGCAAGAATGGAGTTGCAACCATGGGCAATATTTGCGAACGGTCCTCCATGAACAAAAGCAGCAGAGCCTTCGGTAGTCTGTACCAAGTTGGGGTTGATAGCATCTTTCAGCAGAACAGTAATGGCACCGGCTACTCCTAACTCTTTCACAGTGAATGGAGTACCATCAAAACGAAATCCCAAGATAATGTTTTCGATGCGGCGGCGGAGGTCATCAAGGTCTGTTGCCAAGCAAAGAATGGCCATAATTTCGGAAGCCGGAGTAATGTCGAAGCCCGACTCCTCGGTAATGCCGTTAGTGCTCGGACCCAATCCGGTGACAATACTGCGCAAGGAACGATCGTTTACATCGAGTACACGCCGCCAGATGATTTCTTTCAGTCCGAAGCCGTCCGCCTGATGTTGGTACAAATAATTGTCGAGCAAGGCGGAAATCATGTTGTGTGCCGAAGTAATGGCGTGAAAGTCGCCCGTAAAGTGCAGGTTTATCTTCTCCATGGGCAGCACCTGGGCATATCCTCCACCGGCGGCACCGCCTTTCATGCCGAAACAAGGACCCAAAGAGGGTTCGCGCAGAGCGACAATTGCCTTTTTGCCTATCTTGTTCAGTCCGAGTGCCAGACCGATGGATACGGTTGTTTTACCGATACCCGCCTTTGTCGCAGTAATTGCCGTCACCAGTATCAGATTACTTTTCTTCACCTTCTCTTCATCAATCAGATGAGTGGGAATCTTGGCTATGTATCGTCCATAGTTCTCTACCTCATCACGTGGGATATCCACACTTTCGGCAACCTGCTTTATCTTCTTCAGCTCTATGCTGCGGGCTATTTCAATGTCCGATTTCATACAGAGTCTTTTCTTTAGATAACAACTTTAATGTTTTGAAAGTTGCAAAAGTACGAAAAATCCCCGATTA
This sequence comes from Bacteroides sp. AF29-11, assembly GCF_003602895.1. Lineage (NCBI taxonomy): Bacteria > Pseudomonadati > Bacteroidota > Bacteroidia > Bacteroidales > Bacteroidaceae > Bacteroides > Bacteroides sp. AF29-11. The sequence goes on from NZ_QTLY01000002.1 coordinate 396,554, forward strand.
TTCCATCTGTATTTGATACTAAGAATAGCTTTCCGTCAGTATACATCCATCCATCATCCGGACAATCCTTCCCGCTTCGCGGGCATTCTCCTCCGAGTGAGTCACCATCACCACAGTGGCGCCTTCACTGTTCAGTTCTTTCAGCAACGCCATCACTTCGTTGCCGTTGATAGAATCCAGGTTACCCGTAGGCTCGTCGGCAAGAATGAGATGGGGATTGGTAACAATGGCACGGGCAATGGCAACGCGCTGTTGCTGCCCCCCCGAAAGCTGCTGCGGATAATGCTCCGTGCGGTGTGCAATCTGCATCCGTTCCAAAGCACAATTTACACGCTCCACACGCTCGCGAACGGGGACTCCGGCATAAAGCAGAGGTAATTCTACGTTTTCAAAAACCGTCAGTTCGTCTATCAAGTTGAAACTCTGGAAGACGAATCCGATGTTTCCATTACGTAAGTCTGTACGACTGTTCTCCGAGAAGCGGGACACCTCCTGCCCGAGGAACCAAAGTTCGCCCGATGTCGGATTGTCCAGCAATCCCAGTATATTCAATAAGGTGGACTTGCCGCATCCGGACGGCCCCATGATTGCCACAAACTCGCCCCGATTGATTTCAATATTCACCTCATTCAAGGCTGTGGTCTGCACATTCTCCGTGCGGAAGATTTTACTGAGTCCGATTGTCTTTATCATATATCTTTATTTTATGTTATCATTCATATCTCAATGATTTCACCGGATTCTGCGACGCCTTTCTCCATGTCTGCCCAATGACCGTCAGCAAAGCAATGCCTGCAATGACAGCACCCACTGCCACGAATAGCCACCAGCTGATTGGTGTCTGGTAGACAAACTCGCTGATCCAATGCCGCATGAAGAAATATCCCAAAGGGCAAGCTATGATGAAGGCAATCCCCACCCACTGCAAATATTCGCGGCAGAACATTTTCACGATACGGTCGGAATGTGCACCGTTCACTTTACGGATGCCAATTTCCTTGGTCCGTTGCTCTGTAGAGAGGGCAACCAGGCCAAACACTCCCATCATGGCTATGACGATGGCAAGCACTGTGAAGAACAGCAACATCTTGCTCTGCTGTTGCTCTTTGGCGTAGTTCTTGTTTAAGGCATCAGAAAAGAACTGATAACGAAATTCTTTCATAAAAAGCGGTGCCATCTCATCAAATTTCTGCTGTATGAATTTCAAAGTCTCCTTCTTGTTTTCGGGAGAGATTCTAATAAAAAGATATTGCATCTGTTCAGGTGAATAAAAGATAAAAGCAGGCCTTATCTTCTCACGCAAGGACTGGAAGTTGAAATCCTTCACCACCCCTACTATCCGATAATTAAAATGCCCCCACCAAGTATCCGTAAGGCGGAATTCCGTTCCGATAGGATCTGCCACCTTCATAGCCTTCCAGGCAGACTCATTGATTACGACGGTACGCTGTAGAGCGCCTCCACCCCAGTAGTTGTCATAATCTGCCTCCAGCGATTCCCCCTTTATCATCTCCAGGTTGAAAACCTTTATGAAATCATCGTCTGCAATGATAGGCACCATTTTCAAAGTATTCACCTTTCCATCCATATCTATCCATTCCGCTTCGCCCCCCTCTTTCTTTTCTCCGTTTTCATACAGATTTTCTATCGGGCTTCCCATTGCCACACTCTGCACATTGGGATTCTTCAGAATTTCCTGCCTAAAGTCATTGACATTGTACCACAGATTGGTATAGACCGTCACTACATTTTCTTTGTTCAAGCCCAAGTCCTTATTCTGCATAAAATACAGTTGCTTATAAACCAACATCGTAGCAAGCATCAAGGTGATGGTGATGATGAACTGTACGCATATCAGGCCTTTCAGCATCCCTCCCTTCTTACCGGTTTTCTTGCCCCCCTTGAATGCTATCAGCGGATTGACGGATGAAAGGTAGAATGCCGGATAGCTGCCTGCGACACACCCTATCCCAACAATGCCGAACAGGACATAAAGCACGACACTCCAACTCAAATTCAGTGATACTTCAGTACCCATTGCCTCATTGAAAAGAGGAAGCATCAGTTCCGTCAGAGCCAAAGCCAACCCCAAAGAGATGACAGCCTGCACCATACCTTCGGACAAGAACTGTGTAATCAACGTCTTGCGCTTGGCGCCTGTCACCTTGCGCACCCCTATCTCTTTGTAACGCATGGATGCCCTTGCCGTAGAGAGTGTCATAAAGTTGAATGCCCCCATAAAAATGACCAGGACAGCCAGTCCGATAAACAAATAGATGCTTGCCATACTGCCATGATTCTTTACATTGGGATCGGCAAAGTTTGTCTTCAGGTGAATATCCTTGATAGGCTGGAAACGAATCAGTGTATTCTTGTCTCCAAGCTTGGAAAATACCCGGCTCATCTCGCTGTGTTCTTTCGCATACATCTTTCCTGCATCTCCAAGTTTCATCTTGACGTAGACATGCTGATCCTCACGGAAAGTGTTACGATCGATACCATATGCTTTTGCAAAATTATCAAGGTCACAGAGTATATCAAAATAGATATGGCATTTGGAAGGAATCTTCACGACTGCCACCACTTTCTTTGCTTCCCAGCCATATAAATCGTCAGCCACTTCTTTCAATTTCTGCCCGATTGCCGCCGTGGCGCTGCCAAACAGTTTAATCGCCATCTTCTCGGATAACACAATGTAATTACCCTTTTTCATATCAGTAAGGTTACCCGCCATTACTTCAAATGGAAAAACTTGAAAAAAGGCCGTATCCGTATACACACGATATCCTGAAAGACTTTTTCCTTCACCAGTCTCCATGCTCCCTTCTCCGATATACTTGATGGCAGTGGCAGCCTCTACTTGTGGGAAGTTTTCTTTGAAGATTTCAGGCAAGGCGAGAACAGTACTGGATGACTCTGTTATTTCACCGGTTTGCTGCCGGACAACTTCTACTACCCGATAAATGCGGTCGGTATCGGGGTTATAATCTTCATAGGTCAGTTCGTTCACCACCCAAAGATAAATAAGAAATGCCGCCGCCATACCAAACACAAATCCCAGCATGTTGATGAGAGAAAAAAGCATGCTCCGTTCGATAAGACGGAGCGCCACTTTGATGTAATGTTGTATCATACCATTCTACTATTTTACAATGACGATAGAGCTTTTTTCGTTGCAAAGCTTATCTACGGATAATTCGCAACAACCATACCAAAACCGTAAGCATCTATTTATCAAATATTTAGTTTAAATCCACTTACATAAAAATGCACGGTATCGTACACCAAATGCACGCTTCCGTACACTGTACTTTCAAAAAGTTTCTGTACCTTTGCCCATATCTGTAAGGAGAAGATGTTTTTTAATCTCTATCTAATCACTTAATTATCCGCAATGAAAAAAGGCAAAATACTGATTGTCGATGACAATGAAGATATCCTTTTCACTCTGAAGCTGCTGTTGCGCCCACTGGCAGAAAGCGTCACGCTCCTTTCCGACCCTCGGGAATTACTTCCCGTCATTTCCCGTACTCGTTTCGACGTCATTCTGCTGGACATGAACTTCCGACGGGATGCCGTCAGTGGAAAGGAAGGATTCCACTGGCTGGAAGAGATTCTAAGGTTGGACGCAAAAGCCGTCGTCATCTTCATCACAGCCTATGCCGATACGGAAAAAGCCGTGCAAGCCATCAAACAAGGTGCTACAGACTTCATTCCAAAACCGTGGCAGAACGAAAAACTACTGGCCACCGTGTCTTCTGCCCTGCAACTAAGTTTCAGCCGTACGGAAGTGGAAGCCTTGAAGAAGCAAAAGGAAAAACTGAAGAAACAGCAGGAGACCTTGAAAGGACAAGCCGGAACTCTCTGCATTCCTGCCGAACCGACAAAAGTAATCGGGGAGTCGGCTGCCATGCACGCCATTTTCCAGACCATCCGCAAATTTTCCGACACAGACGCCAACCTCCTGCTACTGGGAGAAAACGGAACGGGAAAGGATTTGATTGCCAGATATGTCTACGAACAATCGCCCCGGAAAAAGGAAGTGTATGTGCCGATAGACTTGGGAAGCATCCCCGAAACATTGTTCGAAAGCGAGCTCTTCGGCTATGAAAAAGGAGCTTTTACCGATGCGCGCAACGGTAAACCGGGACGGATGGAAGTAGCTTCGGGAGGTACCTTGTTCCTCAACGAAATAGGCAATCTGAAACTGCCGCTACAAGCCAAACTGCTCTCAGTCATCGAGCAACGGAGAAGTTCACGGATCGGCTCCACCGCTTCTTATCCGGTGGATGTGCGGTTGATATGCGCTACCAATTCCGACCTATACGCAGCTATTGACAAGGGAGAATTCCGCCAAGACTTGCTGTACCGCATCAATACGATTGAAATCCGTATTCCTCCTCTGCGTGAACGGGGCAATGACTTATTCCTACTGGCCGATTTCTTTCTGCAACGCTACAAGAAGAAATACAGGAAAGACCTTCGTGGCATTTCAAAAGAAGCACGCAAGCAGATGCAGCTTTATCGCTGGCCGGGAAACGTAAGGGAATTGGAACATGCCATCGAACGTGCAGTAATTCTTTCCGGAAGTACACTGCTGACTGCGGAAGACTTCAACCTCCGGAACAGGCAATCACAAGAAGCGGTCTCCGAAAGGGAAAGATACAATATAGAACGGATGGAAAAAGAGAACATCAACGAAGTACTCCGCATCTGTGGCGGCAACATCACGCTGGCGGCAGAAATGTTAGGCATCACAAGAACATCACTCTACAGAAGAATCGAGAAATTTAAGCTATGAAACAAACCTGGACAAAATCTCCCCTCTGCCTGACAATGGCCTTGCTGCTATGCTGCATAACCACCGCCTGCCTTGCCCTTCATGGCTTCTACATCAGTTTATGCATCTCCATCCTGCTAACGCTGGGCGTAGCCTATGCCATCTACCGTTATATTCTGCGTTCAGCCCGGGCTATGGCACAATTCATATGGGCTGTACGTTATTCCGAATTTCTTTCTTCTCCGATACAAGGCTGTGAAAGCCAACGTTCGCTGCCGCCGGAACTGCTGGCAGAGATGCAGGAAGCATTGGAGCACTACCGCCGTAATCTGCAAAAGAAGGAGAGTCGGCTGCAATACTTCCAGGCACTTGCCAACCACATAGACATTGCCATACTGGTCTATACCCCGGACGGAACTATGGAGTGGATGAACGAAGCGGCCAAACGGCTCATCGGCTCAAATACCGACAATATAGCCCTCAAAGTACCCAAAAGGATCGACGACCTTCATCCTTTCCACTCCGAATTGCCCGGAAAATTGTATAAGCTCAAGGCCGGTGACCTATCTGTCCTGCAAATTAAACGGAAAGATGAGCATATCCAACTTGCCCTCTCAGGTATGGAATTTACCATTCAAGGCAGACAACTCATCATCGCCAGCATGAAGAACATACACTCTGCCCTGGACAGCCAAGAAACGGAGGCTTGGCAGAAACTGATCCGCGTACTGACGCATGAAATCATGAACTCCATCACCCCCATCATCTCTCTCACTGAACTGCTGTCCAGACAGATAGAAGAGCTGAAGGGCGATGAGGGAACCAAATCCGAAATACTCCAGATGCTCCAGACCATCAGCCGACGCGGCAACGGATTGGTACACTTTGTCGGCAACTACCGGGAGGTTTCCCATCTTCCACAGCCCTTACTGAAACCACACACCGCGCAGGATATTCTGCAAGATACCCTGCAACTTATGCAAAGTGAACGGAACGACTTACAGCTCTCGCTTCCCAGAAACTCCCTATGCATCATTGCAGACAAAGCCCAGATTGAACAGATCCTTATCAACCTCATAAAGAATGCCCGTGAAAACGAGGCAGAACATATCGTTCTTTCCTCAGGCATCACTTCCACTGACCACCCCTACCTGCGTGTGGCAGACGACGGGACCGGCATCGAACCGGATGTACTGGAACGTATCTTCATCCCTTTCTTTACTACCAAGCCATCCGGTTCAGGAATCGGGCTGACCATTTCACGACAAATCATGCACCAGCACAACGGAAACATCACTGTCAGCTCTCACCTTGGAGAAGGAAGTACCTTCACGCTGCTATTTCCATCTATTTGAACCGCGACGTATCCACCGCCTCCCGTTGCTTCTCCTTATATCCACCGAATTTATAAGTAAACGATACGCCGAATTCGCGGAAGCATGAGTAATGATTCGTCACATTCTGCGTCTGGAAGCGGATGCGGGGAGAAATCTGTCCCGTCTCAAAAATATCGTTGCAGTAGAGGTTGAGGATGGCTTTGTTCTTGGCAAAGCCGTAGCGCAGGGCAATATTCACATTGCCCGACGTAGGCAGGTCGTAGATGCCCTGAATGGCTTTACTATGCACAAATCCGGTCACCGTCAGCTTCAAGTCGGGTTTGGTGGAGAGAGTAAAAGTATTGTTCATCTGGGCAATGCCATAGCATTGCTTTCTGTCGAAAGGAATATCCCAGAAATCACCATCCTTTTCGCGATGCCACAAGCCGATGAGGGTAAGACGAGAATTCAACCAATTCTTCACCTTAAACGGTATAGAGGCTTGTATACCTGCTTGTTGCTGATAATCAAAATTGAGTGTCTTGTAGATTTCAACCAGACGTTCGGAGGATTGGTAGAGCGTCTGTACGGAGTAGTCCTTGGTATGATTGAACCAAGCGCTGAAGATGTATTTGCTCTTCAAAATATAGGTCATTTTAAGTTCATACTCTTGCGCCGGTTTCAGCAACGGATTACCATGCAGTTCGGAATATCCGCCGCCGATGTAAGAGACGGCATCCTGCACCGCCCAGTAGTCGGGATAGTCCTTGTCGCTGCTCAGAGAGAGCTGAAGGATATGTCCCGGTGCCGGCATATAGTTCAAGTTGACGATGGGATACCAGTCCCACTGGTTCCAGACGGGAGTCTTGTAATGCTCCACAGCCAGGGAAGCGTCCAAAGCGAGTTTGTCGCCGAAACTCTTGCTGAAACCTGCATAGATATTCCAGGTCTGTTCGCGGCGGCGGGACTTCATATTGCTTAAGGCATCTGAGGAGGTCAGTTGTTCGCCGGTTTCGGGGTCGTAATAATATTGGTAGCTGTTGTCGATGCTGGTAGTATAGATGGCTCCGTAATTCAAATCCCAACCTTTTCCCAGACTATGCTCCTGGGCCAGAAAGAATTTCCATCGGTTGATGCGTTGGCAATCTTCGGTGTAGAAGTCAAGTTCCTCATCCTGCATGCGGCTATGCAGCAACTGGTCGGACGGGGAACGGTAGTAGGTCAGTTCGGCACCGGCTTTGAGGCCGAAAGGGGTACGATAGTCCAGACGGCCGTTGTGCAGCCAGTCGGTGCTATTGCCATGAGTTGTGGACACCTGCGTGCCCGTCACGCCCGTCCAGTTGTGGGAGGTGGAATAGCCACCGTTATAGACGAAACTCAGCTGATGGTCCTTGGCGATGTTATAGTCCGCCCCTACCCTGAAATTATGGGTATGGCTGCGGCCACGGCCCACCTCATCTGTTGTCATGGGGTGAACCGAGCCGTCTGCCAGAGTGTGCACAGCCTCTTTGTCGGTAGTAGAGTAGCCCCGGCCATGACTGTGCGAGTAAAGAAAATCTGCTGAGAATTTATTTTTGCTGAAGAGCAGGCTGGCGCGTTCCTCAAAGCCTTCGTTATGCTTCTGGCGATACTTGGCATAGAGTTCGCCTTGCCAGGAGCCGGGGCCGCCTACCGATTGTTTCAAGGTGATATTGATAAGTGCGCCACGCACCTGGTAGCGTGCAGGGGCGTTGTACATCACTTCCGCCTTCTCTATGCGGCTGGCAGGGATGCTGCGCAGCAAGGCATAGAGCTGCCCTGTGCTGAGGGTGGTTACTTTACCGTCCAGGATAACGGTGACTCCCTGGCCTGCCAACTGCAGCCCGCCATTCATCTCGATGACGCCGGGAAGCTCTTTCACGGCATCGTAGGCATTGTCTACGGGGAGGTTCCGGATAAGGCGGGGCAGGTCGTACACCAGCTTGCCTTGCGCTGCCTTTACGATGGGGCGTTCACCGGTAATCATCACTTCCGGCAAGGTCTGATAAAGGCTGTCCAGACGGGCATCGGTCGTGATAAGGCTGTCGGCGCTGAGGATGCGGTTGTCGTCCGCACCGGAGGTGGTTGCAGTGCCGTTGTTCTCTTGTGCCGAAAGACTGATGCTCAAAGCACAGCATACAATAGGGAGTAAATAGAATCGTTTCATGTTCTTCTTTTTATTTATGTTTATATTCTTCTTCTGCAAATCTTCGTCTGCAAAGTACGGCAGAATCAGCAGAAACTTGTGTTATCAGCGGCTTACCAAGTGTTATCCAGTGTTATCGGGAGTGTTATTTAGTCTTATCGGATGATAGGGTTCACAATATTAATCTTACCTTTGTATGTATAAAAGTAACCGGAAACAAACATGAAACTGCCATTCAAATATATTGCCATACTTGTCATCGTCTCCCTGGCCGGCATCTTCGCCTACCAAGCCTACTGGCTGACGGGGCTCTACCATACCATGCACAGTGAAATGGAAAGGGACATCACCGAAGCCATGCGCATGAGCGACTATAACGAAATGATGATACGCGTGGATAAAATGAAGCAGGACGACATAAACCACGGTGAAGTCAGCGTATCAGCCGGATACAGCGATGACGGAAAATCATTTGTCCGTAGCAGTACCACCATCTCCCGTGAAGATTCTTTGGACAACACCACCCTGCACGAAACCTTCATGCCCAAAGGAGACAGTGTTTACGTGACCCACCCGAACGATTCAACCCGCGTGGAAGTCAGTGTCAGGGACTCGGACAGCTCTCCCCAATCCGCATTGAGTGCCAAAGGGGGACTGGATGTGATTTTGCGCGACCAAAACAGTATGCTGGAACTCGCCACCTACTTCCAGCGCGGACTGCATTCGGGACTGGACATCATTTCCGACCCCGACGTAGTGCTTTATGACAGCCTGCTGACTTCATTCCTGCATGACCGTAACATCAATCTTCCCCATAGGCTGCTACATCTTCACAAAGGCAGTAAATGGGACTCTACCATTCTCTATATAGATACATTGGTAAACATCGGTACCCCCGGCTATGTGCCTACCTCAAAAGCTGTGGAATATAATTATTCTTTCGACATCAATACAAGTCAAAGCTACCGTCTCATCATGGAACCGGTCGGCATGCTGGTTCTGCGGCAGATGTCGGGCATTCTCACCACGTCATTCATCATCTTGATTGTACTCGCTTTCTCCTTCTGGTTCTTGATACGCACCATCTTGAAACAGAAGACACTGGAAGAGATGAAGAGCGATTTCACCAACAACATCACCCACGAACTGAAAACCCCCATCGCCGTAGCATATGCCGCCAACGACGCTCTGCTCAACTTCAACCAAGCGGAGGAAAAGGCCCAGCGCGACAAATACCTGCGTATCTGCCAGGAACAGCTTCAGCGCCTCAGTGGACTGGTTGAACAGATACTTTCCATGAGTATGGAACGCCGCAGGACTTTCCGCCTGCACCCGGAGGAGTTTGCAATACGTGATATTCTGGAAACGCTCATCGAACAACACAAGCTGAAAGCGGAAAGCTCCGTCCACATATCGGTGGACATCGAACCGGAAGATTTGAGCGTACTTGCCGACCGTACGCATTTCAGCAACATCATCAGCAACCTGATAGACAACGCCATCAAATATTCGCACGGAGAAGCCGAAGTGGCCATCCATTGCCGCAAGGTAACCGTCGAAGGGCAGAATGAACAGACCGAAATCTCCGTCAGCGACCACGGTATCGGTATTGCTCCCGAGAAGCAGAAGCACATCTTCGACAAATTCTACCGCGTACCCACGGGTAATCTGCACGATGTGAAAGGCTATGGGCTGGGATTGTTCTATGTGAAGACCATGATAGAGAAGCATGGTGGCAGCGTATCGGTAAAGAGTGAGTTGGGAAAAGGAAGTACCTTTACGATAAGGATATGATAACATTATTTGTTAGGGTACTTTACATTACTTGTTAAGGAGCTTTACATTACTTGTAACAAAAGCGACAATTATGGAAAAGATAACCGTACTTCTGGTTGAGGACGAACAGACCCTCGCCATGATTATCAAGGACACATTGGAAGGGCAGAACTTCATCATCCACACCGCAGCAGACGGTGAAGAGGGATTGCGCAAGTTCTTCGACCTCCGTCCCGACGTGCTGGTGGCAGACGTGATGATGCCCCGCATGGACGGCTTTGAAATGGTGCGCCGCATCCGGCAGACCGACAAACAGACCCCGGTACTGTTCCTTACCGCCCGCTCCACCATCAACGATGTGGTGGAAGGGTTTGAGCTGGGTGCCAACGACTACCTGAAAAAGCCTTTCGGAATGCAGGAACTCATTATCCGCATAAAGGCCCTGGTAGGCAAAGCTTTCTCCTTTACAGAAGAAAATCCCAAGGAAACTACCGTTTTTGAAATCGGTGACTACCGTTTCAATTCCGTCACTCAACGACTTGCTTTTGCAGGCAGCACCCCGACTTCACCTGACGCGGATACGGAAGTGGAACTCTCCCACCGCGAGTCCGAAATACTGAAACGCCTTTGCGAGAACCGCAACCAGGTGGTCAACACCCAGAACGTATTGCTCGACCTCTGGGGAGACGACAGCTTCTTCAACTCCCGCAGCCTGCATGTGTTCATCACCAAACTGCGGCATAAACTGGCCAAAGACGAGCGCATCCGTATCGTCAATGTGCGGGGAATAGGATATAAACTAATAGTGAACTAAACTAAAACTAAACTACTATTTATGAGAAAGTTATTATTCATTACTTTTATCTGTTCCTCACTCTGCGCCTATGCACAGAGCGAGATTCCGGAAGACACAATAAAGAACCGGCCTCCCGTAAAGAAAGAGCAGATTCCCTTTTCTCCAAAAGAGAACAAGCGTACGGGCCTTGATGAAAGCCAGCCCCAACAAAGCCTGCAGGGCGAACAGCAGGAAGAGATAAATCTCCATCTCCCTCCCTCCGACTATGTGGAGCCCCTGCCCTGGACGGACATGAAAAAGATACACTTTCAGAAAAACATCTTTGAATGGGACTTCCAGCGCTTCGCCGATTTCCTGCTCTCGCCGGAAGTCGTACTGACGATGTACGGCAGCCATAACACCTATCCTGCAATGGGCTCCATCATGCAGGCTGGCGCAGGAGTCACTTATTACAGTCCCGACGGACATTGGGAATTGAGCGGAGGGGTATATGCCGCCCATTATTCCATCTCCCAACCTTCATCCATTACAGGTGCCCAGTATGCCAAAAGGGATGCCCCCCGAGGTACTCAATGGGACATAGGCTACAATGCCTCCGTATCCTACCGCATCAATCCCTACATGCGCCTGCATGCCTTCGGCCAGTATTCGGGCTACGGGAGAAGCAACTCCTTTCATGGATATATGAACCCGATGTATCCGCAAAGCGGTTATGGCATGGTACTGGAACTGAAAGTGACGGACTGGCTCGACCTCAACGGAGGGATGGAACGAAGATACGACCCCACCAAAATGAAATGGGTGACTTCGCCCGTCTTCGCCCCTACCATTCGTATAAAGAAATAGAAATAATACAAAGATATTTCCGGAAATAGAGGGAAACGAGTATCTTTGTTCAGTCCGCCCCTATGCGGCAGACAGCAACTGAAATTGTGAACAAAGAACTATGAAACGAATCTTCTTCTGCATCATCATTTTACTTGCAGGCATGTCATCCGTCAGCGCACAGAGCGAGATGCCTGCCGATACGGTACGTACTGCAGTACGTGGCGAAGCGTCTCCCGAAAGCATGTCTCCGTCTGAAAAGGAGCTTCTGCCGGACGTGAAGAATTACGACGGCTTCCTGCTGGATATGGGGCTGATGAATCTGTCCGCCCCCACTCTTCCCAAATTCACTTTGGAGATACCGGATGCCAGCAAAGACTATAGCCGCATCTTCCGGTTGAACCCGAACGTGACTTATTCACAAGGTCTTTCGAACATATTCTCACTCAGCAACTCCCGGTATTTCAGTTCGAATCCCTTCGGACTGACGGGCTTCTGGGGCTCTACTGACAACCTGCAAATGGGAAGTTTCACTTTGAAGAACGGCATGCGCATCCATACGTACGGCGAATATGACAAGGACGGCTGGAAAGTGCCCAACCCTTCCGCACTGCCTTGGGAAAAGAACAATTTCAAAGGGGCGTTCGAGCTGAAATCAGCCAACGGAGCCTTTGGCATACGCATCGAGGTACAGCAGGGCAGACACGTGCCCTATTGATGCCCATCACTTAACAACAGAATCAATGACAAGAAAGAAAATACTGGTGATAGGCGCCAACGGTTTTACCGGCAGACGCATCCTGGATGATTTGTCCCGCAACTTGTCTTACCAGACAACGGGCTGTTCCCTGCACGACGACATCTGTCCTCATTCGGGCGACTATCGCTTTATCCGTACGGATATATGCAACTGCCAGGCGGTGGAAAAGCTTTTCCAGGAAGTACAGCCGGATGTTGTAATCAATACCTCCGCCCTCTCCGTCCCCGATTATTGCGAAACGCACCATGCAGAAGCGGATGCCGTCAACATTACTGCCGTGGAGCATCTGGCAGAATGCTGTGAGGCAAGAGGCAGCCGTTTTATCCATCTTTCCACCGACTTCGTTTTCGGTGGTGTTACGGACCGGCCCTATACGGAGGAGGATATTCCCGCTCCCGTTAATTATTACGGCTACACCAAACTGGAAGGTGAGAAACGTATCGCTGCCGTTTGCAGGGATTATGCCATCGTGCGTGTAGTGGTAGTGTACGGTGCCGCCCTGCCCGGACAGCATGGCAATGTGCTCCAACTGGTGGCAAACAGATTAAGGAACAATGAGGAAGTGTTCGTCGTATCCGACCAATGGCGTACGCCCACCTTCGTGGGAGACGTGTCGCAAGGAGTGGAGAAGCTGATAAGTCATCCGCAAAACGGTATCTATCATCTCTGTGGCAGCGAGTGCCTGACCATTGCAGACATCGCTTATCGGGTAGCGGACGTATTGGGGCTGAATCGCTCGCTCATCCGTCCCGTCACTACGAAGGAGATGAATGAAAAGACGCCACGTCCCCGTTTCAGCGGGCTGAGTATAGAAAAGGCAAGCCGGGAACTGGGGTATCAGCCGCGCACGCTGGAAGAAGGAATAAAGCAGATGTTCGGATGGTAAATAATGCAGGTGCGGATGGCAGCAGATTCGACTACAGCAACTCCGGCTCTGCCAGTCCTTTCTCTTTGCGATACACACGTACCATCTCCAGAATCACATCTCCATATTTCTCCACCCCTTTTTTCCGAAATACGGAATGCGTACAAGCATGGCCTTATCCGAAGGAAGCAGATTGCTGATACCTAGAATTGCCTTCTGCTGAATGACGGTGTATACGGGTAGCCCTAATGCGGAAGCTTCTGCATTGCGCCATGCTACCAAGCGGTTGTAAAGTTCCGGATGCAGCACATCCGTGGGTACTTCAACAGCCGCAGCATCGCGTTTCCGCTCACGCGGACGTTTCTCTTTATCAGCCTGCTTACTGCTTCCCTGCCCTTCTTTGGCAGAAGCACTTCTCCCTTTGCCTTTACCCTTCTGCGAAGCCGAATCATCAATGGAAAGCAGTGCTTTCTGCTTCAAGTATCCTGCCATATGGAAACCATTCTCCAGCACATAATCCAGCAAATCAGTCTTCATGTCAAACACTTCCTCCAGTTCCTCCATGGCATCCCGGAGCTTCTTCTTCAACTCTTTATTATCAGAAGTTACCGTACTCGCCATCACCGCATCCAGCGGTTGCAACTGCTCTTGAAAATAAGTGGCGGCAGAGTGTATGCGCCCCTGCAAAGTCGGGTCGGCTGCATAGTCCTGCGCAGTATCAATCAGGCGGGTATACTGGATACTGAACTTCTGGGCTACTTTCGTCACTTTGTCGTGAAAACGTTCCATTTCCTCCTTACAGGCTGCGAGTTGCTTGGGAAAGAGCTTGTACAAGTGTTCGTCTATCAGCCGCACATACCGCCGCAAAGCCTGCTCCATGGGCTGGAAATCGAACAGGCCCGACAGCAGTTCCAGGAAATAGGTCTGCTGCAAGGAACGGAAGCGTTTCTCGTCCGGCTCGTTTCTCCGTGCCTCCATCGTGAAGGTTTCCACCGCATTGTCATTGATTATGGCTCTTGCAGAAAGCGGAGCACTGAGCACCACTCCCTCCAGCGTCTTGCAGCGGCTCAGGGCCACATACGTCTGCCCATGCGCAAAGGAGGCGCTGGCATCAATCACGGCACGTTCAAACGTCAGTCCCTGGCTTTTGTGGATGGTAATCGCCCAAGCCAGTTTCAACGGATACTGCCGGAATGTTCCTTCAATATCTTCTGTAATCTCCTTGGTTTCCTCATCAAGCACATACTTGGCATTCGTCCACTCTTCCTCCTGAAGTAAGAAGGTAGCGTCACTTCCCTTACTGCGCACTTCAATTCCATCTGCCGACACGGCTGTCACCTCTCCAATCATGCCATTGTAGTAACGGTGTTCGCCGGAGGTGTCGTTCTTCACGAACATTACCTGGGCACCGCGTTTCAGTTCCAGCACCTCATCCGTGGGATAGGAATATTCGGGAAACTTTCCGTCAATCTTGGCACGAAAGGCATACGAGCGTCCCGGAAGTTGTTCCAGCTCATGGTCATTAATCCGTTGGGCCTGATAGTTGTGGGTCACCAGGCGGATGTATCCTTCTTCTTTATCTGGTACGAAATTGGGAATATACCGGCGGTTCAAGGCTTCCAGCACTTGCCCGTCACAACGGTTTTCGCGAATGCGGTTCAGTAATTCAAGAAAAGTCCCGTCGTTCTGCCGATAGACTTTCTTTAGCTCTATGGTGCAATATTCCGTCTGCTTCAAGGCCTGGCTGGAGAAGAAATAAGGCGTGTCATAGTATTTGCGCAGCATCTGCCACTCATCGTCTTTCACTACGGGAGACAGCTGCTGTAAGTCGCCAATCATCAGCAGTTGCACGCCGCCAAAGGGTTTGTTCCGGTCGCGGAACCGCCTCAAGACGGCATCCACCGAATCGAGCAAGTCGGCACGGACCATACTGATTTCATCGATGACCAATAAATCTATGCTGCGTATAATGTTGATTTTCTCTTTCCCGTAACGAAAACGGTAGGTTGCCTTGCCATCTGCGCTGAATGAGCTTTCGGGCACATAAGGAGCGAAAGGTACTTGGAAAAAAGAGTGGATGGTGACACCGCCTGCATTGATAGCGGCAATTCCCGTCGGTGCAAGTACAATCATCCGTTTCGGACTCTCTGCCCTCAGTTTTCGCAGGAAAGTTGTCTTACCGGTACCTGCCTTGCCGGTCAAAAAAAGATGAGTGCCTGTGTTTTCAATGAATTGCCATGCAAGCGCTATTTCGGGATTATTCTCCATTGATATGTTTATTATTCAACCAATCCGCTCTCTCTCAGAATGATACGGATTTCATCAGTAGCCATATATGATAATAGGACAAAGATAGCGGTTATTTCGTTATCCTTGTCCTATTATTCCATTTATTTGTACCCATCCTGAGAAAGCCCTTTACGGGGCAATCCGGACTATTTCAAGCTACCGCCGATAATATCGAGCAGCTCATTCGTAATGGCCTGCTGACGGCTCTTGTTATACTGTTTCGTCAAATCTTGAATCAACTCGTTGGCATTATCTGTCGCCGTCTGCATGGCTAGCATACGGGCAGCATGTTCCGAAGTATTGGAATCGAGAAGCACGGTAAATATCTTCTGACTCAACACTTTTGGCAGAAGTTCCGCTATCAGTTCGCCGACGGAAGGTTCCACAATGTAATCATTATTAAAACTGCGGGCATCCTCCGGTACATCTTCTGCCGCCTCCTGCGCTACTTGCGTCAGGTCAATGGGCAGATAATTCTCGCGGAGCAGCACCTGCGAACCCATCGATTTGAAGTGATGGTAAATCAGCTCCACATGGTCAATCTGCTTTTCCACAAACTCATGCATCAACTTCTCTGCCAGCTCATACGCTTCAACGTACGAAGGCTTGTCTGCCATCACCTGGTAGCTGCCTTGCGGCACATATCCCATTTTCTTGACGGCTTCCTCCACCTTTCTCCCAACGGGATATATCAGAATATTCTCCTTGCCCAGCGACTGGTAATCTTCCAAAGTCCGTTCCAGCATCTTCGCCACATTCGAGTTGAATGCACCGCACAAGGAACTATTGGACGAAAACGCCACAACCGCTACTCTCGTCACGGGTCTTTTCTCGGTATAGGGCGACTCGAAGGAAGCATCCGTACGCAGAAAGTTCGTCAGAATCTCATTCAGCTTCCGTTGATAAGGCAGCATATTCTCAATCCGCCCCTGCGCCTTATGCAGTTTGGCAGATGCCACCATCTTCATAGCCGATGTTATCTGGCGTGTACTCTTGACGGAGCTTATTCTATTTTTTACCTCTTTCAGTGAAGACATATATCTATTTACGATTTAATTATTTACGATTTACGATTGAAGTTACTTTTGCTTGCAGCCGATTTACCACTTACCATATAGAGTAGCCCCAATCGTAAATCGTAAATCGTCCAATCGTAAATTACATGAATTGCCTTGCAACCGCCTCTGCCGTCTCCTCAATCTTCTTGCAGACATCGTCATTGATGGCACCCGTCTTTAAAACGTCGAGTACCTCCATGCGATAGTTCATCTCAAGAGACTCAAGGAAGTTGCGTTCAAACTCGCTGACCTTGTCCAAAGGAACATTCCTCAACAAGCCGTGCGTGCCGCAATAAAGAATGGCAATCTGCTTTTCTACCGGCATCGGGCTGTATTGGGGCTGTACCAGCAGGCGTGTATTCTTCTGTCCCTTGTCGATGGTCAATGCCGTCACGGGGTCCATATCGCCACTGAACTTGGTAAACGCTTCCAGCTCCCGGTACTGTGCCTGGTCAATCTTTAATGTACCTGCCACCTTCTTCATAGCCTTGACTTGGGCATTACCACCCACACGGCTCACAGAGATACCCACGTCAATGGCCGGACGGTTACCCTGGTTGAAGAGGTTCGTATCAAGGAATATCTGCCCGTCAGTGATTGAAATCACATTCGTTGGGATATAGGCAGACACGTCTCCTGCCTGAGTTTCGATAATGGGCAATGCAGTCAGCGAACCGCCACCTTTCACCTTGCCTTTCAGACTGTCCGGCAGGTCGTTCATCTCGCGTGCCACTTCCTCCTGGCTGATAATCTTCGCCGCACGTTCCAACAAACGGGAGTGCAGATAGAAGATATCACCCGGATAGGCCTCACGTCCTGATGGACGGCGCAGAATCAGAGACACTTCACGATAGGCCACCGCCTGCTTGGACAAGTCGTCATAGACCACCAGCGCATGACGGCCGGTATCACGGAAATACTCTCCGATGGCAGCCCCTGCAAAGGGAGCGTAATACTGCAATGCAGCCGGGTCGCCCGCCGTAGCAGCCACCACAATGGTATAGTCCATCGCACCGTACTGGTGCAGGGTATTCACGATAGAGGCAACGGTAGAACCTTTCTGACCAATGGCTACATAAATACAATACACCGGATCACCAGCTTCAAAATTGGCACGCTGGTTGATGATGGTATCGATGGCAATGGCCGTCTTACCGGTCTGGCGGTCACCGATAATCAGTTCACGCTGTCCGCGGCCGATAGGTATCATGGCATCCACAGCCTTCAGACCGGTCTGTAGCGGCTGATTCACCGGCTGACGGAAGATAACTCCCGGCGCCTTGCGTTCCAGCGGCATTTCATAAAGTTCTCCGCCTATCAGTCCTTTGCCATCGAGCGGCGCACCCAGAGGGTCTATTACACGGCCCAGCATACCCTCTCCCACCATGATGGAAGCAATACGCTTGGTACGCTTTACAATGAAGCCTTCCTTGATTTTATCCGTAGGGCCAAGCAACACAGCACCCACATTATCCTCTTCGAGGTTCATCACAATGGCCTTGATGCCGTTGTCGAACTCCAACAACTCGTTGGCTTCGGCATTGCGCAACCCATAGATACGGGCTACACCGTCACTGACTTGCAGTACCGTGCCAATCTCGTCCAACTGTACGCGGGTGTCAATCCCTTCCAGTTGCTTGCGGAGAATATCGGAGACTTCGCTTACTTTTATATTTTCAGACAACATCTTAGTATTTACTATTTTACAATTTACTATTTACTATTTGAAAGAACCCGAATCATATACTGTTTGACCTCTACAACTTACGCATCACAAGACTATTAAATAAGTAAATTGTAAATTGTCAAATCGTAAATCACACGATTCTTCTATTCTTATCAATGAACTGCTGTTTCACTTTCTTAAGCTGCGTAGCAATACTGGCATCCAGACGGAAGTCGTTGATGTCGAAGATAAAACCACCTTCAATGGAGGGATCCACTTCAGTCTGCAGCTCCATGCTGGCATGCAGCAGGGAGGAAGCACTGTCATGGATGCGCTCCCGCACTTCCTGGCTGACGGGAACGGCTGTTATCAGCTTTCCTACACCGATATGCTTGTCTTTCCGGTACAAATCCAGAAAACTCAGGCAGATGTACTGGAGAAAGTTTTCCCGCCGGTTCTTCAACACCAGGGTCATGAAACGCGCAAACTCACGGCCCGCAGGAGCATCCCCCACAGCAGCGGTACAGATAAGTGTTAACTTCTCACGTATCGTCAGGATGGGGTTTTCCAATGCCATGCGCAAATCCGGATGTTTCCTGAAGCTACGGTCGAGCATACAAAACTCCTTGTACAGAGTATCTTCTGCCCCCATGCTCTTGGCATATTCCATCAATGCTTTCGCATAACGCATCGAAACGATTCCTATATCCATTTCTTTGAGAATTAATTGTTTTTACTTGCGGCCAGCACTTCATCCAGCATCCGGTCTATCATCTCCATCTGCTCATGTTTCTCGTCCAGATTCTTGCGGATAATTTTCTCGGCTATATCTACGGACAAGACTGCCACCTGGCGGCGAATATCGCGGATGGCCTCTTCCTTCTCTTGCTGTATCTGCTTTTTAACTTCGTCCAGCTCCTTCTGCGCGGCGGCTTCCGCCTGCTTGCGTGCTTCGACGATAATCTTGTCACGCTCATGCATCGCCTCCCGCAGAATACGTCCTTGTTCTTTGTTGGCAGCAGCAATCAACGCTTCACTCTCCTCTTTCAGTTTGGAGAGCTGGGCATTTGCTTCGCGTGCCACTTCCAAAGACTGGTCGATGTAGGTCTTGCGACCTTCCACCATCTTGGTGATAACGGGAAAACCGTACTTGGCAAGCACCACAAACACCACACCGAATGAAAGGAGCATCCAGAACAGCAGACCACTATCGGGTAATAACAATGACATAATTTTATTTACTATTTGACAATTTACGATTTACAATTTGGCTGCGCGGTGATGCTGCACGGACAAATTGTAAATGGTAAATGGTAGATTGTACATTATAAAAAGAATACCAATAAACACACAACTACTGCCAACAAAGCAACACCTTCAATCAAGGCAGCGGCAATAATCATGTTCATACGGATATCTCCGGATGCTTCCGGCTGGCGGGCAATGGCCTCCATAGCAGAACCGCCGATTTTACCAATACCTACACCAGCACCAATAACAGCCAAACCAGCACCAATGGCTGCACCCAGTTTACTAACTCCCACACCTGCCGCAGCAGCTTGCAATAATACAGATAGTAACATAACTTTTAGTTTTTAAATGGTTATTTTTATTAATATTTATATTCCCAATAATCGTATCACTTCACCGCCTTCTCCTTATGCTCTTCCTGCGCCAGACCGATGAACACGGCTGACAGCATGGTGAACACATATGCCTGGATAAAGGCAACCAACAACTCAAGTGCATTCATAAAGATATTGAACAACACCGATGCCACGGTCAGCGTTCCATTCAAAGCAGGTCCCATACTGGCCGAGATGAATATTAGGCAGGTAAGCACCAGCATTGCCATGTGCCCTGCCAGCATATTGGCAAAAAGACGTATCATCAAAGCAAACGGTTTGGTGAAAATACCGAAGAACTCGATAAACGGCATCATGGGGACCGGTACCTTCAGCCACCAGGGCACATCCGGCCAAAAGATATCTTTCCAATAAGTCTTGGTTCCAAAGATATTCACGGCCAAGAAAGTACAGATGGCCAATACCATCGTAATGGCTATATTTCCCGTCACGTTGGCCCCTCCGGGAAAGAAAGGAATCAGCCCCATAATGTTGTTGATGAAAATAAAGAAGAAGGCCGTCAGCAAGTAAGGTGCGAATTTACGGTACTTCGGACCGACACAGCTCTTTATAATATCATCGTTCACCATCATGATAAACATCTCCATAAACCCGATGAAACCACCGGGAGCGGCACTTCCCTGCGGGTGCTTGCGATACCAGTGCGCCACACTCAAAATGATGAGAAGCAGCAATGCGCTGTTGATGAGCAAAGCCAGTGTCACCTTCGTGATGGAGATGTCCAACGGGCGTATTTCGTTTCCGGTGGCATCATACTCCACCAGCTTGCCTTCGTACTTGCTTCCTGCGGGAGCGATGGAAAAGCCTTCATAACTTCCACCGTTCTCCTCCAGACGTGAGGATAGAAAGGCATGCCATCCGGTGGTAGAGCTATGCACTATTACCGGCAAAGGAATCGTAACGTGAGTTTCGCCCCACGTCGTGATGTGCCATTCGTAAGAATCGCCGATATGCCCGAAGACAATCTCCTTCACGTCCACCGTATTCTCGGCCCGCACCGTGGCGGGTAGCAACATGCCCAGTGCCAGCAGAATTACAGTCAGTATGTTACGCAATCTTTTCATTGTTACTTTTCTTTTTCAGTTTCCGATTCGCCTCAAAAGTGAAGAAGAACCAGGAATCATAAATCAAATATATCAGATAGTTGGCTATAAACGTCAACAAAAACGCCCTGGCTTCCTCACGTACTGCAACGCAATAAAACAGCATCACAATCATGGAGACCAGCATTCTCATCACACGCATCAGCAGATAAATCTGCAACATTCGTCCTGGCATCCGGTGACGGCAGCTTTCGGTCATATTAATCATGAATACTCCGAAAACAAAGAAGAAAAGCGGAATCAGCGGATAACCGCCGAAATAGTGATGCGGATTTATCGAAAAATACGCCCAACCGCCTACAATTCCTATCAATACCGTCAAGAGCGCTGTATGCAATAAGTAGTTTCTCTTAGTAATAGTCACGCCAACAACCTCTATTTTTTAATTTTTAATTTTTTAATAGCCTATTGCTGTTCTATACAGACGGCAACCCTTCCGTTACTCATCTCCACGAATCCGCTTTGAATATCCAACTCATGTTCCTCACCGTCCGTTGCGTAAATCAATTTCCCCGTTCCCAACGATGATACAATCGGTGCATGCTGCGGCAGGATAGAAAAAGAGCCCATAGTGCCCGGCAATGTAACACTTTCCACTTCCCCGTTGAAGAGTTCCTTCTCCGGTGAAACAATATTCAAATGCAACTTTTTCATCATCAAAGCTCCCAGACTTTTAATTTTTAATCGTTTTTCCCCCTGCCTGCTCCAGTAGTTTCTTACCCTTCTCAATGGCTTCTTCAATGGTTCCCACATTCAAGAAAGCAGGTTCGGGCAGGTAGTCCACCTCTCCGTCAAGAATCATCTTGAAGCCTTTGATAGTGTCCTCAATGGAAACCATTGTACCTGGGACACCCGTAAACTGCTCGGCAACGGCAAACGGCTGTGAAAGGAAACGCTGCACACGACGTGCACGGTTCACCAACGTACGGTCGGCATCAGAGAGTTCCTCCATACCAAGGATGGAGATAATGTCTTGCAATTCCTTGTTGCGCTGCAATATTTGTTTTACACGTTGTGCCACTTCGTAGTGTTCTACCCCCACGATGTGTGGGTCGAGAATGCGTGAAGTAGATTCCAACGGGTCCACAGCAGGATAAATACCAAGTTCAGTAATCTTACGACTCAACACCGTGGTGGCATCGAGGTGGGTAAACGTTGTGGCAGGTGCCGGGTCCGTCAAGTCATCGGCAGGCACATATACAGCCTGCACGGAAGTGATGGAGCCGTTTCTTGTAGAGGTAATACGCTCCTGCATGGCACCCATTTCCGTTGCCAGTGTCGGCTGATAGCCTACGGCAGAAGGCATACGGCCCAGCAAGGCCGAAACCTCGGAACCGGCTTGGGTGAAACGGAAGATATTATCAATGAAGAACAGAATGTCACGCGGACCGTCCGTCTCCGCTCCCATGTCACGGAAGGACTCGGCCACCGTCAACCCAGACAATGCCACGGACTGACGCGCACCGGGAGGTTCGTTCATCTGACCGAATATCAAAGACACTTGTGATTTGGCCACTTCGTCATAATCTACTTTGGACAAATCCCAATGGCCTTCCTCCATACCTTTCTTGAATTCTTCTCCGTAACGGATAACGCCGGATTCAATCATTTCTCTCAGCAGGTCGTTGCCTTCACGTGTACGTTCTCCTACACCGGCAAACACAGAGAAGCCGTGCTGCTTCTTCGCAATATTGTTAATGAGCTCTTGGATAAGCACCGTCTTGCCTACACCGGCGCCACCAAACAGACCGATTTTACCGCCCTTGCTATATGGTTCCAGCAAGTCGATAACCTTGATGCCTGTATAAAGCACCTCTTGTACGGTAGTCAAATCTTCAAACTTAGGGGGGTCGCGATGGATGGGATAAGCACCTGTACGGTCCAACTCCTTCATGCCGTCGATAGAGTCGCCCACTACGTTCATCAGGCGGCCTTTGATTTGTGTACCTATCGGCATGGTGATGGGGCCTCCCAGCGGATGCACTGTCATTCCTCTCTGCAGGCCGTCCGTACTGTCCATAGCAACAGTACGCACCGTGTTTTCACCAATGTGCTGCTGTACCTCTACAATCAGTCTTTTGCCGTTCGACCTTTTTATTTCCAGTGCGTCGTGAATACTCGGCAACATCATTTCTGCCTCCGTTCCTTCGAAATAGACGTCTACTACAGGCCCGATTACCTGTGAGATATGTCCGACAATCTGTGACATAAGCAATCTTTTTATTCTATATTTCCTTAATTATTTTTCCCAATACTAAGTTGTAAGTCGCGTGTATCCTCATTAACAAGTCAGCCAAGTCGCGTCTTTCATCAGCTATGTACTCGTACCTATTAACGTTTGTCAGCTATGGTTTGTTCATCCCAATAGTTACATAAACAACAACGCAAATGTATAAACAATTTGCATGTAGTTGTTACCGTGTATAGCATTTTTTGAACAAAAAAGACTATTTTGAACGATTAATACTACAATTGGAACAAATTGTTACAGACATGATAACGTCAGTTAACAATTAGCAAGAAAAAGGAATTGCCCACCCATCTTATGAAAAAACACTGAATTGACAACAGAGGTTCTGTATATAATATACAAAAAATAAGCCTTGTCTCTCGACAAGGCTTATTCACAACACAAACACAAAATAAAACACGACAAAACTACTATGCAATCTTACCTGTCTATGCCGGGGAGGCATACGTACTAGTTACGGATATTCACATATACATAAACAGCTTCAGGCTGATTTGCACATTATAAACAAATGCGGGGAGGCATTTGTTTATTGCCTATTTGTTAAAAAACACAAATTCAAAGTTTGTCATTGAATACCTCTTTCACGAAGCTTCAACTGCCATTTCCATGCAGAAAGTAAAGTATCTTCAATACTTGTTTCTGCCTTCCAACCCAGTTCATTGTTTGCCAATTCCGGGTTTGCCCATACCTTCTCAATATCACCGGCACGCCGCCCTACTATCTGATAGTTCAGTTTTACACCGGTAGCCTTTTCGAAAGCATTAATCAGTTCCAATACGGAAAGTCCACGACCTGTACCGATATTGAATACTTCCACTTTTTCCTTCTGCTTGTTCTCCAAGATACGGCGGATAGCCACTACGTGTGCTTTGGCCAAATCGACTACATTGATGAAGTCGCGGATACAAGAACCGTCGGGAGTATCATAATCGTCACCAAACACGCTCAGTTTCTCACGGATGCCGATAGCGGTCTGGGTAAGATAAGGAATCAAGTTCTGCGGTACACCGTTAGGCAACTCTCCCAGCAATGCTGTGGGGTGTGCACCTATCGGGTTGAAGTAACGCAACAAGATGGCGTTTATCGGAGCACCGGAAGCAACCGTATCACGTACAATCTCTTCATTGATTTGCTTCGTGTTTCCATACGGAGACTCAGCTTTCTTAATAGGTGCCTTTTCCGTTACCGGAAGTTCGTCCGGCTGGCCGTAAACTGTGCAGGAAGAAGAGAATACGATACCTTCCACTCCATGCTTCGGCATCAATTCCAGCAGGTTTATCAGTGAAACCAGGTTATTACGATAGTAAAGCAATGGTTTCTGGACAGATTCACCCACAGCCTTGCTGGCCGCAAAGTGAATGATGGCTTTAATGCCTTTATATTTGGTAAACACAGCGTCAAGACCGGCATAATCCAAGCAATCCAATTCCTCGAATGCAGGGCGGATGCCCGATACCTTCTCTATGTTATCTACAACATCTGCGCTGGAGTTTGACAAATTATCAATAATAACAACTTCATAACCTGCGTTTTGAAGTTCCACCACCGTGTGAGAACCAATATAACCGGTTCCACCCGTAACTAAGATTTTCCCTTTCATATTAAATATAGATAATTTAGCTTTTAGGTTATCAATACGCCACAAATGTAAGGAAATAAATTAATAAAAACAGAAAAAGGGGGATAAATTTTAGTTTATCCCCCTTCCACTTTATTTCCGTTTTTTCTTCTTTAAATCTTCACAACCCCCGAAAAGCCCATGAATGCCATTGCCAGCAGTCCGGCAGTAATCAAAGCTATCGGAGTACCCTGCATACCTTTCGGTACACTAACCAGGCTCATTTGCTCGCGCAGGCCTGCAAACAGTGTCAGTGCCAAGCCAAAACCAAGTGCCGTAGAGAATGCATAAACCACTCCCGTCAGCAAATCATAATCTTTTTGGATAACAAGGATAGCCACACCGAGAATACAGCAGTTGGTAGTAATCAACGGCAGGAACACGCCCAAGGCCTGATACAGAGAAGGAGAAACTTTCTTCAGGATAATCTCTACCATCTGCACCAATGCGGCAATCACCAGGATAAAGGTAATAGTCTGCAAATAGCCCAAATCAAAAGCGTCGAGCACATACTTCTGAATAAGGAATGTCACGATAGTGGCGATGGTGAGCACGAATGCCACCGCTGCCGACATGCCCAATGCAGTCTCCACTTTCTTGGAAACTCCCAAGAACGGGCAAATTCCCAAGAATTGCGACAATACGATGTTGTTTACAAAGATTGCCGAGATAAATATCAATATATATTCCATAATCATTAAATTAAGAATTAAAAACTAAAAATTAAAAGCCCGGCAGTCTACCGCCGATACGTTCTCAATTTTTTCATTTTTAATTTTTCATTATTAATTCTTCTTCATACTGTTGATTAAAGCAATGAGATAGCCCAATGCGATGAATGCACCCGGAGCAAGGACAAATACCAACATGCCGTATTCTTCGGGAAGGATACTTAGGTTGAATATCTTGCCGGTTCCCAGGAACTCACGCACGGCACCCAGTAATGTCAGTGCAATGGTAAAGCCCAAGCCCATGCCCAGACCGTCGAACAAGGAAGCCACCGGATTGTTTTTGGCAGCAAATGCCTCGGCACGTCCCAATACGATACAGTTTACAACAATCAGTGGAATGAACAGGCCCAGTGTGGCGTACAATGCAGGAACGTAAGCTTGCATTATCATCTGCAACAGTGTCACAAATGATGCTATGACCACAATGAATGAAGGGATACGCACCATATCGGGAATCAGATTCTTGATGGCAGAAATCACCACATTGGAACATATCAGCACGAACATTGTAGCCAGTCCCATACCCATACCGTTAATGGCAGAGGAAGTGGTACCCAGTGTAGGACACATACCCAGCAGGAGTACAAACGTAGGATTCTCTTTGATAATCCCGTTCATCATAACTTTAAAATTATTCATATCTTCTACTCCTTTCTCATTTAGCGCTGAGTGTATCCACAGCTTCGGGAGCTGCGGAATCAGCAGGTTGTTCAACATTCTTTTGAGTAGCGCCGGTAGTGCCGTCGGCAGTTTCCTGACCGGCATAGGCAGCATAAGCCGCATTCACTGCATTCAAAAAAGCACGTGAGGTGATGGTAGACGCTGTAATGGCATCTACTTTACCACCGTCCTTGCTCACTGTCAACGCCGCTTCACCCGGATTCATGCCGGTGATGTCACCTTTATTGCCTTTCTTGAACCAGTCGGCAGCTTTGGAGCCCAACCCCGGAGTTTCCACATGCGACAACAAGGAGTAGTCGATGATTTTGCCTTCAGCATCGAAACCGACCAACACTTTCAGCTCACCGCCAAAACCCATGGCAACAGCTTCCACAGCAGCTCCGATATATTCTCCGCCTTTGGTGGCAGGATATACAGAATACTGTACTCCGTTTACTTCCTGCATCTTCTTCTCGGCGATGGGGTCATTGTCGAAGCCCGGAACCACCGCACTTACGGCATCGCTCAAGGTCTTTGCATTGGCCTGCGCAATGGGCTCCTTCGTCAATTCGTTTACATAAGCCAGCAGCGCTACGGAGATTGCGGTAACGCCCGTAAGTACCAGCAACATATTCTTCAAGGATGATTCTAACTTTTTCATTTCTTCTTCGCTACCTCCCCAAAGCGTTTAGGTTTAACATAGGTGTTGATGAGCGGAGTGAACGCATTCATAATCAGAATGGCAAACGACATGCCCTCCGGATATGCACCGAACAGACGGATGATGACAGTCAGCAGGCCGATGCAAACACCATAAATCAGCATACCTTTGTGGCTCATCGGAGAAGTCACGTAGTCCGTAGCCATAAAGACAGCACCCAGCATCAGACCACCGGACAACAACTGTACGACCGGGGATACATAAAGTTCCGGATTGACCAGATACATGATACCGGAGAACACGAATACCGTCACCAGAATAGATACCGGAATGTGCCAGGTGATGATTTTCTTCCACAACATGTAGAACAAACCAAGCAGCAGCGCCAAGGCACTCACCTCACCGAAACATCCTCCATTATTACCTATCAGAAGGTCGAAAGCTCCCGGAAGGTCGCTCAGGGACATGCCCGGAGCACCATTGATGACACCTTTCATAATAGCCAGCGGCGTAGCAGCCGTCGTGGCATCCGTATAGGCTGTCAACTGGCCTACAGCCGGCCATGTCGTCATCTGCACGGGGAATGAAAGCAGCAGGAACACACGTCCTGCCAGTGCAGGGTTAAAGGGATTGCAGCCCAAACCTCCGAAAGACATCTTGCCTACTCCGATGGCAAACAAGGCGCCGAGGATGATTATCCAAACGGGCAGGTTGGAAGGCAGGTTAAAGGCCAGCAACACACCGGTAATGATGGCAGAGCCGTCGGTGATGGTTGTGGTCTCTTTTTTCATGAGGAATTTGCCGATGGCCCATTCAAAGAACAAGCAGGCTGCTACGGAAGTGGCCGTAACAATCAGCGCACCCAGTCCGAAAAAGTAAAGCGAAACAAGGAATGCCGGAATCAATGCGATAAGCACACCGTACATATTCTTCTTCACGCTGTCACCGCCGTGAACGTGGGGCGAAAGGGATACGATTAATTTATTCATACTTCGTTATTTTTTAGCTTGACGTGCACGGATCATCGCTCCTACCTTACCCTTACCCAAGCGGATATAATCCAGCATCGGACGGTTGGAAGGACAAGTGAACTGGCATGAACCGCATTCTATACACGACATAATGTCTTCTTTCTCTACTCTTTCAAAATCTCCGTGGGCCGAAACGGTAGCCAGCAGATACGGCTCCAACCCCATCGGGCAGGCTCCCACGCACTTGGCACAACGGATACAAGGCTGTACCTCGCCGCGCTTGGCTTCCTTCTCGTTCATAATCAGAATACCGGAGCTGCCTTTAGCAGTCGGTACATCCGTATTCACCAGAGCTTTACCCATCATCGGGCCACCGCCGATAATCTTGCCCGTATCTTCGGGCAGGCCGCCGCAAGCTTCAATCAGCTGCTTCATCGGCGTACCGATACGTGCCAGGAAATTGGACGGCTTTGCCAGCGACTTACCAGTCACGGTAATGACACGCTCAAACAGAGGTTTGTTCTTCTGTACGGCCTGGTAAACGGCAAATGCGGTACCCACATTCTGCACCACAGCTCCCGTGGAGATAGGCAGCGCACCGGCTGCAACCTGGCGACTGATGACAGCATCAATCAACTGCTTTTCACCACCCTGCGGATATTGTACCTTCAAGGGTACCACCTCGATACCTGCATAGCTGGAAGCAACCTTCGTCATCAGCTGGATGGCATCGGGCTTGTTGTTCTCAATGCCAATGAATGCCTTGTTCACCTTTACCGCTTTCATCAGAATGGATACACCTACCATAATTTCTTCCGCATGTTCCAGCATCAGCTGATGGTCGGCAGTCAGATACGGTTCGCACTCTACGGCGTTGATGATGACACACTCTGCCTTGAATGCAGGAGGAGGACACAACTTGACCTGCGTAGGGAAGCATGCACCGCCCAGACCTACGATACCGGCATCAGCGATTTTCTTCACGATTTCCTCGGAGGTCAGACTGCATTCCTTCACCAACGTTTCGGAACGGTCAATGGATTCTTCCCACTCATCCCCTTCTACGTCAATGAATATAGCAGGCTTGGCGTAACCGCTGGCGTCGACAATCGTGTCAATCTTAGCGACCTTTCCGCTGACAGACGAATGGATGGCTGCTGATACAAAACCGCCGGGCTCGGCAATCTTCGTACCCACTTTCACAACATCACCTTTGGCAACGATAGGCTTGGCAGGAGCACCGATGTGCTGTCCCAGCAAGATAGCGGCCTTGGCCGGAATCTCTGCCTTGATGATAGGCTGATGTGCTGAAAGTTTATTTTCGTGTGGATGGACTCCACCAATTGAAAATGTCTTCAACATACAATTCTGTATTTTTAGTCGTTTATTTACTTTATTAATTCATACCTCAACTTGGGAAGTCTAAACCTCTGCTTTGGGAGTCTCAACCTCAGCTTTAGGAGCTGCAACCTTTACTTGGGGAGCTGCATCGTCAGCCTTCGGTTTGCGCGGCGGGAAGTTGAGGGCAATGATTGTGTTTTGCGGACAAGCTTCCTCGCACTTGCGACAGGATTTGCACTTATTGGGGTCAATGTAAGCCAGATTGTTTTCCAGCGTGATAGCCTCGAACGGACAAACCTTCACACACTTGCCGCAACCGATACATGCCACGGTACAAGCCTTGCGTGCTACGGCCCCCTTGTCCTTGTTTACACACTGTACGTAAATACGACGTGATTTCTTGCCTTGAGGACGGATTTCAATAATAGATTTCGGACAAGCCTTGGCACAAGCTCCACAAGCCGTACACTTTTCCTCATCCACTTCGGGAAGTCCGGTCTCCGGATTCATGTGGATAGCATCGAACTGGCAGGCAGCCACACAGTCGCCGCATCCCAGACAGCCATAACTACAACCCGTTTCACCACCATAGAGAGAAGCCGCAATGGCACAACTCTTGGCGCCATCGTATTGGTTCACACGAGGACGGTTGGCACAAGTTCCATTACATCTCACCACCGCAACCATAGGTTCGGCAGCAGCGGCATCCAAGCCCAGAATCTCGGCAATCTTTGTCATGACGGGCTGTCCACCCACCGGACAAAGTTTACCATCCAGCGAACCTGCCTTTACGCAAGCATCTGCAAATCCGCTACAACCGGGGTAACCACATCCACCGCAATTTGCCTGGGGAAGCACCTCTGCTACCTGGGCAATCCGCGGATCTTCATACACGGCGAATTTCTTGGAAGCCACGTAAAGAATAGCGGCTGATACCAGCGCTATAACTCCCAATGAAATCACTGCAATCAGAATTACATTCATAAATTAGTTGTTTATTAATTATTTGTTTTATTATTAGTTAGTTCATCGGTCGTACGGAGAATGAGAACTTCTTACCCATCCGCGACTTGTTCAGCCACAATATATAATAATAAGGTATAAGGAGTGCCAGCGAGCAAAGCGCGGAACGCAGCTCGTCATTCCAGATGGCCATAAAGACAAACAGTGAGATTATCAGAATAAGGAAAGGAAATATAAAGGCAAACAGAACTGCCATCACTCCCATTGAAAGTTCGCCCGTCACCCATACACGGTCGCCGGGCTGGTAGGATGCGGCATCGGCATCGGCCACATCGACAAGTTTCTCTTTCGTATCCGCAGAGGTACAATGTCCCTTGACACTACACGAAGCGCACGCTGAAGTCTGGATGATTCTCACTTGGAGATGAGAACCGTTTATGTTTTCCACAATACCTTGATGTTTTATAGTATTCGCCATTTTGCAAAGTGTGCATTACAAATCGCGGCAAATTTACGCATTATTTGTGAACTGCAAACCTTTCCTATGCATTTTCTGTGTTCGTAAACGTGCTTTTTCTATGTTTTTATGTTTTTTCACCTGCCACAGACTACAAAAAGACAAAAAACAGACGGTCTGTCAAGGAAAAACAGACCGTCTGACTAACCAAAACAGATAATCTGTTCACTCCGAACAGACCATTTGTTTATTTACCATTTATAATTGATACCGAAACTGAGCAATTCTTTTACCTGAAAATAGCTGTCCCCTTCCGTCGGCTTGGCACTGTCGTCATAGCGGGCGTGCACATAGAGCTTGGTGGAAAGATAGCGGTTCAGCACAAAGTTCACCGTGTTTTCCCATTCAATACGTGTCCACTCATAACTGGTCTGGAAGTCCAAGCGGGAATCCAGCGTAATGGAAGGAATGATGGTCCACGAAAGTGTAGGCTGTATCTGCGAACCGAAGTTATGCTTCACGCACTTGCCCTCCTCAAGACCGAAACTCACTTCATTCACCCCCTTATTTCCTACATAGCGCAGCATGTACGTCAGCGGAGCCATGAAAACGGACAAGCTGAATTTCTGCTTCTTCAACTTGTAGTCCATACCGATACTGCTCGACCAGTCTGCCGGAGCAAAGAAAGCCGAAACCAGCTCTTCACTGTTGGCCTTGTAGCCATTGCAGAACTGGGTCTTAAACTCAGTCGTGATGGTATAATACCACTTGGACGCAGCCTGAATACCCAGTTTACTGTACAGCCGGAGTTGGTCGGTACTTACCAGATAGTTATGAAACTCGTCGGAAGGTGCGGAGCTGAAGCCCAGCTTGGCATCGAGCAGATTTTCCCACTGCACCTTTTCACGGTCATTATAGTTGGCAAACAATTGCAGGTTGGCAAGCACGGCGTTAGTGCTCTCACCTCCCTTGTACCAGTTGTCGGAGATATAGTTCTGGGTAATCTGCAATGAACCGTTTCCACCCGTCACCCACCAGTTGGGCTTGTGGATAATCACGTCGGCTTCCTCCTTCACTCCCACCATATTCTCTTGTGCAAACAGTTTCACGACGGACGGCTTGGAAGAAACCTCCTTCTCTATATTATCCTTGAATATCTTCCCTTTCATCACCTCCTTCTCGGTCATTACAACCAGATTGGGACAATCTACATACGTGTTCAGCAGCGTACGGTCCACCAGTTTGTTGGCTCGGTCCTTTGAGGTGAAACTCAGTGTGTCGAACGGCAACATCTCGCGCGTCAGGGCAGGCACCGTATCAGGCACCTGGAAATGCCAGTCCACCTTGGAAAGGCGTCTCATGGGGGCATAATAATAGGTAAGGGGAAGGAACAACCTATAGTAGTTCGGATTGGAAGGTATATAACGCTCCGGAGTCGTGGGGTCATTCAAATAATCCAGCACTCCGATATACCTTTCATATAATATGGAAACAGTATCCAGCCTGTACCCCATACCTTCCGGTTTCAATTTCAGAATCATGTATTCTTTCATTATATCCGGCAAGGTGTCGGCTTTGGCAGTTGTTTCCTGTCCACTGTTCTTCGAGGCGGTATCCAGCGTATTCTGTGCCATCACCGACGAAGAAATCATCGTAGCAATTAACCAAAATGCAATGTGTCTATTCTTCATAATGCCCTAAAGTCTATGTTTCGAGCGCAAATTTAGCTTAAAATGTTTAGAAAACATAGAAAAGCCATAAGAAAAAGGCAAGAAGGACTTTCTTCGATGAAATCGTATTTTTTAATAATTGTTTCATCGAAACTTTCTCTACTTCCTCTTTTTTTTATAATTTTGCGCTTTTTAAGTTCTACGTGTACTGACGGGAGCAGTGCGCACCCTGAACGACAAGCCGTATAGGCTCTTGGCATTAGATTAAACAATTAATAAAATAATATAGTTGTGGGAGAAACAAAGTATATTTTCGTCACCGGTGGTGTTGCCTCTTCATTAGGTAAAGGTATCATCTCATCCTCCATCGGTAAATTGCTGCAAGCAAGAGGTTACAAGGTAACCATCCAGAAGTTTGACCCGTACATCAACATCGACCCGGGTACACTGAACCCTTATGAACACGGCGAATGCTACGTTACCGTGGATGGCCACGAAGCCGACCTCGATTTGGGCCATTACGAACGCTTCCTGGGCATCCAGACCACCAAGGCCAACAATATCACGACCGGACGCATCTACAAAAGCGTCATCGACAAAGAGCGCCGGGGTGACTATCTGGGAAAGACCATCCAGGTTATTCCCCATATTACAGACGAAATCAAGCGTAATGTAAAACTGTTGGGAAACAAATACAAATTCGACTTTGTTATTACCGAAATTGGCGGTACAGTGGGTGACATCGAGTCTCTACCCTATCTGGAAAGCATCCGTCAGCTGAAGTGGGAACTGGGAAAAGACGCCTTGTGCGTACACCTTACTTATGTCCCCTACCTGGCAGCTGCCGGTGAACTGAAGACCAAGCCCACCCAGCACTCCGTAAAGGAACTGCAAAGTGCCGGTATCCAACCCGATGTCCTCGTACTGCGTACGGAACATGAGTTGAGTACCACCCTGCGCAAGAAAGTGGCTCTGTTCTGCAATGTGGACGAGAATGCCGTGGTGCAAAGCATCGACGCGCCTACCATCTACGAAGTGCCTATCTTGATGCAGAGCCAGGGACTGGACGTTACCATTTTGAAGAAAATGGGACTTCCCGTCGGCGACACTCCGGGACTGGGACCGTGGCGCGCTTTCCTCGAACGCCGTCACAAAGCCGAAGAGACTGCCCCACTGCACATCGCATTGGTGGGCAAATATGACTTGCAGGATGCCTACAAGTCCATCCGCGAGGCCCTTTCACAAGCAGGAACCTACAATGACCGCAAAGTATCGGTAGACTTCGTGAACAGTGAAAAGCTGACTGACGAGAATGTGGCAGAAGCCCTGAAAGGCATGGCAGGCGTACTTATCGGTCCAGGCTTCGGCGAACGCGGCGTTGCCGGCAAGTTCGTAGCCATCAAATATGCGCGTACGCACGACATCCCCACCTTCGGTATCTGTCTGGGTATGCAGTGTATCGCCATCGAATTTGCCCGTAACGTACTGGGTTATGCCGATGCCAACTCACGCGAGATGGACGAAAAGACACCGCACAATGTCATCGACATCATGGAAGAGCAGAAGTCCATCACCAATATGGGTGGAACCATGCGTCTGGGTGCCTACGAATGTGTTCTGCAGAAAGGCAGCAAGGCATACGAGGCATATGGTACCGAGCATATCCAGGAACGTCACCGTCACCGCTACGAGTTCAACAACAGCTTCAAGGATGCCTACGAAGCAGCAGGTATGAAGTGTGTGGGTATAAACCCCGAATCGGACCTGGTGGAAATTGTTGAGATTCCCGCATTGAAGTGGTTTGTCGGTACCCAGTTCCATCCCGAATACAGCAGTACGGTATTGCATCCGCACCCACTGTTCGTAGCATTCGTGAAGGCCGCCATCGAAAATGAAAACGAAAAGAAATAATTTGTAATAAGTAATTTGTAATCAACAAAGAATGGATAAAAATACCATCACAGGTCTTGTTCTGATAGCGATATTGTTAGTAGGTTTCAGCTTTCTGAGTCGTCCCAGCCAGGAGCAGTTGGAAGCACAGCAACGTTACTACGACTCCATAGCCCAGGTGCAACAGCGCGAAGCCGACTTGAAAGCCAAGGCGGAAGCAGCCCTGGCCAACGAAAGCGGAGCGGAAGCAAGCGTTGACTCCACTGCCCTCTTCTTCGACGCCCGTCAAGGAACCAACTCGCAGGTAACCATCCAGAACAACCTGGCAGAAATAACCGTAGATACAAAAGGCGGGCGCATAGCTTCGGCCACGCTGAAGGAATACATGGGACAAGACAAGACGACCCCCGTCACACTGTTCAGCGGCAATGACGCTTCCATGAATTTCCTCTTTTACAACAAGAAAGAGACTATCCAGACGGAAGACTATTATTTCACCGCAGTAAACCGTACGGACAGTACCGTCACCATGCGTTTGTCGGCAGACAGCAACAGCTATATCGACTTTACATATCGCATGCACAATGACACATACCTGATAGACTTTACTATTCAGGCAGTCAATATGGAAGGTAAGCTGGCGGCTACCAACAATTATGTGGACATCGAGTGGTCTCAGCGTGCCCGTCAGATAGAGAAGGGTTACACCTACGAGAACCGTCTGGCTGAACTGACTTACAAAATCACCGGAGAGGGTACCGATTATCTGTCTGCCAACAAGAATGATGAAAAGGAAGTTCCGGAACGCCTGGACTGGATTGCTTTCAAGAACCAGTTCTTCTCTTCAGTATTTTTGGCAGATGCCGACTTTGAAAAGACCAAGCTGAGTTCCAAGATGGAGACTCAAGGCAGCGGCTACATCAAGGACTATTCTGCAGAGATGAGCACGAAGTTCGACCCTGCTGGCAAGGAACCTACCCAGCTGTTCTTTTACTTCGGCCCCAATCACTACAAGACTCTGACCGCACTCGACAAGGGACGTGACGCCAAGTGGGAGCTGAACCGTCTGGTCTATCTGGGCTGGCCGCTCATCCGCTGGATAAACAAATGGTTCACCATCAACATCTTCGACTGGTTGTCCAGTTGGGGGTTGAGCATGGGTATCGTACTGTTGTTCATGACGTTAATCGTAAAAGCTGTAGTATTCCCCGCAACGTGGAAAACCTACATGTCCTCTGCCAAGATGCGCGTACTGAAACCGAAAATCGACGAGATAAACAAGAAGTACCCCAAGCAGGAAGATGCCATGAAGAAGCAGCAGGAAGTGATGGGCCTCTACAGCCAGTACGGAGTCAGTCCGATGGGCGGATGTCTGCCGATGCTGATACAGTTCCCTATCTTGATGGCCTTGTTCATGTTCGTGCCGAGTGCCATTGAACTCCGCCAGCAGAGCTTCTTGTGGGCAGACGACCTTTCCACTTACGATGCGTTCATCAACTTCCCGTTCCATATCCCGTTCCTGGGAAGCCACCTCAGCTTGTTCTGCCTGCTGATGACGGTTACCAACATATTGAACACGAAGTACATGATGCAGCAACAGGATACGGGTGCCAATCCGCAGATGGCTGCCATGAAGTGGATGTCATACCTGATGCCTATCATGTTCCTCTTCATATTGAACGACTATCCTTCGGGATTGAACTATTACTACTTCATCTCTACGTTAGTCAGTGTGGTAACAACGCTCATCATGCGCAAGACAACCAATGAGGAAGCCCTTCTTGCTCAGTTGGAAGCCAACAAGAAAGACCCGAAGAAGATGAAGAAAACCGGTTTCGCCGCTCGTCTGGAAGCCATGCAGAAACAGCAGGAACAGATGATGAAAGAAAAACAGAACAAAAAGTAGTAAGACTACCGTTCAAGATATTCTTTTGCAGAAAGCCGGACAATGACATTTGCCCGGCTTTCTTATCCTTACGCCAATGAAAAAACTCACAGACTCTAAATTATGCAGACTAAATACACCTACAAACAAATCTGGCTCATAGCCTACCCTATCCTAATCAGCCTCCTTATGGAGCAGATGATAGGTATGACGGACACCGCCTTCCTCGGACGTGTAGGCGAAGTCGAGTTGGGAGCATCTGCCATCGCCGGTGTCTTCTATATGGTCATCTTCATGGTTGCCTTCGGTTTCAGCATCGGGGCACAGATACTCATTGCCCGGCGCAACGGCGAACGGCAGTATAAGGAAATCGGTGACTTGTTCTATCAGGGCATCTATTTCCAAGTCGGGATGGCGACAGTCATGTTCCTGCTGTCCTATTGCTTCTCGCCGATTATCCTGAAACGCATCGTAGCCTCGGAACATATCTACGAAGCAGCCACCAGCTACCTGCACTGGCGTGTATTCGGTGCCTTCTTCTCGTTCAGCGCAGTCATGTTCCGTGCCTTTTTCTTGGGAACCACCCAGACCAAGACACTGACACTGAACTCTATCGTCATGGTGTTGAGCAATGTTGTATTCAACTATATCCTGATTTTCGGTAAATTCGGTTTTCCTGCACTCGGCATTGCCGGAGCCGCCATCGGCTCCTCATTGGCCGAGCTGGTTTCGCTGTTATTCTTCATCCTCTATACCCGTAGCCGTATCGACTGCTGCAAGTACGGGCTGGACCGTATTCCGAAGTTCCGGTTGGACGTATTGAAACGGATGCTGAACGTCTCTTTCTGGACCATGATACAGAATTTCTTCTCCCTCTCCACCTGGTTCCTTTTCTTCCTTTATGTGGAGCATCTGGGAGAGCGCTCGCTGGCAGTGACCAACATTGTCCGCAACGTGTCCGGCATACTGTTCATGGTACTCATGGCGTTTGCCTCTACCTGCGGGTCACTGGTCAGCAACCTTATCGGTGCAGGCCACTCCGATTGCGTGGCAGGCACTATCCGGCAGCACGTACGCATAGCCTACGTTTTCGTACTTCCGCTGGCATTGCTTTTCGCGCTGTTCCCCAAGCTGATTCTGGGAATTTATACCGACATACCCGACCTGCAGGACGCTGCCGTGCATTCGCTTTGGGTGATGTGCTCCACCTATCTGTTCCTGGTTCCTGCCAATGTCTATTTCCAGGCAGTTTCCGGAACCGGCAATACGCGTACTGCATTGGGCATGGAGCTGGCAACGCTGGTCATCTACACAGCCTATATCACCTACATTATTCTGATTCTGCAACTCGACGTGGCCATCTGCTGGACCTCGGAAATGGTTTATTCCAGCTTTATTCTCATTTTCTGCTGGCTATATATCAAACGTGGGAATTGGCAAGGAAGGAAAATTTAGTATCTTTGCATTGAAATAACCGAAACAAAAAACATATATGAAACAAGTAAATCTACTACTTATGTCAGCAGCCATGACATTGGCCTCCTGCGGAGGAACAAAAGATGCCGGACAGCAGCAGGACGCAGCAGCGCTCATCCAGCGGTCGGACATCAAGATTGAAGGAAAGCGTATGACACCCGAGGCACTCTGGGCGATGGGACGTATCGGCAGTGTAGCCGTATCTCCCGACGAAAAGCAAATTGCCTACACGGTATCCTATTACAGCGTGCCCCAGAACAAGAGTAACAGCGAAGTCTTCGTCATGAATGCCGACGGTAGTGGCAATACCCAGATAACGCATGACGCCTGGCAAGAAGGACAGCCCACATGGTTCAAGGACGGCAAGAAGCTTGCCTTCCTTTGCAACGAAAGCGGCAGCAGCCAGGTATGGGAAATGAATCCCGACGGCAGCGGACGCAAGCAGCTGACCCAATACGAGGGAGACATCGAAGGGTTCTCTTTCTCGCCCGACGGCAAGAAACTCCTTTTCATTGCCCAGGTAAAGACCGTGAAGAGTACAGCAGACAAACATCCGGACCTTCCTAAAGCCACCGGCATCATCGTTACCGACCTGATGTACAAGCATTGGGATGAATGGGTGACTACTGCTCCCCATCCATTCGTTGCCGATTTCGACGGCAATGCCATCAGCAATGTCACTGATATTCTTGAGGGAGAGCCATACGAAAGCCCGATGAAGCCCTGGGGCGGTATCGAGCAGCTGGCATGGAGCCCGTCTTCTGATAAGGTGGCCTATACATGCCGTAAGAAAACCGGACTGGCGTATGCCATTTCCACCAACTCCGACATTTATATCTACGACCTTGCCTCCAAGGAAACCAAAAACATCACGGAAGAAAACAAGGGATATGACACGAATCCCCAATACTCTCCCGACGGCAAATACATCGCCTGGCAGAGCATGGAGCGTGACGGCTACGAAGCCGACTTGAACCGCTTGTTTATCATGAACCTCGAGACCGGCGAGAAACGTTTTGTAAGCAAAGCTTTCGAATCGAACGTGGACGCCTTCTTGTGGAACAAAGATTCCCAGAGCATCTACTTCATCGGTGTATGGCATGGCGAGACACAGATTTACAACATCGACCTTGCCGGAAACGACAAGCTTACCCAGCTCACCGACGGCATGTACGACTATGCTTCGCTTGCCCTTTGCGGAGACAAGATTATCGCCAAACGCCACTCCATGAGCATGGGCGACGAAATCTATGCCGTAAACAGTGCACGCAACGGCGACGCTTTTGCAGAAGCAGTGCAACTGACCACAGAAAACAAGCAGATTTACGACCAGCTGGAGATGGGTAAGGTGGAAGCCCGCTGGATGAAGACCACCGACGGCAAGCAGATGCTGACCTGGGTGATTTATCCTCCACAGTTCGACCCTAACAAGAAGTACCCCACCCTCCTCTTCTGTGAAGGTGGTCCTCAGAGTCCCGTCAGCCAGTTCTGGAGCTACCGTTGGAATTTCCAGATTATGGCGGCAAACGACTATATCATCGTAGCTCCCAACCGTCGTGGTCTTCCGGGCTTCGGTGTAGAGTGGAACGAAGCCATCAGCGGTGATTATGGCGGCCAGTGCATGAAGGACTACTTCACTGCCATTGACGAAATGGCCCAGGAACCTTTCGTCGACAAAGACCGCCTGGGTTGCGTAGGCGCCAGCTTCGGAGGCTTCTCCGTATATTGGCTTGCCGGACACCATGACAAACGCTTCAAGGCATTCATCGCACACGACGGTATCTTCAACATGGAAATGCAATATCTGGAAACGGAAGAGAAATGGTTTGC
This sequence comes from Bacteroides sp. AF29-11, assembly GCF_003602895.1. Lineage (NCBI taxonomy): Bacteria > Pseudomonadati > Bacteroidota > Bacteroidia > Bacteroidales > Bacteroidaceae > Bacteroides > Bacteroides sp. AF29-11. The sequence continues at coordinate 436,005 of NZ_QTLY01000002.1, forward strand.
CAACTGGGATATGGGCGGTGCTTATTGGGAAAAGAACAACGCTACGGCACAACGCACTTTCGCCAACTCCCCGCACCTCTTCGTCGACAAATGGGACACCCCTATCCTCTGCATCCACGGAGAGAAGGACTTCCGCATCCTTGCCAACCAGGCAATGGCCGCCTTCGATGCAGCCGTGATGCGTGGCGTTCCTGCCGAACTGCTTATCTATCCGGACGAAAACCATTGGGTGCTGAAGCCTCAAAACGGCGTGCTGTGGCAACGTACCTTCTTTGAATGGCTGGACAAATGGCTGAAGCCGGCTAAGTAAAGCCCCTCAAAAACAATAAAAACAAATAATCCCGGACTCTTTGTCAAGAATCCGGGACTATTTGTTTTTATCGTACACCGCCCGATTCATTTTTTATGACTATAATTTGGGCAGTTCAAATAAAGTCAATACATTTGCTTTATGCACACTCCGAAGAAGTGTAAACAATATGTCCTAATATAACCCGATAAAAGATGAATGAAAATTGGCCTGAGATTGTGGAAACACTGATACCGTATTTTGAAACAAATTCGGTAGAAGGTGACTACCAGCGGGAAATAGAGAACTGCTTGAAATTTCTTGGATGGAAGAAGACCAATGGAACAATGGTATCCCAATATACATTACCGATAGGTAATAGCAACTCCATACGCCCGGACATTGTACTTTGGCGAAAGAACGAGCATGACACACAATCCCCCGTACTCCCTATTGAAATAAAGCGTCCGTCTAATATACGAAATGAAAGACAAGAAAATCAACTGATGTCGTATATGCGCCAACTGAAACTTAATGTCGGATTATATATAGGAGAAAAGATACAACTTTACTATGACATTCCCAATGATGGAGAGAATCCCATTTGTGTATTTACAGCGGAAATTAAAAAAGAAGATACAAATGGTTCCATCATCTGTGACTTATTGAGCTACGACAAATTCAATCTGGAAAAAATAGAAACATTCTGTAATGAGCAATATAAAAAAATCCAAGCGCGTAATAATCTGCATAGGAGGGTGTCAGAATTCTTATCCGAAGGCAATGGGGTAAAGAATATGATTTCGTTGCTCAAAGACAAGTTTACAGCTGAAGGATTTGAGGAATCCGCCATTAATGAAGAATTTGCCAATCTTACGCTTACAGTACATTACGAAAATAAGAGCATTCTGCCTTCATTACAGCTTAAAACGAGGCAAACATCTAAAAACTCACAAAACGACTATAAAGAAAGTGACTCCAAAGACCATACAAAATTCTCATTGGATGGAATCAACTTCTATGTCAAAAGACGTTTTGTATTGGAAGTAATCAAGCACTATATCAAAGACCATCCCAACATAAACTATGTTGAACTGGAAAAAGTCTTTCCATCCAATTTACACAGTAAAGCATTGGGTGTAATACGTACCTTGATAGAAGTCCAAGAAAAAATCAAATCTCATCCCGATTTAAAGAAACGTTACTTTCTTAAGCCTGATGAAGTTATTTTATTGGCAGACGGAACAAAAATTGTTGTCAACAACCAGTGGGGAACATTATTTCCAAGATTTCTTGAAGCAGCAAAGAAACTGTACCAAGTAACCAATGATACGGAAAGCAATACTCCAATATCCCGATTAAAGATTACTTTTGGTAATGGGAAAGTAATTCAAGAAACACAAGCAGCCGAGACTTTCCGGCAATTTGTGATGACAGTAGGTGTGGAACAAGTGCAATCTTTAAATATCAAGGTATGCAAGATTCCCTTGATATCAAACACACTTCATGAGAAATACCAGCGCGCTCAAAAACCATTAGGCAACGGACGGTTTCTTATGACCTGCAGCAATACAAAAACAAAGAAGCGTGATATCGAGCGTATTGCCAAAGCTTTGGGTATTCAGGTGACCGTGGAAATTGTATAATGGAAGACAGTAATTCAAGAGATATGTCTTGAAAAATACTTTTTCATGAAGAGTACGTATATTGCGCTCAACAGTAAGATACACCCTATCAAGAAGATATAGCCATACCGTTGGTAATAAATATATCCTACTATTATAAAAGTCTGTATTGTCATATAGACCAGAGAGACTATGACATGAGGAATCTTCAGCTCATTCGCCATAATCTGATACAGATGCTTGCGATGCGGCAGCCCGATATTCTCATGAAGTATCAGACGATGAATGATAGTCAGAACACTGTCTACCCCATAAACGGACAATAAGACAATCCAACTGAAATCACCAGTCTGGATGATGAGCCTGCCTATCAGGAAAAGAAGGATGAAAGCAATGCTCACCGAACCCACATCACCCGCAAAGCATTTGGCACGCTTGCGGAAATTGAAGAAACAGAAAACAAGAACGGAATAGATAACGGTATAGATGAAATCCGCTTCTACAAAAGTAACCACCTCCTTATTGATATAGGCCAACGCAGCAAGAATAACCAGAGAATAACCGCCAGTTATGCCGTTAATGCCATCCATAAAGTTGTAGGCATTGATGATACCCGTACAGACTATCAAGGCTATGACTATCCACCACCAGGACAAGGAGAACAGTCCCCACTGATAAAACATCAAGGCCATGGCAGAGAAATGAAAAAGCAGCCTTGTCATCTGTCCGGTGGATTTTATATCGTCCACGAAGCTGATGAACGTCACCAGTGTCAAGGCAAGCAGGAACCAGGGATATTCAAAGTCACTCGTCAGGAAATAGGCCAACGCTCCGAAATAGAAAATAATCCCACCACCGCGTAAAGTCACTTTCGTATGAGAACTCCGCTCATTGGGCTTGTCGATGATATTGCACCTATCAGCCACCCTAAAATAAAAAAGTTCTGCCAAAAACAGCAGAACCAATATTAACAGATAATACATAACAGTATTTTCCTCTTTAATTTTTAATTATCAATTTTTAATTCTTAACTTTTAATTTGAGAACGATTTTATCGTTCTCACTATCCCCTCCTCTGCCCTCACCGGCATTCTGTCAATTCCCAGGGCAGCCTTTATTTTCGCATTACTCACCACATAATTCTCTGTCAACTTGCGCAGACGCTCTGTATTCAAAGGCAAATGGAGCAGAGTCCCAAGCCGGGCACAGAATTCCATCAGTCCTCTGTTTATCTTCCAGATATGCGGCTTACGCTCCAAAGCCCGACACATCAAAGCTATCAGCTCATTCGTGGACAAGGCCTCGTCATCTCCCATGTGGTAGATACCACTCACCACCTCCTTAGTCAACAGCCCTTCCAACACGTAGCAAAGATTGTCTATCGAAGTAAAAGACCTCCTGTTCTCAAAGGCCCCCAAAGGCCAGGGGATGCCTTTCCTCACCACATTATAAAGAAGATTCAGATTGCCTTTATTGCCGGGACCATGAATCATGCAGGGACGCAGGATATAAACCTGCTTGTCATCATAAGGATTAGCTTTCAATTTCCCATTCTCAACCTTCAACTTGTCAAGGATGTAATTCTCGGCAGCTATCTTACTTTCCCCATAAGGCCCTACCGGAGCAGGCACCACATCTTCAGTCAGCATATCACCCACCACACTGTCTGCAGCGGCTTTCACAGAACTGAAGAATACGAACTTCTTCGCAGACGATTCCAGAAAGAAATCAAATATCTTTTGAGTCAATCCCATATTGATATCAAAATAGGCTTGGGCAGCAGACCGGTTCTTCGTGTCATGGGCTTTACCAGCCAGATGAATAATGGCATCGAATTCAGGAAGATTCCGCATCGGAAAAGAAGCTGGTTCAATATCCTTCCAGGAGAAAGTCTTTACCACCCCCTCCTTTTCAGGAGCAACAATATCCAGCCCGTAAAGGCTATGACGTTCCTTTAGGGCAACAACGAGATTGGAACCCACAAAGCCGTGGATTCCAGTGACGAGTATGTTCATTGAAATATGCTAAAAAATATACTGACCGGAAACGTGATTATTGGTTATGTATTTAATAAAATAAGTATCTCCAATGACAGAGAAGAAAATATACCACGTCGTATTAGAATTACGTTGATAAGTGATGTAATACATATCCTTACCATAACGCTCAAAAAAAGCGGGCGCTTTCTTTTTTAATTTAGAATGAATGTTCTGTTGAATATCAGCTATCAGTTCTTCTACATAAGAAATAGCAAAAGGATAAGTACCTAAATACTCCTTCTCAACAAGTATTTTTATAAGCCCATACAAATCCTCCTCTACTTCGGGAGCGAATACGACTCTCATCCAAACAAAGCCTTTATACGAGGGCAAAGCCTATCCAATAATTCTTCACCGGAAATAGCATGCCTAATGTCATCACGTCCTTCCGTAACGATATTCGGATTATTCTCATTACCCGTATATACAACTACCGGTTCACCAACATTCGGCACCATCGGTTCTTGTTCCTTATATGGCTTAATCTTCCTCATACATCCAATCTTTCCACAAAGATACCCGGAAATATCAAGTTATCCTAATCATTGACTGATAAATATCGTATGTTCATAAAGCTTCAACTAAGTCTACATATTTTTGAGTTACCACATCCTTGGAATATAATCGCTTAATCACCTCTACACCATTTCGACCCAGTAAAGCTAGTTCGCTTCTTGAGACGGAATTCAGCCAATCCACCATTTCTCCCACCTTCTTTTCCAAACTCTTCTCTGTAATCAATTTTGCACAGCCATGTTCCTGCAGGAAATTGATGATAGGCGTATCCTTTCCCGAGCAGACCAATAAAGGCCTACCACATGCCATGATTGTATAAACCTTGGAAGGGAATCCCTGCATCTCCATTTCAGGGTTCATGAAAATAAACTGGATGTCTGAATAGGCAAGAATGGACGGCATCAAACTTCTGGGCTGATAGGGCAAAATATGCACATTATCCAGCTCCAACTCACGTACTTTCTCCTCAAGAACGGGTTTCATGACTCCCTCACCGATTATAAAGTATTCAATGGAAAACCCTTTCGTCTTTTCTGCCAGACAAATTAAGGGCTCCCAATCTTGGGCATAACCAATATTCCCGGCATAAAGCAATTTCAAAGAATCTGTGGCAGGGAAAAAATGGGGATTCAGACATTCTACATTTCCACCTTGAGAATTATACAATTCTGTATCTACAAAATTAGGTATTATACAAAGCTTGGACTTATCCTTAAACCTTCCGGCTATTACATTATAAAAAACCTGGTCTATTGTCGTTACGGCCGTTGAGTTATTATAAACATACCGTTCCATCCTACGTAGCTGTTCTATAACAAGCCCGTCCTTTCGTTTCAAGATGTCAGGATATATTTCCTGCACATTATATATGGTTTTACATCCCTTGATTTTCGCCAGCCAAATGTTTATTACACCAATAGTCAAAGGAGGGGAAGGTGACAGTATGACATCTATATTTCTCTGGAACAAACCAATCAGGAAAGAGATAATATGCCAATAGACAAATCCCAGGACACGCAGAAATGTATTTCTGAATTTCTTCTGGGGTACATGAAGAACTCTGATTCCATGAAAACAGCTTTCTTTACAAATCCCCCAAACCTTCCATTTCAGAGGTTGTGCTGCCAGTTGTGATTCCACAACATTGTAATGAGGCGTAGTTGTCAATACCAATACTTCATAACCGTTTTCTTGGAATTTCAGAGCAATATCATTATAAAGATAGGCTGTCGAAACTCCATCCGGACTGAAAATCAGGCTATGTATCAAGATTTTCTTAGGCATGTCTCACCATTATTTTCTCCAGACCATCTTGTTCACCACCCCCGTATAGCTCTGAATCAACTTCACAACCTTGGCCGATACATTCTCATCCGTATAATTGGGCACCGGCAGGCCATCGTCACCATTCCTATTCATCTCCACAGCAGTATCTACAGCCTGAAGCAAGGATGTCCCATCAATGCCGGCAAGGACAAAGATACCCTTGTCAAGAGCCTCGGGACGCTCCGTACTCGTACGGATGCATACAGCAGGGAAAGGATGCCCCACAGAAGTGAAGAAACTGCTCTCCTCAGGCAGGGTACCGCTGTCACTCACAACGGCATAGGCGTTCATCTGCAGGCAGTTGTAGTCGTGGAAACCGAGAGGTTCATGCTGAATCACACGTCTGTCAAGTGCAAAGCCGCTTGATTCCAGACGTTTCCTGCTACGGGGATGACAACTGTAAAGTATGGGCATGTCATATTTCTCGGCCATAGCGTTAACCGCGCTGAAAAGGGACAGGAAGTTCTTCTCCGTGTCAATGTTCTCTTCCCGGTGCGCGGAGAGCAGGATGTATTTACCTTTCTGGAGATGCAATCTCTGGTGAATATCGCTGGACTCTATTTCCGTCAGGTTCTCATGCAGGACTTCCGCCATGGGCGAACCGGTTACGTATGTACGTTCTTTCGCCACGCCCGAAGCGTTCAGGTATCTGCGGGCATGCTCCGAATAGCAGAGGTTCACATCGGAAATGACGTCCACAATACGGCGGTTGGTCTCCTCAGGCAGGCACTCGTCAAAGCAGCGGTTGCCTGCCTCCATATGGAAGATGGGGATATGCAGACGTTTCGCGCCTATCACGCTCAGGCAGGAGTTCGTGTCTCCCAACACCAGCACGGCATCAGGTTTCACCTGCACCATCAGCTTGTAGCCGGCGTTGATAATATTCCCCATCGTGGCACCGAGGTCATCGCCGACGGCATCCATATACACATCGGGGTCTTTCAGCTTCAGGTCGCGGAAGAAGACACCGTTCAGGTTATAGTCGTAATTCTGGCCCGTATGTGCCAGCAGACAGTCAAAATAACTGCGGCATTTGTTGATGACAGCCGCCAGGCGGATGATTTCCGGACGGGTGCCCACTATAATCAGAAGTTTCAGTCTGCCGTTCTCCTGAAACCTGACTTGCGAATAATCCAATTTTATATCCATCTGTTCCTATATTCTTTAACTCGTTTCAGACTTTTTCAAAATAAGTGTCCGGACGTGCCGGGTCGAAACACTCGTTGCACCACATGAAGGTCACCAGGTCTTCCGTTTCCGAAAGGTTGACAATGTTGTGCGTATAGCCGGGAATCATCTCCACGACCTCCATCCTCCCGCCGCTTACCTCGAAGCTGACAACCTCCTCCGTACCTATCTTGCGGAGCTGTATCAGACCGTGCCCGCTCACCACCACAAACTTCTCGTTCTTGGTATGGTGCCAGTGCTGGCCTTTCGTAACGCCCGGCTTGGAGATGTTCACCGAGAACTGCCCGCGGTCGGAAGTACGGATAATCTCTGTAAAACTGCCGCGGTCGTCCACATTCATCTTCAGGGGATAGCTGAACCGTTCTTCAGGCAGGTATGAGAGGTATGTGGAATAGAGTTTCTTTGTAAAGGCATCGCTCAAATCCGGGACGGACAAGGTACCGGGCATTTGCCTGAAAGACCTTATCAGTTCCACAATGCCGCCCAAGGTAATGGTATGCACCACGGGCACTTCGCAATAATCCCCGTTGCGGTGTTCCCTGCCGCTTAGGGCAGAGATAAGCTCGTCCACCACATCGTCTATGTAAACCAGGTGCATCACCACCGAAGGGTCGTTCACCCGGATGGGCTGGTCATGGGCGATGTTGTTGCAGAAAGTGGCCACCGCGCTGTTATAGTTGGGGCGGCACCATTTACCGAAAACATTCGGGAAGCGGTACACCAGTACCTTTGCTCCCGTTTCCCTGGAGTACTCGAACAACAGTTGCTCCCCTGCCCGTTTCGATTCACCGTAAGGGTTGTCGAGTGTGGCCTGCGTGGAAGAGGAAATCATTACCGGACAGGTATTGCCGTACTTCTTCAATGTATCAAGCAGCGTGGAGGCGAAGCCGAAGTTCCCTTTCATAAACTCAGACGCATCCTGGGGACGGTTCACGCCCGCCAGATTGAAGACAAAGTCAGCTTGTCTGCAATAGACATCCAGTTCGGCAGGGTCACTGTCCATGTCATATTCGTAAATGGTAAGTTCCTCACCCGCAATGCCGTAATTACGGGCTTTCCCGTCACGGATGTTGTGCAGCTGGGATACAAGGTTCCGGCCGACAAACCCTCGGGAGCCGGTCACTAAGATTTTCATAAACTAATGGGTTCTGTTTGTCACAGAAAAGAGAAGATATTCATAGTGAATGACAGAAATCATCCAAACCTATAAAACTTACTTTTGGGAAATTATATTGCTTCAATATATGAAAATGATGATCTTCCGTAACAATAAACTTGGCATTAGCCACAATTGCACAGTCCACAAACTTATTATCATCCGAATCTGATTTTATCAGATTGAAGTTATAATAAGGAGTAAAGAACAAAGTATAAGGATTATTGAGAATGACATCAATCACCAGCTTAGCTATTTCCACACCTGCCAAACGTTCTAATATTTCCTCATATTCATTAAGAATTTCATCAGAAACGCATAACTGATTCGTTCCATCCAAAAAGCAATCCCAAATCTTACGGTACCTGCTTTTGGGAGAAATGCACTGTATCAAGCTATTTGTATCTAATACAATTCTATTCATCTCTTCGGAAGTGTACGGACATCAATTTTTCTCAGTTCATCAAGTTTTTCTTGGTTTAAAACTCCCGAATCCCATAAGTCATTCAAGCGGTCATCTAACTTCTGAGAAAAATATTTGGTCAACACTTCTTTAACTTCATTCAATCGCTCCTCCGAACCATCAAAAGCAAACATCTTCAAAAGATGTTGTTGAACTGAATTTAATACTGTTGCTGCCATATTCTCAATTATTAGTTTCAATATGGCAAAGATAGTTTTTTTTTCTAAAGGAACAATACATTCCCTCTTTCTTTCCTGTTGTATTATTCAAATTAAAGACTTATTCACTCTTGATTTCCGCGCTCTTCGCCTTTTCCTCCATTCCGAGGTCTTCGCGGATGAAGCGGAGTTTCAAAAGAAGCTTTTTCATGCCCTCCACATCCAGGCGGGCAGTGTTATGGCTGTGATAGTCCTCTATACGGGCAATATCCTCATTGCCTTCCGTGAAGAACTTGTCATAGTTCAGATCACGGGTGTCGCAGGGGATGCGGTAGTAGTCGCCCATGTCGACAGCCTTTGCCATCTCTTCGCGGGTTACCAGTGTCTCATACAGTTTCTCGCCGTGGCGCGTGCCGATGGTCTTCACCTCCGTCTCACCGTATTTCGGATCAACCTGCGCGTATGTTTCCTTCAAGGCCTGAGCCAGTACATCCAAGGTGGCGGCAGGAGCCTTCTGCACGAACAGGTCACCGTTATGCCCGTGCTCAAACGCATAGATTACCAGATCCACGGCATCGTCCAGCGTCATCATGAAGCGGGTCATGTTGGGGTCCGTTACCGTAATGGGCCTGCCGTTCTTTATCTGCTCCACCCACAAAGGAATCACAGAACCGCGACTTGCCATCACATTGCCGTAACGGGTACAGCAGATGGTCGTACCGGCTTCCTCACCCAACGCACGGCCCTTGGCTATGGCAACTTTCTCCATCATGGCCTTGCTGATACCCATGGCATTGATGGGATAGGCGGCCTTGTCGGTAGAAAGCACCACCACATTCTTTACACCATGCGCTATGGCGGATTCCAGTACATTGTCCGTACCGATCACATTGGTCTGCACAGCCTGCAACGGGAAGAACTCGCAACTGGGAACCTGCTTCAAGGCGGCGGCAGAAAACACATAATCCACTCCCATCATGGCACCGTCCACAGACTGGCGGTCACGGACATTACCAATGTAAAATTTTACTTTGGGATTTTGCAGGTGATGACGCATATCATCCTGTTTTTTCTCGTCACGGCTAAAAATACGGATCTCCTTGATGTCTGAATCAAGGAAACGACGCAATACAGCGTTACCGAAGGAACCGGTACCGCCAGTGATTAATAAAACTTTGTCTTTGAATATAGACATAACTACTATAGATTACAAAAATAATACAATAAAATTATGATTAAAGACTTACCACCTTTTCGTATAAATGCAAGTACTCCATATATCTTTCCTTTTTATCATATAAATTCCTTGCCCGTTCTCGACAGACAAAAGTCCAATGTTCTTTTCCCATTTCTTTGATAAACTCTACAATATTTGCAACTTCTGCAATATTTCCCTGTTCCACAACAAAACCTGTTCGTTCATCTACAGCTTCCACGCTACCACCAGTATGATATGTTATTACCGGAGTTCCACACGACAATGACTCTAAATTAGTAGTTGGAAAATTATCTTCCCAAGTCGGATTGAAATAGGCATCTGCTACAGAATAATAAGCAACCAAATCTTGAATGCTATTTGTACGCCTTATCCCAATAATTCCTTTAGGAAGTTGCTTGATTTGTTTTTCATCCAATCCAATCAACACAATACTATAATCATCAGATAAAAGCTTCCGAAGTTTTATAAAATCATCCAATCCTTTACGAGTCTCCCATACACTTGCAACTCCCAATATCATAAACTTATCTTTAAGTCCTAGATTGGATTTACAAATTTGTTTCGGACTAAATACATCTGTATCAATCCCATTATGAATCACTTGTATCGGATAATCTTTCAAAAAAGACAATCTCACCTCTTCTGCTAACCACGCAGAAACAGGAACTAAAGTCATATTCCTCACAGAAGTAAAAGCATGCAATTTATCACGGAAATTTTGTTCAGAGCGATCAGCAAACCATGAACTTGGATAGCTTTTTTTCTGAGGACAATCATGGCATAATGTACGCCAACGATTACAACCAACATAAGAATAATATGCACAATGCCCTGTAAATGCCCAACAATCATGGAGAGTCCATACTATGGGAATATCCAATTGAGCCAAATAGTCAAACAATATCTCATAGTTTAGATAATAACCATGAATGTTATGCAAATGTACTATATCAGGCTTTATGCTATCTATTTGTTTTATGAATGTCCGCGTTACTTGTTTAGAAGCCAAACCATGATTATCTAATAATCGAGACTGCAGAACATGATATTTCACATCCCAATTATTACCTATATGGATTAATTTCGACAAGCTTTTCGAATTAGTATCACGACCATAAGCAATATAACTTTCAAAATTATGAGACTTTGCCAATTTTCCAATTTCTTCTACTATATGCCCAGTAGACCCCCAATTAGCAACTACGTTCAGTTGAAGCAATATATACATAACATTATTGAAATACAAAACAATAAGGAGCATTCGCGATGTTTGCTCCTAATAGCAAGACTGTAAAAACAACCAATAGCACCAAAGAGAACTTCCTTTTAAGAAAATTATTATATCGCCATATTGATAATACATAGCATACAAAAAAGCTTGCAACAATAATTTTCATTGAAGTGAAACAAAAAGGCAATCGACTTAGTACCATATTCACTCCAGCAATATTTGCAATAATAGTACCTACAAAATAAATTCGAAAATAAATATCAAATCTCTCTTGTCTATATTTATAAAACAATATAGAAGAATTTAAAATTAGAATTATATCAACCAAATGCAATATTATCAATCCAATACCGCTACCTCCTTCCATTTCCCACTCATTCATAATTTCTAAATAAGTTGCATATCTTCCAGATAAGAAAGGAGTTATCATTTCAAAAAGAAAATGTTGTAGATAACTTGAAAAAAGCCATGTCAAAGTATAAACAAAAACAAGAAAATTAGAAGACAAAAGTTGACGTTGAGGAAAATAATAAAACAAAAAGCAAGGGATAAAATAAAAAGAGGTCACATGAAAACCTGCTGCAATTAAACAACACAACAGAAAAAAAAACAACCGTTTTTTTATAATATAATTGACCGAATATAACAATATAAAAAAAGCAATTGCCTGACGTTGAATATTGAGATACCAAAACAAGATTCCCAAGGAAATTAAAAAATATGTAGCATATGGAAATAGATAGCGAAAACAGTGAAATGATTTATAGTAAAAATAAAAAGGAATAAAAGCCATAATTACAAATAATAGATAATAAGGCATTCCAAATTTATAGCAACAAAAAGAAATAACAGCATAAAGAAATTCTATATTTTCCAAACTTTCATTAAATCCTCCCACAAAACGTGTTTCATAAATTTCTTTATATGCTAAGTAATCAACACCAACATCATATCTTAAACCGATTATCAAAGATATTAATGACACTGGAACTAAATAAAAGAAAATGCGATTCAGAATAGAACCACATTCTTTGTACACATTCAATTTATTGTTAGAAACAGCAGGAAACTTCCAAAAGAAAACAGCAATAATATACAACAAAAACACAACAAAAATTGTCAATATCATTTTAAGAGATATTTAATATCAAACAACCCACATAATAATTGTAGTGAAAAATTATATATAATAGCACAAATCTTTTCTTTTAAAGACATTCCTATCAATATCTTTATAGAAGGATATTCTCTCTTAAAATCCAACAAATATCTTCTTTTTTTTATACTATTTTCAAAATTTCCCAATAAGACTAAAAACATTATTTTAATACGATTTGACAATAATATAAAGTATTTCTTCTCTTTGTCATTACTTATAGATGGTATATAATTTTGATAGCTTTTCAAAATATAAAAAACGCTATCAAGCATTTTTTCATTTACAGAATTTACAAGAGAGTCCTTTCTTTGCCGATAATTGTATGCTATAAAGGGAAGCTCTTTAACACATTTAGCCTTTCTCAATACACGAGGAATTAATTGCAAATCTTCAAAAATAAGTCCTTCTGTAAAAAAGAAATTATTTTTCAATAAAAAATATCTATTAAACACAAAAGACCATGCATAAAATGAAAAAGAAAAATCTTTAGATAGAAACTCCATCCCTGTCTGACAAGATTCATCACCTTTTTTTAAGGGTGTATAATCTTTCAATATTTTTCCAGCCTCTGTAACTGTCCTATAATTCAATCTAAAACAATCTTTTGCACATAACGATATAGCCAATAAAATACGTTTTAAAATTCCAGGCTCAATCCAATCATCAGAATCTACAAACCATATATATTCCCCTTTAGCGATTTTCATTCCTGCATTTCTAGCAGCACTAAGCCCTAAATTTTCTTGATTGATTATAATTATATTCGATTGTTTTGCATATAAATTTATAAGATTAGCACTATTATCGGTAGAACCATCATTAACGATTATAATCTCATAATCAGTTATATCTACATTCTGTTCCAAACAGCTATCAAGACACTCAGATACATATTTTTCAACATTATACACAGGTATAACGATAGATAATTTCATACTCTAATAATATCTTATTCTATTTAAAATAAATCTTTTAGCTCTCTCAATTCCGCATACTATCAGAGGACTTTTATATCCAAGCAACTGAACAAATATAAAAGGTAGGAAAAATATATTCAAACCTTTACAGCTGTATTTTAAAGCTTGATAAGCTTCCCTATATTTACAAGTCAACAAAAGCAAATAAAAAGCATCTACACTATATTTCACTAATATCCGCTTTTGAAAATATTCTTTCAATTTTGTCTTTTCCGCAAACCATAATTGTATATCAACTCCATTTTGTATAAAATTTAATTGTTTTAAATACGAATCAAAATGAGATGCTGATAATTCCAACTTACGATAAACTCCTAAAACTTCATTTGCAAATTTTAATTTAGACTTTGAAGCAATATATAACCACAAAGGATAATCTCCCAACATTTTATTATGCATTTCTTTTATTTCCATAAATTCCAATAAATATATGGTGCGAAAGCAAACTGTCAAGGTAGGAATTGTATTTTCTAAAAGTAATTGTTCATACGAACTTGTCTGACGTCCAAATGAAGATAAAGAGACTTTTTGTTTATTCTGAACAAATACTCTTGCTTTTCCATAAATTAATCCATAATCAACATTAGCTTCTAAAAAATCAACTTGTTTTTGTAATTTTAGAGGATCAGTCCAATAATCATCTCCTTCACAATATGCTACATACTTTCCACAAGTATGTTTATTCATTATACGTCTAAGAGAACCATCTTTTTTTGAATATTGATTTTCTGTTTCATAAATAGGTTTAATAATATCTGGATACTTCTCTGCATATTCTCTTATAATCAGTGCAGTATCATCTGTTGATGCATCATCATGAACTATTGCCTCAAAACGAAAATTTGTCTTCTGCATACAAAAACCTTCTAAGCATTGCCTAATGTAGGGAGCTTGATTATAAGCTATGCACTGAATTGTTAATACAGGATTTTCCATTACTCCTCAAGATTATAAACAAAAATATTCAATGCTCTAGTGTCCTTAAAACTTTTGCAGGCATTCCTGCAACAACAGTATATTCTTCAACATTATGAGTAACCACAGCACCAGCACCAATATATGCGTTTTTACCTATTTCATGTACCTTGCCACTTACTATTAAAGCACCTATCCCTACAAAAGCATTATCTGCAATATGAACATAAGCACCTATTAATGCACCAAAGGCAAAATAGCAATTACAACCAATATAAGTATTGTGTGATATTGACACATTATAACTCAATACTGTGTTATCACCTATTACAACATCGGGATGAATCACTGTATTGATATGAACAACACATCCTATACCTATTTTTGCGAATCTAGATATTTGTACAGTAGGATGTATTAAAGTAGGAATTTTTCCACCTTTATCTCGTATTTTCTTGAATAAATCAGCCCTTATTTCATTATTTCCTTGACTTAAAGCAAAATTCATTCCACATAATGTCTCGTGTGAGAAAAGATCATTATATGAACCAATAATAGGATATCCATGATCTAATTTTCCAGTAAGTTCTTCATTGTAATGATACAATCCTTTTATAGTATATCCACAAGATTCTACCAAATCAATATAAACAGGAGTATTATGTCCAACACCTAAAATGTAAATTTCTTTATTCATGATTAGTTATTATGGTTATAATACGTTTAATAGAATCAATACACAAACCATTATACATCGGCAAACATATCACACTCTCTGCCACTTTATGTGCCACCAATAAATTCTCTTGCCGTGCTGACTCCAGCCCCCGGTAAGTAGAAAATTCACTTATCAAAGGATAGAAATACCGCCTACCTAAAACATTCCGTTCCTTCATCTTGAAATAAAGTTCATCGCGTGTCATGCCATATTTCTCAGAATCCACGAATATGGGAAAGTAAGAGTAATTATGACGGACTTCGGGCATATCTTCCATAAAAGTGATACCAGGTACATGTTCCAAGCCTTTACGATACATGATAGCCACTTGACGACGAGCTTCAATAGCTGCATTCACTTGTTTCAAATTCAACAAACCATAAGCACTACGTACTTCGTCCATCTTGCCATTGATACCCGGAGCTATGACAGTCGTTTCCCCCGCAAAACCGAAATTCTTCAAATAGTCGATACGCTTTTTAGTCTTCTCATCATGGCAAATCAAAGCACCACCTTCAATCGTATTGTAAACTTTGGTCGCATGAAAACTCAAGGTTGACATATCACCGGCATTCAGAATTGATTTTCCACCCACTTCTACCCCAAAAGCATGGGCAGCATCATAAATGACCTTCAAACCGTATTTGTCCGCTATCGCCTGGATACGCTCTGTATCACAAGGCTTGCCATAAACATGTACCGGCATAATCGCCGTTGTCTTGGGGGTTATTGCCGCTTCTATTTTGTCCGGATCAATGTTACAAGTTTCAGGGTCAATATCCACAAATACCGGTTTGATTCCATTCCACCACAAAGCATGGGTGGTAGCTACAAAGCTATACGGAGTTGTTATCACCTCACCAGTAATACGCAATGCTTGCAGAGCACACATCAAAGGCAGTGTGCCATTGGTAAAAAGACTGATATAAGGCACCTTCAAATATTCACACAAGGCTTTCTCCAATTCTTGATGATAATAACCGTTATTGGTCAGCCACTTACGGTTCCAAATATCCTGTAAATAAGGAATGAAATCGTCAAGCGAAGGAAGTAATGGAGAAGTAACTGTAATCACTTTATTTTCCATCTTACTATAAAAATATATACTGATTTCTATTTTTTGTGAAGAGCCGACAACCCAAGCCGTTTTACCTCAAGATACTCTGGTAATCTTAATCTTTCATAAACAGCAAAAGCTAATGTCAAACCAACAATAATCTGAATGGGCAATTGAATATAAACGGATATATCCAATAAGGAAAAAAGCCACATGACAGCAGCAATTGTCAAAGAAACTGCAAAAACCGGAAGCACATCCTTAATTTGTTCTATGGTAGAATAGCGTATCAAGTCGGCAGAATAGTGGCTATTTAAGAAATAGGCTATGAAAGAGGTTAAGACACTCCCCCACAGCATATATTCGATGCCATAAAAAATACCTATCAGAATAGGAAACACCGCAATGGTCTTCTTTATGATTTCTAATTTCAGAAACAAGTCCGAACGTCCTTTCACCTGCAAGATATTCAGATTGATGGCATGAAGCGGATAAAGCATACCGCTGAAACAAATGATCTGCAGAAAGGAAACGGCAGTCAACCATTTCTCACCGATCAGAATTATAATCAAAGGTCTAGCCACAGCTGCAAGTCCCAACATGCAAGCGAATGTCACAAGCATTGTAGTCTTTATTATCTGCCGATAAGCTTCGCGCAAGCGCTCCGGTTCTTCTTGAATGGAACTAAGCACCGGATAGCTGACACGCTGGACAATACTGGTCAGATTACTGGAAAATATCGTATTGAACTGCTCTGCACGAGTATATTGCCCCAACTGTGCAGAACTGTAACAACGGCCTATAACCACATAATAAACATTCTTGTAAAGAGTATCCAATAATCCGGACAACAAGAGCTTATAGCCAAAGCCGAACATTTCCTTGAAGCTTTTTACGGAGAATTCCCATTGGGGCATCCATTTACAGAATATCCAAAGAAACAGAGAATTCAGAATCTGCCGGGAAAGCTGTTGCCACACCAAACTCCATACTCCAAAGCCCACTATAGCCATGCCTACGCCAACCAATCCACTTGAAACAGAAGAGATTATGGATACTTTGGTCTGTGTCTTAAAATCAATACCTCTTACTAATATGGTACGGGGAATGATACCCAATGCATTAACAATCAGAATCAGCCCTATTACCCTTAACACATCTATCAAAACCGGTTCTTTAAAAAACAGACTGATAGCGGGAGCAGCTACATATAAAAGGATGTATAAAACAATACTGACTATCAAGTTAAACAAGAAAACCGTATTGTAGTCTACCTTTTCAATACGTACTTTCCGTATCAGTGCATTAGAGAAGCCACTGTCGACAATAGAGTTGGACACCGCTATGAAGATAGCTATCATGGCCATAATGCCATATTCGGCAGGAGTCAAGAGACGGGCCAATATCAGGCCTACCAAAAAGGTAACACCGGAATTGGATATGTTATCGATAAAGCTCCACTTCGCACCATGGACAGCTTTATTTTTCAAAGATTCGGGCAATATTGTTACAAATTATTATTCAATCTTCTCCACCAGCGACGCATGCACAAACGTCGTCGCCACCGCCATCACCCCCTCGATGTTCACCACCACCCTCCTATCATGGCGCACACGCACAAACACCCCTTCCACTCCTTCGAAGATGCCGCCGGTGATGCGTACCCGTGTTCCTTGGGAGAGGTTCAGTTCGGTGGGTTCAAGATAGAGCACGGCCTGGTCGTAGGTGCCCGACACGGCGATGAAGCTGCGCATTTGTGAGTCCGGGATGACGATGGGCTGGCGGGTCTCGCGGTCCATGATATAGCGGATAGGGATGTTCATGCCCGGTTTGTTCTTTATTTCATCCATACGCTCGCGGGTGGAGCGGACGAAGACCAGGTTATGGACCGCAGGAACAAGCTTGCGCAGGCGGCGCTCTTTCCTCACGACATACTCATAGCGCATGGGAATATAGTTTTCAATGCCCGCTGCATCCAGGTAATCCTTGAAAAAAAGCTCTCGGCTATAGGTGACACGCACTGCATACCAGTGCATTTCTGCATTCTCGTTCACGAAAAAATATGATTGGGGGACACCGGAGTAGCGAAGTACCTCCCGGTCAAGTAATGTAATGCGGTTACTTTAAATAGGCTATATGCATTCATTTTATTTCAAAACCCTCCACCATCTCGGAAGGAAGGCGACGAAATAGTTATATTCAAGCTATCTTGCGATAAGCCGTTATCAACGAAACGTTTATGATGAAAGAAATGTTTTATAACACGTTCCGTTTAATGAACGCAAAGGTAACGTCAAGAAATGAAAGTACAAAATATTCTGATTGATAAAATGATAATCTTTTTTAATGCAGACATCATCACACTATATATCAAAGAATTACGCCTATTAGGTAAGATACACGCGCACGCGCGTCATTTCTTATCTTTTTAAAGAAAGGGTGTGTTACATATATAACCATAGGTTCCGGTACCTCACCCTATACATACAGACTACACACACGCTTCACTTGTTCACGGAGAGGGGCACCACAGATTACACAGATTGGCACAGAGGAGCACAGAGAAGAATTCTTCGCTACGTTCTGAGTGACGGATACTCACGGAAACAAAAGGATGATACGCACGGACATACACAAAAGTGATACGCACAGAAACTACAAAAATCCGTGCCAATCCGTGTAATACATAGTGCACAGACTTCTCTTTTTTATTAATTTTGCACCCGATTCGTTAACTTAATATAAAATTAGATTTTCAAATTGTAATTATGAGAACAAAAAAACGCCAATTAGCGTGATGCAAATCAAAGGGAGAGATTACCAAGTGCTGTACACCAAAGAGAGCAAAGAGGTGCAAGTGGCCATCGACCTGCTTTCTATGGTAGAACACAAGTCGTTAACCGTGGAATACAAGGAGCGGAAGGCTTTCCTGACACCCTTCATCCCACTGCTGATAAATCCCCAAAAGGAACACGGACTGAAGGGCGTAAGCCCCTTCGCCAAGCTGCTGCATCTACTTGTAAACTTTATGGACGCGGACGGAAGCGGCAATACGCTGAACCCCGATTGCATTGAGGATGAGATATATAAGCTCTTCAATGAGCTATATCCCAAGGAGTAAAACGGACCAAGGAATTCAAATTGTAAAAAAACGGCTGTCCCACTGCGGATGGCCGTTTTTGCTTCCTAAGGAAATAAGCGGCATCTTTGCGCCGCCAATAAGGCAAACTTAATACAAGTAGAATGGAAAACATTCCAGTTACCACCTACCGTGGTTTCAGCGCCGTCAGCGGGGAGACAACCTTCACGCAGGACATGGCTGACATAAGAAACGGCAAGCATGCCAAGTTAATCATCAAAATCGCCAGCCTCGTGGCACAGGGAAAGGTGGAGGAAGCCAACCACGTCAAGAAGCAGCTTCCCTTCAGGACCCTCACGGCCAACTACCGGGAAAGAAGGCTCGCACCGAGCATCACCCGCTACAACCCCGTCATCACGCTCGACATCGACGACCTGGAAGAAGGACAGTTGGAGCAGACCCGGACCCTCATCAACGAAGACCCGCACACCCTGGGCAGTTTCCTCTCCCCCAAAAGGCACGGCTACAAGCTGTTCGTCTTCATGCAGACGGAATACACCCGGCGTCTGTATGACCGTCTCCGGCAGGGCGAGGTGACCTACGCCACGCTCGAGGAGATACACCTGAAGCTGTACAGCGCCGCCAAAGAGCACTACGAGGCCCTTCTCGGAGTAGAGGTGGACGGAAGCGGAAAGGACATCTCGCGAGGATACTTCATGTCCTTCGACCCGCATGCCTATATCAATGCCGCACTGCTGGAACAGATTTCCCCGTTGCCGGCACGCATCATCCCGCCTGCGAAGAAGGAGAACAGCCCAAAGAAGACGCCCGTCGAAACGGTACACCCCCTCCCCGCCTCCTCTGCCGCCACGCCGCAGGACGCAAAGCCTTGGGAGAAGCTGATATTCTCCCAAGCCGTGACCGCCGTGAAGCGCACCACCAGGTTCCGGGCAGGCAACCGCGACAACTTCCTCTTCGCCCTGGGCAACAAATGCTACAGCAAGGGCCTGGACGAGCAGACAGCCATCAGACTGGCGAAAAACGAGTTCGGACAAGAGTATCCCGACGTGGAATCTCCCCTGCACAATGCCTACATCTATACCGACAAGACCAGCGAAGCCGCTACAAAGAAGGAAGAGAAAAAGCCCGTCATCAACCAAGTGATGAGCTTTCTGGAAGAGCACTACGGCATCCGCAGGAACCTCATCCTGGACCGCCTCGAATTCATGCCCTATGCCCTGTCGGCAGATGCCGGAAAAGGTTACCGCCCCATGCGCGGAAAGGACTACAACACCATATTCGTAGACCTGCAGATGGCCGGCATCTCCTGCTACCAGAATTTCCTCAGAGCCGTGATAGACTCCAACTACGCCAAGGAGTTCAACCCCTACACCGACTATCTGTACGCGCTTCCCCCCTGGGACGGGACGGACTACATCGCCCAACTTGCCGACACCCTGACGACCGAGAACCGGGAACTGTGGCAGGAGGGCTTCAAACGGTGGATAGTGGGCCTGGTGGACTGCGCGCTGAGCGACGAGGACATGAACCAGCTCGTCATCATCCTCTACAGCGAGCAGGGAAAGGGAAAGAGCAGCTGGATTCGGCGCCTGCTGCCGCCCGAGTGGAAAGAGTACTTCTACAACGGCATAATAGACCCGAGCAACAAGGACGATGCCCGCCTGCTCGCCACGCGAATCATCATCAACATGGAGGAGTTCGAAGGCGTGAAGCCCGGCGAGCTGGCAGCATTGAAGCGAATCATCGCGCAGGACAACGTGACGCAGCGCAAGGCCTACGACATCGAAGCCTTCACCCTGCCCCGCCACTGCTCCTTCATCGCGAGCACCAACAACCGGCAGTGCCTGCAGGACATCGGTGGAAACCGGCGTTTCCTCCCCATCACCGTCACCGGCATAGACTACCACACCCCGGTGAACCATCCCGGCATCTACGCCCAGGCGCTCGCCTTGCTGAAAGACGGTTTCAGATACTGGTACGAGGGCGAGGAGATAGAACAGCTGAACAAGCATAACGAACGGCACCGCATGAAAGACCCCGTGGAGGAGAACCTCTTCGTCTTCTTCCGCAAACCGCTGCCCGAGGACCTGCAGGTAAAATGGCTCCCTGCCAGCGTCATACTGACCAAGCTCAGCATATTCGGGAAGGTGCAGGTGAACCCGCACACCCAGCTGGTACTGGTGCAGGCACTGGAAAAGTACGGATTCGGTACACGGACCAACGAGCAGGAGACGACCGAATATGAGGTAGTGGACATCCAGCTATATCAGTAACCGGTATTCGAGGAGAAGAGAGAAGCCCCGTAACATATATTGTTGTGCATGACAACATATATTGTTACGGGGCTTTACATATATTGGCGTTTTCTTTACACGGCTTCCCTATTTCCGGCCGGCATCCTGTCAGGGTTCTCCCAGATACTTCACCAGCACTTTCACTTCCAGCGGAGTGAAGGTGCGCCGGTATTTGTTGTAGCCCACCTTCTCCAGCTCACCCTTCAGCGCCTTGTTGTGGCGTATCCATGCCGCCAGGGTATAGATGGCATTGCTGATGCAGTAAGTCGGGTTGTAGAGCATGGCAAGCTCCTCCTTCGAATAGGCGTGGATGCGGAACGGACGAAGGTCTTCCTCCTCCTCTTCCCTCTTTTCTTTTTCTGTTTTCATTCCTTATGTTATTGGTTGATTATTACACCATAAAGATACTGAATATCAGCGGTATGACCAAGCGTATACAGACATAAACGGGCATCGGACGAAGAACTTTTCCTGAACAGAAAGGAAACGGGAAAGAGACGGCGTAACCCGAAGAAAGCCATGAGCAGAAAAAGCCGGAGAAGTACTTTTGCAGCACCCCTCTTCCCCCCCCTAAAGGAGAAAGAGAAGAGTATTGCAATACGGGACTTTAATTTCTAATTGTTAATTTTTAATTATTTAATTGTTTATGGGAGTACCATTCAAGAAGATTGCGAGGAAAGATCCTCGAAAGGCAGATGCGGTGGCAAAGTTCTACCCGCAGCTGGTGACACTGGGCGACAATGCGACGCTGGACGACATTGCGTATGTGATGAAGGAGAAGAGTTCGCTGACACTGGGAGACATCCAGAGTGTATTGACCAATTTTGTGGAGGCCATGATAACAACCCTCTACAGCGGCCAGTCGGTGAATATCAAGAACTTCGGCGTATTCAGCCTGTCGGCGCGTACGGCAGGCGTACTGGATGTAAAGGAGTGCACCGCCAAGAACATCAAAGCGGTGAAAATCAATTTCCGGCCTTCCAGCACCGTAAGACCGGACATCGCCGCCACGCGTGCCGGGCAGAAGATTGACTTCTACGACCTGGAGGCATTGGTGAACAAGGGAGACGGTGAAGGAGGAAGCTCCGGCGGCGGTTCCGGCTCGGGAGACGGAGGCGGTTCGGACGGAGACCAGGGCGAAAATCCGTTGGGATAAGTATGACTGATTTTACTACCGATTCGTATGTTCAACTTTTAAAACGTATATAGCATGAAAAAAAGTATCTGGGATAAAATTCTGAAAGTCGTAATTGCAGTAGCCTCTGCCATCTTAGGGGCATTGGGAGCCAATGCGATGAACGTGAACATTTAAGTCACCGGAAAGAAAGGACGGCAGGAAGAGGAAACCCCGAAAAAGGTTTCCTCTTTCTCTTCCCTCTCTATACAGCGCAGGATACGCCAGTCGCAGCTACGCACCCAATAGCGGAAAGCCATGTTCGGGTGGAAATGCTCCGAGAAGTCCAGCAGACGTTCCAAATCAAACTCCTCGGAGATGACACCGGCACCGCTACGGAATGCATCGTAGGCGTTACAGTCCTGCTCGATATGCGCCGGAACCATCAGCAAAGGCTTGCCCAGATACATCGCCTCGCAGACCGACTCGAAGCCGGCAGTGGTGGCATAGGCCTTGCAGCCTGCCATGTAGCGCAGGAACTTGACGTCATCGAGCTGATGGAAACTCAAGGTGTCGTCCACACGGCACACCTCGGCTTCGTCCTGCTTGTCCCAGAAGAAGTGGAGGGGTATTTCCGGATGGGCACTGTGCCAGTGGAGGATATTCTCGCCAAAACCGGAGTTTACCATGTATCCGTGGAGATAATCCCCTTCCGTACCTTCGCACGACAGCACCTCCCTCCGCAGCAATGGCGGAACCACGCGGACATACGCTTCTTCGTCATCCTCCATCTCGCGGAAGGAAAGGGCGAGCTTTTCGCGGGCACCTATGCACGTGAGGCGGGTGAAAAGGCGGAGCAGCCACAGATGGAAGCCGTTCTTACCGGGAAACTCGAAATCGCGGTGCAGGAACAGGTACTGGTGCCCGACGCTTATTTGAGGAACGGAAGGACGGAAGAAGAGATAGGTCATCCCCGTGAGCAGTTCGTAGAAGTTGATGACCAGTTCGGCGCCACTCTCCTCAATGCGGCGGTGTATATAGTGCATGCTTTTCAGATAGACGGGCAGACGGGTGAGATTATAGGCCACACTGCGCGCAAGACTTGCCCGCTTGTTGGCAGGCGTAGGCAGGAAATTGGGACTGAGAAAGCGTTTCACCGGAGCTTGAATGCTGCGGTTGAAGAAACCGGGCAGACAGCGCGAATTGCTTTTGCCCACCAACACTTCCACTACTTCGTGACCGTTGCGGCGCAGCAGCTCTTCCATTGTAATGGCTTGGGTCAGATGCCCGCGGCCTTCTCCTTGAACGATAAAAAGGACTTTCATTGAGACGACTTGATGATTTACAAATTACTGTTGAAACACATGCAGCACATGACGTTGCATTTAGTTGATGCAAATATCGCACCTCCGTGTTACGGCAGAATGTGAAGAATGTGACAATTCGGTTATAAATGACAAAAGTCACACCGGCATCGCGCAGACATGACTTCAAGAGAATTTATGGAATAAATACGTAAAAAGGATAATTCGGTCGGCATATGATGCCGGAATATCAGACAAATTCCTCGACCATATACATATCACTGACAAAATCGTCAACAATCTGTTCCAGGTTTTCGCAGGCTTCGTCAGGCGTTTCACCGTAGGCGCTGCACAACACATTATTCATAAAATAAGCGTAAAAACCACCGCCGGCTGCCGCCTCTACGGTATAGTCATTTCTGTTCAGTTTCATATTCGGGCCTCCTTTCTTTTTTTACGCTGCAAAAATGAGGGAAAGTTGTTACGAGGAGATGTGAAGGAGGTTACAATAGTATGTAGATTGGTTGGCTTTGATGCAGTGGAAAATAAATGGATTGAATATTAGGAGTTTTCATTTATTCAGTTTACCTTTGATTAAAAATAAAAGCAATGGGTAAAATTAAACCATATAAAGAGCAAGACTCTTCCAAACAAACGGCACAAGAACCGATGATGGCAACTTATCATCAATCAGCCATACCGATGGACGACTTTATCAACAGTATTCCCCGAGATGCTTTGGCTGAAGCCCTTCTATTTGCCTTAGAAGAGAATAAAGCAGGACACTGTATATCAAACTCCCAAATAGAGAGTATGATAAATGAACGCATGGGATGGAAATAGTCTGGTCTAAGTTGGCTTATGAGCACTTTTTAGAGATACTTATTTATGTAGAGAATAATTTTGGCATGTTGACGGCACAGAAAACACGTCAAAAGATACAAGACAAAGTAAATCTTTTAGCAAAACATCCGTATATAGGAATTATAGACAGTGATTTTTCTACTCTATTTAACAACATTACTGTCCGTCATTTAAAACTTTCCCCTAACGTGATATATTATTTGATTGATGAGAATAGGATTGTCATTGCAGCAATGCTTCATTCAAAACAATCTCCGGAAACTGTACGTAAAACAATCTCAGAATTTCTGAAGCAATATAAATAGCTGTTCATCAATTCATGATGAGAGATAACTCTATAAATTTAAAACCGAGAGGACGTATCAAGATATACAATCACCCCGGATTACGCGGATTAACGCAGATAAAAGTTTCTGATTATCAGAACTCCTAAAATCATCTGTGTTAATCCGCGTAATCCGGGGTGGGTATTATTAATAGGAACGTGCGAAAATCACGCGGCAGGCAGAAGGCTTGCCGGTAACCATACACTTGCCCGGTTCCTTGTCACCCGGAACAAATGAATCGAAAGGAATACAACGGATGGTTGCTTTGGTCTCTTCCTTGATTTTCTCTTCGGTTTCGGTAGTCCCGTCCCAATGAGCCAGAATGAAGCCGCCTTCTTCAATCTTTTCCTTGAATTCCTCGTAGCTGTCCACGCTGGTGATGCGGCTGTTACGGTAATCGAGCGCTTTCTTGTAGACATTAGCCTGAATGTCCTCGAGCAAATCCTTCACGTACTCTTCGATACCCTCGCAGGAACGCGTCTCCTTCTCCAGTGTATCGCGACGCATGATTTCCATTGTATTGTTCTCCAGGTCGCGGCCACCCATCACCAGACGAACGGGAACACCCTTCACCTCATAGTCGGCAAACTTGAAGCCCGGACGTTTGTTGTCGGCATTGTCGTACTTCACGGAAATACCCATTGACTTCAGCTTGGCAACAATGCCTGCCACTTTCTCGTCAATCTTAGCCAGCATCTCTGCATTCTTGTAGATAGGTACGATGACTACTTGTATCGGAGCCAGGTGCGGAGGAAGTACCAGACCGTTGTCATCGGAATGCGTCATGATAAGCGCTCCCATCAGACGGGTGGAAACACCCCAGGAGGTAGCCCAAACATACTCCAGCTTGTTCTCCTTATTGACGAACTGTACATCGAACGCCTTGGCGAAGTTCTGTCCCAAGAAGTGGGAAGTACCGCTCTGCAAAGCCTTTCCGTCCTGCATCATCGCTTCGATGGTGTAGGTGTTGAGGGCACCTGCAAAACGCTCGTTGGCAGACTTCACGCCCTTTACCACGGGCACCGCCATGTATTTTTCGGCAAACTCGGCATATACATTCAGCATCTTTACCGCTTCTTCTTCGGCTTCCTCGCGAGTGGCATGTGCCGTGTGTCCTTCCTGCCAGAGGAATTCGGCGGTACGGAGGAACAGACGGGTACGCATTTCCCAACGGAACACGTTTGCCCACTGGTTGCACAAGATAGGCAGGTCGCGGTATGAATTGATCCAGTTCTTGTAGGTGTTCCAGATGATGGTTTCGGAAGTGGGGCGGATAATCAGCTCTTCTTCCAGTTTTGCAGCAGGGTCCACCACCACACCGCCGCCATTCGGATCGTTCTTCAAACGATAGTGCGTCACGACGGCACACTCTTTGGCAAAGCCTTCCACATGTTCCGCTTCACGGCTGAGGAATGATTTCGGAATAAGCAAGGGGAAATAAGCGTTGACGTGTCCCGTTTCCTTGAACATATCGTCCAACTGACGTTGCATCTTCTCCCAGATAGCGTATCCGTAGGGCTTGATCACCATACAGCCGCGTACAGCCGATTGTTCTGCCAAATCGGCTTTTACCACCAACTCGTTGTACCACTGAGAATAGTTCTCACTACGTTTGGTAAGGTCTTTCAATTCTACTGCCATTCTATTTCGTTTTTTAAAGTTTTCGTTGATTTCTCTAAACAGTCGGCAAAAGTACAAATTTTAAAGGAAATTTATTTGAAAAACAAATAGTATTTTTAATAGAACCGAAAACACACTAATCTACATATTCTATTTTAATCACAATCTTCCTGCTTTTAACAAGTTCCCCCTTTCCCCGAACAGAAGGCTGGTGAATGTCCGAAGGGAAAAACAAGAAGAAACTGCCGGCATCGGCAGAGTAGTGTTTTATCCGGGAAGAGGTATAAAAAGCAACATCCTTTTTTGAATTATACGCCTGACGTACTTCGACGTCACTTGCCAGCCCCATCTTTTCATTTCCCCAGAGTACATACTGAAGGTCGACAAAACGGAGGTGACTTTCAATATTCCCTTTCTCCACCTCTTTGGGAATGTATTCACTGACCGTAGCCCAGCATTTCCCCTCCAGAATGACATGGTTGCCAATGGACAGCGCTTCCAAATCATGTTCGGCAAGAAAGCGGAATGCAGCATCCCAGACATCCTTGTTCTTATGATATTGGCAGGCAAATTCAACAGCATTGACTGATTTATGGGGAGAGACAGTCCAGCCATTGGACCAAACGGCACTTTTCATCCATTTCTTCGCATTTCCGGAAGTCCACTCCGGACTTGTCTGTGCTGATAAATACATACAAAAGAGTATTAATGAATAAATAATTGATATACGCTTCATATTTTTTATTTTATCGTGAATTGAAACTGGTCATAAGATTCCGTACGCCATGCCTTGTCCTTGGTTTGAGGAGAAAAGCCGAAAAGCGGAGAATAGGTCCTGACCTGCACCGTATGTCCGTCGGGCAGGAATTCGAGCAGACGCAGCCAGCCGTCTCCCCCGTTTCCACTCATGCCGCCACCCAACGCCTGGCAGTTGAACATCATCTGGTGCACATCGTGTCCGGCTGCATTCTTGTCGGTACGGAATCCCGTGGTATAGTCCAACCGTTCATTCGGAGTGGCATAGTGTCCGCACAACACAAGACGGATGTTGGCGGAAGGTTGCACCAGCTTCTGCCAGATGCCTTCGCCCGTATTGGACGGGGTTATCTTATAGCCTTCTTTGGTGATGCGCTTGCTGTCGAAGCCGGTAAGGTAGGAATGGGTGATGAGAATCACCGTATGGTCCTTGAAGCGCGGGGCAGCCACCAGCTCCCTGGCCCATGACAAGACCTCGTCGCGCGGGGCAAATTCAACGGCAATAATCAAAATCCTCCCCCAATGCTCGTCCGTTATCTCCATGGCGGCATTCTCCAGCGTAGGCAGGCCGTTTCTGTTATTGGTGGCGGCCACGATGGTCTTTCTCCATAGGCTGTTGCGCTCTATCGGGAAATATTCCGGGAAACGGGTCATCGAGTTCTCCGAACGGGTGTAGCCGTAATCATGGTTTCCGGTAGAAATGAGATAAGGGACCTTGTTGTCCAACCGCCCGAAAGCCCGCGACACAAATGTCCACTGCTCCCGGCTCGTAAGATTCCCGAAACGCGGGAAGGGAGGTAGAATACATTCATTCTGGTCTACCAAGTCGCCCGTACAAAGCACCGCCTTTACACGGAGGGAGTCTATATGATGAGCGGTCCACGCCGTCATCAGCTCAAAAACCGGCTGGTTATAGTCATACTTCACGTAGTTTTGCGGGTCGCCCAGCAGGACGATGGAAAAAGAATTAGGATTGCACAAATGCTGCTGGTTGGTATTGACTTGTGCCCGGAGCTGGAGGAATGCCAGCAGGCATCCCAAACAAAGAATGATTCTGTTTTTCATGGTTGCGTACTGAATTGATAAATACATGTCTGTTTATAAAGGTCTCCTTCACGTAATACGATGGAGGGGAAATGCGGATTGTTCGGTGTATCGGGAAAGCACTGGGTTTCAAAGCAGACGGCGCTACGACGCGGATACACAGTGCCATGCATGCCCGTGAAGCCCGGCAAATAATTGCCGGTGTACATGATAAGCCCCGGCTCTGTGGTATAGATATCCATTCTGCGCCCACTGGACGGACTGATGCAGGTGGCGGCGAAAGAGAGCTCATGCAGCGCGGGTTTCTTCAAGACAAAACAGTGGTCATAACCGTGGCCGTTGAGCAACTGCAAGTCTTTCCGGTTGATGCGTTCGCCTATGGAATGGTAGTCGCGGAAATCAAAAGGCGTATCGCCCACTGCCCTGACTTCACCGGTATTGTTCGTATTCATGTCGATAGGCAGGTAGAAATCCGCGTTTATCCTCACCAGATGGTCTTCAATGGAAGTAGTGGGAGTTCCCATGCCCGCCAGGTTAAAATAGGCATGATTGGTGGGACAGAACAAGGTGTCGCGGTCTGTCTCCGCCTCATAATCTATACGGAACCCATTGTCGTCCGTCAAGGTATACATCATCCTTACCGTAACATTGCCCGGAAAACCGGCTTCTCCATCGGCATGGAAATGCCGGAGGAGAAGTTGGTTTTCACACGGTTGCTGTGCTTCCCACACCACCGTGTGAAAACCGTTATCACCACTGTGCAGAGTATTAGAAACAGAGTTAAGCTGTAAGTGATAATCTTTTTCTCCTACACGGAAAGCGCCGTGCAATATGCGTCCGGCTACGGGGCCTATAGTAGCTCCTATATAATAGTCCTTGCTTTGCCTGCGGGCCTCTTCCAGCGTATCGAAGCCTATGACGACATTTTCAAACTTACCATGACTATCAGGAGCCATGATGGATAAGACGATGGCCCCGTAGTTCGTGACGCACATCTCCATACCGCTGCCATTGCGCAGTATATAAAGGCCGGTATCCTTTCCGTTGATTACGGACCGGAAATTATCAGGATTCAATCCCGTCAGGTTGGTCTTATCTTTCATACTTTCTAAACTTCGGGATATTCGTTGCACAACAGATGTTCGGCCGGAACATCCTCTTCTATCTGCGGGAAACGCCCCTTGGGGGTGAGGAAACGGTTGTCTCTCATGTCATCGTTCACTGTAGAGACTTCGCCTACCAGACAATGGTCGTCCTCGGCCCAGAAAGTATGGTAGAGATAAGGCTCATAACAAATGCTTTGTCCGGGAGCAAGACGCACCGTTTCTCCGGGAGCTACCCGTGTACTGACTCCGTCGATGGAAACGACAAGCGGTTCTTCAGTCAGCATTTCAGTTTCCTTGTCGGCCTTCCACAGACGCATGCAGAGGATTCCTCCACCCCGGTTGATGATGTCTTCCGTTTTCAGCCAATGGAAATGGGTGGGAGTAACTTGTCCGCAGCGGACAAACATAATCTTTTCACAATAGGGTTTGTCTTTCTTCTGCAGACTTCCATTACGGAGGGTTACCAGCGTCAGGCCGATTTTCAGGAAATCGCCCCAGCCGAAGTCGGTCAGGTCCCAACCCATGGCTCTTTCCCGGATATCATCACATTCCGGTCCTTTGGTCTTCCAGTCGTCCGGAGTCCAGTCCGCCCATGGAGGCAGCATGAAGTGGTACTTTGTCATAAATGCTTTGGCTTCGCGGATATATTGATTGATTTCACTGCGTTTCATATTTATCTATTTTTTAAGGTGTTATACTTTTATTTCTTCAATAATTCTTTCAGCGGGATAGCCTGGAACTGAATGTCGGCTTGACTCCCCTCATAAAAGATACCTATGGTATGCTCGTCAATAGAAGTCATGCAAGAGTACCCCGCCCCCCTACCTTCATCCAACAACATCCAATACTCCTCGGGCCAAGTTTGCCCGTCATCGAAACTCACCTTAATGGTAATGTTGTTACGGCGCTCTTTTGAATTAGGATTGGCAAAGAGTAATACATGACGTTCTTCTCCGTCTTCAATATAATCATGGCGCAGCAAGGATGCCTGGCAAGCCGGTTCAATGAGAGCTCTGCGCGACGTGGGATGTTCCGTCCACGTTTTTCCCAAATCGGCAGTGACGGCAATGGCCCGCCCATTACCTTCCTGACGTCCCCGGTTGCTGCGCTCACGCATGTTCAACATCAAGGAATGGTCTGAAAGTTCTACCACCTGACATTCGTTGGTATTGTAGTAGGCCGGTTCGCCTACGGTCCAGTTTTCGCCCTTGTCTTTACTCCACATGATTGTAGAGAACTGAAGCCCGTCTTCGTTCCGCCCCTCTACCGGAAATACCAATGTACCGTCTTCCATTGTGATGCCACGACCCGGTCCGGGAGCAAGCAGCCACCACTCTTCCTTTTTTACCTGGCGGGTAATGTTACGCGGCTCACTCCAGGTAAGTCCGTCGTCGGTACTCTTACTAATCAGGAATTGAGAACTTTGTTTGACACCATATCCCGGCTGAGAACCGTGCGCACGCCACTGATGGTTCCATACGGTCGAGGTATCGGTAAGATTCTCTATCCATTTGCCCGTCTTGGGGTTCAAGACTCCGTGCATCCATAACCCTATGACATAGAGGTCTCCGGTGAAATCATCCGACAAGATGCAACCATCACTCACTCCATTATATTTCTGAGGTAGCCCGCCCCATTCTTTCATATCCAGAACAGTCTGCATGGGTTGCCAAGTCCGCCCTCCATCTTCACTGCGATTGATGGCAATATCAATGTCGCCCTGCAAATCGTCATCTCTTTCATTGCGTGCATCATACAAGGCCAGCAAGGTACCTTTCGTCGAAGTCACCAATCCGGGAATGCGGGAAGTGTGTACCCCGTCCTGACCCGGCTGCCGCAGGGCCACTCCTATACGGAGCGGCTTTACTGCGGGCAACTGGCGGATGCCCACCAGCCCCAAGTCTGTCTGGACACTGCTGCATGAGATTTCAATCTTGCTTGTAGCCTGCGCCGCATCATCCCTCAGTCGGAGTGTCACCCAGCATGTCAGTGTATCTTCCTCTATCTGCCGGCCTACCTTAAAACTCAATTGTTTGTTCACCGGTTTGGCACTTGCACAAACCTGCCCACAATTCTTATCCAAGAACAGCGAAGCGGAAACGACATCACCGGAACGGACAGTTCCATCCAAAGTGAAATTTATCTTTTCCAACTGATATGCCACGCCGCTGTTCCTAATCAGACGCAGACACAATACCGGATTATGCTCCTTCAATGTCAACACCGGATATACCGGTTGCCGAATCTCCACCGCTATCTTATCCGTATAATTTTGGCATGCCATGATGCCCCAAGCAGACAAGACCAGTAAAAGTATAGTCTTATATCTCATATCATCCCAATATTTATTTGTAACCTTCCGTTTGTGTTATATTCGGATTAGTATTGAGACAAGCAGGAGCAATAGGCCACAAGGTAACATTCTTCTCCCCTTCACGCCCCTTCAAGGTCTCAATAAGCTCGAATTCCTTATTAAAGCGAAGGTATGCCCACCATGCTTTTGATTCTGCGACAAACTCTTTCAGTATTTCGCTGATAATGGCATTGTCTATGGCATCCTGAGTCCTTGCCGTGTAGTAGTTGTCTACCCCATAAGCACGCTTGGCCACTACATTCAGATTCTGCAAAGCGGCATCCGTATTTCCCAAGGCATTTTCCACTTCAGCTTTCAAAAGATAGGCTTCGGCCAAACGATAGACGGGGACATCACTGTCAAAACTACGCGTATCATTGGCAAAGGAGCCTTTGAACTTCACAACCATCCTTTTAATCTGTACTTCTTCCGTCAGGAACTTATCCTCGAATACCCGTACTGAAACATCCGTACGCGTGTCACGTGCATCCTCAGCCAGGAAATCGCAATAGGCTTGCGTGGGCACAACATACTGGGCATGGGAACCGGCAGGAACCTCATCCTCGGTATATCCGGCTTCCCTCAGCCGGGTTCTGTCACCGTTAGGTGCCAGATAATAGGCGAAAAAGTTGGGGGATGTTCCCGGAGTCACATTTTCATTGACGATATAGGGCAATGTCCAGATAAGCTCAGAATTGGCTTCGTTGCTTAAATTGAAAATATCGGCAAACGTGGGAAGAAGTGCATATCCGGCTTTCAATACCGCATCAACAGAAGACTGCGCCGTACTCAGAGCCGCATTCCCTCCTCCCAGACGCTTTGCCTTCCATAAGTAATATTCAGTACGCAACATGTTGATGGCTGCCGGAGATGCCTTATGGAGAAGCTTGGAAGAAGCGGGCATCAACCTTAAAGCTTCTTCTATATCGGTTTCGACCTGAGCATATACTTCAGAGGCCGCCGTACGGCTGGGATACATGTCCTCCTGCTTTTCTGACTCAAAGCCGGAAGTCAGTAGTGGACAGTCACCGAATACCCGCACCAGAGTAAAGTAACAATATGCCCGTAGGAAATAGGCATTGGCCATCACCTCATTACGTGTAGCTTCATTGGTGAAAGAGATTTCCGGAGTATGCTTCAGAATCAAATTTGCACTATTAATGGTAGTATATATACTACTCCAATTTGTACCTGCATCACCGCTCAGCAATACGTTTGTACCCACTCTATTAAAAAACGCATCATTTACCGCCCCACTCTCATACCAGTTTGAGCGCATCTCTCCATAGATGTTGAGCAAATCGGAAAAGGCGGAACGGAATTGAGTATATGCTCCATTTACCGCACTCGTAGCATCGCTCTCCTCTGTCCACATGGACAAGCTGGTGAACTGGCTGGGCTGTATCACATTCAGGTCTCCATGACATGATGTAAAAAACGAGACCCCACTTATAAGAAGAATGCCGGATAATATTTTTATTTTCATAATTCTTATTTTTCGTATTAAACTTCTTTTATCACAAAGTAACTTTACATCCGATAGAGAACTTACGGATAGGCGGATAGGTGTTGAAACTACCGGAATAGGTACTTGATGCACCTACTTCGGGAGAAAGGCCTATTACTTCCGTAAAATAATGCAGATTGTTTCCGGCCAGGGTCAATACCAGCCCTTTCAGACCAATCTTTGCCAGCAATGCCTGAGGCAGAGCATATTGCAGAGAGATTTCACGGATACAGAGATAATCGGCTTTCTGGGTGAAAACATCGGAGTTGTCCCGGAAATTCTTATTCAACTCATCGGAGTCATTGCCTGAGAAACGGGCATACTTGGCCTTACTCGGGTCATCCCCCACATTCCAGCATTTTAGGATTTCAGCAGGCAGGCTGGTGTTTCCATTCATGAAATTACACATCTGGCGTTGCAGATAACCATTGGAAATGGAGTGCCCCAAAGCAAAATCAAGATAGACATTCAATGTGAAGCCCTTGTAAGTGAAAGTATTGTTCAAACCTCCGGTGGTATGGGGAATCGTATTTCCCAGCAGGAACATATCATTGCTGTTGATGATATCGTCTCCGTTCAGGTCTTTCCACTCATAGTCTCCGATAGTCTTTTTTCCGACACCCAGTTTCTGTTTCGTGGTCCAGTCCCAACCTTTGGATGAGGTGTCATAACGGGCATTGGCAGCCTGCTCGGGAGTTGTAATGATAAAGTCTTTCTTATATCCATAGAAACGCCCCAACGGTTCACCCTCGGCAACACCTCCGAATTCTTTGGTCGTGCCATCCTGCATTTTTACAGAGTATCCTCCCTGGCGGTTCTTGTCCCGTCCGTTTTCGGGCAGTTTAAGCACCTTGTTCTTTACGTAAGTAATGGTGAATTTAGATTCCCACGTGAAATCCTTCTTGACAATGTTACGTGTTGTTATTTCAGCATCGAAACCACGGAAACGTACTTTTCCAAGATTGGTAAGGATGGAACCGTATCCCGACGTATTGGGCAATACTTTGGAAGTAATCAGGTTATCCGTAATCTTATTAAAGTAATCGATACCCAGAATGATGCGGTTCTTGAACAAGCCTAAATCAAAACCTAAATCCAATTGTGTGGAAGTCTCCCATTCAAGAGCCTTGTTAGGCATGGCCGAAGAAACGGTCGCAGCACTTTGATCGTAACTGGTGGTAATGGCATACAATCCTAATGCATCGTAATAGCCGATGGAGTTGTTACCGGTCTGCCCATAACTGCCACGCCACTTCAAATTACTTATAAAACCGATATTCTGCATAAAAGGCTCATCACTCATAACCCATCCGACAGACAATCCGGGGAAGAATCCCCATTGGTTGCCTTTGGCAAAACGGGAAGAGCCGTCCTCACGGAAAGTAGCAGTCAACATATATCTTTTCAGATAATCATAGTTCAATCGGCCGAAATAACCGATATTCACATCTTCCTGCTTGGTCGACGTTGCATCGGAATAAACAGAACCTCCGTTCAATGTCGGTATCTTGTCGGAGCTGTGTCCGGTAGTGGCAG
The DNA here is from genome assembly GCF_003602895.1 of Bacteroides sp. AF29-11. NCBI lineage: Bacteria > Pseudomonadati > Bacteroidota > Bacteroidia > Bacteroidales > Bacteroidaceae > Bacteroides > Bacteroides sp. AF29-11. Next base: position 470,965 of record NZ_QTLY01000002.1, read on the forward strand.
CATACACATACTTGTACAAATATTGCTGATAGGAATATCCTACCATCGCACTGATGCTGTGTTTATCGGCAAACGTTCTTGTATAGCTGGTGTAGAATTCCAGTTTCTTCCGTTGCTCATCCGTCATGTTGGTAGTCGCCTTCCGCGTTCCATTCATCGGGTTGGCACGCATGAATGTATCTCCATGGCTGTTTTGCGTAAACAAAGAAGCGGTGCCCACAGCATGCCATCCTTTCAAAACTTCCCAATCAAGAGAGCCGACTAACCCCAAACGGTTGGTACGCTGATTGTTATCATTAAAATACGAGTAGAAGCTCGGATTCGGAGACGAAGAGTTTGGACCTGGCGTCGGGGTTCCGTACCATTCATTGTCAGACACCCAATATTTACGTTGAACAGCCGGGGTCATCAGTCCACGGGAAATCACCTGATACTGACTGGCATACTCTTCGCTATTCGTCTGGCTGTAATCTATGTTGCTACTGAAAGTCAGGTTCTCTCTGATTTTGGCAGTTACATTAGTACGGGCGTTAAAACGGTCGAATGCCGTGCCTACACCTACACCGGAATCTTTCATATAGCCAATACTGCCCACATAGCTCAATTTCTCCGTACCTCCTTCTATCCCCACATAATAATTTTGCCAAAGAGCATTCTTGAAACAAGTACTGGCCCAATCATTATCTTCAAAAATCAAAGTCTTACTGGGATCCAACGGATCAGCCACAGACTTCCATCCTGCCGGAATGCTCTCTCCATCCCTCAGGTAACGGGTAGAAAACTTGGAAGCATCCGTATTGCCGGAACTATAAGCATATCCGTCAAGGTATAACTTTTCCGGACTGGGTCCGGAAGCCCAACGATCGCGCATGATAGTAACAGCTTGGGTAGCATCCAGATACTCAATCATCCGCTCCACATTCTCGTTTGCAAAGGAAGCCTCAAACGTCACTCGAGGAGCACCGCTTTTTCCTTTTCTTGTCGTAATCAGGACAACTCCATTCGATGCACGCGAACCATAAATAGCAGAAGAAGCGGCATCCTTCAAGACTTCGATAGATTCGATGTCATTGGGATTGATACCCGCTGTACTGCGCTCTACGCCATCAACTAATATAAGAGGAGAATTACTCTGACTGATAGATGAACCACCACGAATCAAGAACGTAGCCTCTGCACCCGGAGTATTGTTCTCATTGTACACGCGTACACCCGCAATTTTACCCTTCAGCCCTTCTCCCACAGTATTGATAGGAGTTGCCTTCAATGTTTCTCCATCCACCTTGCTGATGGCGGATGTTACGGTACGCTTGGATTGGGTACCATAACCTACAACCACCACTTCATCCAGCCCCATGGTGGTCGGTTCCATCCGGATGTTAAGAATCTTTTGATTAGTAATCAGGATTTGCTGTTCATCATAGCCCACATAGGAAAATACAAGAGTTTCCCCCTTGCTTACTTTCAGCTGGAAAGCGCCATTCATATCCGTAATAACTCCTCGAGTCGTACCCTTCACAGCGATGGAAACTCCTGGAAGAGTTTCACCAGTATTGTCCACTACTACACCTGATAGGTTAAATTCTTGTGCCCAAAGCAAAAATGGGCAAAATAGTAGAAAAGTTATGAGGTGAAAATGAAATATTTTTCTCATCTTTGTTACGATTTTAATAATAAATTGTTTCAGTAATTTATTTAAGGGGAAACGGGAAGTGCCAATACTCGTTTCCCCTCCCTTTTCGGGGGTCAAACTTAAGTTGGCCAATGAGTTTTTTCATTGGATGTATTGTTGCAATATCTCCATAGGCAATCGTTTTTAGTTAATTAATGTATTTGAAGAATTCCGTATTTTTCAATTCGTTTCTTGTCTCCTCCAGCTCTTCTTCAGAACAAGGAGCTATCGGCAATCGACATGGTCCACAGTCTATTCCTGCCAGTTTCATGAATATCTTACCGGCTCTGACTCCTCCCCCATGCTTTATCAGCACATCAATGATTTCAACAGATTTCCATTGCATTTCACGGGCTGTTTCAAGGTCTCCCTTTTCCATGGCTTCCATCACAGCTTTGTATATACCCGGAACATAGTTGTAGGTACTGCCTACGGCAGCCTTAGCTCCAACCGACAATCCGGTAATCAGTATCTCATCAAAACCGTGCAAGACTTCGAACGCCCCACCGTCCGCATGAATGCACTGCTGCATCTCCATCAGGTTGTTATGAGTAAACTTGACTCCCACCAGATTGGGAATTTGCTTCTTGCCCTCTATAAGGAACTTGTGTACCGGCAAGGAAACCCCGGTTATGGACGGCATGTTATAGTAATAAAACGGCAAGCGGGAAGCCGATGCAGCTATCGGCTTGAAAAAACCTATCAGCTCATCTACAGAACCGGGCTTGAAAAAGCAGGGCGCCATGGCTGCTATCATATCAGCTCCAATAGCTTGCGCATGGGCTGCCAGCTCGGCACACTGAACCTGCGACATGCCACCTACATGCACTATCACTTTCAGTTTTCCCTTGGCTGCCTCCATCCATTTTTCCGCAACAGCCTTTCGTTCTTCTGTTGTCAGAGAAACGGATTCTCCCGTCGTGCCACAAATAAACACTCCCGTCACACATTTCTTTTGCATCAGAAACTCTGCATACGGCCCGATCACCTGCAAATTTAAGGAACCATCTTCGTGCATTGGCGTAAATGGTGCAGCGATTAATCCTGTTAAAAGTCGTTTGTTCATAAATAAAATTATATTATAATTAATGATAGGTTCAAACCTATTTTTTCTTAAAGAACAAGCTTGTCAGATAGCCTATGACAAAACATGAGATAAAGCCGGACGCCGTGTACAAAAGCAAATGGAACGTCTGGAATCTGGCAACAAACAATTGTACGATGATACTTGCGACTATACCAATGATTGCTCCTCCGGAATTGGCGCGTTTGGTAAGCATGCCCAACATGAACAGTCCTCCCATACTGCCCAATATGAGCCCGAGTATCTTGTTGAATTCGTCCCACAATGAAGCGATATTCCATGTTGCCATAAGAAAAGCAAAAGATAGACTAATGATTCCTATCACACAAGTTGCCATACGTGCCGCACGCAATTCATTGCCCCCCTCTCCCTTATGAAAGAAACGTGAATAAATGTCTACTATATAAGCTGTGGCTGCCGAATTCATACTGCCGCTCAAAGTGGACATTGCCGCTGCGAAGATGCCCGAAATAAGCAGCCCTACAATACCGACCGGCAATTGGGTAAAAATATACCACGGAAAAATGGCATCGCCGTTAGGAATACTGATACTCAGATTCTCAGGATACACCTTGTAATAGGCATAAAGCGCAGTGCCTATAAAGAAGAAAATCAGTGTGGCGGGAACAGTCAATATCGCATTGGTCCATACACTCTTCCGTGCCTCTTTCATCGAAGAGGTAGTGAGATAGCGCTGCACCATACTTTGGTCCGTCCCATAGGTGGTAAGATGGGTAAAACATGCGGCAATAATGACGGTCCACATCGTAGCATCCTTCAAGTCAAAGTTCGTCGCTCCCAAATCGAACTTACCGTTTGCCACGGCAATATCAATCGTTTCACCCAATCCGCCGGGAAGAGAACACGAGATGTATATCACTGCAAATATCGCTCCTCCCAACAGTATAATTACTTGAATGGCATCTGTCCATACAACCGCCTCTATTCCCCCTATCATTGTATATAGAATACTACAGACTCCCATAATACCGATACATAGGAATATATCCAATCCAGTCACCACATTCAAAGCAATGGAGGGCAGAAAAAGCACAACGCCCATACGCCCTACCTGGAAAATAATAAAGGCCAGACTGCAAATAATCCGGATAAAGACATTGAAACGTATCTCCAGATACTCATAGGCAGTCGTTATATTCAATTTCCGGAAAAAAGGAATAAAGACATAAACAATAACGGGGGCAACAAACACAATACCGGTATTGAACAACACATAACTCCAGTTCGTGGCATATGCCTTGGAGGGTATAGCCATGAAGGTGATGGCACTCAACGCGGTTCCGAAAAGACTCAGCCCGGCAGCCCACCACGGAATGCGTCCTCCACCCTTGAAATAGTCATTCGTACTTTTCTGGCGCCGTGAAAAGTAAATTCCAATTCCGGCCAATACGGCAAAATAACCGATAATCACAAGGATATTGACAAGTCCCAACCCCTTTTCCAAAGGAACAATATCCCCTTGAAGGCTGTACAGTCTATTCGTTCCGGAACTGGCATTGCTACCGAGTATAACGAAGGAACGGTTTCTTTGCAAGACTTGCATGGTGTCATAGGTACCTGGAATACATTCAGACTTGACAAGAGTCTGCGTAATTGTATGATATTTCCATAAAGTATTCTCTTTTTTAAGATGCTGTGTATCTTCCGGCTCTTTCTGAAAAAGAAGTATATGGTTGGCTCCGCTGGCGACAGCAGCACATATTCCTTTCGGAAAATCCGAACCTAATGAACTCCATTTACCCAATTGGGGGTTATAGACATATCCATCAGTCAAGCAAGAAGACAACCCTTCTTCCGTTTCCGTCTGTCCACCCAATAAATACAGACAAGGGGAAACGCCGTTGTTCTGTACCACGAGAATTGCATCTTCCCGGACGCATCCCGGATAGCCCGGTAGTTCTTTCCATCCTCTGGACTTGTTCGACAAGTCCAGCACAAAAAAAGAATCCGATAACCTGGACGGACTTACCGACTTCCTGCCTCCAAACAAATATACCTTATTGTCCAGTAGTGCTCCTGCCGCGTTAGACAACGGAAAAGGAAGTGGCGGCCAATCTTCCGAAACATTCAGTTTGCCCTGCTGCATTGTGACAAGAAATACATCTTTGTAGCATTGGGAAGAATCACGCCCTCCAATACACAAGATACCGTCAGAGAGTGTTATGGAAGCGCCATAAGCCAACGGCTTGGACAACACATCTTCATACAAAGCGAATCCGGCATTTTCAGAAAGGCATACCGCATTTCTTCCCCATCGGCTATAATCGTCGGAAGTGCCGCCTGCCAAGACAATTTGTCCGCCAAGTACTCCGGAAAAGAGTCCCAAAGTGTTGTGTTCCTCATTAAAAACACTCTCGTTGCCCCACTTTATCTGCTCAGAATGAGAAGCATCTGCAGCTCTTAGGCTTTGCCCCCAAAACAAACAAAGGCATACCAATGCAACACAATTATTTACAATCCGTGTCATTTGTCATATTTTTATTGTGATTGACCCTTATTCTGTTCTCCTAACACTGCCCTATCATAAATCAGCTTCTTATAGACATAAAAGTGTTGCTCGATAGCATTTCTGTAGCCCATTTCATCCTTATTCTTGATAAAGTTCAATAAATCGGTGTGAGTTACAATCTTTCCCTTTTTCTCCAGTTCTATATTTATAGCTTCCACCCGTTCCCTCAAATTGGTTTTTACAAAGTTCATAACCGGATGAATGATGCTTTGGAACTGTACAATCGTCTTATTCCCCGTTATTTCGTATAGTTTTGAATGGAAAGTATATTCGCTGAGATTGGCATATTCGTTGTTCCCCAATGCAACGCCTGCATTAACAATCTCTTCCAGTTCCATAATATCCTGCTCTTTAATATTATGAAATATGTCACTACTGATTCCTATCTCCAAGGCAACCCTAAATCCCAAAAGATCGAGAAGTGATTCCTGGCTCATAATACGGGGATCAACCACTCTCTTCATTCCCCCTAAGATGAAAGGCTCAGTTAATATCATTCCACGACGTGTACGGCTTTCAATCATTCCCATCATTTTCAGACGGCTAAGAGCTTCCCGAAGAACACTACGAGCTACCCCCAACGCTGACGACAACTCAATTTCGTTAGGGATAGAATCACCCACTTTCAAGTCCTGACTTCTGAAATAATTCAATAACTTGTCTTCCACTTGGTCTACCAAAGTAATCGACTGCCCATCAATTTTTAAGTTTTCCATATATTAAATCGTGTTATTATTAGTCCTATTAGTATTATTTGTCAGACAAATAAATGGATAATTTTTAATAAAAGCAACATATAAAGAATATATTATCACTTCTTTTATATTTATTAACTTTTAAAGTGTTGCATTTTTGCAAATTTACTATTCACGATGTAATATATATTTCGGCTATATTACATATGCGAACAAACAATAAGAAAAACAGAAAAAGGGGAAAAACAATATAAGTGCAGCTTAAAAAATAGTTTAGAAGAATTATTAATACCTGAGAATGAATGTTCTTAAAAAAGAAAAAGACTGAATAACTAAGTATTCAGCCTTTTATAAAGAGCGGCAAGCGAGACTCGAACTCGTGACCCTCAGCTTGGGAAGCTGATGCTCTACCAACTGAGCTACTGCCGCATAAACATTTCCAAGGTCATGCCTTAAAAACGGTGGCAAAGTTAATAAATTCCTTCCTAAAAAAACAAACGTTTCGTCAAATATTTCCTATTTTTGCTCGGGAAAACAAAGATATTCTTTCAAAATACAGACTAAATACCAATGAAACGAATCATACTCATCACCGGAGGAGCACGTTCCGGCAAAAGCACCTATGCGGAAAAGTTGGCACTCGAGCTCTCTCCCACTCCCGTTTATCTTGCCACAGCACGCATTTGGGACGAAGAATTCCGCCAGAGGGTAATCCGGCATCAGGAACGCCGGGGACCGGAATGGACAAACATCGAAGAGCAGAAAGAACTCAGCCGCCACCGGCTGGAGGGACGGATCGTCCTGATAGACTGCATCACCTTATGGTGTACCAACTTTTTCTTCGACCTGCATTCAGATACCGACCGGGCACTTGCCGCAGTAAAGGCAGAGTTCGACCGCTTCACGGCACAAGACGCAACCTTCATCTTTGTAACCAATGAAATAGGTATGGGAGGAGCTTCCGAGAACGAACTGCAACGAAAGTTCACGGACATGCAAGGCTGGATGAACCAATATGTAGCCGCCCGTGCCGACGAAGTGATACTGATGGTATCCGGCATCCCACTTACCGTAAAAAACACTCATTCATAAAACAACAAACAATTAAAATTCAACAGACTGATGAAAACATTTCATATCACCCGTCCGGACGAGTCAATCCGTCCCGCATTGATTGACAAAATCAACAACCTGACCAAACCCAAAGGTTCATTGGGCATTTTAGAAGAACTGGCACTCCAAATCGGACTCATACAACAGACATTATCCCCCACCTTGAAACATCCGCAAAACATTATCTTCGCCGCCGACCACGGCATTGTCGAAGAGGGCGTCAGTCTGTCTCCAAAGGAAATCACCTGGCAGCAAATCAGCAACTTCCTTCATGGAGGGGCAGGTGTCAATTTCCTCTGCCGGCAGCACGGCTTTACCCTGAAAATAGTAGATGCAGGAGTAGACTACGACCTCCCCTACGAGAAAGGCATCATCAATATGAAAGTGCGCAAAAGTACCAGAAATTATCTGCACGAGGCAGCCATGACGGAAGAGGAAATGGAGATGTGCCTGGAACGGGGTGCCGAGGTGGTGCGCCAATGCCATGAAGAAGGCAGCAATGTCCTCAGCTTCGGTGAAATGGGTATCGGAAACACCTCTTCATCCTCCCTGTGGATGACCTGCTTCACCGGTATTCCTCTGGAACAATGTGTCGGCGCAGGTAGCGGACTCGACAGCGCGGGCATCCGCCACAAATACGAAGTGCTGAAACAGTCTATGGAGAACTACAAGGGCGACGGCTCTCCCCGAGACATCATCCGCTACTTTGGCGGACTGGAAATGGTGATGGCCATAGGCGCCATGCTGCAAGCTGCCGAGCTGAGGATGATTATCCTTGTTGACGGATTCATCATGACCAACTGCCTGCTTGCCGCCGCCAGGCTCTATCCGGAAGTGACGGATTACGCCATCTTCGGACACTGCGGAGACGAGTCGGGCCACAAACTGGTACTCGACGCCCTGCATGCCCGTCCGCTGCTGAACCTGGGACTGCGTTTGGGAGAAGGAACGGGGGCCATCTGTGCATACCCCATTGTCGACTCGGCCGTGCGGATGCTCAATGAAATGGATAACTTTGCACATGCCTCCATCACCAAATACTTTTAACATGAATAATATCTTAGCAGCATTCATCATGCTCACCCGACTGCCCTTCTGGAAAATCAAGGAAGTACCGGCAGAGTGTTTCAAGCATGTGGTTCCCTATTGGCCGCTTGTAGGCTGGCTGACGGGAGGCGTGATGGCGGCAGTGCTGTGGCTTGCCGGACAGATTATGCCGGTGTCACTGGCATGGATTCTTGCCCTCATCGCACGCCTGTTTGTCACCGGTTGCCTGCACGAAGACGGGCTGGCGGACTTCCTCGACGGCTTTGGCGGCGGCACCACCCGCGAACGAACACTTGCCATCATGAAGGATTCCCACATCGGAAGCTACGGTGTCATCGGATTGATATGCTATTTCCTGCTGTTGCTCCAACTTCATCACCTGCCACTGGGACTTCTCTGCATCCTTGTGCTCAGCGGTGACTGCTGGTCCAAGTTCTGTGCCTCCCAGATTGTCAACTACCTGCCCTATGCCCGGAAAGAGGAAGACAGCAAAAGCAAGACCGTCTACAACCGCATGAGCCGGCACGAGTTACTGGCCGGATTTCTTTGTGGCCTGCTTCCTTTCGTACTGCTGCTGCCTATAAAGCTGTGGATTGCCACCCTCTTCCCACTGCTCACCTTCTTCCTGCTCTACCGATTGATGAAGCGGCGCCTACAAGGATATACGGGTGACTGCTGCGGGGCCACTTTCCTGCTATGCGAACTGTCCTTCTACTTGGGAAGCCTTATTCTAATTATAAATTAACAACTGAAAATTAAAGATGGAAGTAATACTCATTCGACACACTTCGGTAGATGTCCCTCCGGGCGTATGCTACGGACAGACCGATGTTCCCCTGAAACCTACGTTTGAAGCGGAAGCCGCCGTAACAGCAGAAAACCTGAAGACATACCTTCCGTTCGATCACGTCTACACCAGTCCCCTAACCCGCTGCGTGCGCCTCGCCACCTATTGCGGCTATCCCGATGCAGAACGGGACAAACGGATTATGGAAATCAATTTTGGCGACTGGGAGATGAAGCCGTTCGAGCAGAATGAGGACCCACGCCTGCAGGAATGGTATGCCGACTACATGAACGTGGCAGCTACCGGTGGAGAATCTTTTACCATGCAATACCGGCGTGTCAGCCAGTTTTTGGACGAATTAAAGAAGAAGCCCTATACACGCGTTGCCATCTTCGCACACGGAGGCGTATTAATCTGCGCACAACTCTATGCCGGAATCCTTAAAGCCGAAGAAGCCTTCGACGCATTGACGCCCTACGGCGGCATCGTCCGCATCAATCTCGACAAGGAATAGTGAACGAAATAGTAGGGCCTTCCTCCGCTTCGGTTTGCACCTTGTAGATACCTCCAAAATAATGAATAAAATGGGCATTGATTTCATGGCGAATCAAGCTCGTTTTATTCTCAAAATGTACCTTTGCAAACGGGGCGTTGACCACGTCGAAATAGAGGGCCGACCTAGTGCGGTCCCGTCTGATGCGGATAATCGCCTCATAACGGGCAGTGTCATTCTCTGACGGAGTCAGCATGCTGACAAGCAATGTATCGAACCACCTTCGGTCCGTCCTCGCAAACTGTTCCTTGAGGTCGGTCTGCAGGCTGACAGACACAGTGCTCTCCTCACGGCCGTTCACTTTATCCAGCACCTCACTGCACAACTGAATAATGTCACACTCCTCGTCCTCATACTGAATCTTGCCGGACTCCAAGCGGGACAACTCCAGAATGCTGTTGACATAATTCAGCAGACTTTCCGCATTGGTCTGAATCATCTGTCCGTACTCCCTCTTAGTCTCTTTATCCAGCTCCTCTTTCCCGGTCAGCAATTCGGCAAAGCCCACCACCACATTCAGCGGAGTACGTATATCATGGCTGATTTCCGATTTCAGACGTTCCTTCGCGATGTTGTCCGTCTCTGCCTGCAAAGCGGCTTCAGCCGTCTTCTTCTCTACGACAGCAATCTTTCCGGAGACATAGCGCGTATACAGATAGAAAAGCAGCATCAGCAGCAGGCAGACACCCAGGAATATAAATCCTATACGGTAATTCATGTCCTGAATCTTCTGCTTCTCCAACAGCAGCTCGTCAATGTGGTAAATCTCCTTCACCTGCTTCAACTGGTTGGCCGAGAAGGCATTGTTCAGCGAATCCTGCTTGCGTATGAGGTAGCGCCGGGTCTCGATGGCCCCGTCAATGTCCCCCTTGTCATATTGCGTACTCGCCTTGTAGTTTATCAAAGTGGCAAAGGTGGAGACGTAGTTGTTCAGTACCGTAGGGGTCACCTCGTCTATCAATGCGATGCTTTTGTCATACTCATCGGTCTTGGCATAGTATTGAAGCTGTATCAACTGGACATTCAGCCAGAAGACGGGATCTACATGCGGCTCAAGCAGTTTTTTTACTTTCTCGATATGCTCATGCGCCACTGTAAAGTTCTTCCGGTTCATGTAGTGCAGGATATACTTCACTTCGCAGTCAATCTCGAAATTGCTCCAGTTCTTCCTTGTCTCGGGTTCTTTGGAAATAACCGTCTGCAACGTCATGTCCATTTCATGCAAATAGGGCAGCTTCAAGCTGTCTTTACCGCCATTGCCGTATACCTGGGCAATACGCGACAGTATATCCACCTTCAGGCTGGCCTTTGTCTGGGGAGAGAAATTCCGGTAAGCCTCCAAGAAAGAGTCCAGTGCCTCATTCGGGCGGCTGGACACTCCGTAGGCACATCCCAGACTGTTATACGCCGCTATCATCCCGTTATTGCTATGGTGGAGTTTTGATTCCTCCAACGTCTCCTTAGCCACATACACCGCTTTCTCTATCTGTCTCTTGGAAGCCAGGGCGCGGCTGATGGCAGCCTTCTGCTCCAGATAATAATCGTAAGTGCCTACCTGGGGGACAAAATCCTTCAGCACATCCACCCAATACGACAGACTGTCCGGGTCGTGTTTCTTGTCATAACATGCCGCCAGATAGTAAGCGCCCATATTCTCATAGAAAGCGTTCTTCTGCCGCCGCGCCTCCTCGTACAGACGGGTGGAAAAAGTCATGTTATAGGGAGCATACTGGTGCTTGTAGGCCATGTCACGGAGATACGTCAGCCGGACAAGGGTGGCCGGCAGGGTATCGGCAACCTTCAGGATGCTGTCCTGATACCGGACAGCCCCCGTGTCTTCTGCCAGCAGCGGACAAATATATCCGCAAAACAAAACATGGATGAGAATCAGTATTCGTTTCATTGCGCCGTTCCTCCGTGTAATGCGGGATTATACTTCAAAGGATGCGTAAAACAGAAACGCGCGCCACGGGTGTACCCACTGTCCACCCACAGCTTGCCGTTCATATATTTCACAATCAGTTGGCAGATGGAAAGACCCAGTCCGCTTCCCTGCACAAAATCATTCAGCTTTTCAAAGCGTTCAAAAATCAAGTGCTGCTTTTCCGGTGGAATGCCACATCCGGTATCCGTCACGGAGAAAAGTGCCGTACCGGCATCAGCCATCTTCAGTTCCAGCACGATGGAGCCTTATTCCGTAAACTTGGCGGCATTCACCAGCAGGTTTATCAAGACTTGGCGGAGGCGCGCATCGTCCGTATCCAGCATCAAGACGGACAAATCCGTGTCAAAACGCATTTCAACCTCCAGCTTGCGCGAGGCCATCACGGTCTCCACGACCTCATTACACAACTTCACGGCATCATGCGTGCGGATGTTGAAGGTTATATTGTCATTCTCGAAATCCGAGAAATCCAGAATGTCATTGATAAGTTTCAGCAACTGAAAGGAATTCACCTTGATAATTTCGGAGAACTCCCGGCGCGATTCGTCATCGAACGACTCGTCCTCATCCGTCAGTACCGCCGAGAATCCGACAATGGCATTCAGCGGCGTACGTACCTCATGGCTCATGTTCGAAAGAAACATATTCTTCCGTTGTATGGCTTGCACCGCTTTCTCCTTCATCGCCTCCTGCCGCATTTGGGAACGCTTCAAACGGAATATCTTCTTCCAGCCCAGCACCAGGAGGAATATCAGAAACAGTACGGACACAATGATGCCTGCCAGATAGAAACGCATGGATACAATGCGGTCGCGTTCGTTCTGGTAGGCCAGTTGGTCGGCCTGGAAACGGGTACAGAGCCGGTCTATCTCCTTGGGATAGTTCTTCTCGAACGAAGTCTTGATATACGAAAAGACCTTGCCGTACTGTCCGTAGGCTTCTTCCTTGTTCCCCATCTTCACCAGTAAATCCGCCTTTTCGAGCAGAGCTTCCTTGTAGATGTTATGGTTTATCCGGGCATATTCGGTTTGAAGGAAATCATTGTAGGCGGTCAAGGCTGCCTCATGCGCTCCGGTGGCCACCAGATAACGGGCATCTATAATCAGAAGGTATTGCCGTATCTCCGGAATCAGTTGCGTTTCAAGCTGGCCTATCTGTACCAGACAATGGCTGGCAGCTTTCAAGTCACCCTTGAATAATTGGCAGGAAGCATTGGAGATGTGGCGCATGGCCAGCTCCAGCGGAGAAAGCCGGTCTTCCGGATAGAGGTTCAGACGTGCAAGATAACGCGAGGCACCGTTTACATTCCGTATGCGCAGGTTATAATCTATCAGTTCCACCAGTAGCATACGGATATGCACATCCTCCCCGTCCATCCCATCCAGCAGTCTCAAGGACTCCTCATAAGCGGCACCGGCTTCCCGGAGCCTGCCGGTATAGCTGTACACCTCTCCCATGGCATTCAGCGCAAGGGCATTGCCGAAGGGGTAGGCAAGCGCGCGGGCTTTGGAGTACATCTGGTCGCTCTGGGCAATAGCCATACGGATTTCTCCACGGAAAAGGGAGGATTTTATAAGTATTCTTTCCAGTTCGAAATAGGTGTAATAGCGCTGGGATTCATCCAATTGGGACAAAAGGCCGTCGGCATTCAGCGAGTCACACTCCTCCCGGGTCAGATAGTCGAAACCGAGGCTGTTGTGAAAAGTGGAGATGACCTCATGGACTATACTTTCCTTTTCTTTAGTCCAAGAATCCGCTTTATCTGTTGTCGATGCAATTATTGTGCTCCCGAACCAAATAAAGAAAAGGAATATATATAGTTGCTTTATCCTCATTTATAAGACTTTGTCTGCTTTAAAAGTTACATTTTTAATGCAACGCGGTCTTGCAAAGATATTATATCTTTTTGGAACGGACAAAGAATCAGTTAAAATAACAACATTTTAAAAACAAAAGGAAGCCAAGGTCGATGTCACTATTACGGCAACCACCATCCACCACTCCACACGCCGGTTGATGCGGACAGCCACACGCATATCTTCCGTCTTCAGAGGCCGTTCATTAGAACCGATATAAGGTTTCCATACCTCCTCGCCGAAATAGTTGTGCGGACCTCCGAAACGGCAGTCCAGAATACCGGCAAGGGCGGCTTCCGGATAACCGGAATTGGGACTGGCATGCTGGCTGCCATATCTGCCCACAAAAGCAAACAAGGAAAGACGACCGGAAACCAGCACCATCAGAAAGGCTGTCAGACGAGCAGGAATATAATTGGCAACATCATCCAAACGGGCGGCGAAACAGCCGAACCAACGATAGCGTTCATTCTTGTAGCCGACCATGGAATCCAGCGTGTTCACCATCTTATAGGCAAGCATGCCCGGAACTCCCAACAGCAGATACCAGAACAAGGGGGCAACTACCCCGTCACTCAAATTCTCTGCCAAAGTCTCCAATGCCGCGGTTCGTACCTCCTGCGCCGAGAGTGCAGACGTATCACGCCCTACGATACGTGCCACTTGCATCCTCCCTTCCTCCAAGGAACGGTCCACCGCCTTGAACACCATACGCACTTCACGGACCAGTGTAGTACCTGCCAGGCAATAGAATATCAGCAGTATCTGCACCGTCAGAAGCATGCCCGGAGAAAAGAGTGCCGCCAAGCGGAGCAACAAAAGCGTAATGACATATACCCCCAAGACAAGAGACACCGCCACAAACGCACCTTTCAGGAAACACGAATCGCCCCGGTTCAACCGGTGCTCACAGAAAGAAATGGCTTTGCCGAAAGCCACCACCGGATGGGGCAGCCACGCCGGGTCGCCCAGCCAATGGTCGAGCAGCCAGGCAGTGAGAAGCGGCAGGTTCAAGTTGAAGGCGACACCCAAAAGTATAAGCACATCTTCTTCCATCGGTTATTCCTCCTCAAGCCATTGTCCTATTGCTTTTACAAGCCTGTCATTCTCCTCCCGGCTCTGGGCGGCTATACGGAAGAAGCGCTCATTCAGTCCGTCGAAGTTGGAGGCGTCCCGAATCAGGATGCCATGCTCCCCTGCCAGATAGTCTTTCAAAGCGGAAGCCCTACCCATACGGAGGCACACCAGCATGAAATGGGTTTCGGTGGCCCATACCTCCAGTCCTCCCAATGCCTCGAGCGCACTGCGCAGGCGGGCAGCCTCTTGCAAGTAAGACGCCACATCCAGCGGATTGGGAACATCATGTTCCAGCAGATGGAGCCCTGCCTCAATGGCAAGCTGGTTGACCGACCAGGGCATACGGTTGGTACGCAGACGGTGCAGCAGGTGGGGGGCGCCGGTGACATATCCCAGTCGCAGACCGGGAACGGCATAACGCTTGGTCATGGAGTGCAGCAGCAAGACGTTGGGAAACTCCGCAGCCTCGGCAGCAGAGAAAAGCGGACGCAAGGTGAAAAACTCGTAGGACTGGTCGATGACGAAACAGACCTGCGGATTATGACTGATAAGTGTTGCCAGATATTCCTTCTCCACAACCGTTCCGGTAGGGTTATTGGGATTGCACAGCCACAGCATGCGCACCTCTTCCGGCAAGCGATACCCCTCGCTCTCCGCAGGAAGCCGGTAGAGGGAAGTGACCCGATGGCCGTGCATGCGGCAGGCATCGGCATATTCACTGAAAGTGGGCTGCACAATGGCGGTGTTTGTCCCGCGGAAAGTCTGTGCGGTAAGATAGATGGCTTCGGTAGCTCCGTTCGTCACGCACACTGCCTCGGCAGGAAGACGGTGGCGGCGGGCAAGGCAGGCCTCAAGCGTGTAAGGCTCCGGTTCGGGATAGTTGCCGATGCCGTCAATCCGGGCACACAGATGCGCCTTCAAGGCAGAGAGGTCTACCCTGTTGTAAACGTTCGAGCTGAAGTTTGCCGTAATGGGACGGCTGTATTTATAGGAATCGTCTCCGTGTCCTTCAATCATGGTTCTTTGTCAATATTTGGTAGATAAGCGGCAGGTTGACGTGGCGGCGCACGTGCTCGGCAAGCCTATCGTATTGTTCTTCTTTGAATGTATGGTAATCGAAAGTGCCGGCATTCCCGGACAGTTTGTCTGCAAAAGGCGCAAGCAGGAAATCTATGAATTCCGGATTGTCGAGAATGCCATGAATATAGGTCCCCATGCAGGTGGAGTCCACGCAGTAACCGTCGGTAGAGCCGTTCTCCAGAAGATTCAAGGGAGAATCGGGAGTACCTTCCACAGGGGTGGTCACTCCCATATGGATTTCATAGCCCTGCATGAATGGAGAATGGAGAGTGGAAGATGGAGAATGGGGATTGCACAGACCGAACTTCACCTGACGGGTCACCTTCTCTCCCGACATGCGGGTACTGATGGGCAACAGCCCCAGTCCAGGCAGGCGTTCGATGTCCCCCTCCACATGCTCAGGGTCGAGCACCTCCTGCCCCATCATCTGATAGCCGCCGCAGATACCCATCACGGTGGCACCTTCACGGTGGGCACGGATGATGGCAGCCGCCACACCGTTACGGCGCAATTCGTAAAGGTCACCAAGCGTGCTCTTGGAACCGGGCAGCAGGATGACGTCGGCCTTTGCCAACTCATCCACATTGTTGGTATAGAAGAGATGTACGCGCGGGTCACGCTCCAGCACATTGAAATCGGTGAAGTTACTGAGGTGGCGCAGCAGAATGACGGCGATGTTCACCTTTCCCTTCTCGGCACGGACAGACTTTGCGGCAAGCGCCACGGAGTCTTCTTCTTCGATATAAATGTCACGGTAGTAAGGTACTACCCCGACAACGGGAATGCCGCAAAGTTCCTCCAGCATCGTAATGCCCGACTCGAAGAGACGTATATCCCCCCGGAACTTGTTGATAAGAATTCCTTTAATGCGTTCCCGCTCATGGGGACGAAGCAACATCAGCGAACCATAGACACTGGCAAACACACCGCCACGGTCAATGTCCCCCACAAGGATTACATCGGCTCCGGCATGCAGGGCCATCGGCAGATTGACAAGGTCGGTATCCCGCAGATTGATTTCGGAGATGCTTCCCGCGCCTTCCAGCACAACGGGATTATAGCGAGCGGCAAGGCGGTCGTAGGCAGCACAAACCTCCCGGCGCAGCTCGTCGCGTCCTTCCTTGCGGAAATACTCATAAGCATTGCGGTTGCCGATAGGACGCCCGTTAAGAACAACCTGCGAGGTATGGTCCGACTGTGGTTTCAGCAGTAGCGGATTCATGTCCGTGTGGCAAGGCACTCCGGCGGCTTCTGCTTGCACAGCCTGGGCACGGCCTATCTCCAGCCCTTCGGGAGTGGCAAATGAATTGAGCGCCATATTTTGTGCCTTGAACGGTGCGGGCTGATAGCCGTCCTGCTTGAAGATGCGGCAGAAGGCAGCAGCAATGATGCTCTTCCCCACATCACTGCCCGTCCCGGCAAACATAATCGGATGAAGTTTCTCCATAAATTCCATTTTAGCGAATGCAAAGATAGTGCAAATCCGAATATCTCTCCCATTCATAAGCCATATCTTCGGAAACTATTCGTTATATTTGTAACGTTCTATTCAAAAAGATGACTACTGAACAATTCCCACCTCCTCTTGTTTAGAGAAACAAGAACCCCTAAACCGAACGAACTTATGAATAATCTATTATGCCGGAGATTCTTTCCGGCTGCTGCCTGCGTACTGCTTGCCATCGGTGGAGTGGCCGCACAAACCTCCCTTCCCCTTAGCTTCGGTGATGCCCTAAGGCAGATGCAAAACGGCAACCGCAGCCTGAAAATAGCCGACAAGGGAATTGAAGCCGCCCGTGCGGAACGTGACAAACTGAATGCCCTCTGGTACCCCTCCCTGCAAGGTGCCGGTACGTTCGTGCATCTTTCCGAAAAGATAGAGGTAAAACAGCCCCTTTCCCAGTTCACCGACCCGGCAAAGGACTTTGTGCACAACATCGTGCCGGACGACCAATTCATCAGCAGCATACTCGACCAGATAGGCTCCCATACCCTCGCTTTTCCACTGGCTCCACGCAACCTGACTTCCGTCGGCCTGACCGCCGAATGGGTCGTATTCTCCGGCGGCAAGCGCATCCGGGCCTCGAAGATAGGCAACACCATGATAGACATTGCCCGCGAAAACCGGGGACAGACCGATGCCACGCAACGCACCCTGCTGGCAGAAAGCTACTTCGGGCTGAAACTTGCGCAAGAGGTAGTACGCGTGCGGCAGGAGACTTACAACAGCCTGCAACGCCATTACCAGAATGCCCTTAAACTGGAAGCTGCCGGCATGATAGACAAGGCAGGCCGGCTCTTTGCCCAAGTGAATATGGATGAAGCTGCCCGTTCACTGGAGGCTGCCCGGAAGGAGGCCTCCGTCGTGCAAAGTGCCCTGCGCACCCTGCTCAACCTGCAAGACACATGCAGCATCCATCCTACTTCGGAGCTTTTCATCAACGACCAACTGCCCGCCAAAGAGGAGTTCCTGCAAGCCATGCGGGTGGAGAACTACACCGTGAACCAACTGCAACTGCAGTCACAGATTGCCCGCCAGCAGCTCCGCATCGACCAGAGCGGCTACCTGCCGGACATCGCCGTATTCGGCAAGCAGACCCTCTATGCCCACGGCATACAAAGCAATCTTGTCCCCCGCACCATCGTAGGTGTGGGCTTCACCTGGAACCTGTTCGACGGACTGGCGCGTGAGAAGCGCATCCGCCAGTCGAAGATAGCCCAGCAGACCCTTGCCCTGGGACAAGAAAAAGCCAAAGAAGACCTGAGCGTAGGCATCGACAAGCTCTACACCCAACTGCAAAAGGCACAAGACAACGTACGCGCCTTGAATACCACCATCGAGCTGAGCGAAGAGCTGGTGCGAATCCGCAAGAAATCCTTTGCCGAAGGCATGGCAACCAGTACCGAGGTCGTAGATGCGGAAACGATGCTGGCAACCGTCCGCGTGGCGCGTCTGGCAGCCTATTACGAATATGATGTGGCACTGATGAACCTGCTGGCTATCTGCGGAACGCCGGAACGGTTCGAGAAATATTTCGAGACAACTTATTAAAACCTACCCTTTATGAAAATCAATAATAAAAGCATCAGCATTGCATTCGTCATTATCCTGGCCGCAACGGTCATCATTTCGCTTGCCGGCATATTACTCATGAGCCGGCAGCCCCTAGTCCTGCAAGGACAAGTGGAAGCAACGGAAATACGTATCAGCGGGAAGCTGCCCGGACGTGTGGACTCCTTCCTCGTACAAGAGGGCGACTGGGTGAAGGCAGGCGATACGCTTGTCGTCATCAACAGCCCCACCATCGAAGCCAAATACCGCCAGGTGAATGCCCTGGAGCAGGTGGCCCAGGAGCAGAACAAGAAGATAGACGCCGGTACCCGCCGCCAGATTGTGGCCACCGCCAGGCAACTCTGGAACAAGACGCAGAGCGACCTTGCCCTCGCCAAGACCACTTACCAACGCATTGTAACGCTTTATAAGGACAGTGTCGTCACCTCCCAGCGGCGTGACGAGGTGGAAGCCATGTACAAAGCCGCCCAAGCCGCCGAACGTGCCGCCTACGAGCAATACCAGATGGCCGTGGACGGAGCGCAGAGCGAGGACCGCGCCTCGGCCCGTAGCTTGGTGGAAGCGGCGCAAAGCACTGTCGATGAAGTCTCCTCCCTCCTCGTCGACTCCCGTCTCACCGCTCCCGAAGACGGCCAGATAGCCACCATCTTCCCCAAACGCGGAGAACTGGTGGCTCCCGGCACTCCCATCATGAGCCTCGTCGTGATGGACGATGCACACGTGGTACTGAATATACGCGAGGACCTGATGCCGCAGTTCAAGATGGGAGGTACTTTCCGTGCCGATGTCCCCGCCATCGACGGCAAGGACATTGAATTCCGCATCTATTACATCAGTCCGCTGGGCAGCTTCGCCACCTGGAAATCCACCAAACAGACGGGCAGCTATGACATGCAGACGTTCGAGATACACGCACGTCCCACACAGCAGGTAGAGGGATTGAGACCGGGGATGTCCGTACTTTTAAAAATGAAGAATGAAAAATGAAAGATAAAGAATTTGGCTGCGCAATGAAAGCGCTTCGCATGGTTATCCGTCGCGAATGGCACCGCATGACCTCCCGCCGTCTATACCTCGGCGTCTGCGTCGTGCTACCCTTACTCTGTCTGTTCTTCATGGCCACCATCTTTGGAAACGGACAGATGGAGAACATTCCCGTGGGTATCGTCGACCTGGACAACACTGCCACTTCGCGCAATATCTCCCGGCGCATCTCTGCCGCCCCCACCTTCCGTGTGACGGAGCACTTCACCGACGAAGCCGACGCCCGCCGGGCATTGCAACAGAAGGACATATACGGCTACCTCGTCATCCCGCCCCGCTTCGAACAGAAGGCGGTGACGGGAACTGGCGCAACGCTCACCTATTATTACCACTATGCCCTTCTTTCGGTAGGCAGCGAGCTGATGGCAGCGTTCGAGAATACGCTTGCCCCCGTGGCGCTCTCGCCCATCGTGATGCAGGCCGAAGCTCTGGGAGTCAGCGGAGAACAGATACAGACCTTTCTGCTCCCCGTAGAAGCCAGTACCCATCCCCTCTACAACCCGGACATGGACTACTCCATCTACCTGAGCCAGCCTTTCTTTTTCGTACTGTTCCAGATACTCATCCTGCTCACCACCGTCTACTCCATAGGCAGCGAACTGAAATTCGGCAGCGCCGGCGAATGGCTGGAGATGGCACGAGGCAATATCCTCACTGCCGTAGCAGGGAAACTGCTGCCCTATACCCTCATCTTCTCGTCCATCGGTATCCTGGCAAACTATGTACTGTTCGGCCCGCTACATATCCCCTTCGCTGGCAGTCTGTGGCTGATGAATGCAGTGACCGTGCTCTTCATCATCGCTACCCAGGCATTGGCGGTCTTTATCTATTCTGTCTTTCCCAAGATTGCCTATATCATCAGTGTAGTATCCATGGTGGGGTCGTTGGGGGCTACGCTGTCCGGAGTCACGTTTCCCGTTACAGCCATGTATGCGCCCGTGCATGCGGCCTCCTACCTCTTCCCCGTGCGGCACTTCACGGAGGCGGCACAAGCCATGATTTACTTCGATGCAGGGTTTGCCTACTTCTGGCAGTCGGTAGCTACACTCTTCATCTTCCTATTGACGGCACTGCTGATACTGCCGTTGCTGAAATGGTGGATAAAAAAAGAGATAAGGGAAGAAGCAATCTCCACCTCCCCATCACCTTGTCCACCTACCGTATTGTCAACAGCTTCCGTCATCCGCCACGAGTGGCATGCCATCGCCACCAATCCCGCCATCCTGCTCGTGCTGGCAGGCGGTATCTTCCTCTACGGGCTGCTCTACAACTACATGTACGCCCCCAACCTGGTGCGCAAGGCTCCTGTCGCAGTGGTAGACCTCTCCCACTCCGCCCTCAGCCGCGAATACATCCGACTGCTCGACGCCACTCCCCAGACCGCCGTCTACGGCCAGACACCCAACATCCTCGAAGCCCGCCAATGGATGAAGCAGGGCGACGTGGCAGGCATCCTTTACCTGCCTGCCGACTTCGAGGCACGTGTGGCACGGGGCGAGACTTCGGTCTTCGTACTCTATGCCGCCACGGACGCTTTCCTCAACTTCAAAGGACTGCAAGAATCCAGTGCGCGCGTCATGCTTGCCGTGAACGATGCCCACCGCATGGAGGGCACCGTATTCCTACCTCCGCAAGGGTTGCTGGCAGTGGCTTCGTCCGCTCCCGTCAGCGTGTCCGGCACGGCGCTCTACAACTATACGGAGGGCTACGGTTCCTATCTGATTCCCGCCGTCCTAATTGTCATCATCTTCCAGACGATGCTGATGGTGATTGCCATGCTAACGGGCGAGGAAGCGGAAGCCCGAAGAAAAGGAATACGGCTGATGCGTGCCGACTCATTGAAGGATACATTACGGATTGTCGGGGGCAGGACCTTCGTATACTTCATGCTGTATGTGGTGTTCTCCCTATTCCTGCTGGGACTGCTGCCGCATCTGTTCAGCATCCCCCACATCGGCAGCGGAGGAGACATCGTCACAATGATGATACCCTTCCTGCTGGGCACGAGTTTCCTTGCCCTGGCCGTCTCCCGCTGGTTTACAGACTCCGAAGCGCCGTTGCTGATGATAGCCTTCTTCTCTGTGGGCTATATCTTCCTTTCGGGCGTGTCCTATCCGCTGGAGCTGATGCCGTGGTATTGGCAGACAGCCCACTATCTGTTTCCGGCAGGTCCTGCCGTACTTGCTTTTGTAAAACTGAATTCAATGGGTGGAACGCTGGCCGACGTATGGCCGCAGATGCTGACGATGTGGATACAAGTATTGGTCTATGGAACTTTGGCGCTCTGCACTACACGCCACCTCTACGGAGAAGGAAAAGTGAAGGCATAAAAAAAGGCTATCTATCCCAGACAGCCAATCTTTTGTTAACCTTAAATCTAATACTATGAAAAACACATTGCAAATATACGGACTTCTCCGAATTCTCCAAAATTTCCGCCCATAACAGCCTTATTTATAACATGGTTTAATAGGAATATGCCGTTGTTAACAGATAGAGGCTGGTCAAATAAGAAATTTTCACTATCTTCATCCCCAAAATCGAACATCATAACTAAAGAATATTTTGCCATGATTCATACCATACTCGATACAGACCTTTACAAATTCACCACCTCGTATGCCTACATCAAATTGTTTCCCTATGCCATGGGCACTTTCAGCTTCAAGGACAGAGACGACACCGCCTATACGGACACGTTTCTGAAGGAACTGCAAGAGGCGGTGGACAGCCTGGCACAGACCGTACTTACTGCCGAAGAGCTGGAATACATGACCCGCCACTGCCGTTTCCTGCCGAGGGTCTATTGGGAGTGGCTCTCCTCCTTCCGCTTCCAGCCGGAGAAGGTAAGCATCCATCTGGACGAGGACCGGCACCTGAACATTGAAATCACGGACTATCTGTACAAGGCCACCCTTTACGAAGTCCCCCTGCTTTCTATCGTATCCGAAATAAAGAACCGTTCTTTGGGAAACGTGGCCGACATGGACGGCATACTCTGCAAACTGTCCGAAAAGGTGGCACTCTCCAACCGACACCAGCTGTATTTTTCAGAGTTCGGCACCCGGAGACGCTTCTCGTTCGAGGTACAGGACAAAGTCAT
Organism: Bacteroides sp. AF29-11; assembly: GCF_003602895.1. NCBI lineage: Bacteria > Pseudomonadati > Bacteroidota > Bacteroidia > Bacteroidales > Bacteroidaceae > Bacteroides > Bacteroides sp. AF29-11. The sequence goes on from NZ_QTLY01000002.1 coordinate 493,624, forward strand.
AGACCGTCTGAAGGAAGCCGCCGAATACTGTACCGGGACTTCCAACTGCCACTTCGCCATGAAATACGGCATGAAGCCTATGGGGACGCATCCGCATGAATGGTTCATGTTCCACGGCGCACAGTTCGGCTACAAACACGCCAACTACATGGCCTTGGAAAACTGGGTGAACGTGTACGACGGTGACTTGGGCATCGCACTGTCCGATACCTATACCTCCGGCATTTTCTTAAGTAACCTGAGCCGCAAGCAGGCCAAACTATTCGACGGTGTACGCTGCGACTCCGGCGATGAATTCGATTTCACCGACAAGCTCGTTGCCCGCTACCGCGAACTGGGCATCGACCCTACCACTAAAACCATCGTCTTCAGCAATGCGCTCGATTTTGGCAAGGCACTCGACATCCAGGAGCATTGCAGGGGCAAAATCCGCTGCTCCTTCGGCATCGGCACCAATCTGACGAATGATACCGGATTCAAGCCCTCCAACATCGTAATGAAACTGACGCAATGCAAGATGAACGTCAACCAGGAATGGCGCGAATGCGTGAAGCTGTCCGACGATGCAGGAAAGCATATCGGCAGCGAAGCGGAAGTACGGGCATGTCTGTATGATTTAAGGCTCGGACAGCAAATAGAACCCCTATGCTGAAAACAGCTTCCCGGCGGTTAGCGATAAGTGCTTACTGTCTTTTCCTTTTGTAGGCAAACTCTTGCCATTTCTCCTCCGGCCAGTCCTGCCGCTGCATCTCCATGCGGGCCATGACGAAGAACAAGTCCGAAAGGCGGTTGATGAAGCGCAGAATATCCTCGTTCACAGGGTCTTGGCGATGGAGTGTCCACAAACGGCGTTCGGCACGGCGGGCCACGGTACGGGCAAACTGCAGTTGGGCTGATATGGGAGTGCCACCGGGCAAAAGGAAGTAGCCGTTGTCCGTCAGCAGGACGGTCATGGCATCCATCTCCTGCTCACAGCGTAGCGTGAGCTCTGCGGCAGAAAGCGGATTAGGATTTACCACTCCCGAGGGAGTGGCCACATGGCTCATTACCACCATCAGTTCCCGCTGGACAGCATGCAGCAACTCCTGCCAACCATCTTCTGCCGCCAGCATGGAGCGCACGATACCAATCACGGCATTCAATTCATCAAGGCATCCGTTTGCCTCGATACGGATGTCATCTTTCGGCACGCGCGTGCCACCATGAATACCTGTTGTTCCTTTGTCTCCAGTTTTGGTATAGACTCTTTTCATTCTCTATTTGATAAGGAACTGTGCCCACTGCGGGATTTCCTCTACATATTGTTTGAAGAGGGTCCCGTTTACAGTGCGGAACAATAATCGAGGAATTTGATTTTCTATTGAATTATCGTAGACATATACCCTATCAACCAAGGATATTGCTTTGCCTATATTCAATAACGATTTATAATAACGGGAAATAATTTTGGAAATGGGAACTTCATGCCCTCCATTCAAATAGCGCTGTGTAATACGCCGTACATTTATCTCAGGATTATTTGTACAGACAAAAAAAATGCGAATAAAAAATCCTGCTTTTTTTGCTTCTTCAACAAATGCAAGTTTTTCGTCTGAGGAAAAGACTGTTTCAAATACAAAATCTTGCCTTTTCCTTAAACACTCATAACGCATTTTAGTCGCCAATTCTGCTGCCTTCAATACTGCAACGGGAGAATTCCAATCACCATATTGTTCTTGCGCTATATTATCAGGATTAATGTAAAGGCTATTTTCTGCCCATTCATTATGAAGCAGTTGCACTGTCGTAGAAGTTTTACCCGAACCATTCGGACCAGCTACTATACAAAGTGTCGGATTTTTTTCGTTCATCACATGGATATATCACTTACATTTTTAGCTCTATATGCTTTCAATTTTTCTCTCACCTCTTGCATTCTCCGCTCCAATTCTCTTTTTGCCTTGCGAGAACTTTCACGGGCCGCAACAGCCACTTGTTCCATCAAAGCATGCAGTTGTTCATCAGTAGGGTCTTCCAAAGAAGACAAGCGATAAGTATTCAGTTTCATAATCATAATATATTTAAATGAAAACAAAGATACTCCACTATTTCGAGAACACAAACGAAATTACATAAAATATCAATGCGCTATCCGGACTTTTTCATAATGAATTCAAACTTAGATTAGAACTGTTTTTAATCAAGGAATGATTAAAAAGCAAAAAACGGCCGGACATGCCATACAGAAGTCTTATTATATCCTTGTAAACAAACCCTTTCCCATTTGTATAAGGGATCATCGATATGCCAGAGAAGCATCCAGTTTCTATCTTTATCATATTGAGAACTGCAACTGAAACCAAGTCTGTGATTCACGTTAAACTGCGGTAACGATTTACCAACTTTGGATAACTGTCCTTCTAATTTATCTAACGTTTCCAGTCCCCACTTTTCGTCTTGTAAACCATTACCGGTATTGTGCCGAAAGTTTTCCGGAGATTTTCCACAAATATTCACCAATACATCAAACCATTGCCCTATGCTTGGCAGAAACCACGGACTACGTTCGATCCCATCCGGCACCTTATTGCTGTTATTGTAAGTTTTCACCAGATAAAAAGCACGACAGTCGCTTACAAAAGATGCATCACCCTCATGATTTGCCAGCATTTGTAAAGTTTCAGAGTACCCGTTCATGTTATTCTTAATTCTGCTAAAATCATGCTTTGACTTCACATCGGCTATTGATATTGTATCAATATCCGCTTCGATTAAATCCATCGGTCCCCAATTCCCTTCTTTCAAACTATCCAACATCATCACATAGGCATGATTCCATCCTTTTTTATTACACCTCTCGTCTGTCATCCTTTCCGGATCGCAAGTAATTACCATTCCGATAGCATTTTCATAATCATAGATTTTCCCATCTTCTTCCAACTTCCCGTTTCCGGGATGTACTTCTATTCTTTTATCGATTTCGTTCTGAAAGACAAAATCCCCGGGATAAAGCTTTCTTTCTATACTTCCTTTACCGGGTACGGGACTAATAACCTTCAAGGTATAGCATTTTCCAGAAGTAAAACTGATGGAGCTGCCCGGATAATTTATCTTTATATTCGTATCATCTCTGCCATCGGTAGTCATATAGTTTCCGGTAACCCGTGCATTTGCTTGCGGCGGAACAATGGCACAATATTTCAAAGAATCTATCTGATATGGAGTAATACCGTTCAGACTCACATTAATAGCCGCCGAGTCTGTTCCTAAAACCCTCGATTCCCTATGGTAAACAAAGCCTGCTTTTTCTGGTGCAAAACAACCTACGTATACTTGCGGTTGCAACACAAGCAATGCAAACTGGTGTTGAAACAGCAAGTTCAGGATTATTCCGGAAGAATTGTCAATAGCAGGTACGCCGGTGGCAACCAACAAATCGCTGACAATATGCTTTTCTGTTGTGGACTGGTCCTTCGCAGGTTGCAGTTTTTCATTCCCGGTCAGTGAAGCAATAGCTCCGTCCATACCTTTTGAGAGATCTATTGTGATATTCTTCCTATATGGATAGTAAGCGACATAACTCACTCCATCATACCAATAAAGTGTACCATTTCCCACCGGATTCCAACTGCCGCTTGACATATTGTAAACCAATTTGGCATTATCAATATTATCCATTATAGCACCGTCCTTTATGGCAAAAACACCAATCGAATCACCATCGACAAACTCCATTTTAAAATGTTCGTCCCTTACAGAGGTACGTGTAGAGGACTTTCCTGCATTGGAGAGCTCTTCAAAATCAGCGACTATAGCCCGGACTGTAAAGGGTACTCCCTCACAGCACTCCTTCATACCTCCATTGTTTGCTTCGTATTCGTCAGTGCATGCACTACACACTAAAAGGATGCCCCAAAAGACTATTCCAGTGAAAAATTTCATATATCTTTTCATATTATCTTACTTTAAACAGATTGGCATCTTTTTGCGAAGTCCAGAATTACCCCGTCAGGTCAATCAGTCTCTTGTTTTGCTTCCGTTCCAATAACTGTCTCGGTTTCAGCATTCTCTTCCCATGATACGGGACCGTTCTCCGGTATCACAGTAATTGCCTTTCGTGCTATACCTATAGTATAGCTGACGGCCCTTCCCGAAGCCCAATTATCAGTCAGAGGCAAAGACTGGTTTTCCATACTGACAGTTTGAACAACAAGAGCATTATTACTATCTTTGGCCGTATATTGATAAGAAATATTGAACTTACTTCCTGCCCCGGCAGGAAGCAGAAAGAAGGTTGCAAGCAGTTTCTTTTCTTCTATAATTGTATCCGGTACCGGAAAACTTATTATACCGGTGGTAAAGTTTTCCTTTTCATCAGCCGATGGATATGTCCACTTCCAGCCTATGTCACTATCTGCTGTAGGATTATAATAGGTAAGCAATCCACTCTTCATTCCCGTAATTGAGAAGGAAGTTACTGACTTTCCCTCCGTATTATCATTACTTTTTATATAGACATTGACCTTGGTCAGTGTATGGTGCAGTTTGAAAGTTACATTACCATTGTTTTGATTCATTACCGGAGTTGCGGCAAGAAAATCTATCTGATTATTTACAGCTATCGGAACGGTATACCCCAACACCGGAAATCCGCTTGCCGTTCCTTCATCCTGAAAAGAGAGGTAACCATTTTCCACTTCATTCACGTAAGGGGCATAAGCAAAGAAACTGATTTTATCCGTGGTGGAATTGTCCGACCAAAACTTGACCGGACTATAAGACCATGTTCCCTCATCCTGTTGTTTTTCCACAAGCTGGTTATACATAAAATTCGGTATGGCAGTATTCTCGTTGAATTTTCCATGTGTAAAATATGCAAACACTCCCACATTCTTAAGTTCACCGGCAGTGGCAAATTTCCCGGTTCCCCTCGTCATTGTAATAACTCCAGAAAAGCCGATAGGAAGATTCTCCTGCGGAAGTCCGTTCTTACTTTCTTCCCCACTGCATGCTCCCAACAACAAAAGTAATGCAAGGAGGATGCTACACAACCGCTTCATCCCTATATCTTCTGCTTTTCCTTTCATACTCCTTCTACCTAAATGTTACTTTCCCCATTACTGGTCCATCCCGTCATATTGTCATCAACAGCAATACTGATAGCATTCATCTTGATGGTCAACACGTAAGTATGCTGTGTCCCTTTTTTAAAAGTTCCTTGCGGCAATTTGACTTCTTTATCCGTCACAGTACTTGTCAGATTACTACTATCATTCACCTTTGTCACAACATCATAACTAATCTTTAGGCTCAAATCCCCTTCCTTGGCTGTACCGTTTTGGTTATTCACAGGAATGAAATAAAGAGCTTCCTTTTCTGAGAACAAAGCTGTTGCATCGGTATTACTACTCACGTCGACAGCACTCTTCTTATACCCCCATTGGTCAATGCCTGTTCTATTCACAAACTCACTAAGGTCTTGCTCAGCCGAAAAATAGGATGCGGAAGGTGAGATGGCATTCCAAGCATCAGTACCGAAATCATAAACCGCTTTGTTGTAAAGTATTCCACTTCCCGGAGACAGTTTTAATCCTGTTACAAAGATTCTTGTTTCAGCGCCCAGATTCACGTCCGGCTTCACCTTGACATTGGCTATTTGGGTAAGCACATGGCTGAATTTAAACTGGACTGTTCCTTTGTTACCGACATTGCTCTCAGAAGTCAAGTCTTTTATGGTAGTACGGCAATCCGTTACTAAATCCACCATATCTTTCCAATTATTTGAAGTTTTTACTTCAAAGGTGATTTTAGGAGCCTCTTTATCACTTTGTGCCGATAAAATTATTTTTTGGTCTGTTCCCTCTCCCGGATTGGATTCATAAGGTGCATAAGCGAAGAAAGTTATTTTATCATCATTCGTCGGCCAAAAACGCAGAGAAGCATACCCCCAACTACCGGAAGTCCATGTAGCATGTTCATTATACATAAAATCGGGTGTTGTACTCGCTTTCTCACTATCCCATCCTTCCTTGCTTGTTTTATAGGCAAAAATACCGAAACCGGCATCCGCTTCTTTCAGCGTGGACGTAGTGGTTTCCGTTCCTCTGGTCTGTACTCCCGTATATACATCCAAACCGATTGTCCGGTCTGCATCCGGATTTATCTCCGTAACTTCATTTTGCGAGCAACCGGCTATCGTCAGCGCTGCCATTGCCATCAATAAACTTTTCGTTCCCATCTTCTATTCATTTTTTCAATTAATATTAATTATGTCCTCAAATATCTATATCACTGTTCACTTCATCCTCCCAGTCATCCACGTTGGCGTCAAAACCCGAACTTCCTTCAACTTTCACATTCGGTACTTTTTTTTCGCACGTCATGTCGATGAAAATGCTCATTCTTCCATCTCCTTCTTCCAACTGGCTTATTTTCAGATCATCAAAACTTTCTTCAAATGTGGTTTTCCCGTCCACCAATTCTGCTCTCAAATGCAGGTTATGTGAAATCTCCGTATCAAAACCAAACACGCTGATAGAGGCGCTTAGTGTTCCGTCCGTCGCCGATCCGGAATTATAAACGGGATTACCGAGACAAAACTCCTGCGCCACAGTCTTTTCTGAAATCTGTCCCGAAGCGAGAAACACAGATTCTGCAATACCATCCAATTTACAAGTGGCATTACGTATATTGTTCATTCCTTTAATACGGATTTTAACTGTTATCTTTTGAGTCAGTTTTTGGGGAAGGAAACAGAGCTGGCAACCATTTTTACTACCGTCAATCTTTTTGCCCCCCCAGTTAGTCATGCCCGATGAATAGTTTCCCGACATGCCCGGAGTCACTTCAAAACTTTCCATACAATCGGCTGCAAGTTCGTCGGGACTATCCATAATGATTATCTCCGTGGAAGGGACATCCTTTGTCACCACATTTGTGGCATGTGCCTCCAACGTCCGGTAGGCATCTTCTCCCCTAAAGCCCAGGTTACCAAAATCGTCAAATGAACGGTTAAAGAGAACAACGTCATAACGTCCTTCTTTCAGATACACAGTCTTATACGTTCGGTCGCCCATCAGTACCATAATGGGACTACTGCCGTCTGTAGGATAGAATACAGTGGTGGCACCATAATCCTGTTCCTTCTCATTCAATCCCGACCGACTCCAATCGGCACTGATCATGATTTCAGTTTCAAGGGAGTAAACCTGCTCACGGTGACTACAAGCGACCAACATGAAGAAGGTGAAGTTGTAAAACACCCACAATAGCAGCATGTTTCCCGATGCAAAAAGCAAGTGTTTTATTTTTATAAGTATCATTATAATTTGCTTTGTCAAGCCGTTACTTACCAAGTAACGGATAGTCTTCTCTATCCGCAATAAAAAAAGCTGTTTTGGGAGTCATATAATGATGTAAAGAAATATATTCCGTTTTTGAGGCATCAGAAATGGAGGAGCACTTTGTGTGTTTTTCAGAATACACACCGGAACAATATGTATTTTTTCGTGTGTTGTGTCGGTAAACAAATAAAATGATAAGATTTTTATAGAAAACTAAACTATTATTTGGATTTATGAGGAAGAATTCCAATCTTTGTGAATCAAACTATCCGTTACTTGGTAAGTAACACTTCCCTTACCAGAGCCATTGTCAGACGGCATTTTTCATGCAACTTTCTTTTCATTGTATCCTGCGACCGAGATTATCAGTTCTTCATTGGCCGCATCCACCTTTTCATTCTCAAAAGGTTTCAGGTATGTTTCCGTCACCTTGATAGAGAAATGGCCCAATGCCTTGCTGATGATGCCGATACTCATTCCTGCATGAAAAGCCAACGTAGCCCATGTATGGCGCGCCACATATGAGCTGAGCTTCACACCTGGCAGCAACAGAGACGCTATTTTTTCCAGTTTCAGATTGAAGCCACGAAGAGCCCGAAGATAATCCATATACAGTTCTTTATCCTTTTTCACCTTCCCGGCCCGTTTCTTCTTACTCTCTTGTTTGTGTAGAATCGGAAAGAGATAGATGGAATCCGGATTCCTGTTTTTAAACTCTTTCATCAGTTCCATCGCTTCTTTGGGAATACGCACCGTCATCTGCCGTCCTGTTTTGTGGCGGCTATATACAATGCGGTTCCCTTTCACATCTTGTTTACGCAAATAAGCGAGGTCAATGAACGGCATTCCTCGGAATAGGAACATCAATAAGAAATAAGCCAACACACACCGCAGATCCGAAGGCAATTTTCTTAAGTCTGTACACAGCAACGTATTCATCTGTTCTAGTTCCAGCGCCCGTTTAGTCTGTGATTCCACTTTTGTGTACACGTCATCAAACAATTTCGGGTTATAGGGCAGCACCTTTTCACCGACCATCCGGTGATATACCGCCTTCAAGTTCCGCATATAGGTGGAAATGGTATTCAAGCTCAACCCTTTAGGCTCTCTTTTCCGCTTCCTCATTCCTTCCCGTCTCATCCATTCTTCATACTCCTTCAACCTGCCTGGCGTAAAGACCTCATCCACCGGCATCGGCATTCCTGCCCCACCGTAAAACTCCGCGATAGATTTCAACGCATACGTATAGGTATGTGCCGCCGAGCGCTTCTTATCCGCTTCCAACTGCTCAATCACCGTCTGCATATAAGATGCCAAATCCGGCATCTTCATGGGGCTCCCCATTTCTACATTCTTTTCTTTTTTACTCATAATAAATCTGATTTTCAAATCCGCACCCTACGCATATCCTAAAAAGGCCACGTTGATGGGAAAAATTTATGAGTACAAAGTAAATTATATAAGAAAATTATAAAGAATATATAAGGATAAATAAATTTGTTCACTAAAACAAACCGGTTCAAAGGAGGTTCTGCAAGATTAGAGTTCACCGAACAAAGCCATCACATCCACCTCGCCCCAATACAGATGCGTATAACTGGCTATCAGGTTCTTATAGCGAAAGACGGGAGTGGTTACCTTCCCTCCTTTGGCATTGTAGACCTGCGCTATCGAAAGAGGAAGACTGCACGCACCACCTTCTTTTCCATCGGTTTCGGGCACGGCAAACTGCGTATAATGGAATTCGTGTCCTTTAAGCCGCCATCCGTTATAGTCGAACCGGCGGTATCCCAATGTCAATTTCCTGCGTTTACGCTCGTTCGTAATGCTGAAAGGCAATACTCCTACCATCTCATTTCCAATATTGCCTACACAGCTCCCGGCGCTTCCCCCGTCCGTATCCCCATCAGAAAGAACGGACTGCGAAAGATATATCATCCCCCCGCATTCTGCCAGCGTCCTGCCACCGGCCTCTATATAGCTGCGGATAGACTCCCTGGCAAGCCTTGCCCCGGCAAGTTCCTCCAGACGGTTCTCGGGATAGCCGCCGGGCAGATAGAGCAAATCCGTCTCTTGCGGAATAGCCCGGTCCTGCTCCGGATTGAAGAAAGTGACCGTGCCCATACGGCGCAGAATATCCAGATGCTCCGCATAGAGGAAGGAAAAGGACTCTTCGTTGCGCGCTACCGAAATATGCAGCTTCCCCGGCTCTGATAGTACCGACTTCTCCTCCACAGCCGCCGCAGGCAATGGAAGCCCGATTGTCGAGAGCAGCAGTTCCCAGTCCACATGTTCCTCCAGCAAGCCTGCCAGCATATCCAGTCCCTCCGTCTCCTTAGAACGGCTGAAATCCAGCCCCAGATGGCGCGACTCCTGCTCCAGTTCCTTCTGCTTGGGCAGATAGCCCAGACAAGTCACGTTCAAGTCTTCACAGACCTCCTGCAGCATCCGGTAGTGGCGGGGCGAGCCGACACGATTGAAGATAACCCCCGCAATACGTATATCCGGACGGAAATTGATGAACCCCGACAACAAAGGAGCCATGGAATAGGCAGCCGACTTGGCATCAACCACCAGCACCACAGGAATACCCAAGAGCCGAGCCACTTCTGCCGACGAGCCCCGGTCGCGGTCGTACCCGTCGTACATGCCCATCATCCCCTCGACCACGGCAACATCCGCATCCGCCGAATAGCGTGCATACAGACCGCCTACGTGCTCCGGAGATGCCATGAAAGTATCCAGATTGATGGAAGGACGGCCGCATACCGCCTCGTGATACTTGGTATCTATATAATCGGGACCGCACTTGAAAGGCTGCACCTTCAGACCTTTCTTCACAAACAATGCCATCAGTCCACGACTGACGGTGGTCTTTCCACTGCCCGATGTAGGGGCGGCTATGAGAAACTGAGGAATGGAATCCATTATGAAGCTATCAAATTAAATATTTTCCTCCTGCAAAGGTAAGCATATCTCCGACAAAAGTTTTATCTTAGCTGCGAAAATAAAACATACCACCATGATAACCGAAGAACTTAAGAAACTCTACATCGCACATACCGGACACGAACCGGAACAGATTGACGAACTCCCCTCCTCCGGCTCCAACCGCCGTTACTTCCGCCTCATCGGAAGTCCTACACTTATCGGCGTCAGCGGAGAGTCTGTGGAGGAGAACCGCGCCTTCCTCTACATGGCAGAACATTTCCGCCAGAAAGGACTGCCCGTACCGCAAGTGTTCATCCACTCCGAAGATGATATCTATTATCTGCAAGAAGACCTGGGCGACTCGCTCCTATTCAATGCCATCGAGAAAGGCCGCAAGACCAGCGTATTCGGTGAGGAAGAGAAACAGTTGCTGCGCAAGACCATCCGTCTGCTGCCCGCCGTACAGTTTGCCGGAGCCGACGGCATGGACTTCTCCTACTGCTACCCGCAGGCAGAGTTCAATAGCCGCAGCATTCTGTGGGACTTGAACTACTTTAAATACTGCTTCCTCAAGGCTACGGGAATGGACTTCCAGGAAGACCGGCTGGAAGACGACTTCCAGAAGATGGCAGACGTGTTGCTCCGTAGCAGCTCCGCCACCTTCATGTACCGCGACTTCCAGAGCCGTAACGTTATGATAAAGGACGGCGAACCGTGGCTCATCGACTTCCAGGGCGGACGCAAAGGTCCGGTCTACTACGACGTTGCCTCCTTCTTGTGGCAGGCCAAAGCAAACTATCCCGACAGCCTGCGCCAAGAGTTGCTGAAGGAATACATCGACGCCCTGCGCAAGTACCAGCCCGTGGACGAGGCTTATTTCTATGCCCAGCTTCGCCACTTCGTATTGTTCCGCACCATGCAGGTGCTGGGTGCCTACGGTTTCCGCGGTTACTTCGAGAAGAAGCCCCACTTCATACAAAGTGTCCCCTTCGCCATCGAGAACCTGCGCCAGCTGCTCCAGGAGCCTTATCCTGAATATCCCTACCTCTGCCAGATTCTACGCGAACTCACCGAGCTGAAACAGTTTACAGACGACCTGCAAAAGCGCCGCCTCGTGGTGAAAGTCACCAGCTTTGCCTACAAGAAAGGCATCCCCGAAGATTCCACAGGCAACGGAGGAGGTTTCGTCTTTGACTGCCGCGCTGTGAACAACCCCGGCAAGTACGAGCGTTACAAACCCTTCACGGGACTGGACGAACCCGTTATCCGCTTCCTGGAAGACGACGGCGAGATAGCCGTATTCCTGGAGCATGCCTACGCCCTTGTCGACGCTTCCGTGAAGCGCTACATGGAACGCGGCTTCACCAATCTGTCTGTCTGCTTCGGCTGCACCGGCGGACAGCACCGCTCCGTGTACTCGGCACAACACCTGGCGGAACATCTGCACAAGAAGTTCGGCGTGCAAGTGAACCTGATACATAGAGAACAGAATATTGAACAGACGTTTAAGGCCAAAGTTTAATGTGCTAATGTGAGAATATGCCAATATGAAAGCCATGATTTTCGCCGCCGGCCTGGGCACCCGGTTGCGCCCCTTGACGGACAACATGCCCAAGGCCCTCGTTCCCGTAGCAGGAAAGCCCATGCTGGAACGGGTGATACTGCGGTTGAAGGAAGCAGGATTCAACGAGATAACGGTCAATATCCACCACTTCGGGGAGCAGATTATCGACTTCCTCCGTGCCCACGACAACTTCGGCACGGAGATTCACATCAGCGACGAACGCGGCATGCTGCTCGACACCGGAGGAGGCATCAAAAAGGCACGCCCCTTTCTGGACGGACAAGAACCTTTCCTGGTGCACAACGCGGATATTCTGACGGACATTGACCTTGCAGGTCTCTACCGCCACCATCTGGAGAGCGATGCGGAGTCTACCCTGCTTGTGAGCGAGCGCAAGACTTCCCGCTATCTCCTTTTTGACGACGACTACCACCTGCACGGCTGGATAAACAAGTCCACCGGAGAGGTGAAACCGGCAGGCTTCGACTACCGGGAAACGAAGTACCGGGAACTCGCCTTCGGAGGTATCCACATCATCTCCCCCTCCCTCTTCCACCTGATGGACGATGGGCAGTGGGACGGCAAGTTCTCCATCATTCCTTTCTACTTGTCCGCCTGCACAAAGGTGTATATACAAGGCTATCCGCTGCAAGGATTCCGCTGGTTCGACATCGGCAAACCGGAGACACTGACGCAAGCGGAGGAATACTACAAACAAAAATAACAAGTAATGTAAAGCTGCCTGACATTACTTGTTAGCTCTCTTTACATTACTTGTTATCAAATCAATCCGTGTACCACAGATTGGCACAGATTATCCATAGTGAACCCCTACGCCAACGCCAGTATCAGCAACTGAGCCGTCAGCACCCGCAGGAACATAGCCAGCGGATAGACCGTGGCGTATCCCACCGCAGGGGCATCGCAGGATGTCAAGTCCGAGGAATAGGCCAATGCAGGCGGATTGGTGTTAGCTCCGGACAGCACACCTATCAGCGTATAGTAGTTCAGCTTCCAGAAATAGCGCCCCATGAATCCTGTCACCAGCAACGGAACGACCGTGATGATGGCCCCATAGCCAATCCACACATAGCCGCCTTCGTAGATAATGGTATCGATGAATCCCTTTCCTGCACCCAACCCCACGCAGGCCAGGAACAAGGCGATACCGATTTCGCGTATCATCAGATTGGCACTCATCGTCGTGTAGGTTATCAGCTTATATTGAGGCCCGAAACGGCTGATGAGGATGGAAACCACCAACGGTCCACCGGCCAGTCCCAGTTTCACGGGTTGGGGAATGCCAGGGAACATGAACGGCAGACTGCCCAAGATACATCCCAGGGCAATACCCAGGAAGATAGGAATCAAGTTGGGATGGTTGAGACGCTTCAGCGAGTTTCCCAATACCTTCTCCGCATGGCTCACGGCAAGCTCACTGCCTACAATCGTCACACGGTCTCCCATCTGCAACTGCAAGTGGGGAGTTGCCACCAGATCCACGCCCGAACGGTTGATACGGGTGATGCAGGCACCGAAGTTGTTACGTATCTTGAGCTGAGACAGAGACTTGCCGTTCAGTTCCGGCTTGGTGATGAGGATGCGGCGTGAAATCAAGTTCTTGTCCTCCCGTTCCCACTCCACCGAAATTTTTCTTCCGAAGAAGGCAACAATGGCCTCCACATCTTTCGGGTTGGCAATGAACAGAATTTCATCCTGCATGTGCAGCACTGTATCGGCATTCGCCAGTTCTGTTTCCTGACTGCCGGTGTGCCGGATGCGGGAGATGACAAACGCACGGTTCAACAATGGTTTCACATCTCTGATCCGCTTGCCGTCTATTGCCTCATTGCGTATCTCTACCGATATGGGACGCACGGTCAGCTCCTGCAGATGGCCCAGCCCGTGCTCGGCATCCTCCTCTTCTTTTTTGGTGTTAATCCGCATGAAGAACTTCAAGGCAAGCAGCGCCAGGATGCAGCCCACTACACCCAACGGATAGGCAACGGCATATCCGAGTGCGATTTCCGGAGCATCCACCCCGTTGAGGTCACTGTTTGCCTGCTGGGCAGCACCCAGACCGGGGGTATTGGTCACGGCTCCGGACAAGATACCCACCATCGTAGTAATGGGAATTCCGGTGGCAAAGTGCAATACAATGGTGATAACCACGCTGAGGAAGACGGAAAGCATTGCTACCATGTTCAGCGTAAGTCCACCCTTCTTGAAAGCGGAGAAGAATCCCGGTCCCACTTGTAGACCGATGGAATAGACAAACAGTATCAAGCCGAACTCCTTCAGGAAGTGCAGCAGATGTTCGTCGAGGTTCATGTCGAAATGTCCGAAGACAATGCCCACAAACAAAATCCAGGTGACACCCAGCGAGATACCCGCCACCTTCAACTTGCCCAGCATGATACCGAAGGTGATGACCAGGGACAGAATTAGGACAGAGTGTGCCACTCCTCCGCCCCAAAGGTTGGGATAACCCTCAAAGAGGTTTCTTAATAGTTCCATAGTTTCTATCTTTAGTTTTTACTTTTCAGCCTTATTGTTTAATTCTTAATTCTCTATTTAAAAAGTGTATCCCCACAGAAATCACTTCTCCGGGGATACGCATTTCACACATAAAAAATAACTACTATTATAAAGGCATGTTGCCGTGCTTTTTCGGTGGATTGCTCTGATTCTTGTTGTGCGCCATCTCCAATGCCTGCACTAGCTTGTAGCGGGTATCGCGCGGCATGATGACCTCGTCTATGAGGCCACGCTCGGCAGCGCGGTAAGGGTTGGAGAACTTGCTTTCGTACTCCTTGATAATCTCCTGCTTCTCTTCGGCAGAGGACTTACGGTAGAGGATGTTCACTGCACCCTCGGCACCCATCACGGCGATTTCCGCCTGCGGATAAGCCAGGTTCACGTCGGCACCCGTCGGTTTGCTGGACATCACGATGTAGGCGCCGCCGTATGCCTTGCGGGTAATCAGCGTTATCTTGGGCACGGTGGCCTCGGCATAGGCATAGACAATCTTGGCGCCGTGGCGGATGATGCCGTTGTGCTCCTGCATCGTTCCGGGCAAGAAGCCGGGAACATCTTCGAAGGTTATCAGCGGGATGTTGAAGCAGTCGCAGAAACGGATGAAGCGTGCCGCCTTGTCGCTGGCATCAATATCGAGCACACCCGCCAAATAGGCAGGTTGGTTTGCCACGATACCTACCGAACGCCCGTTCAGACGACCGAAACCGATAACGACGTTCTTGGCAAAGTGAGGCATCACTTCGAAGAAGTACTGGTTGTCCAGCACCGGTTCTATAATATCCTTGATGTCATAGGGCATGTTCGGGTCTTCGGGGATGACGGTCTGAAGCGTCTCTACCCGGCGATGGATATCGTCGGAACAGGGAGTGAAGGGAGCATCCTCCATATTGTTGGACGGCAGGAAGCTCAGCAGCTCGCGGATGCTCATCAGTGTCTCCTCCTCCGTATTGCACATGAAGTGGGTAACGCCGCTCTTGCTGCTATGCGTATAGGCACCGCCCAGTTCCTCCTTGTCCACCTCCTCGTGGGTCACGGTCTTTACCACGTCCGGACCGGTGATAAACATGTGGCTCTGCTCCTTTACCATGAAGATAAAGTCGGTAAGCGCCGGAGAGTAGCATGCCCCACCGGCACACGGCCCCAGAATGGCGGATATCTGCGGAATGACACCCGACGCAATGGTGTTCTGATAGAAGATGGAGGCATAGCCTGCCAAGCTGTTCACACCTTCCTGGATGCGTGCGCCGCCCGAATCGTTGAGGGCAATGACGGGAGCACCGTTCTTCAGGGCAAGCTGCTGCACCTTTACAATCTTTGCGGCATTCGTCTCGCTGAGCGAACCGCCATGCGCCGTGAAGTCGTAGGCATAGACAAATACAAGGCGGCCGTCTATCTTTCCGTAACCGGACACCATGCCGTCTCCGGCAATCTGTTTCTTCTCCATGCCGAAGTTGGTGCAACGGTGGTTCACGAACTTGTCCAGCTCATTGAACGAGCCTTTGTCCAGCAGCATGTCAATACGTTCGCGGGCAGTCATGCGGCCGGAGGCGTGTTGTTTCTCTATCTTGTCTACGCCCCCACCCAGCGAGGCACGTTTATCCAGTTCCTCAAACTGGCGGTATATTTCTTCTCTGTTCATATTTGCATTTACAATTTAGTGATTTATAATATACGTACTGAATGCGACTCGGGATTATTCCTCCTTTATCAACTCCAATTCAATCAATACCTGGTTGGCATTCACCGGTTCGCCCTCGCTCACGAGAATGTTGCGGACGATGCAGTCGGCATTTACCTTATAGTTACTCTGCATCTTCATGGCTTCCAGCACCACGGCAATGTCTCCGGCAGCCAGTCGGTCGCCCACCTTGACGGGGATGCTTACCACCTTGCCCGGCATCGGAGCCAAAATCTTGTCGTCCTGCTTCTCGTCGGCTCCTTTCTTCATGTGCAGATACTTGGCTTGCGTGTCTACAATGTCTACGTGGAAGGAACGCTGGAGCATGCTGATGTCATAGCTCTTTCCTCCCTCGCCGCGCACAAGGCCTGCGTTGAACGAGTTTCCGTTGTGCAGGATGGAGCAACTTCCGTTCTCTGCCATCACAATGTCCACTTCGTAGGGCTTTCCGTCAATGGTAAGTTGTACCTTATTCCCTTCCTTACCCACCAGGGTAATGTCTGCGATACGGTCTCCTATATGTATTTCCATTATTAATTCTCCATTATCAATTATCCATTCCTTAAATCCTGAGCACTCCCTTCTGCAATCCGAATTCCCTCCAACGGCTGATGGGGCGGCCATCGGACAGCTGTGCCGAAACGTTCTCCTCCAGATTAACCAGATAGTCCATATAGGCAGCTATCATGGCGATGTTCTCCAACTCTTCGTTGGCAGTGTTGGTACGTACCAGCATGCGGGCGTTCTTCTCGATAAAGAGGGTGTTGTACTCTCCCTTCACAAAGTCGGGCACGTGCATGATGCGCTTCAGATAGGCAAGGTTGGTCTTTACGCCCGTAATCTTGTACTCGTAGAGCACACGGCGCATACGCTCGATGGCATACTGGCGGGTGGTTGCCCATACGATGAGCTTACCTATCATGGGGTCGTAGTAGATGGGGATTTCATAGCCGTCGTACACGTAGCTGTCAATGCGGACACCGATTCCGTTCGGTTCCGTCAGTTGCTTGATGACACCGGGAGACGGCATGAAGTTGTTTTCCGTATCTTCGGCACAGATGCGGCACTCTATAGCATGACCGCGCTGGAACAGGTCCTCCTGCTTGAGGTGCAACACCTCGTCGTTGGCAATACGGATTTGCTCTTTCACCAGGTCTACGCCTACCACCTCTTCCGTGATGGGGTGCTCCACTTGCAGGCGCGTATTCATTTCGAGGAAATAGAAACGGCGGTTCTTGTCTACCAGAAACTCGATGGTACCTGCACCGGAGTAGTTCACTGCCTTTGCTGCGGCAACCGCCTTCTCCCCCATCTCCCGGCGCAATTCCGGCGTAAGGAAGGGTGACGGGCTTTCTTCTACCACCTTCTGATTGCGACGCTGCACGGAGCATTCGCGGTCGAAGAGGTGGATGACGTTGCCGTGGTTGTCGCCCAATATCTGGAACTCGATGTGGTGGGGTTCTTCCACGAACTTTTCCAGATAGACCGTGTCGTCTCCAAAGGAGGACATGGACTCGGAGCGTGCCGTGTTGTAGGCTTCCACCACTTCGCTCTCGCTATGGATAAGGCGCATACCTTTACCACCGCCACCCATAGACGCCTTCAGCATCACGGGGTAGCCTATCTCGTTGCAGATGCGCACGGCTTCTTCGGCACTCTGCAAGGGTTGTTCCGTTCCGGGAACCACGGGTACGCCTGCCGCAATCATTCGCTTGCGGGCAGCTATCTTGTCGCCCATCGCCTCCATCGTCTCGGCGGCGGGACCGATAAAGATAATCCCTTCCTCCTTGCAACGGCGTGCAAACTCCGAGTTCTCCGACAAAAAGCCGTAACCCGGATGGATGGCATCGGCACCGCATCGCTTTGCCGTGGCAATCACTTTTTCAATATTCAGATAACTCTCTTTTGCCACGGCCGGTCCTATCGGATAAGCCTCATCGGCATATGCCACATGATGAGAAGTACGGTCGGCATCGGAAAAGACAGCAACCGTAAGCAGTCCCATCTCCCGGCACGAACGCATGACGCGCAAGGCAATCTCACCTCTGTTGGCAATCAATACTTTCTTAATCATTTTACTTTTTCTTTAATATATAAAGGATATATATAGTCACACCACAATGCGGACATACCTTTAACAAAGGCATTCCATTTCTTGTTTAAATGTTCAACTAATATCTTCGTACTGTCTTCCTAACCCACGAGCAAAGGCAGCCTTTAATGAATGGCAGGTCTTCTGACTGACTCCTAATCCTGAAGCCTTCCCGATATTTCAATGCATATCAGTGGCAAGGGTGTTTTTCATGATATAAACGGAGCTTCACAGCAGCGGGACTGTCCGGGATTTACACCCGATTCCCTTTTAATCCAGATGATGGAAACATGCATCCGGAACCAATTCGCGGACAAAGATAACAAAAATTATCAGGAGTATTCGCAAACCTAATAGTTTTTGTTATCTTTGTCCCAGTTTTGGTTTCACCTCTCCCGGTTCTGTTGGAGATGAGTGATGAAAAAGGGAATCAGGTGCAAATCCTGAACAGACCCGCTGCTGTAAGTCCTTCCAAAATCTTTGAATATTCTACAAGCCACTGTCCGCCCGGCGGATGGGAAGGCATTCAAAGAGGGATAAGTCAGAAGACCTGCCAAGACAACATAGTTTTAGTGCTTTCGGGGAATAAAGCAACAAAACATTGAGTCGAGGCATTCTTTATCCATATAAAGGAATCTTTCTCTTTGTTCATTTTTCCTTGAGGGCAAGTTACGAACGCTTATAAGGAACTGAAATGAGATTCATCACAGGACTGCTATTTACATTTATTTGCCTGCTTCCTGCAGGTAGTATGGCACAGAATAAGGTCACCTTATCCGGAAAAGTCATAGACCAGCACGGGACACCGATAGCCCAAGCCACCATTGCTGTGGAAAACACCACCTCCGGCACCTATACGGATGACCGGGGGAAGTATTCACTGCAAGTCGCTCCGGGTAAACATACCTTCGTCGTCTCCTTCCTGGGCTACCAAACCGTGAAACAATCCCTCGACATCCGGCAGGATAAAAAACAGAACTTTACATTGCAGGAAAGTGCCGTAACGCTGAGCTCTGTCGAGGTTTACGGAAAGACCCAAACGCAGAAAGTGAAGGAAGGAGCCTTTGCCGTCAATGCACTCGACATCAAGCCGATAGTAAACTCACTGAATAACCTCAACGACCTGGTGAACCGTACAACGGGCATTAAGGTGAGAGAGGAAGGCGGAGTTGGCTCGGACTTCGACCTTTCCATCAACGGCTTGTCCGGAAATTCAGTCCGCTACTTTTTGGACGGAATGCCACTGGACACCAAAGGAAGCGGTGTTTCACTCGCCAACTTACCCATTAACATCATAGACCGGATTGAGATATACAAAGGAGTAGTCCCTGCCAGCTTGGGAACAGATGCACTGGGCGGCACCATCAATATCATTACAAAGCAGGAAAAAAAGGATTATCTGGATGTATCTTACGGCATCGGCTCCTTCCATACCCACAAGGCAGACTTGAATGCACAGTTCGTAGAAAAGAAAACCGGACTAATAGTCCGGCCCACCGTTGGCATCAACTACTCCAAAAACGATTATAGAATGAAGAATGTACAGATGCGCGACGAAAGCGGGGACAACTTCATATATGGCAATCCCAAGCGTTTTCATGACGGCTACTTCTCTCTACTGGCACAGGTGGAAGCCGGATTTGTCAACAAATCCTGGGCTGATGCTTTCTTTGTTTCCGCCTCCTATTCAAAAACAGACAAGGAACTGCAGACGGGGTCTGTTCAAAACAAAGTATACGGAATGGCAGAAAGGAATTCCGATTCCTGGAACATCTCTGCCCGCTATCAGAAGTACAACTTCATCCTGAAGAACATGCAACTGAATGCCTCCCTCTCCCACACCTGGGACCATTCCTTGACCGTGGACACTGCCTATCGGAAGTACTATTGGGACGGAGGATACATCGTGAGCCAGCGCAACGAGATTATGGGCAAAGAACCATCCATGCGCCACAACAAGCGTCCGCTCACCATCATGCGCACCAACCTGGACTATCAGCTGAATACCCATCACAGCTTTAATCTGAACTACCATTTGAGCCGTACCGGAAACGACCGCTTCGATGACCTTGATACCAGCTTCGAGCCGTCAAAAGATGTGGTTACCAAACATATCCTGGGACTCTCCTACAACCAGTCTCTGTTGGATGGCAAGATGGAAAACGTATTCTTCATAAAAGACTACATCAACCATCCCAATATCCGGCAGACCGACCAATCCAGCGTGACCGGCTCGAAGGATGTGCAAGGCTCCACCACCAAGAACTACCTGGGTTACGGTGCCGGACTCCGGTATATCATCGTGGAACCTTTATCCATCAAAGTATCCTACGAGCATAGCGTAAGACTGCCCATCGCCCGCGAGCTGTTGGGAAACGGTACCACCATCTATGCCAACGTGGCACTGAAACCGGAAAACAGCAACAACTTCAATGCCTCTCTGTTCGGCACATGGCACCCGGGCAATGGACATACATTCTATTATGAGATGAGCGGATTTTTCCGTAAGGTAGACAACTACATTCAGACCAGCATTGCCGAGAAAGAGGGTACAATGCAATATACCAACGTCCCGGCTGTCCATGTAAAAGGTGCGGAAGGGGAAATGCGCTACGACTGGCAAGGCAGACTGCAACTCGCCACAAACGTCAGCTACCAGGACACTCGCGACCAGCAGAAGTACAAGGGTGACGGAAAGCCCTCTGCCACCTATAACAACCGTGTGCCCAACCGCCCGTGGCTATTCGGTAGCGTAGAGGCTTATTATACCTTCCGCAACATTGCCCTGCCCGAAAGCAGATTGCGCCTGGGTTGTACCTATCAATGGGTACACTGGTACTTCCTGACCTGGGAAGCTTACGGCGCATATGATAACAAGGCACGCATTCCCGCCCAGCACATCTGTAATGCCGACATCACTTACTCATGGAGACGCGGACGCTATAATCTGGCTTTGGAGTGTACCAACTTCCTCGACAAGACAGCCTATGACAACTACAAGCTGCAGAAGCCCGGACGTGCTTTTTTTGCTAAATTCAGACTATTCATTAACTAATCATTTAATAATTCATTCAAAATGAGAAAATTCAAATTTACACTGATTGCCTTTATGGCTGCCATGATGGCACTGTCATTCACAGCGTGTTCCGATGATGACCCGGAACCTAATCCTAATCCCGACCCGGAAGTCAATGAGGATAACTATCACTTCGACCTATTTGTCACCGTAGACAAACACGGTGGGATGAGTAGCAAGAATACCACTATTGTCCATAGCGTCAACTCATTGGCCACAGAGCAGGGTGTCATCACTGTGAAAAGAGAAGGTTCGGAACTGGGAGATTATTCCATGGAGACTATCTCAAAAGGAAAATATTACTACCAAATACCCGCAACCAACGACCGTTTCGTAAAATATCAAATCAAGAACAATGCAGTTCAGGTTATTGCAGAACGTCCTTTCAAGGCCAACAGCTATAAGGTACGTTCCTACACACATGCCTGGATTGATGACAACACACTCGTCATCATGTCTACCAATGGTAAGAAGGACAAGATTCTTTATACGAAACTGAACGCAGAGGACTTGACTATCCTTGCTGAAGGTGAACTCAACATACCAGCCCCCACCAACTGGCTCAAACTGACAAGCTCCGGTATCCTCACCTACCGCAAATCAGACAACAGATTGTACTACTTCTACTATTGGAAAGAGACAGACGGTTTGACGAATATAGACCAGCAAGAGCCTAACTTCCATACAGCCATTATCAACCCCTCTACCATGGAAGTAGAAAAAGATGTACTCTCTCCCATCGAATGCGAAATGGCAGGAAGCGCTTACGGAGAACTGATGCAAAACTGCGTAATGTACGACGAAGCAGACAATCTCTACCTAGCTTGTTTCCACGAAGAAGATAACGCTTTTTTCAAAGGCATCCTGCTACGTATCAACAAAGGCGAAACAGAATTCGACGCTTCCTACAACGGCTATCCCAATGCCGACGGCAAATTGCTGACCATTCAATATCTGGAAGGGAACAAAGCCTTAGTGTATGCACGTAATGACAATGCCGATAGACCCGCTGCAGATAAGCAACCCGGCATCGACGCTTACTCTCACTACTACGCCATCCTCGATCTTACCACCGGAACCAAGACACGCTTAAGCTATGATGGCAAGGAAATCGGTTACAGCGGCGGTCGCTTCTCACAGCGTTCTGTCATCTTCAACAACAAAGCATACATTGGTGTAAACACTGAAGAAGATGCCAACGCCGTTATCTACATCTATGACATCAAGACCGGTAATGTAGAGAAAGGAGCCGAAGTGGACGGACGCTTCTACTTCGATATGATACGTGTCATAGAGAACGATTAAAACAAGCATCAGTATTTATGAAGAATTTGTTTGTCTTTTTATTCCTTTGTAATTTCCTCCTCCTCTGCCATGCGCACGGGGGAGGCAACTACGAGCACAGCGATATGCTTGCAAGTATGAAACCCGGTGACAAGGCCGCCCTGCTCATGGTGCACTTCGGCACTACGCATGACGATACCCGTGCCCTTACCATTGATGCCATCAACGCCAAGGCACAAGCCGCCTTCCCGGAGTTGAAGTTCCAAGAAGCCTATACGTCGCGCATCATCATCCGCCGCTTGAAAGAGCGCGGCATCACGAAGCTGACTCCACTGGATGCCATGCTGAAACTGCGCAGCGAAGGTTACACACACCTCATCGTACAGAGTACCAACATCATTGACGGAGTAGAAATGGAATCCCTCCGCCGGGATGTGGAAAGCGCACTACCCTTCTTCAAGGAAATACGTGTAGGTACTCCCCTGCTCTACTCTATCGAAGATGCAGAGAAAGTGGCAAGTATTCTGGGGAACCGCTACAACGCCCCGGCACAAAGCAAGAAAGCTACCAAAGAACACTTCGTCCTTGTGGGCCACGGCACCTATACCCCCAGTACCGCCATCTACAGTCAGATGGACTATATGCTGAAAGCAGGCGGACTGACCAATTTCCATGTGGGCACCATCGAAGGTTATCCAACCTTTGACACCATGCTGGCACAACTGAAAGCCGGGAAAGCCAAACGTGTGACCCTCATACCCTTCATGTTTGTTGCCGGAGACCATGCCAAAAACGACATTGCCGGAGAGTGGAAGGAGATGCTCGAGAAAGAAGGCTTCACCGTCAGTGCACAACTGGAAGGACTGGGACAAATTCCGGAAATTCAAGAAATATTCATTGACCATATCCGTTTCGGACTGAAGCACCGCATGCTGGACATCATGACGAAGAAGGCGGCCTATGCTGCCGGAAAAGACACAGAATAATATACCCATTAGTGGGTATTTAGTGTTCTTGAATCATCTTGTACTTTTGCAGGAAAAACGCGAACGACAATGAATGTTATCACCAAACTGATGTACTCTATTCATAGGATACTGGGCACTTTGCTCTGTATCCTATTTCTCATGTGGTTCCTCTCCGCCTTCGTGATGATGTACCACCGCTTTCCCCGTGTCAGCGCCAAAGAGAAAATGCAAAAGCTGGATATGCTCTCCCAAACCGGAGACTCACTTCCGGACATCTCCTCCGTCACAGCCCGCCTGCCCCGTGGCGTAAAGGTCAGGTCTACGATACTGAACCTCAATGCCGGACACCCCGAGTTCAGCTTTAGTACCACAAAAGGCACGCTTCATTTCCTTGCCGATTCCACCATCTCACGACCCTCTCTGGACAGTGAACACCTGCACCGGACAGCAGCTTTGTGGTGTTCTTCTCCCATTACCCGTATCGACACCCTCCACTCTCTGGACCAATGGATTCCCTTCGCTGAACTGAAAAAGGAAATGCCCATTTATAAAATATACTTTGCCGACGATGCCGGGACACAGCTCTATCTGAGTTCACAAAACGGTGAGGCCTTGCAGTTCTCCAACAGAAGCGAACGCTTCTGGGCATGGCTGGGTGCCATTCCCCACTGGGTATACTTCACCTGGCTGCGGCAGGACACCGTCCTTTGGACTAAGACCGTCATCTGGCTCACAGCTCTGGGTTGTCTCATGGTCATTGCCGGCATTTGGGTAACTGTGGATGTATGGCGTAAGACGCACCGAAGCCGCCATCCCAAGTTCTCCCCCTACCGAAAAAGATGGTATCACTGGCACTACGTCAGCGGAATCTTTTTCGGCATCTTCGTACTGACCTTCACCTTCAGCGGCATGATGTCTCTGGCAGACATTCCCGAATGGATTCATAAACCGGCACTGAAGAAAGGCAGCGCCACACGCACGCTCCATGCCCGTGCCCCACAACCGGAGGATTACCCCTTGGACTACCGCCGTGTCATAGCTGCCTATCCCCAAGCTTTGCAGATAGAGTGGCGCAACTTCCGCGAACATCCCTACTACATCGTAAAAGATAGAAAAAACGAGTATTACATCGATGCCGCCGACAGCCTGCCGCGTCCGTTACAACTCTCCGAAGAAGAAATCCTGAAAGGCGTGGAAAGCATTTATACCTCCCAGCGTGATTCTTCACAACATATCCCCGGCATACGTATCTCCCGGCTCGAACATTTCGAGACCTACTATCGCGACATGAGCAATATGTATCGCGGACGACCCCAGCTTCCCGTCTGGAAGATAACGGTGGACGACCCGGACCGGAGCGTCTATTACATTCACCCGGAAACGGGAATCATCCGCCATGTAGACACCTCCTCCCGCTGGAAATACTGGAGCTATACAGCCCTGCACCGCATGCGTCTGCCCGGTCTGAACTCCAATGCCACCCTGCGCAAGACTGTGCTTTGGGTATTGCTGCTTGGAGGTACAGCCGTTTGCATCACGGGTGTGGCGTTAAGTGTGAATTATATAAGAAGAAAATGTTGTAAAAGACAAAAACGCTATTAACGAGAATAAACTTGTATGAATAAGAAAAGACTTGGAATATTCCTCGGCAGCATAGCCCTATTGATTGTCTGCAGCTTTGCGGCCTATCAGTACTGGCTTGCTCCTACACATATACTTATTATCAACGCAACCCTGGCACAAGCTGCCGACATTGCCCTGAACAATGACTGCGCCCGGATAGAAGTCACCTGCATAAAAAAAGAAGAGGTGAAGGACCTTTCCGGCTATGATGCCATCGTGATGTACAGCAGAGGGCTATACCTTGACGACGGCCAGATTGCCGAAGTGGAACGGGTGGGTGCCAGCGGAGTACCAGTCTTTACGAATACGTTACGAAATTTCACCCTCTCCCTCAATCACAATGTTACCAATGAACAACAGCATACGCTACGGGAGTATCTCAAGAACGGCAACAAGCACAACTACCGGAATGCCTTACTCTACCTGCGCCACATCGCCACTCCCCACCGGTGGGGACACCAGGATTACGAGCCTCCCATCCCATTGCTGGAGAACATGTTCTACCACCGCGAATACGGCCGCTACTTCAGTACTCCGCAAGAGGTGACCGCCTATCTGAAAGAAAAAAATCTCTACCATGAGGACGGACGCAACCTTGCCCTGATTTCCGGACTCAACTTTCCGATGGAAGGAAACCGTGCCCACGTAGATTCCCTCATCACGTGCTTGACACAAGCAGGCTTCAATGTCTATCCTTTCACAGCCGGAGGTCAACCGCGTGCCGATATGATACGTACCCTCCATCCCGATGCAGTAGTCTACCTGCCTATGGGACGGCTGGGCAATGACTCACTCATCAACTGGCTGCACCAGGAAAACATTCCTTTATTCATGCCCTTCCCGCTGATTCAGCCCCACGAGGAATGGCTGGACCCGGATACCCCCGTCAGCGGTGGCACACTGACCGCCCGTGTAGTGGTGCCTGAGATAGATGGAGGCATGCTACCCCTCTGCATCGCTACCCAAAACGAAAACAAACAAGGATACTATCTGTACACCGCTGAAAATGAACGGATAGATGCCGTAGTGGACCATATTACCAAGTACATGTCCTTGAGAGACATGTCCAACAAAGAAAAGCGCGTTGCTATCTGTTACTTCAAGACTCCGGGAAAAGACGCCCTGCTGGCAAGCGGTATGGAAGTGATTCCTTCACTCTATAACTTCTTGAAACGCCTGCGTTCGGAAGGGTACGACGTCAGTGGACTGCCTGCTACTGTAGAGGAGTTCGGCAAGCGGATACATCGTGACGGTGCCGTCATGGGTTCGTATGCCAAAGGAGCACAAGAACAGTTTTTGAAAACGGCACACCCGATATGGCTTTCTACCGAGCAATACGAACAATGGGCACACGAAGTACTCCTTCCCGAGAAATATCAGGAAGTGACAGACAGATATGGAGATGCGCCCGGCAATCTGCTGGTAACAGAGGACAGTATTGCCATTACCTGCCTGCAATTCGGCAATATCCTACTCTTCCCCCAGCCCCGCCCGGCATTGGGAGATGATGAGTTCAAACTGGTGCATGGAATGCCGGTAGCGCCGCCCCACAGCTACCTGGCTCCTTATCTGTATATGCAAAAAGGATTCAAGGCAGATGCAGTGATTCACTTCGGCACCCACGGCAACTTGGAATACACGCCCGGAAAGAATGTGGCACAGTCGCAGGCCGACTGGTCGGATGTACTGATTGGTAACCTCCCCCACTTCTATTTCTATACCACCGGAAACGTAGGCGAGGGTATCATTGCCAAACGCCGAACACATGCCGTACTGGTCACCCATCTCACTCCGCCCTACGTGGAGAGCGGTATGCGCCAACGCTATTCGGCCTTGCTGGAAGATATTCACAAAGTGCTGGACGAAGGGACTGCCAAACACCGGGCTCTGGGAATGAACATCAAAAAAGAGGCCATGCGCCTGGGGCTGCACCGCGACCTCAATCTGGATTCCATATCCGGCGAACCCTATACAGCCGAGGAGTTGGAACGTCTGGATGCCTTCACCGAAGAGATAGCCAACGAAAAGATACTGGGTGCGTACTACACCATGAACGAGCCTTATTCTGACCGCGACCTGCTGACCACCACTCTCGCCGTCGCTGCCGACCCGCTGGCATACGAAACGGCCCGCAAGGACCGCGATAAAGGCAAAATCACCACAGAGCAGTTGCAAGACTTCACCTATATAGCCCACCACTACTTGCCTGCCGCCAGGAAAAGACTGACCGCCTTACTCCAGAATCCACCCAAGGATACTGCATCTGTAGCACCGGAGCTTCGCCCCGCCCTACTCTATCGCGAACAGTTGCTTGCCTCCTCCGTCAACGAACAGAATGCCATGGTGCGTGCACTCAGCGGAGGAACCGTATTCCCTGCGCCGGGAGGTGACCCCGTACTGAACCCGAACGTTCTGCCCACCGGACGCAACATGTACAGCATCAACGCCGAGAATACTCCCAACCCAAGGGCTTGGGAAGATGGAAAGCGATTGGCAGAAGCGACTTTAAAACAGTACATCAGCAAGCACGGCGAATATCCTCGGAAAGTAAGCTATACCTTCTGGGCAGGCGAATTCATCAATACGGAAGGAGCTACGCTGGCCCAGGTATTCTGGATGCTGGGAGTAGAACCCGTACGCGACGCCCAAGGCAGAGTGGTTGACCTGAAACTGGTGCCCAGTGAAGAACTGGGGCGTCCGCGCATCAATGTGCTGGTACAAGTGTCCGGACAGCTACGCGACATAGCCGGTTCCCGCTTGAAGTTACTGACCGATGCTATACGTCTGGCATCGGAAGCCGGAGATGAGACCTATCCCAACTATGTGGCATCGGGTACACTGTTGCAGGAAAAATTACTGGTAGAAAAAGGGGCTTCCCCCAAACGTGCCCGTGAAATGTCTGTGATGCGTGTATTCGGACCGATCAACAGCGGATACAGTACCGGTATGATGGCCTATACCGAGCACAGCGGCTCGTGGGAAAGCGAAAAGGAGATAGCCGAAGGATACCTCAACAATATGGGTGCCTCTTATGGGGACGACGGAAATTGGGGAGACGTCCAGGAAGGTTTGTTTGCCTCGGCACTGTCCGAAACGGATGTTGTCATCCAGCCCCGTCAAAGTAACACATGGGGGCCCATCTCCCTGGATCATGTATATGAATTTACGGGTGGACTCTCGCTCACCGTCAAAACCGTGACCGGCAAGGAACCGGATGCCTATATGGCAGACTACCGCAACCGGACCAACCGCCGCATGCAGGATGCCAAAGAGGCCATTGCCGTAGAGACACGTTCCACCATCTTGAACCCTACCTTTATACAAGAGCGGATGAAAGGCGGGGAAGGTTCGGCGCAGATGTTCGGCGAAATCTTCCGCAACATCTTCGGCTGGCACGTCATGCGTCCGTCGGCCATGGACAAAGAACTGTTCAATGACTTGTATAGAATGTATATAAAGGATGAGAATAAGCTGGGCATTCACGAGTACTTCCTCCGCGTCAATCCCGCCGCATTCCAGGCTATGACAGCCGTCATGCTGGAAAGCGCCCGCAAAGGTTACTGGAAAGCATCTGATGAGCAACTGAAAACTACTGCTTCCCTGCATGCACAAATCACACGCGAGAAGGGTGCCGCCTGCACAGAGTTCGTTTGTGACAATGCCAGGCTCCAGTCGTTCGTTGCCGACCAGTTGGGCAATAGCGAGAAGCAGACCTATACCCAGAACATGAAGGAGGTACACGAAGCATCCGCAACCGATGGCAAGGATGTCGTACTGAAAGAACACAAACTGACTTCCGAACAAACGGTACGTAAGAACAGAGTGAATGGAGTGATTGCAGGCAGTCTTGTCGTCATCACCTTCATCGGACTGGTCGTATTGTTGAAGAGAAAGAAAAAGAATAAATAGAAACAGAGTATTATGGAATACGTCATTCATCTGTTAGCCCTATTCATCGCCCTCAATTTTCTATTGAAGGTGGGGTTCTATCCACGCTGGGGAATGTGGACGGTTGCCGCAGGCTGTGCCTTTTTTGCGTGGCTGGTGACTCCATGGATGACGGAACAGTCCAAGACCGTGGTGGCATCTTTTTTTGCCTCCCGTCCACAGATGTTAAACTTGTCGGTATGTGTCACCCTGGAAGCCGCCGTAATGATAACTTTCTGTTTCGACTGTTTCGCAGAAATGCGTACCCGCAACACGGCATTCAAACAAGCAGTCACCCTCTTCCTGAAGCTATATCCCGGCATACTGATAGGCGGAGTAATATGCTATGTCCTGGCACTGCTGCTTTTCACTTTTCCCGGAATAGATTTCGGCAGTCTCTCATGGATAGCAGCCGGCGTTACTTTCCTTGCAGTTTGTGCTGGGAGCCTTCTGCTGCGGCATGCTATCGGTGATAAACCACTGCGCTTGGAAGTACTGTTCATTGTTAATATTTTCATTGTTATATTGAGCATCATTGCCACGGGCTATTGAAATAAATTAAAGAATTAAAAACTAAAAAGATATATGGAAACAATCTCAAACACACTGTTCTGGATTTCAAACGGGCTGCTGGTTCCCGTCGTAGTCCTGCTGCTGCTATTCTTTCTACGTGCCATTATCCTTGCGGGAGGTTTCTTCGGTGAGTTCTACCAGCGGATGAAATTACAGAAGCAATTCACTGAAACACTGGAGAACATCACCCCAGAGAATATAGACGGACTACTGCAGCAACTCCCATCGGCAGGCAACTCCCCTCTCCTCCGCAACTTGTCCAAATTGTCCGCACACCGGGACGACGCTGCCTACTGCGAACACCTGCTTGCCAACTATGAAATGGAAGCCGAGAAGGAGTTGGGACGTTCGCGTACATTCATCAAACTGGGTCCCATGTTGGGACTGATGGGTACCCTCATCCCGATGGGTCCCGCACTGGTGGGGCTGGCACAAGGAGACATCTCCTCCATGGCCTACAATATGCAGGTGGCTTTTGCCACTACAGTGGTAGGGCTGGTCATTGCTGCTGTCGGCGTCATTACCCTGCAAGTGAAACAACGCTGGTATGCCCGCGAAATGAACGACTTGGAATATCTGTACAAAGTGATAAGCCGCCAAACGGCCGAAAAGGAATAACGGACTAACGATACGAAAACTATGAAGAGTAAGAGAAACAGATTACTGCACAGCGATTCGGACTCCGACCCCATGGGTACGGTAGCCAATCTTTTTGACGTAGCGATGGTCTTTGCCGTAGCCTTGATGGTGGCTCTCGTCTCCCGCTTCAATATGACGGAGATGTTTTCTAAAGAAGACTTCACCATGGTGAAGAATCCCGGAAAGGAAAATATGGAAATCATTACCAAAGAAGGGCAGGAAATCAAGAAATACACTCCCAGCGAAGACCAAAAGACCTCCGGTAAAAGAGGAAAGAAAGTGGGAGTTGCCTATCAGCTTGAAAATGGAGAGATTATCTATGTGCCGGAATAAGGGAATACAGTACCTATTAATAGCTATTTGGCCATCGCAGTATAACAACTATTAAGTATTTCACCCTCCGATAATGGTATGTACCTTTGCAGCGTTATATAAAATAAAACAATATATGATAAAGAAAAGACTTCTCACAGCTCTCCTTATGGGAGGAATCATCGCCACCGGTGCCTATGCACAAGCAGAAAAAGGTGACAGCGACGATATGACCAAGAAAACTCACGAGTTGAACCCGGTGGTAGTAACGGGTACAGGTACACATCAGCGACTGAAGAATACCCCGTCTCCCGTATCGGTTATCACTGCCAACGAGATAAAGCGTGCCGGTATCACCGACTTCCAGCAGGCCTTGACCATGATGGTGCCCTCGCTCTCCTTCCGTCCGAACGCGATGGGGTCCTATCTGATGATGAACGGACTCTCCAACAAACACGTGCTGATATTGGTGAACGGACGCAAGGTTACGGGAGATATCACCGGTAACATCGACCTCAACCAAATAGACATGACCCGCGTCAAGCGCATCGAGGTACTGAACGGAGCCGCTTCTTCCCTTTATGGTTCGGATGCCATCGGCGGTGTAATCAATATCATTACCAACGAGCCTAAAGATGTGGTAGCCTTCAGCAGCAATAGCAGCTATACGAGAAAGAATCAATTCTCCCAAGGCTTGAATCTGGACATCGCCCAAGGAAAAATAGGGTCCTATACTTCCTATAAATACGACCACTCCGACGGTTGGCAAAACAGCCGTCTGACAGAAGATGGAGAAGACATCATCGAAACGATTGCCCCGCTCTCCCTGGGCTACAGCTCGAATAACTTTTCGCAGAAGTTTACCTATGATGCTACGGAACAGCTTTCCTTCTATGCCAACGGCGGATACTACAACCGCGGACTCGAACGTCCGGTAGAACGCGAAGATATCACCGGCGGAAGCAAGTACAACACTACCTACGAAGGTTATAACTGGGGGGCAGGCGCCAAATACAAACTGAGTAAACGCAACGTTATCCAGTTTGACTATTCAGGAAACAATTACGCATCACGCTACAAATACCTGATAGAAAACAGCGGATACCTGCCCGGACAGTATGCGCTTACCAAGCTTCAGAAATTCCATGATGCCGAGTTGAAAGGTATCTTCGGTTTTACAACCAACAGCACTACGGTGTTCGGTGTAGACTATCGCCGTGAGGTGCTCCGCCGTCCCGACTCCGATTTGGACAAAAGTGTCTATACGGCATCAGCCTACGGACAGCATGAAGTGAAGCTCTGGAACCATCTGACCGGTGTTGTGGGTGTACGCTACGACCATCACGAACAGACGGGCGGACGCTTCACCCCCAAAGTGGCAGCCATGTACAACATAGGCAACTTCAATGTACGTGCCACCTATGCTGCCGGATTCCGCGCTCCGGGAATTGACGAGCTCTACTACCACATGTTCAAGAAGACAATGGGTACACGAGCCACCATCTCATTGGGTGACGAGAACCTCGACCCCGAACGCAGCAACTATTACTCCATCAACATGGAATACCGCACCAACCGTTTCAGTGCTTCCGTCACCGGTTACCTGAACTATGTAAAGAACATGGTAACTTCCAAATCCACTAAATTCGATGACCTACCGGAAGCAGAGCAGAACCAGTTGCGTGAAGAGTTCCCCGAAATCGGTGACCTTTCATCCACGAAAAACCTAAGTGTCAAGAACTACTTCAATTTCGAGAAAGCTACCGTTAAAGGCTTTGAAGTGAACTTGAACGGCAATCTGTTCCCGGGCTTCACCCTGGCCGGAAACTATACCTACGCCTATGGACGCGGTCTGAACGAAGGAGGCGAATGGCAAAACATCGAACGCAGCATACGCCATACAGCCACCATCACCGGAAACTATACACACAGCTGGAGCGACTATACCTTGAACCTCAACCTGAACGGTCGTCTGCAAAGCAAAGTCTATTATCCGGGTGACGCGGACGGCAATGCTCCGGGTTACGGCATCTGGAACCTCAATACCCGCCATACCTTCGACGGCTTCCGCAACTTTGTCATCGAACCGGGCATCGGCATAGACAATATCTTCAACAAGAAAGACAACCGCCCGCTGAACAAGAACTTCGCCTTGTATTCCCCGGGACGTTCGGTAGTAGTCAGCCTGGCACTCAGACTAAAATAATCTCTCCATAACGCATTTAGAAACAACAACAATTATGAGACATTTTTTCATCACTCTCTATTTACTCGGCATCAGCCTCTTCTCCTCCGCACAACAAGAGGAGAAGGCGGCTTTGCTCATCACCCATTATGGCAGTTCAGACCCTCAGACACGTGCCTTGACGCTCGACGTCGTGACCCGTGAGGCGCAGGAAGCCTTTCCGCAGTTTACAGTACGCGAGGCATACATCTCGCCGATTGTACGAAAAAGACTTGCCAAAGAGGGCGTGTACAAAGACAGCCCTACGGATGCACTGTTGAAACTTCGCGCCGAAGGCTACCGGACCATCTACGTCCAGAGTACCACCTTGATAGAAGGCAGTGAGATGACCTCCGTCCGCAGGGATGCAGACAAGCTCCGTCCCTTCTTCAAGGAGATAAAAGTGGGGAATCCCCTGCTCTACTCCGTCGAAGACTGCGAGAAGGTAATCGGTATACTGACCGCCGAACAGCCGGGAAAGAAAGAAGACATTGTCTATGTGGGGCACGGCAACCAGCTACCCAGCACGGCTACTTACGCCATGCTCGACTTCATGATGAAAGCCCATGGACTGAAGAACTTCCACGTCAGCACCATTGAAGGATATCCTACCCTGGACGCAACCCTGCTGCAACTGAAAGAGACACGCCCCAAGAGCGTGACATTGGTTCCGTTGCTACTGGTATGCGGCAACCATACCAAGGAAGACATTGCCGGCGTGTGGAAGACGGAACTTGAAAAGCAAGGCTATCAAGTGAATGTACGCATGCAGGGACTGGGCGAAAACAAAGCCATCCGCCAGCTCTATATGGAACACATCAAAGCCATGCTAAAAGATTGATAACCAGCAAGCGTAAAAGGGCTACACCTTTTACATACCAAGGCTACACCCTTTGCTCCGGATGGCTACACCATTCCGGACAAAGGGTGTAGCTCTTTTCAATGTACACAGATTACGGACATTTGTAACCATATTACGGATTCCTCCTCCTGCGATATGGTACTTTCCGGATTATTCTCTACATTTGTACAAAACTAACAGGAACGTTTATGGAAGAAGTAATCAAGCTCAATGCTGTAGACCAATACAACAAGATGTTCGGTCTCGAAACCCTGCATCCGCTGGTCAGCGTAGTCGATTTGTCCGAAGCCACCGGATATCCCAGGCATTTCACCTTGAACTATGGCGTATACGCCCTTTTCCTCAAAAACACCAAATGCGGAGACATACGCTATGGAAAACAGTATTACGATTACCAGGAAGGCACGGTAACCAGCTTCGCCCCGGGCCAGGTGACCGAGGTCAACATGCTGGAAGGTATGCAGCCCAGCGCCTCCGGCCTGCTGTTCCACCCCGACCTGATAAAAGGCACCTCACTGGGACAGGGAATAAAACAGTACTCCTTCTTTTCCTATTCCTCTACCGAGGCGCTGCATTTGTCCGAAGACGAGAAAGAAATCTTCCTCGACTGTCTGAAGAAGATTAAGATGGAAATCCAACGCCCCATCGACAAGCACAGCAAGGGGCTGATTGCGCGCAACATCGAACTGCTGCTGGACTACTGCATGCGTTTCTACGAACGCCAGTTCATCACCCGCTCGGCAGCCAACAAAGACATCCTGATGAAATTTGAAGCACTGATAGACGACTATTTCCAGAGCGACAAACCGCAGACCGAAGGACTGCCTTCCGTGAAATACTTCGCAGACAAAGTGTTCCTCTCCTCCAACTATTTCGGAGATTTGGTGAAGAAGGAAACCGGAAAGACGGCGCAGGAATATATCCAGAACAAAATCATCGACCTGGCCAAAGAAATGATTATAGGAAGCGGGAAGACGGTCAGCCAGATTGCCTATGAGCTGGGATACCAGTATTCGCAGCACTTCAACCGCGTGTTCAAGAAGAACGTAGGCTATACTCCGAGCGAATACCGGCACTTGCAGGTTTAGACAATAAAGTTTCACCACAGATTACGCGGATTAGCACAGAGTTTTTTCGGTTTCGTCAAATATAAGTTCTATCTTTGTATGCCAATAGAACATATGGATATGAAACACCCCAAAATAATTGTTGCCGGCATCGGACCGGGCAATGAATCGGATATAACTCCCGCCGTAATTTCCGCTTTGCAAGAATCAGATGTAGTGGTGGGATATAAGTACTATTTCCAATTTGTAACCCCTTATCTCCACCCCTCAACAGCATGCATAGATACCGGCATGAAGCGTGAGCGCGCCCGTGCCGAGCAGGCTTTCGAGCTGGCAGAGCAGGGAAAGACGGTCTGCGTCATCAGTTCTGGGGATGCGGGCATTTATGGTATGACGCCGCTTGTCTACGAGATGAAGCGGGAAAGGAACAGCGACGTGGAAATCGTTTCGCTGCCGGGCATCAGCGCTTTCCAAAAGGCAGCCTCACTGCTGGGAGCTCCCGTAGGA
This sequence comes from Bacteroides sp. AF29-11, assembly GCF_003602895.1. Lineage (NCBI taxonomy): Bacteria > Pseudomonadati > Bacteroidota > Bacteroidia > Bacteroidales > Bacteroidaceae > Bacteroides > Bacteroides sp. AF29-11. Next base: position 528,811 of record NZ_QTLY01000002.1, read on the forward strand.
CATGACTTCTGTGTCATCTCCCTTTCAGACCTGATGACTCCCTGGGAGCGTATTGAAAGGCGTATCATCGCAGCCGCTGCCGCCGACTTCGTGACGGCAGTCTACAACCCCAAAAGTGAAGGACGCTACTGGCAGCTTTACCGCTTGAAAGAACTCTTTCTGCAGGAAGGACGCTCACCGGAAACGCCCGTGGGATATGTGCGCCAGGCAGGACGCCCGGAACAAGCGGTACACATCACCACACTGGGAGATTTCAATCCCGAAGAGGTGGATATGTTTACAGTCGTATTGATAGGCAACTCACAGTCCTACGAATGGAACGGAGCCTTCATCACTCCGCGCGGCTATTACCGGGACACGAATACCGAAGCCACGGGCATCGGGCAAGACATCATGATTCGCAGTTTCCGTACCATCGAAAAGGAACTGAAGAACAAGCATATTCCCCTCGACCATAAATGGGCTTTACTCCATGCCATACATACCACCGCCGATTTTGAAATGGAGTATCTGCTGCATACGGACGAAGGTGCCGTGGCTTCCTTGTATCAAGCCATCGAGAAAGGCGGAATCAAGACCATTGTCACAGACGTCACGATGGCAGCCAGCGGTATCCGCAAAGGAGCTTTGCAGCGGCTGGGCGTAGAGGTGAAATGTTACCTTGGCGACCCGCGTACGGCGACGATGGCTGCAGAGAAAGGCATTACCCGTACCCAGGCAGGCATCCGCCTGGCTGTGGAGGAGCATCCCGATGCATTCTTTGTATTCGGCAATGCACCTACGGCACTTATGGAACTCTGCGACCTGATACGTAAGGGCAAGGCACATCCGGCGGGCATTGTTGTCGCACCGGTAGGCTTTGTGCATGTGCAGGAGTCCAAACACATGGTGAAACCCTTTACGGAAATACCCAAGATTATCGTAGAAGGACGTAAGGGAGGCAGCAACCTGGCTGCCACGCTGGTGAACTCCGTGTTGTGCTACAACGATGCGGAGCAGTTGCGCCCGGGCAGGGATGTGTAAGTGAAAAGAGACATTCCATAACATTACTTGTTACGACCGATAACATTACTTGTTATGCCCCCTTACATTACTTGATATTTTCATAAGATTACTCATTGAATGAAACACAGATTTATAATCATAGGAATGGATGACAACCGTTCCCCCTTCTTTCCACCGGAAGCACTGGCACAGATACGGAAGGGGAAGGTCTTCTCCGGTGGCATACGGCATAAGGAGATTGTCGGTCCTCTGCTGCCTGCCGGAGCCGAATGGATTTCCATCACCGTACCGCTGGACCGCGTCTTTTCCCGTTATGAAGAAATATTTGCCCGCTTCGAAGAGACGGCGACGGACGACTCCATCATTGTATTCGCTTCCGGCGACCCGTTATTCTTCGGTTTTGCCAATACCATAAAGCGTAAGCTTCCCGAGGCAGACATTCTGCTCTATCCCGCTTTCAATTCCTTGCAGACATTGGCACACCGCCTCGTCATGCCGTATGACGACATGCGCACCGTCTCCCTGACAGGACGCCCGTGGCAGGAGTTCGACCGTGCCCTCATAGAGCGTGCACCCAAAATAGGCATCCTCACCGACCGCGAACATACCCCGGTCACCATTGCCGCCCGCATGCTGAAATACGGGTACTCCCATTACACGCTATACATCGGCGAACATCTCGGCAATCCCGAAAAGGAACGCATACGCCGGATGACACCCCAGGAAGCGGTTTCCGGTGACTTCGAACATCCCAACTGCCTGCTGCTGGACAGCCATCTCGGACAATGCCGCACAAACTCCCTGCACGGTAGCGAAGCCCCAGACTTTCCAGTCCGTCCCTTCGGCATCCCCGATGAAGAGTTTGCACATCTTGACGGACGCGCCCGCATGATAACCAAGGCTCCCATCCGCCTGCTCACCCTGCAGGCATTGGAACTGAACCGCCGCCGCGTCTTCTGGGACATCGGTTTCTGTACCGGTTCCGTCTCCATCGAAGCCCGCCTGCAATTTCCTCATCTCGCCGTCATCTCCTTCGAGATACGCCCCGAAGGAAAAGAGCTGATGGACACCAACTCCCGCCGCTTCGGCGCACCGGGCATTACGGCGGTAACCGGAGATTTCCTGCACACCGACCTCACTCCCTTTGCCCGCCCCGATGCCGTCTTCATCGGTGGACACGGCGGACATCTGGAGGAAATGATAGAGAAAGTGAAACAAGTGCTGCACCCCGAAGGCTGCATCGTCTTCAACTCCGTATCGGCAGAAAGCAAGGAGGCGTTCTGCCGAGGAATCGAGCGGAACGGAATGGTGCTCCACCCTTCCACCCATATCGCCTTGAACGAATATAACCCCATTGAAATTATGAAAGCCACGCTTTCTTAAACATACCCATTATGAAAACAGCTATTATTCTAATCTCCGAAGCCGGTTTGAGCATAGCCCAATCACTGCTCAACGAACTTCCCGACTCCGAAATCTTCACCCTCAGGCACGAAGAGGGATGCACACATATAGAATCCGCCGGCAAATTCACAGCGGAAAACTTCAACCGCTATGATGCCTTTGTCTTCATTGGCGCCATGGGAATCTGTGTCCGCACCATCGCTCCTTGCGTGAAGAACAAATATACCGACCCTGCCGTGGTTTGCGTGGACAGTACCGGTAAATTTGCCATCTCCGTACTTTCCGGACACATCGGAGGAGCCAACGAACTGACCCACCAGGTAGCGAATATCCTCGGGGCCGAACCGGTAGTCACCACGCAAAGCGACTGCACCGGCCTATGGGGACTCGATACCCTGCCCCAACGTTTCGGGTGGTTTCCGGTCATCAACGCCGAGCCCTCCACCCTCCTGTTGGCAGAACTTGCCAAGACGCCCGAAGAGAAAAAAAGAGTATGCATGAACGAGCATATCAGCCTCTTCGTTTCCGGCAAGCCCACCGCCCTGCTGCTCACGGTGCGCAATGAAGGCACGGACTGGATGGAGGCGCACCTGCCGCCTCATGTAGAAGTATTCTACCGGGTGCAGGACATTAAACCTTCACGCTTCAAACTGATTCTGTGCGTATCTCCCCAAGTCCCCAACTTCCCGGAAATGCCTATGATATGCTACGTGCCCTGTGTCGTACACCTCGGCATCGGCCTTGCCCGGCTGGCAGGTCCCGTACGGAAAGTGGAGAAAGAGATTATGAACACGCTGAAGGAATACGGTATCATGCCCCAAAGCATCGCCTCCATCTCCACGATTAAAGCCAAAAGTGACGAACCGGTAGTGAAAGCGCTCCAAAAGAAGTTCCCGGTCTACTTCTATACAGCCGAGGAACTGGCAGAGATAGAGGTGCCCCATCCCAGCAAAACCGTCATGAAGCACATGGGCACCCCCAGCGTCAGCGAAGCCGCCGCCTTGCTGAGTGCAAACAACTCCCGGCTGCTGGTGCCCAAGAAGAAAGGAGAGAACTATACCGTGGCCGCCGCCCTCGACATAAGAACTGTGCGCCAGGGCCACATCGAAATAGTAGGTGCCGGCCCGGGCGACCCGGACCTGGTTTCCGTACGCGGACGCCAAATGCTGGAACGCGCCGACCTCATTCTGTATGCCGGCAGCCTCGTTCCCAAGGAGCTGACTCTCTGTGCCAAGGCCGGAGCTACCGTACTCAGCTCCGCTTCCATGGATTTGGAGGAACAATTTGAAGTGATGAAGAAGTTCTATGACAAGGGAAAATTCATCGTACGCCTGCATACGGGTGACCCATGTATCTATGGTGCCATTCAGGAACAGATGAACTACTTTGACCAGCACGGTATGAGCTACCACATCACCCCCGGCATATCCTCCTTCCAGGCGGCGGCAGCTGCCTTGAAGTCGCAGTTCACCATTCCGGAAAAAGTGCAAAGCATCATCCTAACACGCGGCGAAGGACGCACGCCCATGCCCGAACGCGAAAAGCTACATCTCATGGCACGCTCACAAAGTACCATGTGCATCTTCCTCAGTGCAGGCATTGCGAAGCAGGTGCAGGAAGAGCTGTTGCAGGAGTATCCGGAAACTACCCCCGTAGCTGTCTGCTACCACTTGACATGGAAAGACGAACAAATATTCAGGGGGGAACTCAAAGACCTTGCCAGAATAGTGAAGGAAAATAACCTCACCTTGACAACCATGATTGTCGTAGGCGAAGCCATCGGCAACCGTGAAGGTCTGTCACGGCTCTATGCACACGAGTTCAAGCATCTGTACCGGAAATAAATCAACGATTAATCACCCATAAACATTCAAACATGATATTAATATTTGGCGGAACCACCGAAGGACGCATAGCCATCCAAACCCTTGAAGAAGCCGGAAAAACTTTCTACTATTCTACCAAAGGGGATGAGCAGGACGTACTTCTGCATAATGGCATCCGCCTGCAAGGCGCGATGGATGCAATAGAAATAGAAACATTCTGTGCACAGCATCACATAAAGCTGCTGATAGACGCCGCGCACCCCTTTGCCACACAGCTGCATGAGACTCTGGAACAAGTCTCCGTGGAATCGAATATCCCCGTCATCCGTTTCGAGCGTATCTTCCCGAAACGCGATGAAGAACACATCACCTGGTGCAGGGATTATGACGATGCCATCGAGAAGATACAGAAAGAAAAGATTTTCATCTTACTTGCACTGACCGGCGTACAGACCATAGGTAAGCTGAAGCCTTTGTGGCAGAATGCCTGCTGTTACTTCCGCATCCTCGACCGTGACAGCTCGCGCAAGCTCGCCCGGGAACAGGGCTTCTCCGAGAAGAACCTCTACTACTACACACCCGGAGAAGACGAGCAAGTCCTGATGAAACAGCTTCATCCCGAAGCCATCCTCCTCAAAGAAAGCGGGATATCCGGCGGATTTTGCGAGAAGGTGGAAGCTGCCCGGCAACTGGGTATACGCATCTTTGCCATCCGACGCCCCGAGACATCCGGCAAGTTTATCTGTGTAAACGGCGAGCATGGCCTGCGCCGCATAGTCGAGAAACATTTACCCGACTTCTTCCCCCTGCGCAGCGGACTGACTACCGGAACATGTGCCGCCGCTGCCGCCGTAGCCGCCACCTGGGATGTATTCAATATCTACTTCAAAAAGCGTCCTACAGAATTTCCGGTAGTTCTTCCCAACGGAGAAACCATACAGGTTCCCGTAGAGCCGCAGCACCATATTCCCCACTCCGACCTTCTGGAAAACGGTGACGGCATGTTCGAGACAAGCGCTACCGTCATCAAGGATGCCGGCGACGACCCGGACATCACCAACGGGATGAAAGTTGTGGCCAATATAGCCATACCTTTCCGCATAGACGACCCGCTGCCGGAAGACACTCCCCAGGACGACTACAACATCATCGTCTGCGGCGGCGAAGGCGTAGGTGTCATCACCATGCCCGGTCTGGGACTTGAGCTCGGTAGCTCTGCCATCAACGACACCCCACGCGAAATGATAAAGAAGAACGTCAAGCTATGGCTTGAACGCCTCCATATTGCCAAACAGCCCAATCCTATTCTCATTACCATCTCCATCCCCGGTGGAGAAGAAATAGCCAAACGCACCTTCAATCCCCGCCTCGGTATCGAAGGAGGCATTTCCATTATCGGGACCTCCGGCATCGTGAAGCCATTCTCCTCGGAAGCCTTCATCAATTCCATCCGGAAGTCCATGGAAGTGGCAAAGGCAACCCGGAACCCTCGTATCGTCATCAGCTCCGGCGCAAAGAGCGAACGTTTCATCAAGGCGTATTATCCCGACCTCCCCACCCAGGCTTTCGTGCATTACGGCAACTTTATCGGCGAAACCTTGAAAATAGCAGCCGAAGAGCAAGTACCGCACGTCACCCTCGGCGTGATGATGGGAAAGGCCGTGAAACTGGCCGAAGGCAATCTGGATACCCACAGCAAGAAAGTGACCATGAATAAGGAATTCATTCAAGACCTGGCACGCCAGACGGGATGCAGCGAAGAAACACTTGCCGCCATCGGACAGATGAACCTGGCGCGCGAACTCTGGGACATCATTCCCGAAGAGCTGCTGGAAAAGTTTGGCAAGGCACTGATTGAGCTCTGTCACCGGCACTGTGACCCCTTGCTGCCCAACAGCGAACTAACAGTATTACTCATAACCGAAAACGGAAAAATTTACTCATGAAGAAGAAGATAATCATTACCGTCTGTATGGCAATGACCGTACTGACCGGCCTGGCACAAAGCCCGCTGTCCTTTCATGCAAAAGCAGGAATCGGTACCTCCCATTTTCATGGAAAACACTCCAGCAGTGACACCCAAATAGCTTACAAAGCTGGTGTCGGTACAGTATATGTCCTCAACAAGACCTGGGTGCTGCAATCCGCATTGGAATTCGTGTCCATCGGCGGTAAAGACGAGATAAGCCACATAGGCAAGGCCAAAATGCATGAACTGTATCTGCAAATCCCCCTCATGATAGCGGCCCGCCTCCATCTGGGCAGGGATTATCATGCCTCGCTGAGCGTCGGCCCTTATGCGGCCATAGGCGTGGCAGGCAAGACCTCCGGCGAGACCTACGATTATAGCAGCAGCAGTATGCAGGGAGGATACCAGTTCAAGATAGACACTTTCGGCAGTATGGTAGACGGGAAAATGGGTAACAACCGTTTCGATGCAGGTATTGCCCTGGGACTTACTTTTGAATACAGAAGATTCATCATCGGTGCAGAGACACAAGTGGGACTGGTAAAAGTCAATGAGCAGATAAACCAGATGATAGGTCATTCGGAAGAAGGAGGATATTTTCCCAAGAACTTCGCCGCATTCTTTACGCTGGGGTACCGGTTCTGGTAAGGGAACATTTTGCCATACAGAGTTGTTTAGTATACAAACAGATACTCAACAATATAAACTGAATAATATGGCAAAAAGAATTCCTATCCTGCTGGCAGCAATGACAGCCCTCACCTTCGCCCCTCAAACAGCAGAGGCATGTACCGGTATCACCCTGACGGCCAAAGACAATGCGCACGTCGTAGCTCGCACCATCGAATGGGGAGGCAGTGAGCTGAACAGCCAGTACGTCATCGTACCGCGCGGTTATTCGCAACAATCACTGACACCCGGAGGCAGTCTGCCCGGCATGGAGTTCACCTCACGCTATGGCTACGTAGGCCTGGCAGTGGAGCAAAAGGAGTTCGTGGCCGAAGGACTGAATGAAGCCGGGCTCTCCGCCGGGCTGTTCTACTTTCCCGGATATGGCAAATATGAGGAGTACGACCCCACACGAAAAGCGTCGAGCATAGCCGATTTACAATTGGTATCATGGCTGTTGGGAAGCTTTTCTACTGTGGACGAGGTAAAGGAGGCTATTGAAAATGTAACGGTCATAGCCATTGATCCGCGTGCCTCCACCGTACATTGGCGGATTGCAGACAAGACCGGCCGCCAACTGGTATTGGAGTTCATCGACGGACAGCCCCGTTTCTATGAAAACAAACTGGGAGTATTGACAAACTCCCCCGGCTTTGACTGGCAGATGACCAACTTAAACAATTATGTGAACCTCTACCCGGGCAGTGCCGAAAGCAAATCGCTGGGCAATGTGACTATAGCCCCTTTCGGTTCGGGAAGCGGCTTTTTGGGAATTCCGGGAGATGTGACTCCCCCTTCCCGCTTTATCCGTGCCGCTTTCTACCAGACTTCTACACCACCACAGAATACCGCACAGGAAACCGTTCTCCAATGTTTTCAGATACTGAATAACTTTGATATACCCGTAGGCATCGAGTTTCCCCTCGGCCAGGTTCCTGCCAATATTCCAAGTGCCACCCAATGGACATCGGCCACAGATATGACAAACGGTATCATCTACTATCGCACCATGTACAACAGTACAATCAGAAGCATTGATTTGAGACAGATAGACTTCGGGCGCATCGAGTACCATGCAGCTCCCCTCGATAAAGTGAAGCGGCAACCGATAGTTCCCGTGAAAATTGAATAGGGACGCAGAAACTTCAAGATTGCCGCTGTTGCAGTTGTTCCGCCTCCTTCCTCTTCATCTCCGCCAGCACCCCGCAGGTCAATGGAATGGCGAGGAAGAAGGTCAGCATGTCCGACGCCGCCTGGCACATCTCCACCCCTTTCAGTCCTAAGAAATAAGGAAGAATGAAGATGAGGGGGATGAAGAACAGCCCTTGACGGGCAGAGGAAAGTATCGTAGCGCGTACGGGCTTGCGGATAGTCTGCAACATCATGTTGCTGACCACAATCCATGCACCCAACGGATAGGTGATGAACTGCCAGCGCAATGCTGCCGCACCGGTAGCTACAACAGCAGGGTCTCCCTTGCGGAAGATGGAGACAATCTCCTCGGCATATCCCATACCTGCCACCGCACAAACCAGCAAAAAGAAAAAGCCTACCTTCACACAGAACCAGAATCCTTGGCGCACTCTGGCATACAGCCCGGCACCATAATTGAATCCGCATACCGGTTGGAAGCCTTGCCCGAAACCAATTAGGAAAGCATTGATAAACATAGAGATACGCGTCACAATGGACATCCCCGCAATAGCTGCGTCACCATATGCACCGGCCGCCACGTTCAGCAAAATGGTTGCCACGCTTGCCAGTCCCTGCCGGGTGAGTGACGGAGTTCCACCCCCAATAATTTCCTTGATGAAAGCCAGTGTAGGCGTAAAGTTTCTGTAACGTATACGTATATTTCCTCCTCTGCGCCCCATATATAGCAAAAGGATGAAACTACATATCTGGCTGACTACTGTGGCCAGTGCGGCACCGGATATGCCCATATCGCATACAAAAATCAGGATAGGGTCGAGCACCACGTTGATGACCGCCCCACTCACAATCCCCACCATGGCATACGCCGCATTACCTTGAAAACGTATTTGGTTATTCAGCACCAATGAGGCGGTCATAAAAGGAGTACCCAGCAGAATGATTCCCAAATAGCGCTCCGTATACGGAAGAATAGTAGGCGTCGACCCCAAAGCAAGGGAAAGCGGTGTAAGGAACAGCAATCCCAGCACAGCCAGAGCCGCTCCGATAAACAAGGCAAAAAAGAAGCCGGTGGATGCCATCTTCTCGGCACTCTCCGTTTCCTGCGCCCCCAACTTACGGGAGATGTAGTTCCCCGAACCATGACCGAAGAAGAATCCCACAGCCTGGATAATGGACATCACAGAAAACACGATACCTACGGCAGCCGTAGACTGGGTATTTATTTTACCCACAAAATAGGTATCTGCCATGTTGTAGAAGGACGTCACCAGCATGCTGATGATGGTCGGCACAGCCAATGACGTAATCAGCCGGGGGACCGGAGTCGTCGTTAAGTGGACATAATTATCCTTTGCAGAATGGTGCATCATAGGGAATGGAATGACAAGACTATTTGCAGCAATTTCTCAATGGAGTACACTGTTACCGGCTCCTTGCCCGGTCGATGGAATACGAAGCTGCCGTCTCCCTTCAAATCTCCGGTTTCGATATAAATCTCCGATTCAACATTCCGGTTTGCCAGAATCCCGTTTCTCTGGAGTGCCTTGCGCACCATGGCATACTTCTGCCCGTGACCCGCCAAACGTATCCGGGAGGTATATTCATTGGCTACCCTGAACAGTCCCGTTTCCAAATCAAAGGCAATACCCTTACGGGCAAAGAAGTTGCTCAGACTGCCGTTCAGCGAAAGGTCCTCGGGTGTACCGATGGTCACTCCGTTCACCTTATCCATCAGCCATATTTTGTCCGCTATCTGCAGGGCCAGTTCCAGGTCGTGGGTAGAAAGGAAAATCGTCTTGTCCGTTTGCCGGCTGAGCTGGTGAAGCAGTTGCATCATCTCTACTTTACTGGGAAAATCGAGGAAAGCTGTCGGTTCATCCAGATAGATGACAGGAGTTTCCTGGGCGAGCGCCTTGGCTATCATCACCTTCTGCCGTTCACCGTCACTCAGCGTATGCACCATGCGGTGTGCCAGATGGGGAATGCCTACCAGGGCGATGGATTTGTCCACCACAGTCTTGTCCTCTTTCGAAAGGGTTCCCCAGAAACCGGTGTAGGGGCTGCGCCCCAGACCTATCAGTTCTACGACGGACATATTGCGTATATCGCACTTCTCTGTCAGCACCACACTGATGACGCGCGAAAGCTGCTTGTCGGTATAGTCCCCTATCTCTTTTCCTTCAATAAATATGTTTCCTCCAAGTTTAGGCTGGAAGGCGGACAACGTACGGAGCAACGTGGACTTCCCCACTCCATTAGCTCCCAACAAGCAAGTCAGCTCACCACTGTTGATTCCGGCACAAATGCCGTCTGCCACCACTTTCACATCCCCCTTACCGGGGTAACCGATGGAAAGATTCTCTATATGTATGGTTTCCTTATTCATTCAATTCTCCTTTCCGTTTTCTAAAAAGTACAGAAGCCACTACCGGCGCACCTACCAGTGCCGTCACCGAGTTGACCGGCAAAGCTCCCTCGAAGCCGGGCATACGGGCTATCAGATTGCAGACCAATGCCAGGGAAGCGCCTACCAGCAATGTGGCAGGCATCAGCACCCGATGGTCCGAAGAGTGGAAGATGGCACGGCACAGATGGGGAACCGCCAGCCCGATAAACATAATCGGACCGCAATAGGCCGTTACAATAGCCACCAGCACACCGGAGCATGAGATAACCAGCAGGCGTGCCCGCTTGATGTTCAGTCCCAGATTGCGTGCATAGCCATCGCCCAGCAGCAACAGATTCATCGTCTTTATCAGCAGGAAGGACAACGGAAGCAGCACAGCCATGATGCAGACAAACAGCACCATCTGGTCGCCCGAGACACGGGCAAAGCTGCCCAATCCCCAAATGACATACGCACGTATATCCTCCTCCACACTGAAATATTTCAATACGCCGATGACGGCACTTGCCACATAGCCTATCATCACACCGATTATCAGCAGCGTCACGTTGCCCTTCACCTTCTGGGAGACATAGACAATGAGCGCCATCACAGCCAGCGCACCGATAATGGCGGCAACCGACAAGGCAACCTCGCCCATATACCCCAAACGGCTCAATGCCACACCGCCCATCGCCCCGGACAGCAATACCACACAAGCCACACCCAGGCTGGCACCTGAACTGATGCCCAATACCGAAGGCCCTGCCAGCGGATTGCGGAACACCGTCTGCATCTGCAGACCGCTGACCGACAGCCCTGCTCCCGCCACCAATGCCGTCAACGCCTGGGGCACGCGGGACTTCCAGATGATATTCTGCCAAATAACGGATTCTTCCGTATTTCCCCACAATATATTCCACACGGAGCGCAAAGGAATGTGAACCGACCCCAAAAGCAGGTTCAGCAGGAAAAAAAGAAAGATAGATGCCAGTGTCAGCAACATCAACGGAAGTACGGGTCTTTTTATCATTTCAGCAGTTCGTAGTAAGTCGGTTTATAGTCAGGCAACAAATCGGGATGGAAAGCATGTATCAAGTCTTCCAATACAATTTCGGGCTGCATGGGCATACTTTCGTAGAAGGGTTTCTCACGCATGTTGCAGTATACCACTCCCTTCTCACGAAACGCACGGAAGTCGGCATAACGCGGGTCGAGGGACTTCAAGGCATCATACGTGAATGTCCCGTCATAGCTGTTGACAATGCGCCAGTAGTCGGCACTCTCCGCCTGGCTATATACGGTTTCAAAATCCAGCGTGACACCTCCCGAACGGGGATCGTCTTTCAAGAAATAATCCGCACCGGCATCACGGAACAGTTCGGCAAGAAAGCTCTTTCCTCCCACTGCATACCAGTTGCCACCCCGTATCTCGCCGCTGAATACCACCGGACGCTTCTTCACGTTGGCAGCCAGCTCCTTCAATTCGTTATAGCGCTTCTCTATCGCAGCAAACTTTTCATTCGCCTCCACTTCCCTGCCAACGAACATCCCGATGAATTTTATCCATTCGGCCTGCCCCAGCGGAGTCATTTCCTTGTACCCCAAATGGGGAACCAGTGGAATACCGATTTCACGCATGGCATCATATCCGCCCCGCTTAAAAGGAGAGATGAAGATAACATCCGGATTCATGCTCATTATCACTTCATTGTCAAAGTTCCCTTCGATGCCTATCTTCACGGTCTCGCCGGACTTCAAACGGTCGTTCATCTCCTTGTTGAAGAGATGGCGCGTGCTGGTGATGCCCACCACACAATCGCAAGCGTCCAGACGGATGAAGTTGGAAAGTTGCAGGGATGTCATACACATGACGTGCTCTACCGGCGTTTCAATCACCGTATAGTCGCTCGGTATGCCGACAGGCTTTATGCCTTTCGGTACCAGCGCATAGTGGAAAGTGCTGCTGCTTTCTTTTTGAGGGTCGTGTATATCCACCAGACGGACATGGTGCGGAAGATATTTCACCGTATAGCCTTTGGCATAGCACGGTACAATGGTAGCTGCCGTGTCTGTCGTAACCGGAGAATAGCCCGTTTCGGAAGAAGATTCGGTAGTAGTCTGTCTTGATTTTAAGCCGCAAGAGGTTACGCATAAAATGCACAGCAGTGCAATGCCTATGGCAGATATCCGGGTCATGACTATTGGGGTTTATAGAATTCGGGCACAATATTCGTCATTTTTGGGGAGATACGCAAATGCTCTTCCTGCAAATTGACGGATATTGTGCCTAAATAATCTTTAAAAGCCCATCAAGTCATTCAGTGCTTCACTCATGCTGGGATGTGTAAAGACAAAATCACGGAGGAAGGTATATTCCTGCCCGGTCTTCATAGCCATTGCCACCAGGTTGATGACCTCGCTCGATTCCGGACCAAACAGCGTACATCCCACTATCTTGTCCGTATCGGCGTCCACCACCACCTTGAAGAGTCCGTTCGTATCGCCCAAAGTCCTGGCACGCGGAATGGCGGCTACCGGCAGCTTGTTGACCTTTATATTCAATCCCTTCTTGCGTGCTTCCGCTTCGCTCAGCCCGATGCGTGAAAGCGGCGGGTCGATGAATACCGAATAGCTCACCGGGTCACGGTCGGACACCTTGCGTTCTCCCGCCCCGAAAAGGTCTTCGCGCAGAATGCGGTAATCATCCAAAGAAATGTAGGTAAACTGCAAACCGCCCTTTACATCACCGATAGCATGTATCTTGGGGTTGGTAGTCTGCAAATAGTCGTCCACCACAATGGCACCGCGCTCATTCACCTCTACACCTGCCGCCGCCAGATTCAAGCCAGCCGTATTCGGACGCCGGCCGGTAGCCAGCAGGATGGCATCTGCGTGTAACTGATGTTCCTCTCCCGTGACCGCATCCCGGTAAATGACGTCAGAGTCTTTCACGGACTGCACGCGTGCATTCAGCCTGAAAACGATTCCTTTCTGTTCCAATACCTCCCGGACACTGTCCGCAATGTCCCGGTCCTCCCGGGATATCAGTTCGGAAGAGCCCTCGAGCACCGTGACTTGCGAACCGAACGAAGCATACATGGAAGCAAATTCCAGTCCGATGTATCCCCCGCCTACAATGACGAGCTGTGCCGGCAGCTCAGTCAGTTCCATAATGGAGGTGCTGGTATATACCCGTGGGTTACCTTGTATCCCCTCTATCGGTGGAATGACGGTTTCGGCACCCGTATTGATGAATATCCGGGGAGCTTGCAATTGTAATGTCCCTTCCGCCATCCCAACTTCCACCACATCCGGACCCGCAAAGGAGCCGATGCCTGTATAGACCGTTACATGAGGATTGTCGGCCAGATTGTGATAATTCTTCTGACGCAGGAAAGAGACGACCTCTTCCTTCCTTGCAATGGACTGACGATAGTATGCCTTCTTGACCTCCCAAGAAGCGTCTTTATCCGCCTGCTTTGCCGCATGCACCAATGTTTTTGTGGGAATGCAACCGATATTGATACATGTCCCTCCGTACATCTTTTCCGAACGCTCCACTACGGCGACGTCCAGCTTCCGTTTTGCCAACTCGGCAGCCAGCGTCTTTCCGCCTTTGCCGAATCCGATGATAATGGCATCATACTGTTTCATACGTCTATTTCCTTAATTGGTTCAATACTCTTTTTGCACTGTCAGACAGTACGACAATGGCACCGGCAAGAATGGCCGTATCCTTGATGACCAAGCGCCCTGCCCCCGTCAGCAACGGAAAGCCGTGCTCCCCGCTTCCCAAGTCGGGCACCCACACCTCAGGGGTTGTCACCAGGAAAGAGAGGGTACCCATCGTCATGACAATGGCAAGTGCGGCTCCCGCCAGTCCGATTTTCGGAGAGAATATCCCCAGAAATGTCAGGATGCCGATGGCCATAATCAGAATGCCCAGACCGTGGGAGAAACCATACGTATTGTTCTCCACGTGCCACTGATGTTTCGCCTCATTGAACTCGCCCTCTTTCAGCTTATACTCCTTGTACTCCGGGGCACTCTTTGTATAAAAGAAGCTCATGAACGGGCTGTTCGCCACAAAAGGGACAATCCCTTCAGCCTCATAATTCCAGAATTTCAACCCACCAATCCATACGAAAATAACCAGGATGGCTACACGAATCAAATTAACACCCAACTTTTGAGTGGAAGCGGCCAGCGTCAACGCAGCCATAAACAAGTTTTGCAATTTCGTTTTCATCTTTGTTCTACTTTTTAAATGGTTTCAGTAATATGACTTGATTTTTGTTTTTGCAAAGTTCCTTGTTTTCCACCACGTACGAAATGGCAATTATTCCGCAACAGTTGGCAATTCTTCCCGTTTCACTCTTTTCCGGTAGTCCGAGACACTCTCGCCGGTCATTTTCTTGAAAAAACGGCTGAACGCGGACAAGTCTTCGAAGCCCAGAATGGAGCTGATTTCCTTAGCGCTTTTGTGGGTATACAGCAGCAATCTCATGGCTTCTGCCTCAATGCGGTCATGAATCACCCGTAAAGGGGAAGGCAACCCGCAGGTCGAGAACAGATTGGAAAGTGTCTTGGGAGAACGGCAAAGAATATCGGCATAATCCTGCACTTGCTTCTTCTCCTTGAAATGCCGGTCCACTAATACGTAATACTGCCGGATGATGTCAAACGTCTTTTCCTTCTCCTGCCCCACCCCGAAACGCTGGCGCGCAATGCGTGTGCAGGTAATGATGAAACGTTTCAAGACAATCCGCAGCATCTCCTCCTGCAGATTGTCATGGATGACCGATTCCTGCCGGAAAATGCGGACTATGTCATGCAAGTTGGAAGACTGCCCGGCAGAAAGTGCCAGTTTCATCACCTTGGAAGAGCCATAAAAAAGGAATCCATTGCAAGAGACCTCGTTGTCATGTCCATAGATGCAATAAAAATTGCTGTTGAATACAAACGTCAGGTATTCACCGTCCACCTCTTTTACCTCCAGGTGATGCAACGGGGTCAAGGTCACGATTTCATCCTTTTCCAGGCGCATGGGGATATGGTCTATTTCCAGAGTCAGCGTACCGCTCTGTACCCAAATGAATTTATACAGAGTCTTGTCACGTTGCAGCGACGCACGCTCATGGTAGCTGGAAGTCATGGCTATGTTGCCATTCAAGCGGGTGTTCAGTTGATAATCCATAAAAAACAGATTGTTTTAGTAAATAACAAAGATAGCGAATATCTTGTTTGCTACTGATTATTTCCCCACTTTTGTAGCCGTTTTGCTGTTCTTTAATTTTTAACCTTTAATGTCTTCATGCAAATGTTCCCCGTCATATTTGTATCTCTCGGTCCCGGCGAACCGGAACTGATTACCGTAAAAGGCTTGAAAGCCCTGCAGACAGCCGACTGTATATTCTGTCCCGAGACACTGGCCAAAGATGGAAACAGAGTTTCACGCGCAGCCGACATCCTATTGCAACTCGACATTCCGGAAAACACGGTGCACCGCTTTCCACTCCCCATGAGCAAACAGCGCGAAAAAGCCCTGAGCGCCTACGACGAGGTCTATATGGAGAGCTCCACCCTCCGGCAACAAGGAAAGAAGGTCTGTATCGTTGCCGAAGGAGATGCCGGATTCTACTCTTCCATACATTATGTATATGACAAACTGCAGGCAGACGGCATCCCCGTGAAGCACATCCCCGGTATCCCCGCCTTCATTGCCGCCGGCGCACTGGGCGGGCTCCATGTGGCCAGCCAGGAAGAGCGGCTGACGGTGATACCCGGCATTACTACGACAGAAGAGATAGAGAAACTGACAAGCGAAAACAGTGCGGTTGTCATCATGAAGCTGTCCAGATGCACCGATGAGATTCACCGCTGCATCCGCCTGCATCCCGAATACCGGTATCACTATTTTGAGAATGTAGGCACTCCGGAAGAGAAGTATATCAATGACAGCAAGCGGATAGCGACCATTCGCTTCCCCTATTTTTCCCTGCTTATCATTCGTACAGAGACCTTTTGAGCCCGATTTAATACAATTTCGCACGCCATAGGCATTATTTTAATGAAAATGGGTTACCTTTGCGCCGTTGAAATATAAAAAAGATAAGAACATGAAGAAAGTCGTTTTTTATATGATGCTGCTGGTTATGAGCATCGGTTATGCCTATGCACAAGGAAAGGCAGACATCAAATTCGAACAGACCACCCACAACTTCGGCACATTCTCCGAAAACAGTCCTGTGGTCAGCTACACCTTTAAGTTTACGAACGTAGGCGATGCTCCGCTTGTCATCCATCAGGCTGTAGCTTCCTGCGGATGTACCGTTCCCGAATATTCACAAGAACCGATAGCACCGGGAAAGACTGGAACAGTGAAAGTAACTTATAATGGAACCGGAAGATACCCCGGACACTTCAAGAAATCCATTACCCTGCGCACCAATGCCAAAACGGAAATCATGCGATTATTTATCGAAGGGGACATGACCGCTAAAGATGCCAAATAAGCATTTTACCATACAGAATTAAGGAGATTTTTTTAAATCTCCTTTTTTTTTGCTTTCTTTGAAGTCTATTAAAGAAAAACATAAAACTACAAAACCTATGAAACAAGAAGAAGAACCTATTACCGGACTACCGGAAAATGCGTTCCGTGAATTGAAACCGGGAGAAGTGTACAACCCTCTGATGAGCCCGGATAAGAAGTATTCAGAAGTAAATGCCTGGTCGGTGATATGGGGTATTCTGATGGCCATCCTCTTTTCGGCCGCAGCCGCCTATCTGGGGCTGAAGGTGGGGCAAGTATTCGAAGCCGCCATCCCCATCGCCATCATTGCCGTCGGCGTATCGGGTGCCGCCAAACGCAAAAACGCATTGGGCGAAAACGTCATTATCCAGTCTATCGGTGCCAGCTCGGGCGTCATCGTGGCAGGTGCCATCTTCACCCTTCCGGCACTCTATATTCTCCAAGAGACCTATCCGAAAGAAATCACCGTCACCTTTGCACAAGTCTTTATCAGTTCCCTGCTGGGAGGTGTGCTGGGTATTCTCTTCCTTATCCCCTTCCGCAAATATTTCGTGAGCGACATGCACGGCAAGTATCCCTTCCCCGAGGCGACAGCCACCACACAAGTGCTCGTCTCCGGTGAAAAGGGCGGCAGCCAGGCAAAACCATTACTCATGGCAGGTATTATCGGAGGTCTATACGACTTCATCGTGGCAACCTTCGGCTGGTGGAACGAGAATTTCACTACCCGCGTATGCGGCTTCGGCGAAATGCTGGCCGAGAAAGCCAAGCTGGTATTCAAGGTTAATACGGGTGCTGCCGTGCTCGGTCTGGGTTATATTGTGGGACTGAAATACGCGTCCATCATCTGTGCCGGCTCACTGGCCGTATGGTGGATTATCATCCCCGGTATGTCCATGATTTGGGGAGATTCCGTACTGAACCAATGGAACCCCGAAATCACGGCAACCATAGGCGCTATGGCTCCGGAAGAAATCTTCAAATACTATGCCAAGAGCATCGGTATCGGTGGCATTGCCATGGCAGGTATCATCGGCATTATCAAGTCTTGGGGCATCATCAAGAGTGCCGTAGGACTGGCTGCCAAGGAAATGGGAGGTAAGTCCAACGTGGAAGCCAGTGTGAAACGCACACAGCGGGACATCTCTATGAAGATTATCGCCATCGGTTCCATCATCACGCTGCTGCTAGTTGTTCTCTTCTTCTACTTCGATGTGATGCAGGGCAACTTGACACATACCATTGTAGCTATCCTGCTTGTTGCAGGTATCGCTTTCCTGTTCACCACCGTGGCAGCCAATGCCATTGCGATTGTGGGCACAAACCCCGTATCCGGAATGACGCTGATGACATTAATCCTGGCATCCGTAGTCATGGTAGCCGTAGGGCTGAAAGGTCCCGAAGGGATGGTTGCGGCACTGGTGATGGGCGGTGTTGTATGTACGGCACTGTCCATGGCGGGAGGCTTCATCACAGACTTGAAAATCGGTTACTGGCTGGGTAGCACGCCTGCCAAGCAGGAGACCTGGAAGTTCCTCGGAACCATCGTTTCTGCCGCTACTGTAGGTGGTGTAATGATTATCCTGAACAAGACATACGGTTTCACCAGCGGACAGCTGGCCGCTCCGCAAGCCAATGCCATGGCGGCCGTTATCGAACCGTTGATGAACGGTGTGGGTGCGCCCTGGCCGCTATACGGTATCGGTGCAGTGCTGGCCGTCATCCTCAATTTCTGCAAGATTCCCGCACTGGCATTTGCATTGGGTATGTTCATCCCATTGGAACTGAATGTTCCGTTGGTAGTGGGCGGTGCCATCAACTGGTACGTGACCAGCCGCAGCAAGGATGCCGCTCTCAATGCCGAACGCGGGGAGAAAGGTACCCTGCTTGCCTCCGGTTTCATTGCCGGCGGTGCATTGATGGGTGTGGCAAGTGCTGCCATGCGTTTCGGAGGAATCAACCTCGTAAACGATGCATGGTTGCAGAACACCTGGTCCGAAGTGCTGGCGCTGGGTGCTTATGCCATTCTGATATTCTACCTCATCAAAGCTTCCATGAAAACCAAATAACTTTTAAATACCAAGAACATGAAAAAGATTCTACTTTTATCTTTTCTATTTGCAGCGACCATGTTATCTGCACAAAAGCCCGTTGAGCTGCCCCTATGGCCCAACGGTGCCCCCAATAACAACGAACTGACCAATTCCGGACAGAACCATAACAACGAATGGGTGTCCGATGTCACCACCCCTACCCTTACGGTGTACCCTGCCTCCCACCCCAACGGCATGGCCATCATCATGTGTCCGGGAGGCGGCTACGGGGGGCTGGCCATGAAGCACGAGGGACACGACATGGCTCCCTGGTTCAACACACAAGGCATCACCTATGCAGTACTGAAATACCGTATGCCCAACGGGCACCATGAAGTGCCCCTTTCCGATGCCGAACAAGCCATCCGCATGGTACGCGAACATGCCGCCGAATGGGGTGTCAATCCTCAGCGTGTAGGCATCATGGGCGCTTCTGCCGGCGGCCATCTGGCAGCTTCGCTTGCCACACTATACAGCAGTGACAAGACCCGTCCCGACTTCCAGATCTTGTTCTATCCGGTGATTTCCATGCAGAAAGGCGTTACCCATGGAGGTTCCCGTAAGAACCTTATCGGAGAAAATCCATCTCAGGAGCTGGAACAAAAATACTCCCTCGAAAGACAAGTGTCCCCACGCACTCCGCAGGCTTTTATCATGCTTTCTTCGGACGACGACGCAGTGCCACCCATCAACGGCATTGGCTATTTCCTCGCCTTGCGTGACCACAAAGTGCCTGCCAGCCTGCATGCCTACCCTACCGGCGGACATGGCTGGGGATTCCGGGACAACTTCACCTACAAGCGTCAATGGACGGAAGAACTGGAGAAGTGGTTGCGTGAAGGGCTCGTATTCCCGGTCTCTGAACCTACCACAAAGAAATAAAAGCAATTATGAATAAAAAGTATTTTTTACTCACTTGCCTCGCAGCGTTTCCCTTTGCCCTGACTGCTCAGGAGAACAATCGCTACGAAGAGATTACCAACCCCAAGCTGACAAGCATCAACCGGGAGCCTGCCCGCAGCACGTTCACCTCCTACGTCACGGAGGCTGATGCCGTCATCAATGACCGCAAGAACGGAACCTTCCGCTTGTCCCTTAACGGGAAATGGAAATTCCATTACGTGGAAGCCTTCGCCGACCGCCCCACGGACTTCATGATGGACCGTGTGGACGCCAGCCGCTGGCCGGACATCAATGTACCCGGAAACTGGGAGTTGCAGGGATTCGGTACGCCCATCTATGTGAACCAGCCTTATGAATTCTGTTCTTCGGGCTATCCTCCTTATTGGGACAAGCCCAATCCTCCATACGTTCCCCAAGAATGGAATCCCACCGGCACCTACCGCCGCGAGTTCACTCTTCCGGGAGACTGGGACGATAAGGAAATTTTCCTGAGTGCCGACGGCGTACGCGGGGCAGCCTTCTACTACCTCAACGGCAAGTTTGTAGGCATGAGTAAAGATGCAAAGACTCCGGCGCGTTTCAACGTCAGCGCCATTGCCAAGAAAGGGAAGAATGTCATTGCCATTCAGATACACCGCTTTTCCGATGCCAACTATCTGGAATGCCAGGACTTCTGGCGCATCAGTGGTATCGAACGGGACATTTACTTATATGCCCAGCCTCAAATCCATCTCACGGACTTCAAGGTGGAGTCTCCTTTGGATGAGAACTACCGGAATGGTATCCTCAAGGTAAAGGTGCAGTTTACCAATGAAAGCGGACAAAATTCCCCATTTGTCGTTGGTTACCGCCTGCTGGACAAGAACGACCAGCAGATAGCCCAGTCCTCTACTCAGGTCAGCGGTGACCAAACGGAAGTGGAATTCACCAAGAAGACCATCCAGGAACCCCTACAATGGACAGCCGAAACGCCCAACCTCTATACCCTCGTCGTCAGCTTGAAGCGCCCGAACGGAGATGTGATTGAAGCGACAAGCTGCAAAGTAGGTTTCCGTACAGTGGAAATCAAGGACAAGCAACTGTTGGTAAACGGACAACCTATCCTCGTGAAAGGCGTGAACTATCACGAACACAACGAGAATACCGGTCACTATGTCTCCGAAGAACTGATGAAGAAAGACTTCGAGCTTTGGAAGAGATACAATGTCAATACCGTACGCACTTGCCATTATCCCCAGCAGGAACGTTTCTACGAACTCTGTGACGAATATGGTATCTACGTCATCGACGAAGCCAATATCGAAAGCCACGGCATGGGTTACGACCTGCGTGTAGGCGGCACGCTGGGAAACAATCCGCTCTTCATGAATGCCCACCTCGACCGTACCATGAATATGTACGAACGGGACAAGAACCATCCGTCAGTCATCATCTGGTCGCTGGGCAACGAAGCCGGGAACGGATTGAATTTCTACGTCACCTACAACACCTTGAAGACGCTCGACAGCCGCCCCATCCAGTATGAGCGTGCATTGTTGGAATGGAATACGGACATCTACTGCCCGATGTACGCTTCCCCTTCCTATCTGGAGAAGTATGCCCAGAACAAGGAGATGACGCGTCCCCTCATTCTTTGCGAATATGCCCATGCCATGGGCAACAGTCTCGGCAACTTCCAGGAGTATTGGGACATCATCGAAAAATATCCCATCCTCCAGGGTGGCTGTGTCTGGGATTGGGTAGACCAGGGCTTTGCCGCCAAGACAGACAACGGGCGCAAATACTGGGCCTATGGCGGCGACTATGGCGAGAACGGTACCCCCTCCGATGGCAATTTCTGCATCAACGGCGTGGTATACCCCGACCGCAGTGTCAAACCACAGACGGAAGAGATGGGGAAGGTCTACCAGAACATCAAGTTCCTTGATTTCGACAAGCAGACTTCCACCGTGAAAATCCGCAATGATTTCTCCTTCACCAATCTCGACAAGTACGACTTCTACTACATCATCCGCGACCACGGAAAGGAAGTCTACCGTGGCAAGATTGAAAATATCCATGCTGCACCGGGCAAGACGGTAACCACCGGCTTTCTGAACGGCATACCCAAAGAGAAACAGACAACGGGAGATGTGCGCATCGAGTTCTATGCAGCCATCAAGACGGCAGAGCCTTTCCTCCCCGTCGGCACAGTCATCGCACGCGAACAGACCTACGTCCATACCTTCTACAAGAAAGAGGCTACGGCACAGAAGCCCGCCACTTCTAAGGAAGAGGGGAATCTGGTGGTGTTCTCCGGTCCCGACTTCAAGGCCACCTTCGACAAACAAAGCGGACTACTCATCTCTTATCTGTACAAGAAGCATGAATACATTCTGAACGGTCAAGGCCCTCAACCCTTCTTCTGGCGTGCACCAACGGACAATGACTATGGTGCAAAACTCCCCGTCCGTCTCAAAGCATGGAAAGAAGCGAGTTACCAGAAACCGAAAGCCGAAAGTTTCCATGTGTCCAAAGGTAATGATTCTACCACTGTCAAGGTGACCTATCTTTTTCCGCAGACAGATGCCCATTGGGACATCACCTATAAGATATATGCCAACGGAGTTATCAAGGTAGATAACCGCTTCATGGCCGAAGGAGACCAAGCTCCGATGATACCGCGTGTAGGCCTGCGGATGCAGTTGCAAGAGACCTTTACAGACTTGACCTACTACGGTCGCGGTTCGAAGGAAAACTACCGGGACCGCCGTACCTCCCAGTTTATTGGAGAGTATACTATCCCGCTCAAGGATATGTACGAGCCTTACGTCCGCCCGCAAGAGAACAACCATCGCACAGACATCTATTGGTGCGCCCTTACCGATAAGACACAACGTGGCTTGCTACTCATCGCCGACCGCACCTTCGAACTGAACGCCTCCAACTATCCCCTGGAGAGCATGGATAGCGGCGACACGATTGATAACGGTGCTCCGCGTACCGAAAAGACCCATCACCGCCACCTCACCGACCCTCTGCCGGAAAAGATGGTCGATTTATTCATTGACTACCGCATGATGGGTGTCGGTGGAGACGACAGTTGGGGCGCAACCGCCCATGAACCCTATCTGATCCGTCCGGGCAAAGAGAATGCCATTGAATACGGTTTCTCCCTTGTTCCGTTCGATAAAAAGGAGGATTATAAATATTTAATCCGGCAATATTGAATTTAATCCCTCCGGATTAAGCTTTTATAAAAAGGATGTAGTAAATTTGCTGCATCCTTTTTACGTTCAAGAACAATAATAATCAAAAGAAAGAAAAATGAAAACAATGACTAAATTTATGTTCAGCGCCCTCTGCGCCGCGGCCATGGTAACTTCCGTTTCTGCCCAGGGAGGGAAAGATATGTTGAGCAATGGAATAAAGTATCTGGATGTGCCATACGTGGCCCATACGTTGGAGGCAGACGGTCCCGAGGAACTCGTCATCAACTGCGATGAGGTAGACTGCACTACGCTGGTGGAATATGTGCTGGCAGAGACACTCACCCCCAAATTGGCCGACGGGGACATCTCGGAAAGCGCTTTCGCCGATAACCTGCAAAAAATCCGTTACCGTAACGGTAAAATCGACGGGTACACTTCCCGCCTGCATTATATTGCCGACTGGATAAACAATGGCGTACGCAACGGCTTCCTTCAGGATGTAACGGGCGCCATGAGTCCCGACACCGAACGGTTGTCCATCTCCTACATGTCTTCCCACCCCCAACTCTACAAGCAGCTGGCAAATTCTCCGGAAAACGTAGCCAAAATGAAAAAGATTGAACAATCCTTGTCCGGCAAGGAAATTCACTATCTTCCCAAAGCCAAACTTCCCGCCGATGGTCTCCCGTGGATTAAAGACGGCGATATCATAGCCATCACCACCAACACTCCGGGGCTGGATGTAGCCCACATGGGAATCGCTTTCTATGCGGATAGCAAACTCCTGCTGGTACACGCTTCCTCTACCGACAAGAAAGTGGTCGTCTCCAAAGTCCCCTTGTCCCAAATGCTGAAAGACAATAATAAGTGGACGGGAATACGGGTACTGAGGATGAAGAAATAAAATGAAATACTATATATGGAAAAGGCGATGAAGATTTGATTCTCCATCGCCTTTTCCATATATATGATTGTTCGTTCCTATTCCTTTACGACAATATATTCATCAATATTCCGTGTTTCTTTACTGAAGTTCACACCTACTTTCACTAATTTTCTGCCATCCAAGGTATAAGGAATCAGATACCCCTTCTCATCTATTTGTTTCAGAGCTGCGTCGGCCGTACCGTCCAGTTTAAACTCAAAAACATAAATAGCGGTAGGGGTATGAACGACTGCGTCCGCACGGCCGCGGCTACTGCGAACCTCGGACCGGATGAACTGTCCCAGCAAAGTAAACACTACATGAAAAATAACCTGATAATGACGTTCCGTATCATCACTCAACTCGTACGGAATACCGGAGAAGAATATCTTAAGACGCTCCATAAACGCCTCCACATCCCCACTCTTCAATTCACGCATGAATTTAGCGATGTGGAAACCAGTTTCATCATCAGTAACTTTAGTATAAAAAGGAACCAGAAAATTGAGGAAACCATAACAAACTTCATCATTCGGAAATTGAAGCGTATAAAGGCAAACCTCTTTATCATAAGCTTTTATAGTCAAGTAACCGCTCTGATAAATCATAGGCAGAGGATTATTAGCTTCTGCACGATATTCAGAGAAGGCAGAGGCAGTAACCTCTACGCCATTCAGCAAAAGGCGAAGATCATAGTCACTCTTTTTTAATAAATCCACCAAATAAGTAGGTGTACCCGTCTGAAACCAGAAGTTGCCGAACTTCAATTTCTGGAATACATTCAGAAGGCTGAAAGGGTTAAAAAGCCCCACCGAAGTATCTTCACAAAAATGATAGCCGTCATATTTCTTTGCCAAACGAAAAATCGTTTCCTCCAAAGTCAGTTCTTCATTCTCACTTAACCGTTGTATTTCCGGGCCAAATGTTTTTATAAGTTCATCTTGTGTAATGCCGCACAAAGCATTGTATGCTCTATCCATGCTTATATCATTCAGCTGGTTCAAGTCACTGAACACACTTACTTGCGCAAACTTGGTCACTCCGGTCAGGAAAACAAAACGAAGATAACGGTCAGCGCTCTTCAAGACACCGTAGAACGCTTTCAATATTTTCCGATACTCATCCAGCAAGTTCTCATCCAAGACCGCTTGAAGCAATGGCTTGTCATACTCATCAATCAGCACAACAACCTGCTTTCCTGTCTGCATGCATGCCTGCTCTATCACGTAAGCAAAACGCTCTTCCGGACTACGGTCTTTCTTCTCCTGACCATAGAGCAGCTCCCATTTCTCCAGATACTGATTAAGCATAGCCGTCAGGTCAGCAGCAGCTTCATATTTCCGGGCATTCAAGTCAAGATGTAGAACAGGATACTGTTCCCACTTCGTTTCCAACTGTTCGATGGCCAAGCCCTGAAACAAGTCTTTGCGTCCTTGAAAGTAGGCTTCAAAGGTAGAAAGAAGCAGACTCTTGCCAAAACGACGGGGACGGCTTAGGAAATAAGGAGTAGAAGTAGATGCTATTTGATAAATCATAGCCGTCTTATCTACATAAAGAAAATTCCCTTCACGAAGTTTATCAAAAGTCTGTATGCCTATCGGCAGTTTACGCATCTGTTCCATGTTATTATAACCTGATTGGTGTATGACAAAGGTACGATTTATATTTCAAAAATAAGACGAAAGGCGATGGAGATTTTAGTCTCCATCGCCTTTCATTATTCTACTAATCATCATTTCAGTATTACTCACGTAGACTGGTGCAATCCGAAATATTTCTTCATAAAACAGATATAAAGAAAACAAAGCAAAAGAATTATACCTGCCAAATACCAATAACCATAACCCAAGCACGTTATATATCCTACGATTATGATTGCCTGCACTGCCATGTAAAAAGAAGAAACCATTACATGAGGAACTTTCAGTTCATTCGCCATTATCTGATACAGATGTTTGCGATGCGGCAAGCCGATATTCTCATGAAGCATCAGACGGTGGATGATAGTCAGAACACTGTCTACACCGTAAACGGACAAAAGGACTATCCAGCTGAAATCTTCTGTTTCAATGATAAGCCTGCCTATCAGGAAAAGAAGGATAAAAGCAATACTCACGGAACCCACATCACCGGCAAAGCATTTGGCACGCTTGCGGAAATTGAAGAAGCAGAAGACAAGGACGGAACAGATAACGGTATAGATGAAATCCGCTTCCACAAAAGTCACCACCTCTTTATTGATATAGGCCAACGCAGCAAGAACAACCAGAGAATAACCACCGGTTATGCCGTTAATGCCATCCATAAAGTTGTAGGCATTGATGATGCCCGTACAGACGATTAATGCAATGAGTATCCACCACCACGACAAGGAGAATAATCCCCACTGATAAAACATCAACGCCATAGCCGAGAAATGAAAAAGCAGTCTTGTTATTTGTTTGGTGGGGTTTATATCATCCGCAAAACTGATGAACGTCACCAAAGTCAATGCCAGCATAAACCAAAAGTAGTCAAAACCACTCGCCAGAAAATAAGCCAATGCACCGAAGTAGAAGATAATTCCCCCACCCCTTAAAGTGACTTTCGTATGAGAACTCCGCTCATTAGGCATGTCAATGATATTGCACTTATCTGCTATCTTAAAATAAAAAAGTTCTGCTAGAAATAGCAGAACCAAAACCATCAAATAATACATCATCCGTTTTTGATTATCCAGTAAAACCAAAGCTGAATACATGTAAATCCCAAAGATATAATACCCAGCCCTATCAATATGACATCTAAATATACATTCATTCTATCTTGAAGTTTTCCAATACACGGGTCGGCTTCCATCCCAATTCACGCATCGCCTTTTCGTTACTGAAAGTAAGCGATTCTGTGATTTTCTTCAGTTTCAAAGAATTGATAGGCGCTTTCTTTCCTAAGCAATCTCCTACCAAAGCCATACATTTAGCTGCCCAATAAGGTATTGAGAAAGGTAATTTCTTGTCCAATTGCCTGCAAATAGTAGTCTCAAGTTCTCTGAAAGTGGGGTGATGACTGTCACATACATTGTAGATGCCTCCCTTTTCTGCCAACAGAGAGACCAACTTTGCAATATCCTGTACCATCAATACACTCTTTCGTGCCTGACCGCCAGCAATGCTGAGGTATTTCCCACTACGGATACCATGAATCATAGCCCCCAGATTTCCCGGAGGGTTAGGACCGGCAATCAAGGAAGGACGGATTATACCTAAAATGACATTATGTTCGTAACACCACTTTTGTAGATATTCCTCCGCAAGACGTTTACTCATGGCGTATGGTGTATCTCCATCCAAAGGATGGTCTTCCGTAATATTCTCACCATAAGCACAACCGTAAACTGCTACAGTGGAAATAAAAATGAAGGCCCGTGGCACTCTTCTCCGCTCCAATGCAGTACAAAGATTCTTTGTACCTTGCAGATTCACATCAAAGAACACCTGTCTTTCCGCTTCCGTTTTAGGAACAGAATGTGCCTTTCCAGCAACATGAAGAACAATATCATACCGTTCACGCAATACCGGAATCTCCTTTGCTATATCTATAGTATAATCATCCTTCGGCGACAGCCCCACAGTCTTAACGCCATACATCCCCTCCAAAAGAGGACGCACATTGCTACCCAAGAAACCAGAAGCTCCAGTAAATAAAAGTTTCATGAAAAATATATTAGGAAAATCACTAGTAAAAACTCAGTTATTTTATTGTCGATAGTTCTATCGATTAGTTAATTTCATATTCGTATATGCTAATTTCGCTTTTTTATTTATCTCCCGCCTTTCTTTATCAAAAAACCACCCCCATTTATTTAAATAATAAACGGCAGCCTTAACATGTATCCAAAACAAACGAATTTTTTTATGAGATCCTTTCTCAAAAGCATGAGTAATTGTGGCACTTGGATAATACATTGTTCTATATTTCTGAAAAATACGACGATTTAAATCAGTATCTTCTCCATACATAAAAATCCCTTCGTCAAAAACTCCAACTTCTTCAATAACTGATTTGCGAAGAAACATAAAGCATCCTGATAAATATGGAGCATTCATTTCCTTATCATAACCGCTAAAGCGCATCTCAAAATTATCATTAATACGCTTCTTGATACTCTTAAAAGGAATAAACATTCGACCAATCCAGTCCATAGGAGTAGGCAGAAGCTTGCACAAATATTGCAAATCACCATTAGGATAAATCACTTTAGGAAGCACATTGCCCACATCAGGATTAGCCTGCATGTACTCATAAAGAGCCTCAATCACCCCTGCTTCAAAATAGATATCCGGATTGAGCACCAAATGGAATTCTCCCATTTTATCAAGCTGACGCATAATCTTATTATGTCCCGCACCAAATCCATTATTGCAATTCATAAAAAGGTACTCCACTCGTTCATCTAATGACGCTAATGATTTCAACTCATCTATAGGCGAATTATCCACCAGATAAATCCGCACCTTCAGATTTGTGTTTAAAAAACTCCAAATAGCCCTCTTCAGTTCTTCTATATTGTTTTTATAGAGCACTATAGTAGCTGTTACTTGATATTGATTGTTCATACACTTATTATAGATTATTGCGTTTTTTTTATTACAAATAAGGAACTCATAAAATCCTTTAGTTCCGGATATTTCTTATCCTTTTCAGTTAGACAATCATTATAAAAGTCCACAAAGCATCTTTTTACTTTTGTAAAGCGTGATAGTATACACAGTCTGTGTAAACCCAATACCACCACAAACCACGATGTTCTTATCGAAATCTACACACTATTCTTTTCCAATTAAATACAATTACTTGACATCTTATATTTTGTCAGTAGTTTCAACATAACTATTACGAGTCTTTACCGAAAACTTAAAACGATTTTTTGTGTTTTTATAAAAGATTTAATGAGCAGAAAGGATCGATTCCTAACAAGAGCAAGGAAAACTCTTTTCCTAAAAGGGAAATGACAGTAGTATTTATTATGCCGCCAATTAGGATACAGAACCTCAAAATCATCAATAAAGCGAAGTACTATTCGTTTGTCAACGCCCGAGAATAAAGCACGGAAAACAGCACCATATAACACTAAATTAATACATCTAAACTCTTTTTCTCGTATCAAAGTATCGGGTATATTCTGGCGTATATAATTACTTGCTTGTAAAAAGCCCTTATAAATATTAGGATTAACGGATGTTGATAAAGAATTACTACGCGCAAAATAGTTATAAAATGCTTCGGGCAAATAAGCAATACTTTTTGATTCATATACCAATAATGGAACTACCGCAGCATCTTCGCTATTGTAAAAACAAGGCATTTTTATTTTCTTTATGATGTTGGCTTTTATACATATACCACACACGCTATCGCCCGTTAAAGCCATAAAATCAGATTTTACAAATCCGTCACTATAAAATGGAATAGAAGAAATATGAAAAGTCTTCCCACTTTCATAGCAACGGTTATAATCAAAAAATAGCAAGTCAAGCATATCTGATTCCATACGCTTTTTTATTGCTTCCACAAAATCGTCACGATACCAATCGTCAGAATCTAAAAAAGCAACATATTTTCCTTTAGCTTCTTTTACCCCAAGCTCTCTGGCTTTACCAGGTCCCCCATTATAAGGAGCATTGATTAGAGATGCCAAAATCGAATTTGAGTCGATGAAATTTTGGAGAAAAAGACAAGTATCATCTGTAGAGTAATCATCTACAAAAATCACCTCAAAATCTTGACACGTTTGACGTTGCAAAGACTCTATGCAACGACTCATCAACTTACCACAATTGAAACATGGAATTATTATTGATAGAAATATATTCATACAAAAAGGCAAAAATAAATTTAAGATTTTGAACTAATTTCCCGAAATAGGTTCTGCCATATTCCCATCACACGAGATTCAGTATATTCTTCTGCTTTATGACGCGCAGAAACACTCATTTTTCTTAGATTTGCATTATCATTAATAAGAGTTATTATGGCATTTGCCAAGCCAAGTGAATCAGAGGAGCCAACAACAATTCCGTTTAAGCCATTAGTTATAACATCAGATGCGCCACAAGGATAATCAACTGTTACTATGGGAAGTCCATGAGCCATTGCTTCAAGCATCACCATAGGAAAGCCTTCATATCTTGAACTCATAGCTAAAAAAGAAGCGTTTAAATACTCAGAAGCAATCTGTGAAGTTGAAGGAAGTAAGCTTACTGATTCGGATAATGACAATTTGTCAATTAATTGTATAATGCTATCTTTATCATCACCATTCCCACGTATTACAAGTCGCCAATCAGGACATTTTATATGTACTTTACTCCATGCTCGAATTAAAAGATGAAAATTTTTTTGGTATGATAATCGACCCACACTCAACACTATTTTATTATTTAGAGGAGCAAGCTTATCCGGGAATGTAGGAAGATAGTTTGGAATCACCATAATATTAGGTAAATCTCCCCACGAACGCTTGTCACGTTCGGTCAAAACAACAAATTTATCATACTTTCGAATTATTTTCAACCAGCTTTTTAGTCTCATGGATTGTATCGTTCGTTTCAACCATGAACGCGCTTCTATCATTTTTGCCTCTCGAGAAAAATGATACTCTAAAATTTTAGAACTACCGTCCTCTACATCGCACAGAATGTCAAAGTCATAGTCGAACATTGAAATTACGATGTCCGCCTTTTCTTTCAACAATACGTCCCTTAGACGCATTCGGTGTATAGCTTTCTTTTTTTTTGTAGCAAACAACCTGAAAGGGAGGGGTAACTGTGCATCATCTTCATAATTAATTCCTAAGTCAATACAACGTACATCTTCAAAAAGATAAAAAAAAGGCTTGCGATTTTTTTGGTCGGTTGTTATGATAATAACTTTGTTTGATTTACCATCTACCCCTTTCGCATGAGAAAGATAATTAGCCTTGTTAGCCAATACACGCTCCATACCTCCGGAATTATACATTCCTGTTATTGTGTAAACTATCTTCATTCTTTAATACCTTCAATTGATTTACAACAAATCGTGAGCTATCGGTTTAAACTTCTCATAGTTTCCTTTTCTTTCTAACCATTTACGTATAAATAATCGTTTAAAGTGCGTAATGCGGTAAAGCATCTGATTAACGGTGGTCCTTTTTGAAGAAGCACCAGATATTGTACTCTCCACACTTTCATCCGTAGGATGGTTTATAACAAACGGAGTTACTCCTAATATCTGAATACCTTTTTTGCGCCAGTAAAACCAATCATCAGCAGTAACAAACGGTCGTTCTTCCTTCATTAGCAGCACAGCTTTACGATTTATTACATAAGCATAAGTAAAAAATGCATCAAACACTTTTACTATCCTAATATCATCAATATTAATTACATCTTCACAATGCCAAAACCATGATGAAAATAATATGACTGTGGGTAGTTCTTGTTTGTCAAGCCAATTTTGCACTGTATGTATTGAGTGAATAATACGATTCACATCACCCAATACAGCATCATCTTCTAAGAGTAAAGCATATGGCAAATTCTGATCGATAATGGCCTGGAAGCATCGTTGATGACTCATGGTACATCCCACTTCACCAGGACGAGCTTCTCTAAAATAAAGTGATTTAAATCGTTTTAAATTAAAAAGTTGATTCAACTCTTGCGTGTTCATTTTACGTCCATCTACAGCATCAATAAATTCATAGTCTATAGAACGCAAGGCTTCCATTTGTTTTTTTATTGCATCTCGGCGTTCTTCGCAATCCTGCAAATTAACTATTAAAGCTTTCATATTCTCCTAATATAAATTATTTAATGACCGCTCTTTTGCCAAAGATAGAGATCTGCAGTATTAGGGTCAACATTATTATAAATCCAATTAACATCATAATCCATTTGAAGTGCAACAGGGTAAGGTGCAAATAAGTATGGCCAACGTGTAACAGTATGTTTTCTATAACCTATCACTTGACCAGTTATGATGCTAAACAAGAAAACACCAAACACTATTTGAATATTTTTCAATTTAGCATTATATAATAAATAGAAAACACCAACACCATAAAAGAAAAACTGTACACGTCCATTGATTGCCGAATAATTAGACGTAAACGCCCATAACAAAAACAAATTATACATTATAGACGATTGATGACTAATAGGGACATATAATATGAAGAAAACAAATAATGACAAAGATGCGACCTGACCAATCCATATAGGCAACCAGAAGAAAACATTACCTGAAAGATAGCTAGTATCGCTATATTTACCTTCAGTATACATCAGCAGATAATTATTAATTTCACCTAATGGAAAGAGTTGTAAGATTAATGGAAGTGATGAAGAAATCAAAAACAGCACTACAAAAAATATCCAAAAGTTTTTTTTTGTATGTGGGAAAATTTTTAATTTATTTGCTACGAGCAAAGGTACAACGAATATAGTTGCAAAGTGAACAAATATAGCAACTACTATTATTATATAATCAATAAGCCCCGTTTTATTTAATAAGTATCTTCTACACAACACAAGAGAAATTAATGTAGCTGCAAATCCATAGCGCAAGCCAGAAGAAATACCTCCAATAGGAACCACCAAAATAACCATCCATAAAACCAACCAACGATTGAGGCATTTTATTTGTGGAGAATCAAGCATGCAATCATATATGTAGAAATATATAAGGTAGGCAATGACCACCCATCCAAAACGAACAAAACCGTATGTCAACCCTAACTGAATAATTCCAAATTCATAAAGGAAAAGTATGAAATCAACTTTTATATTAAAGGAAAGATAAAGCAATAATTCATCCCAATTCCATGTTTCCATTTCATAGAATAATTCAGCATGCCTATACGCGTCAGCAGTAGGTAGGAACAACAACATTGAACACAGTCCCATAAACAACGCAAACAGCACGTAAGCATTTCGTTTTCGTCTATAACATCCATTTATCACCATAGGCATGGCAAGTATAGGGCAGCAGAAGAAAATGATCCAAACGAACCAATCAGTTCTGAGCAAGGCCTTCAATAGTGTCTTGTCCATAAAGTTCTATCAATTTCGGGTGACATTTAACACCTAAATAGTGTAGATTTGATTGGGGGGGAAACGAATATATGCTGGTACTATTAATGGTGTAGACATCATCGAAGTGAATGCCCAAAAGAGCAAAAAGTTCGGCGGGTACTTTCTTAGAATATACTTTCACTCCCGGAAATGCCTTTTCGTAATCCAAATTATCACGCGGGTGCGTCTTAATCACCACTTCTTCAGAATTGTATTTATCAATAATCTTACGATATATTTCGATAAGATTATCATCTCCAATCTGTATATTGTAAGGTTGAGTTAATATAATCACTTTTTTTTCAGCCAACATCAACAAGTCATCATCAGTAATTCCAAACAAAGATGTAATGTAGTCCTTGGCATCACTCTTTTTCCACAAATCCTGAACATTTACAATTTTTGCTTTAGATTTCAAGCACTCCGGTATGGAGGCCAATTCTGTCAGTACCACTTCTTTTGCTTGATCGGTTAGTCCATAATCACCCTTCACAATATTGGGACCATAAATGAATTGCAAAAGTTTTTTATGCTTTCGTAGCTGGGGCTTTATCAACCATTTCTCATCGTAATTACCTAAACCATCTTCAATTACCACCATGGTTCGTTTATGCAGCAATGCGGATGAAAACCACAAGTGATCGTGTCCATAAATGGGTAATGTCTTTAAAAAAGGCCAATGCCAATAACAAGTACGGTAAAGAAGAAAACGATAAATACACCTGACAAGACGAGGCATCGCTTCCATTTTATGTAAAGAGAGAAATTGCTTATATTTCAGCTTACTCTGTACTTCAACTGAGATTGCTTCTGAAACAAAAAAATAAGTTGATTCAAATTGCTTTTTACCATAAACAAGCAGATACAACAGCATTGAATAAACAGAATCCACAAAACATACCGCAGTAATTCCATTAAACTTTTTCATACTCAAATCTTTTACAAGAGAGACTACACTCATACTGCAGTCCTTTTTTGGGGTCAATACATCCTTTTTTTTCCATAACCATCTACGTCTTCACATATTTATTCAGAAGTAAATTAGCCCGATACACCACAAGTGCCACCATGATGAACTTTAAGAACACATAAATCAGGCAGGTATAATAGAGACTATATTGCGTCAGCCACATCGACAGCATCAAGTGAAGTAACGAAGAAAAAAATGTAATCATCATCAAATCTTTGGTTTTGTCATAATAGAACAAATAGTTGGTGTAAAGAAAATAAATACACTGAAAGTAACCTGACAAAGCCAATAAGTAGAAGTAAGGAAGCGAAGCTGCATATCGTGGCAATACCAAGGGAATTAAGATAGAGCAAACGGCCAGTACCGCAACAACTCCTATCGTATAAACAATGAATATGGCTTTAATCTGCCGTTGCAATCTCTCCCATTTGTCATCCAGATTAGACGACAAAACCTGATAGATAGATACCGAATTGGTTTGATTAAAGGCAGAGCCAATCATGTCAATGATATTGCTCAAGTTGAGAGCAAAACTAAAGATTCCTACCTCTGCAAACGTATAATAGTAATTGATAATATACCTATCACCTCCCTGCTTAATCCAAGAAGTGGCCAGATGAGGAATAAGTGGAACACCCCACATCAAGATAGGTCTTATCTTGAACCACGAAATACCCTTAAACAGAAACAGACGATATCTACAGCAAACGTAAATAGCAATCAGCCCATAAAGCACTGCGCAAGTTACCTGTGCATAAATACGTCCTTCCCATCCAAGTTTCATTGCCACTACCAGCAGCAACGATATAGCAAAGTTTACTATAGCAAAGCTACAACTCAGCAAACCATAAAAAATGAGTTTCTCACGGATGCGGAAATAATCAAGAACTATCTGGAAATAGCAGTTCATTAAGGCAATGGCGAGCGCAGACCACAAAAAAGCAAGTCGCAGCTCCGTCATTCGCGCCAAAGCCGAGTTACCCACTAATAGCACCAATGCAAAGAAAGAAGCTACGGCAAAAGTAATCAAGAAGACAATGCTTAAACTTTGCCGAAACTCGTCCCGGCTCTTCCTGAAAAACGACACCGACACATATCCATTCGTTGAGAGAGACACCAGAAATCCCAGAAAAGTGACGATTGTATTGAACAAACTCAACGTTCCGTACTCTGCAGGAACGATGTATTTAGCCAAAATGATCAGAAGCAGGAAGCCCACACCCTGATTAAAGAAAGAGAAGAGAGAAAACAGCCCACCCTTAAGAAGGATCTTATTATTACGAAGTTGGGATATTATTGCCATTAAATCAAAAATTCGACAGTTTACTTGCTATCATTTCATTTTCCATATCCCATCTTGATTTTCTATCCACAAAATTACTTCATTTCATAAACATACATTGTATAAACCCCTTCGACACTATCCCACTTCCCTACAAAGTCAAACCCCAAATCTGCCGCATTGGAAAGTTTCGCACGACTAAGTATATACTTGCCGCCAAATTCATTGCGAAATACATCGGCATTAATAAGTAACTCAACCGATTGTTCACACTTTTTCCGAGTGGGCTGATAGTCCACACCTTCACAATAAAGGTAGCGGCGACCACCCCAAATATCATAGTAATGGCGGATTTCTTCGTTCACGTTGAGTTGTGGCTCAATCAAACGACGGTATTTCAACATATCTTTATAGGGATAGCAGGAAAGATATCCACCGATACAATTAAAACCATTGTACATCAATATCATTTCATGATAGCCTACAGCAGCTACCGGTTCACCTTTATAATTAATATCCTTCTTTATCTTCGTAAAAAGAGCTTCGTCATAAAACTCCTTCCAAGTGAGATGATCTTTCTTTAGTGAAGGAATCGTGTTCGCTGCTAATGAATAAATGGAGTCGTTATAAGTAGTACGCGACAGCATTATATAACCTAACTGGACAATCAGAATAAAAGGTACAATCCGTTTGAGATACCGATTACGCAAGCACATCATAAGGCTGGCGCTGAAAGCTACGTACCAAAAGAGACGGTTGAAGACAAATAAGCGTGCAAAGGAAAAACCATCTAGGGCGGAGATTAAATTTTTAAGGTCATCGAACCAAAAGGCTTCATCTGCTGCTGCTACGAATGAACAAATAAACGCCATGGTTCCACAAATAAAAAAGACAGATTGCTCTTTTGTAACGGTTTTGTTTCTTATCCACTGCCAAGCCACATAACAGCACGTAATAAAACAAACTGGAAATACCACGTATTTCTGAATGGTAGAAGCATGATAAAAACCCTCCACAAAATAATGGTACAAACCAATAGCAATGTTGATTGGTTCTATAATAAAGTGATTCCGATTCAGGTCTTCACCAACGGCAAACTGCATGTAGAACAGTTTAAAGTTGAATATCACCACACCAATGCATAACAGTAAGAATGCCACAAATAGTGTGGAGTGAAAACGCTTGCTTTTTATTGAAGCGATAACCATACCCGCTAACCAAAAGCCACAGGCAAACAAAGCACTGCAATGAAACTCCATCAAGAAGGGGAGGAAAAGTGCCGCCAACAACCACCATTTACTTCCTCCCTTATAAATATTATAAAACACGATACAAGCCAACGGTATGGATGCCACTGAGATAGACCAAGCAGGGATTACCGGTAAAATGGCAAAAAGCAGAGAAGTGAATAATAGGATTTCACGATGTTCCTTTCCAAATAATATACACTGCAACTTGTACATCGAAAAGAAGCCAACGAGCAATGAAATTAAATAAATCAATACGTAGGCGACATAAGCCGGTAAGAGGTAATAGGCAAAGTTCTGGATGGTAAAACCTCCCCAGCCGAAATAGACAGCCGGTGTGTTATCCATGACTCCGGTAGATACATCAAAAGAGAAAAGTCCAACCTTTTTAGCAATTGACCAAAAGGGTGGAAATTGGTCTAAGTTATCATGAACAGTGATGTAATTGTTCTCCCCAAACAAAATAAAGGGAAGTATCATCATAAATAAAGCACCAAACACAATCAGCTTTGTAAAAAACAACACATTCTTATTCTTTAGTTCCATGGTCCAAATTTTATTGCTTTTTATACATTTGATAGGCCTCCTTCAGCATATCCTCGTCATTATATTGAGGATGCCAATCCAAATCGTCTTCTGTCTGCTTAATATCAAGAATATACTCTTCATCTGCTATCATGAATTGTTCTTTGTACATGATGGTCAGGCCGATGCTATCAAAAATATTGAGTATAAACTTAACTAATTTCCCCGGGGTAGGAATCACAACTGAGTGTGAATGGGCTGATGCAATTACACCTTTTAAAAGTGTACGTATATCGGGTGAGTTTTTGGAACCGAGATTGTACTCCTTATTAGGCAAACCCTTATCAATGGCGCAGAGAATTGCACTCACACAATCGAATACAGAAATCATCTGATAGTGATTCTTTCCGTTACCAATGGTGGGAACAGGCAAGTTCATATCAATCAGTTTGAAGAGTTTCACCAATATACCCAAACGGCCGGGGCCGTTAATCATACGGGGACGGAAGATGGTGATATTCATACCCTTCTTCCGATATTCAAAGCAGATTTCTTCACATGCTTTCTTGCTCTGACCGTATGGGCCGAAAGGATTTTGCGGATGTTCAATGTCAACAGGCAAGTATTGAGGTTTTCCGTAGGTCATATCTGTCGTGAACATCAGGTAATTTCGACATCCCTTGTTGTAAATCGCTTCAAGGATATTCTCTGTGCCAACAGTATTTACGCTAAAGAAGTAGTTTCTTCTATCACGGGGCACCTTGGTATGGTATTGATTAGCAGCAAGATTGATAATTATGTCATCCACAGAAATGGGTATAGTAGACAATTGTTGCTTATCACGAATATCAGTCTGTCGATACTCGCAACCCTTTGTAACTCGTTCATCAAGGGTTGGGTGTAAGTCACATACAACCACCTTTTCATTTCTCTCCAGCAAGGCATTCGCCAAGTAACGGCCCACAAAGCCATTACCTCCAAATATAAAATATTTCATCTTGTCAACTTCTAGAGATTAAATAAACACCAACACAAATCACCATTATGCCAGCAATGCGTGTGAACGTCAGTGATTCATCAAAGAAATAGTAACCCACCAAAGCTGCCACCACATAACCGATACTTAGGAACGGATAGGCAAAACTTACTTCTACTTTGCTCAATACAGCCATCCACATCAAAATGCTCACAGCATAACAAACCATGGCTCCCCACAACCAGAGGTTGGATATCATGGCACCAAAATTTTGCACCATGCCACTCATACCGACTTCACCTACAATCAGCATACCCTTGCGGATACAAAGCTGAGCAGCGCAATTTAGCAGCACACTAATAAGAATTAAAAGAATATTCATCTATTGAATTGTTTGTAATATGATTCATCCGAAAAAGCAAGGAGTTCCTTATCTCCTCGACTGTCTCCATAAACTACCAGTCGGTATTGAGTTCTGTCAGGATAGAGCTGCAGCAAGCGTTTCACCTTCTCTTCGCCATAGCAATTGGCAGTAGCGAAACGACCCGTAAGGTGTCCGGTTCCTGATAACTCCAGCTGAGTCCCCAAAACTTGATTAATGCCTAAGCTCTCAGCAAATGGCTTTACCCAATTATCAATGCTGGCACTGATAACGACTATTTCATCGCCTCTATATAGGTGCTGTTTTATCTGTTTAACCGCATCCTGATAGAGCAAATTTTCACCTCTCTCCATAAAGAATCTATAACAGACTGCATCGAACTCATCCAAATTCACTCCTTTAAAAAAATAGGAGAAAATCATCTGCTTGGTCTTCCAATTGGGATAGAGGTGACACTTCATAGCCAACAACCAAGGCAGATGAAGCAAAAAGCCAAGATAAAAAGCTGTCTTGCCTTTTGCGAACTTGATGAACTCAAGCAGTGTATCTCGATTGGTAATGGTACCATCGAAGTCGAATGCAACAATCTGTTTCATCTTAGCAATAGAGTATGAGAATAAACGTCAATATCCAACCTATGATACAGAGTTGTACAAAGCGGTCTTTCATCAGCACCTTAGTGGGACTTCCACTCTTTACATCGACAATAGTGATTTGCAAATAGCGGACGATGCCTGCCAATACAAAGACGGAAGTGGCATAAAGGTATTGCGTATGCATGCGCTCCACAACCTCCTCACTCACCGTGTACATGATGTAACAAACCATCGTAATGCTAGCAATAATACCAATGGTTTGATTCATAAACTCAAGGTTATAGCGGTTGACGTTTTTTCGAGCCGACACTCCAGTTTCTTGGTAGATGACCACGTCATCCCGACGTTGGGCAAAAGCCAAGAAGAGAGCCAATAAGAACGTCATCAAAATAATCCAATGAGAGAGGTGAATACCCACAGCTACACCACCCACAAAAATGCGAAGTACAAATCCGAATGCAATGATAAATACATCAATAATCGTAATCTGTTTCAACTTCACACAGTAGGCAATATTAAGAAGTAGATAGAAACATATTATGCCAAATAAATACCATTTTTCCCTTCCTGTATAAGTAACAAGTAAAAGCAGTGACATTGTGACAAGTATCGCACTAATACCATATCCCATCCCTTTTGATATTTTTCCTGAAGCAATAGGGCGTTTACACTTCTTGGGATGTTGCCTATCAGCCTCTACGTCCCAAATGTCATTGAAACAGTAAATCGCACTGGCGGCAAGACTGTACGCTACAAATGCTCCCACCACTACCAATAGTTTATCCAGATCCGTCAATTGACGGTCGAAAAAGAGCGGCAAAAAAATGAATAGATTCTTCAGCCATTGATGTGGGCGAAGAAGTTGAATAATTGACTTTATCATATAATTTATATAAAAGTGACTGAGAGCAAGGCACCTTCTCTTATTCCTTCTTTCTCACCTTAAACCATTCATCCAGCCACCCATTAATCACCCGCCTGATTTCCTCATCCTCCAAATCCCTGAAATAGTAGAAAATCAGCGATAAGTAGGCGCTTAGTCTTGCATCGAGCCCTTTTTTATATGGATATACGTTTTTGTACTGATATGAGCTTCCAAAGCAAGTTCCGCGATAGTAATCTTTCTCATTTTACGTAAAGTTTCGATAAAAGCACCCAATGAAGAGTGCATACAGTTTTCATTCATGTCAATTTTCGGTTATGTGAATTGTATAATAGTTTCTATAATGTTATAGATTGTTATTTATACTTTAGCCAGCTTAAAATCTTTTCCGTATACGGAAAAGATTGGGTGAAATAAGTTACCTAACTTTGCACAATAATTTAAAAAAACATACGATGAAAAACACTCTTAAAATGTCGCTATTCATGCCGCCCATCTCACCCGTAAAAGATGCGGCAACCGGAAAAAACGTAAAAAGCGCCACGCTGACTCCACTGCGGACTATGAATCTCGAGGAAGTGTACAAACTAATCACCTCCAATGAACACCTTGCCACACTGACACTTGCTGTAAGAAACGCCGCACTGCGAGGCGACGAAACCGCCTGCCGATACCTAAAGCAGCAAACACTGCCCTACGTCACCCCCTGCGGCGTATTCACCCGACGACGGAGCGACTGCCTCACGGAATCCTCCGGCCTGGTTGTAGTCGATATCGACCACCTTGAATCCGCAGAAGAAACGGAAAACTTACGGCAACAACTGTTTGATGACCCCTATCTATGCCCTGCGCTGGTGTTCATCAGCCCCACCGGACGGGGCGTAAAAGCGTTTGTTCCCTGTCTTCACGGACAGAATCCTGCAGAAGGAATACAATGGGCCATGAACTACGTCCACTGCATGTATGACGCCGAAAACACACAACCCGGAAAAGGAGTGGACACTTCGGGGAAAGACCTCGTACGCGCCTGTTTCCTCTGCCATGACCCGAAAGCACTGCTCAGAAAAGTTGTGAACTTCGAATGATGAGTCATTGCAAATCACCGACTACAAATTACTAATTATAAATTACCAAATCCGATGGAACCACTATCTTCATTGCACCTTCTGGCCGAAGCAGTCAGAAATGCAGGAGCAGACATTGCTCCAACCTATCAAGAATATATACAACTGGCATTTGCCATTGCCACCGACTGCGGAGAAGCAGGACGGCATGATTTTTTAAGTCTGTGCAGCCTGTCGTCCAAGTACGACCGACGGGCAGCCGACAAGCTCTTCAGCAATGCCCTGAAGACCGGCCGTAACGACGTGCATCTGGGAACCGCCTTTCATCTGGCCGAGCTTTGCGGCGTGAAGATTCAGCATGAAGCCGCACCCGCCATTGGTACACTTGGTACACAAAGTTCACCCCTCTCTTCTACCTCACACACACGCGCACGCGAGGAAGAGTCCGCATCGGGCATTGAACCACTGTCTCCATTACCCACTTTCGACGAACACCTCCACTGGCCTTATCCCCTGAATCGCATCATGAGCTGCGGAACCTCCCTCGCCCAATACGATGTACTGCTACTGGGTGCCATCACCGTATTGGGTGCCAGTATGGGAAAACACGTCCGATGTTCCTACGGAGGAAAAATGATGTCCCCCTGCCTGCAAACCTTTGTAGTAGCCCTACCTGCATCCGGCAAAGGAGTGCTCTCCTTGGTACGCCTGCTTGCCGAACCCATTCACGATGAAATACGTGAGCAGGTAGACGAAAGTATGGCATGTTACCGCCGCGAAAAAGCAAAATACGACACACTGGGCAAGGAACGCGGAAAAACGGAGACTCCCGTAATGCCTCTCAACAAGATGTTCCTCATCTCGGGCAACAACACCGGAACCGGCATCCTGCAAAACCTGATGGACTCCGACGGTACCGGACTGATATGCGAAAGCGAAGCCGACACCATCTCCACCGCCATCGGTTCGGAATACGGACACTGGAGCGACACCATGCGCAAAGCCTTCGACCACGACCGACTGTCCTACAACCGCCGCACTGACCACGAATACCGAGAGGTAAAGAAAACTTATCTTTCCGTACTTCTGTCAGGCACCCCCTCACAAGTGAAACCCCTGATTCCCACTGCTGAGAACGGGCTCTTTTCCCGCCAAGTATTCTACTACATGCCTGCCATACATCATTGGCAAAACCAGTTCGATCGCAATGACAGCGATCTTGAAGATACCTTCAAGGCTCTGGGCATGGAATGGAAGGACAAACTGAAAAACATTGTCATGAACGGAATATTCACCCTTCACCTTACAGACGGACAGAAAGATGAATTCAACCGGCTCTTCTCCCGGCTTTTCGTACGCTCCGGACTGACCAACGGAAACGAGATGTCAAGCAGCGTGGCACGTCTAGCCATCAACATCTGCCGCATCATGGAAGTGGTGGCCATGCTCCGCGCAATGGAACAAGGGGAAATCACCGCCTCGCCTTACGTGTCGCCCGACCCTCACACAGCCACAGACAATCTGAAAGACCACATTGTCAGCCGATGGGATCTCCTCATTGCTTCCGATGACTTCCATGCCGTACTCTCACTGGCCGAAAGCCTGTACCGGCATACCACCCATATCCTCTCCTTCCTGCCCAACACCGAAGTGGCAAGCCGCGGCAATGCCGACCGGGATGCGCTGGTAGACAGCATGGAAGAAGAATTCACACGGGCCTCTTTCCTGCAGAAAGCCGGAGAGATGGGCATCAAATCGGAAACCGCCTCCACCTGGCTCAAACGTATGCAGAAACACGGGCTGGTGGAAAATGTGGATGGCAAGGGAAACTACCGGAAACCCAAAGTCTGACATTCACTTCGCTTCACGCACGCGTATGTGTGTGAGGCGAAAGGATGGATGAACCTCTGTACCAAGTGTACCAACCTCAGGTTTACGCTTCCCAACCTGACCTTTACGCCGCCCAACCTCAAGTTTAAGGCTCTCCCAGTGCAGCCACTATCAGCCGCACCTGGGCAGGCGTATAAGAGCGGGAACGGGAAGAACCGCCCAAGGCGGAAAGTCCGTCACGCAAATCGGGACAAAGGTCTATCCAGTGTTTCAGTTTGCGGAAGGCAGCCTCCGGACAAAGATTGGGACAATAGATTTGGGCCAATTCAGTACGCCCGTATGTACGTATGACAAAAGAATCCATAGTTGACAGTTACGATTTATATTTCATCAAAAGTAACTATAAATCATGACATTATCAAACTTACAAGCGTAAATAACCGACTAAAACAGACCCAAACAGACGAGAACCTGCAAAAACCGGCAAACGCCCGTATCCACAGCCTTATCTTTGCATCGTTGAGTTCAACACA
Organism: Bacteroides sp. AF29-11; assembly: GCF_003602895.1. NCBI lineage: Bacteria > Pseudomonadati > Bacteroidota > Bacteroidia > Bacteroidales > Bacteroidaceae > Bacteroides > Bacteroides sp. AF29-11. The sequence goes on from NZ_QTLY01000002.1 coordinate 572,258, forward strand.
GCAAATGTTTTTATCCTTTAACTTCTAAATTTTAATTGTATGATTCGTTACAAAAAGTATCAAGTGACGGGCGAAGATAGCCCGCTGAAAGGCCTCTGGTATGCACGCCCCGTAATCGAAGAAACCTTCGACATCGAAAAGCTGGCCAAGCACATGTCCAATCACAACACCCCCTATTCGAGTGGTGTCATCAAGGGGGTACTGGCAGACATGGTTTCCTGCACCAAAGAATTGATTCTGGACGGCAAGAACGTGAAACTGGATGACCTTGCCATCTTCTCCGTAGGAATCGTCAGCAAGAAAGGGGCGCAATCCGCTGCCGACTTCTCGCTGGCCAACAACGTGAAGGGGCTGAAGCTCCGCGCCCGTGCCACCGGCGAACTGAGTAATGCCCAAATCAACCTGGATGGACAGCTGAAGGAATCTTCCCTGTACACCGTAGGCGGAAAAGCTCCCGATGGCAGTGGTTCCGACGGCGGTTCCGGAGGAAGTGACGGTGATCAAGGCGAGAATCCGTTAGGATGAGAATAATTACAAATTACTAATTATCAATTACCAATCATCATGAGTGAAGACAAAAAGTCAAAATCCGTGTGGGGCATTGTCCTCAAAGTAATCATCACCGTAGCTACCGCCATAGCGGGAGCTTTAGGTCTGGGCGCTTGCAAATAGCCATGCGTACGATTACCCTGCTCATTGTTCATTGCTCAGCCACGCCTCAAGGCGTGGCCCTGGGCTTTGAGGATTGCCGCCGCGACCACATCCACCACCGCGGCTTCCGTGACATCGGCTATCATTTCTATCTGACCCGCAACGGCGAAATACACCGCGGCCGCCCGTTGGAAAAAATAGGTGCGCATTGCCTCAATCACAACCGCCACTCCATCGGCATCTGTTACGAAGGAGGGTTGGATGCCGAAGGCTGTCCTGCTGATACCCGCACTTTGGAGCAGAAGGCTTCGTTGCTGGCACTGCTACGCGAGTTGAAACGCATCTTTCCACGGGCACTGATTATTGGGCATCACGACTTGAATCCGGTGAAAGCTTGTCCGTGCTTCGATGCGGAAAGGGAGTATAGGGGGCTGTAAAAGGCTCCCTTTTTTATTCTATATCCAAATTCATCAACCCCATGCGCACTTCTTTATTGGGGATATCCAGCGTATAAAGATGTGTAAGCGGAGAATAATTCTTTATCGTCACATACCCGCTTTGATAAAGCAACGGGGTGATATTTGTCATTCGTTCCGTAGGGGCATTGTTTACTTGCAAAGGAACAAAATCTGTTCGTATTTTGCTAACGAAGGGGGATGAAAGATACTAAAAAAAGAGGGGAAGAAGGAAATCTATTTTTCTGTAATCAATCTATCAACTTCACTTATCAAGAATGAAATCTGAGGGTACAAATTATCAATTTCATCTTTGGTAAACTCTTTGAAATCATCATAATCACTTGACTGCCTTTTATCGTAAATTTTAGAAAAGATGCGCCCGCATTCAGACGACAACAAATTCGTCTTTACAAAATGAAGTCCAAAAGCTTGTCGAACTCCCATGTGACTTTTCACTTCAATTCCATGCAAAATCAACAATGCTGAAACCATATGAAAACAAGCGTAATACATCCTATTTACAGCAGAATTCCATAGTTCATTATCTATCAAGACATCAACATCATGCATCAAGTCACATGCCTTTTGACGCCTATAATTGACAATATCACGCTTTATATCCTCTTCCATCACAGCAACACACCATCTTTCATTACATTATAATAAAATACAGTCTTTCTCTTTGCTGCCTCCCAAGCTTTACGAGTCATCACAATCGGGCTAATAATAGTACCTGTTTCTATTTCCAAATCATATATTGGAGCAGTAATGACATCCTCCTCCATAGGAGAAACTGTATCTTTATCCACTAAAATCAGAATATCAATGTCACTATTCTGTTTTGCCTCTCCACGTGCCTCAGAACCATAAAGAATAGTCTGAGAGTTGGGAGCAACACTCTTTATCATATATTTCAGACGCTTCACCAATTCCTTGCGATTCATATAGACTATGTTTTTAGTGTTTAGACTACCGCAAAGATAGTTTTATTTTTAAGAATTGCAGTAACAATATTCTCTTTTTTGATGACCTCTAACTATTCACGAACTCCCATGCAAATCTCGTTCCTTTCTCCAAATCCTGATTTACTTTCTTTCCCAATATATCTTTCAGATACTTAGGGTGCAAACCGAAGCCCGGACGAACGGAGCGAACGTTCTGCTCTGTAATCACTTCTCCGGCTTTCATATCCTCGGCTACATAGAGCGAACGGGAGAACTCCCTTCCCGACTTCATCTTATCAGTAAGTTCATACGATACTGAGCCGATAGCCGCTTCGGCCATGCGTATATCTTTCACCATTTGGGCAAACTCCTGCTCGTTCATTGAGAATGAGGCATCGGGGCCGCCAATACTACGGTCGATAATAAAATGCTTTTCAATCATGGTTGCACCTTGTGTCACAGCCACTACGGCAGACACACTGCCAATGGTATGATCGGACAAACCGGACTTCACTCCATAGCGCTCGGCTAAATCCTTTATCATGCACAGATTGGCTTCCTCAATGGGGGCAGGATAAGAGGAGGTGCATTTCAACAGCGTAATATCATCATTGCCCGCCGCACGGCAAGTATCTACAGCCAACTGAATGTCTTCTTCAGTGGCAATGCCGGTAGACATCACCATCGGTTTCATCTTCTTGGCGGCATACTCTATTAAAGGAATATCCGTAATTTCAAAAGAGGCAATTTTGTAAATGGGGTTGCCCAAGGATTCCAGGAAATCTACCGCAGTTTTATCAAACGGTGATGAAAAACAGATAAGTCCTTCCTCCTTGGCCACACGAAACAATTCTTCGTGCCACTCCCAAGGGGTATAGGCTTGCTTATAGAGATCGTACAAACGCATGCCGGCCCAAACACTTGTAGAATCAGCCATAAACTCCATTTTATCATTATCCAACGTTATGGTATCAGCTGTATATGTTTGGAGCTTGATAGCATCTGCACCTGCACGTTTGGCAGCACGAATTGTTTCTATGCCTATCTGCTTGCTGCCATTATGATTCGCCGACATCTCGGCTATGATAAATGTTTTTCCCATAATGGTTCTTATTGTAACTTGTTTGAAATAATATTTTTGATGTCAGAGAAAGATTTCATCAAACTGATTTCATTAGGCTCAAGCTCTACTTCGAAAGTATCTTCCAATTCTATAACCAGATTCAAATGGTTCATACTATCCCACTTTTCGCAATTATTCTGAGAGGTATTCTCATCTACATCTGTTTTTAAAACAGCTCTCATCACATCCATTATTTCTTCATTCGTAATCATAACTTTATTGTTTAACTGTTATTGAATAATAATCAGGTATTGACAAATCTAATTTGTCAATATTCGCCATATAGTATTTAACACCCTCTTCTACTCGCATCACAGAAAAGCCAAGCCGGTCATAAAAATCAGCCACTTGTCTGTTTTTGAGAGTAGGAATAAATTTTGCTTCTAAAGCTGACACACCATCCTCAACCAACAATTTAAATACAAATTTAATGAAAGCCGTTTCAATACCTTTACCTAATATACGACAACTAAGCAATATATTCTCAATACTATTATCAGCGATGAAAACTGCTCCCGTGATACCATTATCACCAAATTTATCTGAAACTCTGATGCAATAGATTTTCCATTGATTATCCAGAAGTTGTCTGACATCAGCTTCAGAATAACGTTGGGTCGTTAAATTAAACTGATTTGTTTTTTGCGTCATCTGAGCAATTCGTGATATATTGAATGAGTCCACCTTCTGAAGCTCAATTTTAATTTCTAATGAACGAAGAAAATCTTCAAAGTTTAAGAATTTGGCTTGTTCGCGTGTACGTTCCGCATTTGCCTTATATTGTTCCGTCTTCTTTTTATCTTCACCGGTAATTTCGTAAACTTCAAAATAATCACGAACTAATTGCATGAAAAACTGCGGTAACATATATGCTTGTTTTGGAAAGTCCGGGACAGCCACCATAGGCAAGGTCTGTTTTACTAATTCACGCTCTGCCGGATTGTCATCAATGAACACCATACTATCAAGACCTATGTTCAGCTCTTTAGACAGTTCCACGATATTCGAAGCCTTGTCATTCCAATTTATACGAATAGCAACAAAATCTTTTTTCCTTAAAACCATAAACGGATTTTGCTCCCAAGCTTCGAATACATCTTCTTCGTTGTTCTTACTACAAACAGATAAAATAATACCCTCTTTACTTAACGCAGACAGCGCTTCCTGAAAATATAAAAATGCCTTACCTGGATAATCCCCGCCAATTTGTATACCATTAATGCCTTCCTCGCCAAGGACTCCACCCCACAAAGTATTATCCAAATCAAGAATGAGGCATTTCTTTCTCTTTAAAGCTATATTCTGTATTTTAGAGTCTACCCATGTAGCAAATTCACTAGTAATTTTAGAAGATATATACATTTGAGAAATAAAATAGAATTTCCATCCAATCAATTCCTCTGACCTATAACGGGAAGTAAACTCAGAAAAGTCAATCACCTTAAAATTTACATTCGTTCCAGCCATATTATACAGTTGGGTATTATACCGGACGATAGCCTCCCTTACAATAAAATTGGCATCAGTAAATCTCGTAGGAAAGATGTCTACCAATGTGAATGCTACAAATTCTTTCCCTTGTGGAACCTGCGAGAAAACAAGCTGCATTTTTCTAATATATGCATCAATTTCGTCAGCCAGTTGCTTCTGATTCCATCTTATGGGTATTTGATACATCCACAAATACAAAGATGTATTTTGAGGTATATATGATATATCTTCGTAACCAGAATACTCCACTTCGTCTGTGCCGAAGATATTTTCCAGCGTATTGTTTCTAAAAATAAAGAATTTCATTTTTGTTCTAATAATTCAATTAAACCGATATCTTTATTATAGAGAAAAGCTACCCGATGATTATTGAGAGCTACTGCTTCTGCCGGATAGCTTACCACCATGAACCTCATTTTACGAAGCCGTGCGATGGCATCTTCTATATTTTCTACACTATAACAGCAATGATACGGACAAACTCCATTCTTCTCAAGATTTTTATTGATTGGAGAATTCTCATCAACAGGTTCAAGAAGTTCAATCATAGGCTCTCCTTCTTTTGTAAGGAAACAGATATTTACATTCTGTATTGGATCAAATATCACAGATGAACAAGAATATCCCCCATCAATGTAATAATACATTGTTTTTTCAATACTGGTAACAGCGTATCCTATATGGTGAAAATGAAAATTTGATAACATGATTCTCTATTTGCGTTTATCTCTAATAAAGCGGACCAATTTACGTATATCATTTCTATATACTGTAGTACTTCTATAATGAAGTTCTGAAAGCTCCCATTCAATGAATTTCCGGTTATGACAACATCCGTCGGATTCCACCGTATCACCCAAAACAAAGCCTAAAAACTCATCCAATAACAATGCATCGGTATTGTTTATATCAATTGAACCTACCAGTTTTATACATTTTGCAACCTCAAAAGAAAAACAGATGATAGTATAAACAAAATCAAGTCCCCCTCCACTTTTCATTTGGGAAGGTGCCATATAATAGCCTAATTCAGCGATTCTTCTTTCATGGTCTATATCGGTCAGATTGAAGACTCCATAGGGAACATTATCTTTTGTTACTAACCAATAGTAACAATCTTCTCGTTGAGCAAGGGTTTTCGTAAAATTCAAGTGATTTTCAAGAGATATTACATCTGTATTATACATAAACTGCCTTATCTCAAAAGTATTCCTCCAATCCAATATTTGCTTTAGGAGTTCTTCCGACAAAATAGAGAAGTGTTGGAAAACATAACCATTATATTTATAAACCGCTTGTTTGTCTATTTGTATCATTCAATTGCTAAATAATTAAAATTATCTGTTCTATTCCTGCATCAATTGTCCATTATGAGAATTTTTCCAAAAAGAATGCGATTATCGTCAATGCACATTTCTTCCCAATTCTTCAAACAGATTAATATAGCGTTCACGAATACCACCTTGTATCTGCAAGTTATCAACCCCAGCAATCTCTAAAGATGTCAGAGGTATGGGATTATCCTTAATATTTCCTAAAGGAAGAACTCCTCCAGTAGAGGTTAACAGTGAATAATAATCAGCCTGATTATCTACATACCAACCTACAGCCAACTTGGCACCACAAGCAATGGCCTCGAGACTCACAGTACTTGCTGAACAGATTACCCAATCGGAAGCACAAAAAAGTTCGGCCATCTGTTGAGCTGTTAAATTGGAGCAATAAGACACTCGCCTATCCCGTACCCTCGGCTTTTGAGGTTGATAAGCATCACCTACCACTGCAGTTATCTGACTGACAGTAGGCAATTGCATAGCTTCACGAATGTAATGGCCAGTAAAGTCAAAGGAATCCACACCACCAAAAGTAATGGTTATACTTTCCGTACTACGTTTTGCACAAGAACAGAGTTTGTTTACAGCCTCTATAAACGGGCTACGCAGTAATGCCCAATCAAATCCCAAACAGAGCTTGGTGTAAGGTTCCACGTCGAAAAGTGCAGAATTGGTCTGACCATGGTTAATCACGACATCAGCCACATAGTGCTTGTCGTGCATATCGTCAATGCACACCAGGCGGCAGCCTTTTTGCTTGATGGCACGCTGATAATCGGTAGTGAAGAAATAATTGTCGAGCACCACAATTTCATCACCTTGCAAATGGGAAAGGAAATCAGCAGAATGCGTTTCCTCTTGCAAGGGGATGAAAGGACATACCTTCTCCATCTCACTTACCTGATATGAGGTAGGATGGCAAGTAAAGAAGGTACAATCGAAATCGTCCTTCAGCATATCGGCCAAAGCCAGAGTACGGATAAAGTGACCGTAGCCGATGGTAGCGCTTGCGTCGGCACGGAAATAGATTTTCTGCATTACATCATCTATGAAGTAACTCATACTTCATTTCCGCCAATGTCCAGTCGGTCAGCGTATCGAGGTCCTGCACTTCGAGTTCGGAAAGTACCAGTCCGGCTGTGTTCTTCCCCCAAAAAGTCCGGCTCTCCACAAAAGGAGCAGTACGAGAGAAATAGAATTGGCCGGCATCATGATAAATCGGCTCTAAATCTTGGGAACGTGTATTCATGTATTCGGGATAAACCATACCGATTCTCCCGTCTACAATATGAAGGCTACGCTGTATAGGATAGGAATAAGCCACACAAGTGAAAACGGAGTCAATCTCCGAATTCATTTTTCCGTATGCTTCCCGAAGCCTTTCAGGAGTGACAAAAGGAGCTGTCGAGTAAATGCAACAAACTGTATCAAATTCCCTGCCTCGCTCTTTATACATCTCTAAAACTTCAAGAATTACATCGGCCGTGCCGGCATAATCATTCGAGGTCTCAGCACTGCGCATAAAAGGAACTTTGGCCCCGTATCCGCAAGCTATCTCCGCTATTTCTTCATCATCGGTCGAAACCATTACTTCGTCAAAAAGTCCGCTCTGCAAAGCCGCCTCAATGGAGTATGCAATAATAGGCTTGCCCATAAAGGTTTTGATATTCTTACGCGGAATACGTTTACTGCCGCCACGGGCAGGAATAATACAGATATTTTTCATCGTTTAGCCTTTATAATTAAATGGGGAGAATACCCGAAAACAATTGAATTGTCCGGCACATCCTCATCTTTCACACCAGAATTTGCCCCGATAATCACATTGTCACCTATCCGGCAGTTACCGATAATAGAAGAATTTGCACACATCCGCACATTTTCACCTAAAACCGGATAAATTCCTTTATTGTTTCCCACCGTGCAATTTTGCCCAAAACTGAATCCTTCACCATATTCAGCCCGTCCCATAACGCTACCGACCGGATGATCCAACGTAAAATAATGAGGAAGATTTACCTCATGATACAAATCACACCCATTCATTATCTTATTCAAATAATACAACTTATCTGCCAATAAACGGTTATCAGTATCTTGAGAAATGGTGTTAGCAAAAAAATAGAGAAAAATTGTATATTGTGCACTTTGATAAGGGTTGAAGTATGTCTCTCCGTCGCATGAGTAATACTTATTTTTCGTACGGGAAAAACAATATTCACAACGAGATATCACCCCCCCATTTTCATATTTATTAACATCTCATCTTCTTCACTCAAGAAGAAAAAAGAGGAAAGTTGCTGCAAAAGCTGCTTTTCAATAGCTTCAATAGGAATGGAAGTAATCATTGTTTTATATATTCTATAACCTTTTCAATCACATACTCCTGTTCCTCGTCCGTCAACGTGGGATACATCGGAAGACTCAGACAATGTTCGTAATACTCTTCTACTATAGGTAAATCGCCTTTCCTATTTCTCCACTGCTGATAGTAAGGCATCAGATGAAGCGGAGCATAATGAACCTGCGCATAGACATTGTTCTCGTGCAGATAATTATAAAGGCCCAAGCGGTCAGCTACTTGAATGATATAAAGGTGATAAGCATGATAGACATCGGCAGCATTGAACGGAGTCTTGATACCATCTATTCCGGAAAACGCTTCATTATAGCGTCTCACGATTTCATGGCGGCGGTCAAGACCTGCTTTCGCACGCTCCAGCTGAGAAATACCCAAGGCAGCCTGAAAATCAGTCAGACGGTAATTGTAGCCTAACTCCTGCATCTCGTAATACCAGCCACCATGATGCTCGTGCAATAAAGCAGGGTCTTTCGTAATGCCATGCGTACGGTAAAGACAAAGCTTGTCATAGAGCTCCTTGCTGTTGGTGGTCACCATGCCTCCCTCACCCGTAGCGATATGTTTCACGGGATGGAAAGAGAATACGGCACAGTCGGCAAAACAACCATTGCCACAATGTTGTTTCTTGCCTTTACTGTCCATGAAATAGCCACCGGGAGCATGACAGGCATCCTCGATAATCCACAAGCCGTACTCGTCGGCAAGCTTTCTGAACTCTTCCAGATCCAAAGGATAGCCTGCAAAATCAACCGGAACAATACCTTTGTAAGTACCGCGGGGAGAAGCTTTAAGCATGGCTTCGAGTTTACGAATATCCATGAGGTAAGTATCCTTGTCAATATCACAGAATACCACCTCGCCGCCACAATAGCGGATGCAGTTGGCACTGGCAGCAAAGGTCATGGGAGTGACAATCACCTTGTCGCCCGGCTTTACATTCAGTGCGGTAGCTGCAAGATGAAGCCCCGAAGTGGCATTGTTCACCGCTACGGCATATTGTGCACCTACATATTCGGCAAATTTCGTTTCAAATTCCCTGATTTTGGGACCTTGTGTCAGGTAATCGCTTTTCAGGGTATCGATGACTGCCCGGATATCCTCATCTGTGATATGCTGACGACCGTATGGAATAGGCTTGCTTATCATTTCACCTCGAAATTAGGGTCAACGTATTTCTTTATATTCTCGCGCATAGTCTCTACTGTCTCCCACTCCGTATTGTTGTCACTGCTGTAGTGGAAACCGTCGGGAACGGGTACTGCATTGTGATGTCTGATGAACTCTTCGCGACTGTGCTTGAAAGATACGGAAGGAAGAATGACATAATATCTGCCCAAATCGATTGTATCAAGAGCATCGGTTACAGTAATCATCTCCTCGTGCAGCTTCTCTCCCGGACGGATGCCCACTTCCACCTGCGGCAGATTGGGTGCAATGGCGGTAGCCACGTCCTGGATATGATAGGAAGGAATCTTAGGAATAAAGATTTCACCACCCAGGTGATGTCCGATGGCATACATGACCAAAGCGACACCGGCTTCCAGCGAAATGTTGAAACGGGTCATGCGCATATCGGTTATGGGAAGTTCCTTCGCCCCGTTGTCACGCTTGTTGATAAAGAAAGGGATTACGGAACCGCGGGAACCCATCACATTGCCATAACGGACTACGGAGAACCTGATGTTCTTGGAACCGCTGATATTGTTGGCAGCAGTAAACAGCTTGTCGGAAGTGAGCTTGGTGGCGCCATAAAGATTGATGGGGGCACATGCCTTGTCGGTAGAAAGGGCCACCACATGCTGTACACCGGTGGCAAGAGCAGCCTTTATCACATTCTGCGCACCGTGTACATTGGTTTTGATGCACTCTTCGGGATTGTATTCAGCGGTATCCACCTGCTTGATGGCGGCTGCATGGATAATCACGTCCACTCCTTCGCAAGCCCGCGTCAGGCGTTCGAGGTCACGGACATCACCGATAAAGAAACGCAGTTGCGGATACTTATGACCGGGATATTTCTGTTTCAGCTCAAATTGCTTCAGCTCATCGCGGGAGTAAATAATGATTTTCTTTACTTGCGGATAATCACGGAGGATGGTTTCCACAAACTTCTTTCCGAAGGAACCCGTTCCTCCGGTAATCAATACGGATTTATTGTTAAGCATTATAATGAAAAGTTTTATTCATCGATATATTCCCACGGATAGGGATTGTCTGTCACATTCTGAAACTCATCAACCGCTTCCTGCTGTTCGGGAGTAAGTGATAAGGAATCCCAGGAGGCGATGATGGAACGGCCTTCGTCGGCCAAAGACTCGTCGAACACTTCACCGTAGCAGGCGGTAAGCAGACGGAGCTTCAGTAAGGAAGCGGGAAGGGCATCGAGCACATCCCAACAACAGTCCAGCACTTTCTGGACATGCCGCTGCTTTTCGCCATGGTCCACAAAAGAGGCGCTGTAACCCATAAGAAGGGCAAGACAGACATTTGCCTGCTCTTCGATGGTAGTGCCTTTTACACCCGACCGGTACAAAGCCATGGTAAGACGGTAGACCTCACCGTTCCGCCGTGACAAGTCATCGCTATAGACGGGACTGCCGTCCATACCCAAATACATCAGTTCGTGCGCAGCACGCTGAAGAGTGATTGCTTCTTCGGAAAGAGACATAAGCAATTATAGAATTAAAAATTAAAAATTAAAGTTCAGCCGATTACTTCTATAAGATCGGGATGGATAGTGGCCATGGCAACAGCTATGACACCTTGTATTTCGATAACCACGCGACGGTCACGTGCGCCCTTTACCTTCAGAAATATCCCCTCTTGCCCCTCAAATTCACCGCCGGTAATCCGGACTTTGGTACCCTTGGACAAGTTCAATTCATCCGGTTGAAAATAAAGAAGATGATCATCGTAAGTGCCGGATACGGCAATGAAACGCTGCATCTGACCGTCTGGGACAATAATCTTCTGCCCACTGCGGGTATCGGTGATATATTGCAGATAAGTGACTTGAGACTTGACACGCTGCACATCGGAAGGACGGGCATGGACAAAAAGCAGATTATGAACGACCGGAACCAGAGCACGGACTTTTTTCCCTTTTTTTATACATATCTTGTATTGCATAGGAATGAAACAGCCCAAATTTTCTTTCTTTAGCAGACGCATGGCATCCGGTTCTCTGCGGTAGGTGGCACGCATAGCATACCAGATTTCGGCCTCTTTCTCTATTCCCATTTTATGCTTTTGTTCAGACAAGGGTGTTCTCCTGGGGCTTTGAACCTCTTGCATACACTTGAAATTCAATTACTTGCGGACACTTTATGTAGAATACGACAAGCTTTATGCCCTTCTTGTCAACAGATTTTTTGCAGTCATTCATTACCTGACAGGTAAAATGCTGTAAACGAATCTATTGCAAGCAAAAAGCGTTCAATAGACGTTCGTTTTTTGAACGTCAATATTTAAGAAAATTAAAGAGGGAAGATTACTTAAAAATTAGTAAAAGGAAGAAGTTAGAGAAATACAATGCAATAGGCTTACTGACAAAGTATTATACTCACTAAAAAGAAATTTATAGAATATTTTTATTAAACATTTTGCGAGATTCAAAAATACACGTTATCTTTGCGTTCATTAAACGAACGTTTAAAAAACGCCTTTTCCAAACGCAATATTTCACTGTATAACAACCAATTACACCCAATAAAAAAATATCGTGTTTATAGAAATCTGATTTCCACAAACACGATATCAATTAAAAAAGAAATTACTATTCTCAGAAATTAAAGATACCCAATTCCGGGAAAGTAGCCCCCTGCACTGCAAAACAGATTCCGAAGCAAGCTGCACTTACAATCCAAAGGATAACCAGCGTCCACTTCAAGCCGGAGTTCATCGGCTGCCACTTGAATATCTGGCTAAAGATGGCCCACACAAGGCTGACCAAAGGAATTCCTACCAACAAGATACCTGCAATGTACATCACAATGGCAGACAGCGGAGAAGTAGGCAGTACCACATCAGCCATCGGGAAAAGGGAAATGAGAGCTGCACCACCACCAACAGCCACCGCTATCGCAGCAAACAACAGCGCCACGAATACCACTCCAAACACAAACAGTATCGGACTGCAAATAATGGCGAATATCACCAGACAGATTTTCAAGAACCAGCCGACAATCATCACCAATGCATCTCCCAACTTCTGCAAGAAAGTACGGGGTTTATCCGACCTCATATAATCATTCACCCCATTGGCAACCTTCTCAAAACCGTCCGTCACCGTCTTTCCGATATTCTCCACCGTAACGGCCTCGCCACGCATACTCAACTTCTCGGCTGCTGTGCGGGCTTCCGGTATAACCAGCCAACACACGATATAGACCGGTATCAATGTCCCTACCCCACAAATCAAGATGACAAGCAGTAACAGTCGAAGTAAAGTTACATCCCATCCCAGGTAGGCAGCCATTCCACTGATGACACCACCCAGCATTTTGTCATCCGGATTGCGGTATAGACGACGGCGTGTAGTGCCATAAGCGGTATTGCTGTTCCAAGCACCGGCACCATAGCCGCCCCCGGCACTCGTGCTGCCGGAATCGGCACTAGCACTCTCTCCTTCCGCCTCCATATCTTCCGGCTTTCCCATGCGGGCAATCACCTCTTCCACATCGGCTATCGTGATTACTTGCGAACCGGCCGACAATTTCTCGGCAAAGAGTTCGGAAATACGGCGTTCAATATCATCTACAATCTCGTCGGCACCTGCTTCCTTGCGGAAGTGCATCTTGAGATTACTCAGATAATTATCCAAAAGACGGTATGCGTCATCATCAATATTGAAAACGGTTCCACCTAAATTTACAGTTAATGTCTTTTTCATAACACACTATTTATTTACAATTTGACTATTTACGATTTACTATTTACCATTCGGCGAATGCAGCATATTCTCTGTGGTCATTTCAAGAATTGCTGATGTGATTCACCGTCTCGTTCAACTCTTTCCAGGACATTTCCAGTTCACCGAGAAAGACTTCTCCTTTTTCCGTCAACCGGTAATACTTACGTGGAGGACCTTGCGTAGACTCAATCCATTCATAACCCAGCAAGTCGTCGTTCTTCAGACGGGTGAGCAACGGATAAAGTGTACCTTCCACTACAATCAGTCTGGCTTCTTTCAACTTCTGAATGATATCCGAAGCGTAAGCCGGCTCCTTGTGCAGCAGCAGCATGATGCAATATTCAAGCATGCCCTTGCGCATTTGCGACTTTACATTGTTTACATCCATAATGGTATTTACTATTTGACAATTTACGATTTACTATTTGGCTGCGCAATAGAGTAATGAGTGTCCTCATTCATTCTATTGTTGTTCCTTGTATGGCACAAATATATGTATTATATCAGTACCTTGCATTACAAAGTACCTTATATTAAGTATAATTAACAAAAAAAAGTAGTTCACACTACTCTATTACATCAGTAACATGAACAAAGAGGGAGAGGGATATTTACCGATGGATAACAATTTTATCCAATATACCGGTCAGACTCGCAATTGCTACTCCGTAGTTGGTTATGGGGATGTGCTGTGCGCGGGCATGGGCTATACGATTGAGAACGTACTTCCGGTTGAACATGCAAGCGCCGCAATGGATAATTAAATCATATCGGGACAAGTCTCTGGGAAAGTCATTTCCAGATACAAAGTCTATCTGCAATTCCTCGCCGATGCGCTTTCGTAGCAGGCGGGGAATTTTGACGGTGCCGATGTCCTCGGTCAGCGGGGCGTGGGTGCAGGCTTCGGCTATCAGTACACGCGATTGGGGTGTCAGGCTATGAATAGCGGCAGCTCCCTCTACAAAGGCATTGATGTCTCCTTTGTAACCGGCAAAAAGAACCGAGAAGGAAGTAAGACTACTCTCGGCAGGCTTTTGTTGATAGACGATGGGGAACACTTGAGAGTCTGTGATTATCAGCTTAGGCGGACGGACAAGGGCTTGCAGGGAGGCTTGCAGCTTGTCGGTGGTGCAGCTCATCACTAAGCACTTTTTATCCAACAGTTCGCGGATGGTCTGCACTTGCGGAAGAATGAGACGACCTTTGGGGGCTTGTATATCCTGGGGCATCACCAGCAGGACGACATCTCCTTCACTTACCAAATTGCCCGTGATAGTCTGCTCACCAAAATTCTCGGGAAGCTTTTCGAGGATAGCATCGAAAATGCCTTGAATGCCGGTACCCTCTTTGGCACTGACCACAACGGGAGCCTGCCCGCACTCCTTTTCAATCCGAAGAACCATGGAAGCGGTGTCTTGACGGGAATCGGCTTTATTCAGTATCAGTATCACGGGGATTTCGCGCGCAGCCAGCAGCTTTAGCCACTGCTGTTCCAGCGTTCCGTCAGCTTCATAAAGCAAGAGGGCGATGTCCGCTTTCTCCACCGTCTTTAAGGTACGCTCCACGCGCATACCGCCCAGTTCGCCTTCGTCGTCATCAAAACCGGGGGTATCGATAAAGAGGCACGGGCCCAAAGGATATACTTCCATGGCTTTGGTCACGGGGTCGGTAGTAGTGCCGGGCGTTGCGGATACCAATGCCGTGTCTTGCCCGGTCAAGGCATTGACAAGGCTAGACTTTCCGCTGTTCCGTCGTCCAAAGACGGCAATGTGCAGGCGGTTGGAACGAGGTGTATTATTCATAAATCCGAAATCTAAAATCTAAAGTCTCTTTTCCCCTCCCCTATCTCCTGAAGATTACGTTCGGCTATCGCCCGTATCTTGGGGTTCGGGATATGCTTCATCTCCTCACGAATCAGCCGCATGCCCTTCTCCTTGGTTTCGGAGGAGGCATAGTCCTCCAGATATTCTTTTAATGTCATCAGTGCATTGGGCTGGCAGCAGTTTGCTATCTGTCCGCGCTTGACGAGCGACATGAAGCGGTCTCCGGTACGTCCCTCGCGGTAGCAGGCGGTGCAGAAACTGGGGATATGCCCCAAGTCGAGCAGCCAGCTCACCACTTCATCCAGCGTGCGCCGGTCGCTCACATCGAATTGGGAGGAATCTTCCTCTTTGGCTTCCGGCACGGCATAACCTCCTACGCTGGTGCGTGAACCGCCGCTTATCTGCGAAACACCCAGTTCGAGCACCCGACGGCGTACGGCTTCCGACTCACGGGTGGAAATAATCATTCCCGTATAAGGCACCGCAATGCGGGTAACCGCCACAATACGGCAGAACATCTCATCCGAGATGGCATCGGGAAAATCCTCGGTCGAAATATCATCTGCCGGACAAATGCGCGGTACGCTGATGGTATGCGGACCTACGCCAAAGGTAGCTTCCAGATGTTCGGCATGCATCAGCAATCCTACGAAGTCGTAGCGATAGGTATTCAGACCAAACAATACACCGATACCTACATCGTCGATGCCACCCTCCATAGCGCGGTCCATCGCTTCGGTGTGGTAGGCATAATTACTTTTCGGTCCCGTGGGATGCAAGACTTCGTAATGCTCTTTGCTGTAAGTCTCCTGAAAAAGGATATAAGTGCCGATACCTGCCTCTTTCAGCAACCGATAGTTTTCCACTGTAGTGGCGGCTATGTTGACATTCACCCGGCGGATGGCCCCGTTCTTGTGGTGGATGCTGTAGATGGTGCGGATGGACTCTAAGATATAGTCGATAGGGTTGTTTCGAGGGTCTTCTCCGGCTTCCAGGGCAAGGCGTTTATGCCCCATGTCCTGTAAGGCGATAACCTCGCGGCGTATCTCCTCTTGCGAGAGTTTCTTGCGGGGAATGGTACGGTTCTTGGCATGATACGGGCAATAGACGCAGCCGTTCACGCAATAGTTGGAAAGGTAAAGCGGGGCAAACATCACAATGCGGTTGCCATAGAATTTCCGTTTGATTTCACGTGCCAGATGATAGATGCGCTGCACCAGTTCCGGCTCGTCACATTCCAGCAGTAGGGCCGCCTCCCGATGGGAAAGCCCCTGGCACAAAGCAGCCTTGTCAATCAAACTTTCGATGAGCGGACGGTTGTTGCGGTTTGCCTGCGCATACTCCAATGTATCCAATATCTCCTGATGATTGATGAATTCTTCTGCTTGTCTTGACTTTATGTTATACACTTCGTAAATTGATAATTGGTAATTAAAATAAAGAATGAAGATTTGAAAATTATCAATTATCAACGGTCAATTCTCCATTCTCATAATCTCCTCTCTCTTTTGATACCTCGTAGCCTATCCCTTTCAGTTGTTCCTCCAATTTTTGCAAACCTTCTGCCGCTTCGGCACCCGCAGAAGCTTTGTTATCATAAAGGGAGTACTTCGTCCGCTGATGAGAAGGCGAAAGATTAGGCATCACGACATTGGCGCCAGCCAATATTCCCCGTTCCCGTCCGTCCGGAGCAAGTGTGGCCAGGGCAGTGGTAGCAGGTATCAGTGCCGCGGGATGCATCAGCCGGAAGATAGAAAGCAACTTCAGCGTCAACTCCATATCTCCCGGCGGAAAAGAGGCAAACGGAGTATCGTGATGCGGAAGAAAAGGTCCCATGCCTATCATCTCCGGCTGAAACCGTTCGATGAAGAGAATATCTTCTACCAGATGGTCCACCGTCTGGTAAGGACTGCCTACCATGATTCCGGTTCCCACTTGATAGCCTATCTCTTTCAGCCAGTCCAAGCATTGCAACCGATGGGAAAGGGACATCTCAGCAGGATGAAGCCGGTGATAATGCCCTTCGTTGCAGGTTTCGTGCCGCAACAGATAGCGGTTGGCACCTGCCAGGAAGAAACGTTCGTAGGCTTCCCGCGATTTTTCGCCCAAAGATAAGGTAATGGCACAATCCGGGAAGGATTGCCGGATGGCGGCAACTGTCTCCACCATCCCCTCATCCTTCACCGCCTGCGCTTCGCCCCCTTGCAGCACAAAGGTTCGAAAGCCCAACCGATAGCCTTCATGGCAACACGAAAGAATCTCCTCCTGCGCCAGTTCATAACGGACTATGTTCCGGTTCTCCTTCCGTATGCCGCAATAGTAGCAGTTATTGCGGCAACGGTTGGTTATCTCAATCAGTCCGCGAATGAAGATTTTATTGCCAAAGCGGGCAAGCGCTTCTTCCCGGGCAAGCTCCTGCAGGTAGGCTGCAAGTTCTGTGTCCCGGCAAAGAAGCAAGGCTTTATACTCTTCGGCATCCAGCCTGCGATTGCTCCGCAGTTTGTCAATCAAATATTTCAATATGTTTCCTCTCTCTTAGCCAACTCTTGTGTCAACTGACGCTTTCCGGCAGCTATCTCATTGTGTGCACACGGTCCGGTGATGCAACCACCCTCGCATGCCATCACTTCGATGAACTGTCCCGGAGCCTTACCGGTTTTGGCATAAGCACGCAGCGAACCGATAGCCTTCTTATCCAGATTAGCCACCTGCACGGCATTGATTTTATCCGCTTCTTCTTTCAGATAAGCCTTCACAGCACCCATCACACCGCCTGCCTGGGCAAAGCCATGTGCCTCGCGCACGGAAGTGAAACTCATGGAATAGGGCTTCGCCTGCTCCATCTGAATATCCAGTCCGGCAAACACGGAAGCCATCTCCTCGAAAGTCATAATGAAATCCACCGCTTCGTCACGCTGCGCCTCTTTACGCTTGGCTACGCACGGACCGATAAAGACCACCTTTGCATCCGGATACTTCTCCTTGGCAATGCGTGCGGCATAGTACATCGGCGAACCGGTGCCCGACACGTAGGGCTTCATGGCAGGAATATGCTTGTTCACCAGTTCTATATAAGACGGGCAGCAGGAAGTCGTCATAAACTTCTGTCCCTCTTCCAACTTCTCAATCAGTTCGTGCGCCTCGTTGCTGACGGTATCCATCGCACCTTGCGCCACCTCGATGACATCCGTAAAGCCCACTTGTTTCAGTGCGCCATACACTTGTTCAATAGTCGTCTTGAACTGCCCCAGAATGGACGGAGCCACGATAGCCACCACCTGCTCACCCTTACGGATTCTGTGCAACACGTCGAACACTTGCGATATTTCGAAAATTGCTCCGAATGGACATGCATTGAGACACTTTCCGCAATAGATACATTTGCTTTCGTCAATATGCTCTATCCCCTTCTCATCCTTACTGATGGCTTTCACGGGACAAGCCTCCTCACAAGGTACGGGAATATAAACAATGGCATGGTAGGGACAACTCTTATGGCAGATGCCACAACTGATACACGCATCATGGTCAATCCATGCCTGCCCGCTCTCCTTGACGTGCACTGCCTTCTTGGGACAATTTACCTGGCAACTGCGTGCCGTACATCCGCGGCAGAGGTTCGTAATCTCGTAGTTAATCTGCACACATGCCGAACAAGCTTCGTCAATCACACACATGATGTTGTCTTTCGGCCTGCCATTTTCCGCTCTGTCCAATGCACGGGCAGCGTACTCCGACAAGGGGGTCAGCTCATCCGTCTCGTCCTCCATATCGAGTCCCAGAAGCGGCAATGACTTGTACTTCCACACCGCGCGCTCTTTGTGCACACAGCAGCGTCCCGCGTGCTTGGACCTCTTCGGACTCAGCTCGATGGGCAGCCGGTCTATTTTATCCACAAGTTCGTTGTTATTCCACAGCTTTACCAGTTCCTTCAGCAATCTGTGGCGGACAATCATAATGTTGCTCGTAAATGCCATAATTTTTAAAATCAGAATTAGTTAGTTCGGTAACGGTCTGCAAAGATAACGATTGTTTCACAAAAAAGGCTTAACTTTACACCCCAAACAGTATAAATACAACCGATATGTTTACCATAAGAAAAGCAACGACAGCAGACTGCGCACTGATTCAGAAACTTGCGCAGCAAATATTTCCCGTCACGTATAAGGATATCCTTACTCCCGAGCAGACCGACTACATGATGGAATGGATGTATTCATTGGACAATATCCGTAAACAAATGGAAGAGGAAGGCCACGTCTATTTCCTGGCTTACGAAGAATGTGAAGCGGCGGGATATGTGTCCGTACAGCAGCAAGGAGAAGATTTATTCCACCTGCAAAAGATTTATGTGCTCCCCTATTACCAGGGTGCACATTGCGGCAGTTTCCTCTTTCGCGAAGCCATCAAGTACATCAAGAAAGTGCATCCCGGCCCTTGTCTGATGGAATTGAATGTGAACCGTAACAACAAGGCACTGCAGTTTTACGAACATATGGGAATGCGGAAACTCCGTGAAGGGGATTTCCCGATAGGAAACGGATATTACATGAATGACTACATCATGGGACTGGAAATCTGAGTCCCGGCATTAAAAGCCCTCCAAAAACTAAAGGCTGCGCAGTTCATTACGAACATTGCGCAGCCTTTAGTTTTATCTTTCGTTTCCGATTACTTCGCCACCTTTTCAAGCCATTTCAGCATGAACAGCATGGTGAACATGGAAATGCAGCACGCTACTACAAATACCGTCCACGTCATCCAGATAGGAATACTTTCGTAAAGGATAGCACCGATAACGAGCAACTGATTACCAATGGCAGTAGCGCCGAGCCAACCGCCCTGCATGATACCCTGATATTTGGGAGGAGCCACCTTGGACACGAATGAAATGCCCAACGGAGAAATGTACAATTCGGCAACAGTCAATATCAGATAGGTAACCATCAGCAACAGCGGAGTCACCTTCACCGGAGAGGTACCCAAAGCGATTATATCCTTGTGCATCGGCAAGTTGCTTACATAAGAACCGATAGCCATTATAAGGAAGCCGGTGGCAGCAATACCCATACCGATGGCAATCTTCCGCGGAGTGGAAGGCTCTTTACCCTTGGCACGCTGTGCTGCAAAGACAGCCATGATGACCGGTGTCAGAGATACAACGAAAATCGGGTTCAAAGACTGGAACAGCTCAGCTGAAATAGCCATGCCGAATAAATTCAAATCTGTATATTCCTTGGCAAAATACGTCAGTGTCAACCCATTCTGATGGAACGAGAACCAGAAGAAAATTACCACACCGAATACGGCAAACAATGCATACATGCGCTGTCTTACCTCTTGTGCGCTCATCTCCACTGCAGTGGCATCGCCCGCTTTTGCAGCCACCTTCTTGCTGGGATCGGGGAATTTCTTTCTGTTGATGACGAAAATTACCAAAGAGAGAACCATAGCCAAGATAGCTACACCGAATGCATAATGGAAACCGGTGGTAAACACGTTCAGATATTCATTGGCAAATACCGTCATATCCGTTACGGGTGTTCCGGAAATAGTGGCTTTCGTTGCCAGTGCACTATAAGTGTCCACAGCTTCGGGAGTCAGCGTTCCTGCCAGATGTCCGTGGCAAAGGGCAGGCAGGTCGGCATCATAATTGTAGCCGAATGTGGACAGCCACCAGTTACGTACGCCTACTGCAGCAAACGGAGCAAAGATGGCACCTACATTGATGAACATATAGAATAAGGAGAAACCGGAATCACGCATGCTGGAATATTGGGGATTGTCGTACATCTGCCCTACCAGCGCTTGAAGATTTCCCTTGAAAAGACCATTTCCGAAAGCAATGACAAACAAGGCCGCACAAGTAATCACCAAAAACAAGGTTTTATTGGCAACCGGTGTAGGAGACGGGATGGCAAGCATCAAGTAGCCTACCGCCATCAGGACAATACCGGCAAAAATGGTACCTTTGTAATTACGGGTCTTGTCGGCAATAATACCACCTATCAATGCAAGAATGTAAATAGAAAAATAAAATGTTGAGTAGATCAAACCTGCCTCTTTTCCATCCAGTCCGAACTTGGCTTGCAGAAAAAGTACAAGAATGGCCATCATGGTATAAAAGCCGAAACGCTCGCCCAAATTAGCAAAGGATGCGGCAATCAGACCTTTAGGGTGTTTGTTGAACATAAAAATTAGTTTTTAGAATTAGTAATTGGATTGATTTCTTGAATAATTCCTGCAAATATATAAATTCTATTGAATATTTCCTTATAAAATTAAAATATCTCGGCAGAAATAGAAGATTTATTCATTAAAAAGAACACAAACTTCTGCACGCACTTCTTTTACCAAATCCTTCGGGTCCAGTTTAAGCTGCAAACCACGTTGTCCGGCACTGATATAGATATACGGAAACCGTAGGCACGTTTCATGGATATAGGTAGGGAAAGGCTTCTTCATGCCGATGGGCGAACAACCTCCGCGGATGTAGCCCGTCAGAGGTAAAAGTTCCTTAACCGGAATGAGGTCACACTTCTTGTTGCCCGATGCCTTTGCCGCCAGTTTCAAATCCACTTCGTGCTCACCCGGGATGACGCAGACAAAGTAGCCGGATTTATCGCCGTGAAGAATAAGTGTCTTGAACACGCAGTTGATGTCCTCGCCCAAACTGGCGGCTACATGTACGGCGCTCAAATCGTTCTCATCCACCTCGTAGGGAATGAGTTCATAGGCTATCTTGGCTTTGTCGAGCAGCCGCGCTGCATTCGTCTTATTAATTTTCACCATAACAAGTTACAAAATTAGTAATTAGTAATTATCCCCCAGCTCTTCACGCAGGAATTTCGGAGTATAGCCTTTCTCGCTCTTCGCCACCTCTTCGGGTGTTCCGCAGGAGAGGAGTTCCCCTCCCCCCTTGCCACCTTCGGGACCCATATCAATGATGTAGTCCGCCATCTTGATGACATCGAGATTATGCTCTATGACGATGACGGTGTTTCCTTTGTCAACAAGTTTGTTCAGTACATTCATCAGTACGCGGATATCTTCAAAATGAAGTCCGGTGGTAGGTTCGTCGAGGATATAGAGTGTCTTGCCCGTATCACGCTTGGAGAGTTCCGTAGCCAACTTTACGCGCTGGCTCTCACCTCCGGAGAGCGTGGTGGAGGACTGTCCCAGCTTGATATAGCCCAATCCCACTTCCTGGATAACCTTAATCTTATTCAATATCTGGGGCACATTCTCGAAGAACTCCACCGCACGGTTGATGGTCATATCCAGCACATCGGCAATGGACTTGCCTTTAAAGCGCACTTCCAGCGTCTCGCGGTTATAGCGTTTGCCGTGGCACACCTCGCAAGGCACATACACATCCGGCAGGAAATTCATCTCAATGCATTTGTAGCCGTTGCCCTGGCAAGCCTCGCAGCGTCCGCCACTGACGTTAAAGGAGAAGCGTCCCGCCTTATATCCACGTATCTTCGCTTCGGGCAAGCCGACAAACAGATTGCGGATATCGGAAAACACACCGGTATAAGTGGCAGGATTGGAACGCGGCGTTCGTCCCAAAGGAGACTGGTCCACATTCACCACCTTGTCTATATATTCCAGCCCTTCAATACTGTCATAGTCCAAAGGATCCTGCAGTGAACGATAGAACTTCTGCGAAAGAATAGGCTGCAACGTCTCGTTGATAAGCGTGGACTTGCCACTGCCGGAAACACCGGTAACGCAAATCAGCTTGCCCAGCGGGAACTCTACATCCACATTCTTCAGATTATTACCCTTGGCGCCACGCAGCCACAGACTGTGTCCATTGCCCTCGCGACGCTTGGCAGGCACCTCAATGGCACGCTCACCATTCAAGTATTGGGAAGTCAGCGTATGCGTCCGTAGCATTTCACGGGGAGTACCGGCAAAGACAACATCCCCTCCCAGCCTACCGGCTTTCGGCCCCATATCAATGACATAATCGGCGGCGAGCATCATATCCTTGTCATGCTCCACCACAATGACGGAGTTGCCAATGTCACGCAGTTCCTTCAAAGAGTGTATCAAGCGCTGGTTGTCGCGTTGGTGCAGGCCGATACTCGGCTCATCCAATATATACAGCACATTCACCAGCTGTGAACCTATCTGCGTAGCCAGGCGGATACGCTGGCTTTCACCACCGGAAAGGCTGACGGAACTACGGTTCAGCGAAAGATAATCCAGACCGACATCGAGCAAAAACTTGAGCCGCGTACGGATTTCCTTCAGGATTTCACCGGCAATCTGCTGCTGCTTGCTGCTGAGATGCGGGTCTACGGCAGATAGCCAGTCATACAGCTCGCTAATGTCCATTGTGGACAGTTCGTAGATGTTCTTGTCGTGGATGCGGAACGAAAGCGCTTCCTTGTTCAGCTTGGCGCCATGGCACTCCGGACAAACGGCAGTCTTGGCAAACTGGTCCGCCCACTTCTGCGCCGTGGCGGAAGCATCCTTCTCTTGCAACATCTGAATGTATTTGATGACACCCTCAAACGTCACGAAGTAGTCGGAAGAGGTGCCTATCAGCGAACTCTTTATCTTGATGCGCTCGTCCGAGCCGTAGAGCACCTCGTCCAGTGCATCCTCCGGCAGCTCCTTCACCGGAGTTTTCAGCGTTGCCTCATACTTCTCCAGCAAGGCGGTAATCTGCCAGAAAATCATGCTGTTCTTGGCTTTCCCCAAGGGTGCGATGGCACCTCCGGCGATGGAGAGCTCACGGTCGGGAATCACCTTGTCGATGTCAATCTGGCTCACCACCCCCAGCCCTTTGCACTTGGGGCATGCGCCCTGCGGGGAGTTGAAGGAGAAGTTGTGCGGTGCCGGTTCCCGATAGGACAAGCCCGTCACGGGACACATCAGCCGCTTGCTGTAATGGCGCACGCTGTCGGTCTGCGCATCAAGTATCATCAGCAGCCCGTCGCCCTGGCGCATGGCGGTGGCTACGCTGTTCTTCAGGCGCGTGTCGTCCTTATCTGCCACCACAAGCTTGTCTATCACTACCTCCACATCGTGGTTTTTGTAGCGGTCCAGCTTCATACCGGGCAGGGCTTCGCGCACCTCGCCGTCCACACGCACGTAGAGGTAGCCCTTCTTGCGCACCTGCTCGAAAAGCTCCTTGTAGTGTCCCTTACGCCCCCGCACCAGCGGGGCAAGGATGTAGATGCGCTTTCCTTTATAGTCTTTCAGAATGAGGTCCAGTATCTGCTCTTCGGTGTACTTCACCATCTTCTCGCCCGAGAGATAGGAGTAGGCGTCGCCGGCGCGGGCATAGAGCAGACGCAGGTAGTCGTACACCTCGGTGGTGGTGCCCACGGTGGAGCGCGGATTCTTGTTGGTGGTTTTCTGCTCGATGGAGATAACCGGGCTCAGTCCCGTTATCTTGTCCACATCCGGACGCTCCAGGTTTCCCAAGAAGTTACGGGCGTATGCCGAAAAAGTCTCGATATAGCGGCGCTGCCCTTCGGCAAAGATAGTATCGAATGCCAGCGAGGACTTGCCGCTTCCGCTCAGTCCGGTAATCACCGTAAGGCTGTTACGGGGAATCTCGGCATCGATATTCTTAAGGTTGTGCACGCGCGCACCATATACATTGATATATTCTGTTTCTTCTTGCATGTTAATTTATCCTATCGTTTTAACTGCAAAAATAACTGTTTCCCCCCGAATATCAGCCGAAAAGCGCTATTTTTCAGTTTTGAAATGCACAATATTATTTCTTAACGCAATCCTTTGGCAGAAATGCCACAATATTCGTACCTTTGCAGCTACTTTGGGAAATTGTAAACATAAACCAACGATTACTGAATGAAAACGATTAACCGCATTATCTGCTCCCTGCTGCTTGCCGGCGCATGCACGCTGGGTGCAGTGGCACAAGAGAACCAATCTTATTTCCTGCATACCATCGAAAAAGGACAAAGTCTCTACTCCATCGCCAGCATGTACGGCGTCAGCCAGGCAGACATCATCAAACTGAATCCCGGCAGTGACGAGAGAATATTCATCGGACGCACGCTGCGTATCCCCCGCAGTGCCGCCAACGCACAAAAAGAAACATACCACACCATCGCATCCGGCGAGACCCTCTACCGGCTGACTGTGAAATACAACGTATCTGCCAAAGCCATCTGTGACGCCAACCCTGGACTGAGCGCCGAGAATTTCCGTATCGGACAAGTCATCCTCATTCCCTCTACAGCCGAAGCCGAGACCACTGCCCCAGCTGAGACCCAAAGCAACACTGTGGTTGCCAACAACAATATTCCCGGCCCCGTAGAGTCACGATGCCGTGACATGCACAAGGTGAAACGGAAAGAAACCGTATTCAGCATCAGCCGTGAATACGGCATCAGCGAAGCCGAACTGATAGCCGCCAACCCGGAATTGAAAGGTGAAAACAAAATAAAGAAGGGAACCTTCCTCTGCATTCCCTATCCCAAGGCGCAAGCGGAGCAAAGCGCGCAGCCGCAGGCAATGCCTACCGACAGCGAGCTATTCCGTGAAAACAAGAAAGAGACAGAGCGCTTCAGCACCATCAAGGCTGCCGTCATCCTCCCCTTTTTGGACGGGGTATCGAAGAGTGAGTCCTCCCGTATGGTGGAATACTACGAAGGCCTGCTGATGGCCGTAGACAGCCTGAAACGTACCGGCACTTCCATTGACTTGTACACTTACAATTCGGGCCCCGAAAGTGCCTCGCTGAACTCCATTCTGGGCAAAAGCGAGATGAAGGACATGGACATCATATTCGGGCCTCTGTACCAACAGCACATCGAGCCGCTGGCCGAATTTGCCAAGAAACAAGACACACGTCTGGTGATACCATTCACATCGAAAGACAACACGGTATTCCAGAATCCGGCGGTCTATCAGATAAATACTCCCCAATCCTATCTGTACTCCGAGGTGTACGACCACTTTGTGCGCCAGTTCCCCAACGCCAACGTCATCTTCATTGAAGCCAGCCAGGGCGCCAAGGACAAGGCAGAATTCATCAAGGGACTGAAAGACGAACTGCGCAACCGTTCCATCCCGATGAAGAGCCTGAAAGAGGATGTCACTGTAGAATCCCTGAAAACAGTATTACGCACGGACCGTGAGAATATCTTCATCCCCACATCCGGCAGCAACCTGACATTGATTAAGATACTTCCCCAACTGACGCTGTTGGTACGCGAGCAACCCGAAAGCCGTGTCCATCTGTTCGGCTATCCGGAGTGGCAGACCTACACCAAAGACCACCTGGAAGCCTTCTTCGAACTGGACACCTATTTCTATTCCTCTTTCTATACCAACAACCTGCTTCCTGCCGCCATCAACTTCACCAAGAGCTACCGCAGATGGTATGGCAAGGAGATGGACGAACGCTATCCCAAATTCGGCATGTTAGGCTTCGATACCGGTTATTTCTTCCTGAAAGGACTTGCGCGCTATGGCTCTTCCTTCGAGAAGAACATGCAGGGGCTGGACCTGGTGCCCATCCAGACCGGCTTCAAGTTCCAACGGGTAAACAACTGGGGGGGCTTCATCAACAAGAAAGTGTTTTTTGTGCACTTCACCAAGAATTTTGAGCTGGTGAAGCTGGACTTTGATTAATGATTAGGGATTAATGATTAATCATCTGATAATCCACTATATAACTATTAACTCGTAGCTTGTAGCTTGTAACTTATAACTTATAGCATGAACCTGAGAACAATCATCATATTCGCCCTGCTGATGTGTGCATGTATATTGCCCCTGCATGCGCAGGTGGGCGAGCAACGCCACAACTTCGCTGTGGGCGTCAATGGAGGCATCAATCTGAATAGCGTAAGCTTCTCTCCCTCTGTCAAGCAGAAGAATCTGATAGGCATCAACGGTGGTGTGACAGCCCGATACATCTCCGAGAAATATTTCAGCATGATTTGCGGTGCACAAATCGAGCTGAACTTCTCGCAGCACGGTTGGGACGAGTACTATGAGGACTATCCCACACTGAGCTACACACGCACCATGAACTATGTGGAAATACCCTTCCTGGCACATCTGGCCTTCGGCAAGGACCGCGGTCTGCAATTCTTCATCCATGCCGGTCCGCAGATAGGCTTCCTGCTTGGCGACAGCGAAAAGATAGACGGCGACTGGGACGGCACTGTAGCAGACTCCTACACCAACATCACCGTGGAACAGCACGGCAAGGCCATAGACAACAAATTCGACTACGGCATTGCAGGCGGAGCAGGCATAGAGCTGCGCACCAAGGCAGGCAATTTCATTGTAGAAGGAAGATACTACTATGCTTTGTCCGATTTCTATGGCAGCACCAAGAAGGACTTTTTCTCACGCTCCGCACACGGAGTCATTACGGCCAAGGTAACTTATCTCTTTGACTTGAAGAAGTAATGCTTGTAGGGAAACACCCGTTTCACTCGTAGGAACGACTATCTCCTCTAATGGGAACAGTATAATGGGAACGGCTGAACCCCAAGCAGAAACGATAAAAAAGGCAGACCACGTATCCCGAATGAAATACGTGGTCTGCCTTTTGTTATTATCAAGTAGATAAACCTTCTTATCTTCTTAAACGGTCTGCAGCCTTCACCATCACCTCATCTTTGTAGATGGCACGGAAGGCCAGATAGTTGAGGATGATGGCTACCACCGGAAGGCAAAGCGCCCATCCAAGCTGGAAAGCCGTGGCATCCAAATCGCCCTTCAAAATAAACATAAATACGCAGAAGGCTATGTAGTAACCTATCAGCAGGATGCTGCTGAAAATCGTCATGCGTATTTGTAACATACGGTTACGGAAAAGGAATATCGTACAGAAGGCAACCAGTGCACTGAGCAGCAATATTCCGAACAAGCCCCAAGTAGACTGAAATCCTCCGTCGGCCAAAGCCACTCCCAGAGGCTTGAAAACATGCGCCGTCACTCCGTCCGCTCCGATGAACTGTCCTACGGGCATGCAGATGGCCACAACCAGCAGGACGGTTACCAACAACAAATAAACAGATTGAATACGCTGTATCATTACTGCAATTTTTCTTTTTCCTTAGCCGGATTGCGATAATAAATCTTACCTTCCACATACTCTTGTGTTGCAATCAATGTCGGCTTCGGCAGTTTTTCGTAATAGCGGGAAATCTCAATCTGTTCCCGGTTTTCGAACACTTCTTCCAGATTGTCATTGTAAGAGGCAAACTCAGCAAGCTTTTTGGAAAGGTCGTTCTTGATTTCCACACTAATCTGGTTGGCACGTTTTCCGATAATCGCTACGCTTTCGTATACATTACCGGTATCCTCACACAACTCCATCATATCACGGGTCACCGTAGTAGTAGGAGCATTTGTCTTTCTGTAATCCATAAATTTATCTATAGTATTAATTACAAATTATTAATTACTAATTACTCTTGTTCTTCGCCTCCCTCGCCCAGCATTTTCTGTGACTCCTTGAAGATTCGGTCGGCTTCCTTCGTATACTTGCTTTCAGGGAATTCGTTTTTAAAGGCATAACATTCATCCACCGCTTCACGGTAACGTTCGGCTCTTCTATCTTCCACACTATACACAGCCAACTCATACTTGGCACGCAAGATAAGAATGGATAAATCTTCACGTAGGTTGGTATAGGGATAATCCTTCAAAGCATTCTGCGCAGTGATAACGCAAGCCTGATAGTTGTTGCCCAGATAATTACCCATATTATAATAAAGTTTTGCAGACAGATACTCCTTCATCACCAGCTTGTCCTGCAAGGCAAATATCATGTTCTGCGCTTCTTCTTTCTTGGAACTTTGCGGGAAGTATTCCATAAACATCTGCAACTGCTGGATGGCACTATACGTACCGGATTGGTCCAAACGCGGCTCCGGAGTATCCAAATATAGAGCTTTACCGGCATGGAAACGTGCCAGTTCAGTGAATGTGCCGCGGGGATAAACGTTGTAGTATTGAATGAAAGTCTGCGCAGCAGTCTGATAATCCTTTTGGTTATAGTAACTCATGCCCAACATATAGAGGGATTCCTCTGCCTTATCAGTACCTTTGAGAATGGCAATCAATTCGTTGAGCAAAGTGGCAGCACGGTTGTACTGGCCTTTTGCGAAGTAATTTTTTGCCGCTTCGTACTTGTATTCGTAATCTGTGCTTTTCAGCAATTTGTTGTATTCTCCACACGAGGAGAGCAGCAATGCTGCAAGCAGAGTTATTAGGATGTTCTTCTTCATTACTTTTGTTCAAATAATGCGCAAAGATAGGGGTTCGCATCGAATAAAGCAACGATACGAGCCTTAATTTTTCAAAAACCAGACGAACGGGCAGGAATTAGGGATGAATGGTGAAAGATTAGGGATGAGGACTATGCAGGTTGATAGCACAGTCACTAATCACTAATCCCTAATCCTTCCTCCCTAATCCTTCGTTTTCACAGTTTATAGAGTTCGCTTGCCGCCAGCAAATCGACCTTTTTTTCTGTCAATACACGGATACAGTTATCCATGTCGTTGGGACGAATGATGACATTGGCCGTTTCACCATTGGCAAAGGAATACATGTACTCGATGAACACGCCTTCATCGGAGAGGAAACGGAGTACTTTCGCCAATGAACCGGGGATATTGGGACAACTGATGCCTACTACATCCGTTACGTTCACTGCGAAGTGATTATCTTTCAAAGCCTTATATGCTTTATCCGGTTCGGAAACAATGCCACGAAGGATACCGAAATCGGCATTCTCTGCAATACATAGAGCAGAAAGGTTGACACCTTCTTTTGCAAGAACTTCAGTCACCTCTGTGAGGCGACCGGACTTGTTCTCCAGAAAAATGGAAAGTTGTTTTGCTACCATAGGTTTATTTACGATTTGACAATTTACGATTTACCATGTACAATGTACAATTTGGCGATTTACAATTTGCGGTTGTCGATAACGCGCTTGGCTTTACCTACGCTGCGCTCAATACTGCGTGGTTCTACCAAACGGACATCTACGCCGAGACCGAGTACGCTCTGCAGGCGGGCCACAAGCTTCTTCTTCAGAGCCAGCATCTTGTTGATTTCGTCGGAATAGTATTCGGGACGAACTTCAACCTGCAACTCCATGGTATCGGTATTGTTCTTGCGGTCTACCAGCAAGAGGTAGTGAGGCTCGAACTCCGGCATTTCGAGGATAACGGACTCTATCTGCGTGGGGAACACGTTGACACCACGGATAATCAGCATGTCATCACTACGTCCCAAGATGCGGTCCATACGAACCAGTGTACGTCCGCAGGAGCACTTATCGTAGTGCAGGGCGGTGAGGTCCTTGGTACGGTAGCGCAACAGCGGCATCCCCTCTTTGGTAAGGTGAGTGAACACCAATTCGCCGGTTTCTCCAGGGGCAACTGGTTCGAGGGTCTTCGGGTCTACAATCTCGGGGAAGTAATGGTCTTCATTGAGGTGGGTACCGTGCTGGCACTCGCATTCGTAACCTACACCGGGGCCGGCAATCTCACTAAGCCCATAAATATCAAATGCCTTGATACCCAGCTTGGTTTCAATATCCCGACGCATACTTTCGGTCCACGGCTCGGCGCCGAAGGCTCCCACTTTCAACTTAAACTCTTCACGGGGAAGACCGGAGTCTTTGATGGCATCTGCCAGATAGAGGGCGTATGAGGGCGTGCAGCAAAGTACGGTAGAACCGAAATCATGCATCAGTGTAATCTGCTTCTCCGTATTGCCGCTGGACATCGGGATGACGGAAGCGCCGATATTCTCGGCACCGGCATGCGCACCCAGTCCGCCGGTAAAAAGTCCGTAACCGTAGGACACCTGGAAAATATCCGAGCTACCGGCACCATAGGCGGTAAAGGCCCGTGAAAGGCATTCGGACCATGCTGAAAGGTCTTTTCGGGTATAGCCTACCACAGTGGGTTTTCCGGTTGTGCCGGAAGAGGCATGAATACGCACAATCTGGCTCATAGGTACGGCACAGAGGCCGAAGGGATAATTGTCCCGCAAGTCGTACTTGGTAGTAAAAGGCAGTTTTACAATATCATCTATACTGTTTATGTCATCGGGAGTAACTCCCAGTTCCTGCATTTTCTTACGATAAAAAGGAGTGTCATGATACACACGCTCCACAGTCTTTTTGAGACGAATGCTCTGGATTTTACGAAGGCTTTCGCGATCCATGCATTCGATGCTTTCATTCCAAATCATGTTCTTCGTTGTATTACAATTATTAATGGTTGTTATCAATATAGCTGCAAAGTAAACAAAAAAATTTTGTTTATCTCAAA
Organism: Bacteroides sp. AF29-11; assembly: GCF_003602895.1. Lineage (NCBI taxonomy): Bacteria > Pseudomonadati > Bacteroidota > Bacteroidia > Bacteroidales > Bacteroidaceae > Bacteroides > Bacteroides sp. AF29-11. The sequence goes on from NZ_QTLY01000002.1 coordinate 603,663, forward strand.
GATTTTACCGAATATTGCCGCTTCTAAGAAGAGAAAATGAACAAATTCGAACTGACATCCGCCTACCAACCTACCGGTGACCAGCCGGAAGCCATCGCACAGCTGACCGAGGGCGTGCATGAGGGACTTCCTGCACAAACATTACTCGGTGTCACCGGGTCCGGAAAGACATTCACCATAGCCAACGTCATTGCCAACATCAACAAGCCAACGCTGATATTGAGCCACAACAAGACGCTGGCTGCCCAGTTGTACAGCGAGTTCAAGGGATTCTTCCCGAACAATGCCGTAGAATACTATGTGTCCTACTACGACTACTATCAGCCCGAAGCCTACCTGCCATCATCGGACACCTATATAGAAAAAGACCTCGCCATCAACGACGAGATAGACAAGTTGCGCCTTGCCGCCACCTCTGCCCTGCTTTCGGGCAGGAAAGATGTAGTGGTGGTATCCTCCGTTTCGTGCATATACGGCATGGGGAATCCGGCAGACTTCTACAACAACGTCATCGAAGTACAGCAAGGCAAGAATTTCAGTCGCAATGTCTTCCTGCGACGCTTGGTGGACAGTCTTTATGTACGCAACGACATTGACCTGAACCGCGGCAATTTCCGCGTGAAAGGCGATACGGTGGACATTTATCTGGCTTACGCCGACAACTTGCTGCGCGTCACCTTTTGGGGAGACGAGGTAGACAGTATTGAGGAAGTGGACCCTATGAGCGGCGTTACCGTCGCCAAGTTCGATGCCTACAAGATTTATCCCGCCAACCTCTTCATGACCACCAAGGAAGCCACGTTGCGTGCCATACACGAAATAGAGGATGACCTTCACAAGCAGGTGCAATGGTTTGAAAACGAAGGCCGCCCATTCGAGGCCAAACGCTTGCAGGAACGGGTGACCTATGATATGGAAATGATACGCGAATTGGGACATTGCTCCGGCATTGAAAATTATTCTCGCTACTTTGACGGGCGTGCTGCCGGTACCCGCCCCTACTGCCTGCTGGACTTCTTCCCCGAAGATTTCCTGATAGTCATTGACGAAAGCCACGTCAGCGTCCCGCAGATACGTGCCATGTACGGAGGTGACCGCGCCCGCAAGATAAACCTAGTGGAGTACGGATTCCGCCTACCGGCTGCCATGGACAACCGCCCGCTGAAATTCGATGAATTCGAAGAGATGGCCAAACAAGTGATTTACGTCAGCGCCACACCGGCAGACTATGAGCTGATGAAATCCGAAGGCATCGTAGTAGAACAAGTCATCCGCCCGACGGGACTGTTAGACCCCATTATTGAGGTGCGTCCCAGCCACAACCAAATAGACGACCTGATGGAAGAAATCCAAGCACGCATCGAGAAGAACGAGCGTACCCTCGTCACCACCCTCACCAAACGAATGGCTGAAGAACTGACGGAATATCTGCTGAACAACAACGTGAAGTGTAATTATATCCACAGCGACGTAGACACTTTGGAACGTGTGAAGATTATGGGTGACTTGCGCGAGGGCATTTACGATGTACTTGTCGGTGTCAACCTGCTGCGTGAAGGACTCGACCTGCCTGAAGTCTCTCTCGTTGCCATTCTCGATGCAGACAAGGAAGGTTTCCTTCGTTCCCACCGCTCACTGACACAGACTGCCGGACGTGCCGCCCGTAACGTGAACGGTATGGTCATCATGTATGCCGACAAAATAACGGACAGCATGCAACTGACCATCGACGAGACCAACCGCCGTCGCGAGAAGCAGTTGAAGTACAACGAAGAGCACGGCATCACACCACAGCAAATCAAGAAAGCCAAGAACCTCAATGTGTTTGCCACCAACGAGGCTTCCGGCGAAGCCGTCCTCAGCAGCGAGAAGTTCACTTCCAGCACTCCCCGCCCCTATGTGGAACAAGAAAGTACATCTACGATGGCTGCCGACCCTATAGTACAGTACATGAGCCGCAAGCAACTGGAAAAGAGTATCGAACGTACCAAGAAGCTTATGCAGGAGGCTGCCAAGAAACTCGATTTTATCGAAGCCGCACAGTATCGGGACGAGGTGCTGAAGATGGAGGAATTGCTGAAAGAAAAAGACGAGTAAGGGATTTCACCTCTTTTTCTCAAACTATACTCCCCTCCTTTTGTTATTCTATGAAACAGAGTATTAATTCATAAAGACAAAAGCGAGATGAATAAACCAATAAAGACAATAGCTGTTGCACTGGCTGCCATAGCCTCCATGAGTGTGCAACAAACAGAAGCGTGTACCCGAGCCACCTACATCGGTCCTGACAATACAGTCATTACAGGACGTACGATGGACTGGAAAGAAGACCTTATGAGTAACATCTATGTATTCCCACGAGGCATGCAAAGGGCAGGCTACAACAAAGGGAATACAGTGAACTGGACTTCCAAGTACGGTAGCGTCATTGCCGCCGGTTATGACATAGGTACCTGCGACGGTATGAACGAGAAAGGTCTGGTTGCCAGCCTGCTCTTCCTTCCGGAGTCCGTTTACCACCGCCCGGGAGACAACCGCCCGATTATGGGCATCAGTATCTGGACGCAATACGTACTCGACAATTTTGCAACCGTACGCGAAGCTGTGGATGAACTGAAAAAAGAATCCTTCCGCATTGATGCACCAGACCTGCCCAACGGAGCCGCTTCCACCCTGCATCTGGCCATCACAGATGAAACCGGAAACACGGCTATCCTGGAATACATAGACGGAAACCTTGAGATACATGAAGGCAAGCAGTATCAAGTAATGACCAACTCTCCCAAATATGAACTCCAGCTGGCTATCAACGACTATTGGAAAGAGGTAGGCGGACTGAATATGTTGCCGGGAACCAACCGCTCCAGTGACCGCTTTGTACGCGCATCGTTCTACATCAATGCCATTCCGCAAACAGCGGATGCAAAGATTGCTGTACCCAGTGTATTGAGCGTAATGCGCAATGTTTCTGTACCGTTCGGTATCACCACACCGGACAAGCCCCATATCTCCTCCACCCGTTGGCGTTCTGTATCCGACCAGAAGAACAAAGTATATTATTTTGAGTCCACACTGACCCCTAACTTGTTCTGGCTCGACCTGAAGAAAATCGATTTTAGCCCGAATGCAGGAATCAAGAAACTCTCACTGACAAACGGAGAAATCTATGCCGGAGATGCCATAAAGGATTTGAAAGACAGCAAAGGATTTGTATTTCTTTTCCAGACGCCGGTAATGTAGCACAGCCCCTACACATAGCCCCTCAATAATGGATGCTTCCCACTTCTTTCTATAAGAGAAAGCAGGGAAGCATTTATTTTTCTCATTATTTTTGTGTACGTTTGCAGATACATACTCAATGCAGCAATTTACATGGAATTATTAGTATACAAAGCCTCTGCCGGCTCAGGCAAGACCTTTACGCTGGCTGTGGAATACATCAAGCATTTGATAATCAATCCACGCGCCTACCGGCAGATACTTGCCGTAACCTTCACCAACAAGGCTACGGCAGAGATGAAGGAGCGCATACTGACACAGCTTTACGGTATCTGGAAGGGAGCACCTTCTTCCGAAGCATACTTGGAGAGAATTAAAAATTATAAATTAAAAATTAAAGAAGAAGGCGGGGACAGATTGACGGACGGGGAGATTCGTCAACGGGCCGGCATGGCACTGCAATACATGCTGCATGACTACAGCCGTTTCCGCGTGGAAACCATCGACTCCTTTTTTCAATCTGTGATGCGCAACCTTGCCCGCGAACTGGAACTGAGTCCTAACCTGAACATAGAGCTGAACAACAGTGAAGTGCTGAGTGATGCCGTAGACAGCCTCATCGAGAAGCTTACCCCCACTTCTCCCGTGCTGGCATGGCTCCTGGACTACATCGACGAGCGCATCCGCGACGACAAACGCTGGAACGTATCGAATGAGGTGAAAAGTTTCGGACGAAACATCTTCGATGAAAGCTACATAGAACGCGGAGAAAAACTACGGCAATGCCTTCGTACTCCGAACACGCTGAAACTCTACCGGGATGTGCTGCGCGATATGGAAACCGAGGCTCTGGAACAGATGAAAAGTTTCTACGACCAGTTTGAAGGCGAACTGGAAGGGCATGCCCTCACTCCCGAAGACTTGAAAGGAGGTGCCCGAGGCATCGGCAGTTACTTCCGCAAACTGCGCGACGGCAGACTGTCTGACAAAGATGTGCTGAACGCCACCCTGCAAAACAGCCTGGCAGATGCAAAAAACTGGGCAACGAAAACATCCTCACGAAAGGACGACATCATCTGTCTGGCAAAAACCAGCCTGATACCTCTACTGCAGGAAGCCGAAAGAATGCGTCCGCAACGCAACCGCACCCTGAACAGTTGCCGTCTCTCGCTCCAGCATCTCAACAAACTACAACTCCTCAACCATATTGACGAGGAGGTACGTACACTGAACCGAGAACATAACCGCTTTCTACTTTCGGACACCAACGCCCTGCTGCACAAATTGGTGCGCGAGGGTGACTCTTCGTTCGTCTTCGAGAAAATCGGCGCCAACATACGCAACGTCATGATTGACGAATTCCAGGACACCAGCCGCATGCAATGGGACAACTTCCGTCTGCTGTTGCTCGAAGGACTTTCGCAAGGAGCCGACAGTCTGATTGTGGGAGATGTGAAGCAGTCCATCTACCGCTGGCGGAACGGGGACTGGGGAATACTGAACAGCTTGGGAAATAAAGAATTAAACTTAAACTCCTTCCCCGTCCGTGTGGAAACCCTAAAAACAAACCGGCGTAGCGAAACCAACATTATCCGTTTCAACAACCAGGTATTTACCGCTGCCATAGACTACCTCAATGCATTACACCTGAACGAACTGAAAGAGGATTGCCTACCCCTGAAACGCGCTTATGCCGACGTAGTGCAGGAATCGCCCAAGAGCACGGAGTACGGCTACGTAAAAGCCACCTTCCTGGAACCGGACGATGAACACAACTATACAGAGCAGACCCTTCTCGCTTTAGGAGAAGAGGTGCAACGGCTGCTGGAAGAGGGCGTAACACTGAATGATATCACCATCCTTGTCCGCAAGAACAAGAATATCCCGCCGATAGCCGACTATTTTGACAAAGAACTGCATCTTTCTGTCGTGTCCGACGAAGCTTTCCGTCTGGATGCCTCTCTTGCCATCTGCATGCTGATGGATGCCCTGCGCTGCCTATCGAATCCGGAGAACAAGATTGCGGAGGCTGCGCTGATGGAGAATTACAAATTACAAATGACAAATGACGAGCAGTCGGGATTCATCATAGCCACTCCCCTGCCCGAAACCTTTACCTCCCGACGGGAAACGCTGCGCTTGATGCCTTTGTATGAGTTACTGGAAGAACTGTTCAGCATCTTCGGCATGAGCCGCATTGAAAAGCAGGATGCCTACCTCTTCTCCTTCTTCGATGCTGTGACGGAGTATCTGCAAAGCAATTCTTCCGAACTGGCCAGCTTCATCCGCTACTGGGACGAAACCCTTTGCAGCAAAACCATCCCCAGCGGTGAGATGAACGGCATACGCATCCTCTCCATCCACAAGTCCAAAGGACTGGAATTCCATACCGTACTGATTCCCTTCTGCGACTGGAAGCTGGAGAACGAAACCAACAACCAGCTGGTGTGGTGCGCCCCACCGGAAGAGCCTTATAATGCCATCAGCTTAGTACCGGTGAACTATTCCACCACCATGGCGGAATCCATATACCGGCAGGACTATCTGCACGAACGTCTTCAGCTGTGGGTAGACAATTTGAATCTGCTGTACGTAGCCTTTACCCGTGCCGGCAAGAACCTCATCCTCTGGAGCCGAAAGGAACAGAAGGGAACCATGTCCGAACTCCTTGCCAACACCCTGCCCCACATAGCCAAAGACGGAGCAGGCAGTTGGGACGAAGAGGCTTCCATATATGAGAACGGCAAGATTTGCCCTTCCCCCGTCCCCGTCTCACAGCATGACGCAGACAACCCTGCTAACGACGAAGCTAAACCTCTATACTACGAACAGAAACCTCTATACTGCGAACGTAAACCTGAGGTTTACGAACAGCAACCAGTCAACAGACTTTCGCAAAAGCCGGTCAAACTGCCCGTCCACATGGAGAGCATGCTCCACGACATCGAGTTCCGGCAATCCAACCGTTCGGCAGACTTCATAGCAGGAGTGGACGAAGCAGAGTCCAGCCAGCGCTTCATCAACCGGGGACGTTTGCTGCATACCCTATTCTCTGCCATCGAAACGGAAAAAGACATTGACAATGCCATCAGCCAGCTCGTCTTTGAAGGTGTGATTGGACGGAGTGAGACGGAAGAAGAAATACGCAATCTCACCCAACGCGCTTTCTCCCTGCCTCAAGTCAAGGACTGGTATTCAGGAACGTGGCAGCTATTCAATGAATGCGACATCATCTGGCAGGAAAACGGTGAACTGCGGACACGCCGCCCGGACCGCGTGATGATGCGTGGCGAAGAAATCGTAGTGGTGGACTTCAAGTTCGGAAAGCCAAACAAGAAGTACAACAAGCAGGTGCAGGGATACATGCAACTGCTGGTCCGCATGGGGTATGTCGCAGAAAATATACGGGGTTACTTGTGGTATGTAGAGGAGAACAACATAGAACCGGTATAACTCACTCCCCATCCACTATTAATTATCAATTATCAACTAAATCATGGAAACATTCCTCCAACTGGTCGCCCGCGACCTTTACGCCAAAATAGGAAACGACCTCTCGCGCACCGCCATCGTTTTCCCCAACAAACGTGCCAGTCTGTTCTTCAACGAATATCTGGCAACTGAAACGGACCGCCCTTTGTGGTCGCCTGCCTACGTCAGCATCAGCGAACTGTTCCGGCAACTCTCTCCATTGAAGTCCGGCGACCCTATCCGCCTGGTATGCGAACTGTATAAGGTGTTCCGCGAAGAGACCCGCAGCGAAGAAACTCTGGATGACTTCTACTTCTGGGGAGAACTGCTCATCAGCGATTTCGATGACGTAGACAAAAACCTTGTAGATGCCGACAAACTCTTCAGCAACCTGCAAGAACTGAAGAACATTATGGACAATTACGACTTCCTCGACCAAGAACAAGAAGAAGCCATCCGCCAGTTCTTCCAGAACTTTTCCATAGAAAAGCGCACGGAGCTGAAAGCCAAATTCATCTCCCTCTGGGATAAACTGGGCGACATCTACCGCCACTACCGCCGCAATCTTACAGAACTGGGCATCGCCTACGAAGGCATGATGTACCGCAATGTCATGGAGCAACTCGACACCGACCGACTGCGCTACGACCGCTATGTATTTGTCGGCTTCAACGTGCTGAATAGAGTAGAAACCCGTTTCTTCCAGCTCTTGCAGGATGCCGGGAAAGCAATGTTCTATTGGGATTACGACGTGTTCTACACCCGTCTTCCCCTTGAGCAAAAGCCGCCCTATACCCACGAAGCAGGCGAATTCATCCTCCGCAACCTAAAGCTGTTTCCCAACCAACTGCCCGAAACTTCTTTTGATGTACTGCGGAAACCCAAGAACGTACGCTTTATCTCCGCTTCTACCGAAAATGCACAAGCCCGCTACTTGCCGCAATGGATTAGGGGGAATGAAGAATTAAGAACCCCTTCTTCATTCAAAGACACTGCCGTTGTCCTTTGCAACGAATCCCTACTGCTTCCCGTCCTCCACTCCATTCCGGCAGAGGTAAAGAACGTCAACATCACAATGGGATTTCCCCTTGCCCAAACTCCGGTGTACAGTTTTATCAACGCCCTTGTAGAGCTACAGACTACCGGCTACCATGCAGGTACCGGACGATACATCTACGAAACCGTAATCACGCTGCTGAAACACCCTTACACCCGGCAACTTTCCCCCAATGCCGAAACACTGGAAAAACAGCTTACCCGGGACAACCGCTTCTATCCCCTTCCCTCGGAGCTGAAGCAGGACGCATTCCTTGAACAAGTCTTTACACCACAGAACGGCATCGCCGCCCTATGCAGCTACCTCACCGAACTGCTTCGCGAAGTGGCCGTCCTCTACCGCCAGGAAAAAGACGTGGAAGACATCTTCAACCAGCTGTACCGCGAGTCTCTGTTCAAAAGCTACACCCTCGTCAACCGCCTGCTCAGCCTGATAGAGACCGGCGAATTGAGTGGTGTGCGCACAGACACGCTGAAGCGACTGCTGAACCGCTTGCTTACCTCTGCCAACATTCCCTTCCACGGAGAACCCGCCATCGGCATGCAAGTAATGGGGGTGCTGGAAACGCGTAACCTCGATTTCCGCAACCTCATCATGCTCTCCCTCAACGAAGGGCAATTGCCCAAAGCCGGAGGCGACTCCTCCTTCATTCCCTACAACCTGAGGAAGGCCTTCGGCATGACCACCATAGAACACAAGAATGCCGTCTATGCCTACTACTTCTACCGCCTCATCCAACGGGCAGAAAACGTCACCTTATTATATAACATCTCTTCGGACGGACTGAACCGCGGGGAGATGTCCCGCTTCATGCTGCAATTCCTGGTAGAGTCGCCGCACAACATCTCCCTTGAGTACCTTGAAGCCGGACAATCTCCACAACAAGCCCTGGAAATTGAGATTCACAAGACACCGGAGATGTTGCAACAGATGTTCGACGCCTACGACATCCACCGACGTCCCAAAGCGTTCTTCTCCCCCTCTGCCCTCAATGCCTATCTGGACTGCCGGCTGAAATTCTACTACCGATACGTAGCCGGCCTGAAGGCTCTCGATGAAGTAAGCGCCGAAATAGACTCCGCCCTCTTCGGCACCATCTTCCACCGTTCTGCCGAACTGGTGTACAACGAACTGACAACCAACGGACGGGAAATACGTAAAGAAGACCTGGAACAGTTACTGAAAGACGATGTCCGCCTGCAAGCCTATGTGGACAATGCTTTTAAAGAAAAGTTCTTCCATGTGCCCCTTACGGAGCAACCGGAATATAACGGTACGCAGCTTATCCATTCCAAAGTCATTGCCTCTTACCTGCGCCAGCTTCTGCGCAATGACCTGCAATATGCCCCGTTCCGTATGGAGGGTATGGAACAGGACGTCAGAGAAATGATGGAAATAGATACTCCGCAAGGAAAGCTTGCCTTACAGATAGGCGGTACCATCGACCGCCTGGACAGCAAAGGAGACACGCTACGTATCGTGGACTACAAGACAGGCGGTACTCCCAAGACTCCTGAAAATATAGAACAACTGTTTACTCCCGCCGACAACCGTCCCAACTATATTTTCCAGACGTTTCTGTACGCCGCCATCCTCTGCCGCAAGCAATCGCTGAAGGTAGCCCCTTCCCTACTTTACATCCACCGGGCAGCTTCCGAAAGCTACTCCCCGGTCATCGAAATGGGAGCGCCGCGACAACCCAAGGTACCGGTCAACAACTTCGCTTTCTTCGAAGACGAGTTTCGCGAACGGCTGCACGGACTCCTGCAGGAGATATTCAGCCAAGAAGAAACATTCAGCCAAACAGAGGATACCCGGAAATGTGAATATTGCGATTTCCGCAGTCTGTGTAAGAGATAAAAAAACAGACCATCCGTTCATAAGAAACAGATGGTCTGCACGACCGTAACAGACGGTCTATTTGAGTCTGACGGATGGTCTGTTTTACTTCAACGGACCATCCGTTCTATTTTCTTCGTTATCACTTCTTCACCGGAATAGAGAAGCTGAATATGGAGCCTTCGCCTTCCTTGGAAGTAAACCACAGTTTACCGCCATTCTTCACGACAAAATCCTTGCATAGCAACAAGCCCAGTCCCGAGCCTTCTTCGTTGTTCGTGCCGAACGTGCTGAAATGCGTATCAGTATGCAACAACTTCTTCTGCCCCTCCTCGCTGATGCCACAGCCATAATCCTGGACGCTGACAACTGCCATACCATCTACTTCCTCCATCTTCACCAGTACCTCTGAGTTCTCCTTACTGAACTTAATGGCATTACTCAACAAGTTACGGACCACTGTCTTCAGCATGTCAATATCAGCGTTGACCATCATTTTTTCCGGTTTCATCTCGCGGATTCTTATCTTCTTCAGGCTTGCCACCATACTGAAAATCTCAATGACACCGTCTGTCACTTCGACGAGGTCCACATCCTGATAAACCACGTTCAACTTACCGATTTGACTCTTTGTCCATTTCAGCAGGTTATCCAGCAATGAAAACACATCCTCCGTAGTCTGATTAGCCATCGTCAGAAGCTCGTACATTTCGGCGCCAATTTTCTCAGATGGCAAGTTCAATATCAGCATATTCAGCACCATTTTGATGGATCCCATCGGAGAACGTAAGTCATGGGCAATCACCGAATAAAGCTTGTCACGCCCGGCAATAGTACGTTGCAGTTCTTCCGTCTTACTCAAAATCAACCGTTTGGCAGCTACCAAAGATATTTGGTGGGTAACACGGATAATCAATTCCTCCTTATTGAAAGGCTTAGAGATGAAGTCATTCGCGCCAACCTGAAACCCCTTCACAATATCTGCCGTACTATTCAGTGCGGTCAGAAAGATGATTGGAATATCAGCTGTATTCGGATTTGACTTTAAATGTTGAGCTACTTCAAAACCACTCATGTCCGGCATCATTACGTCAAGCAAAACCAAATCAGGATTTTCCTTTTCCACCTGTTCCAACGCTTGCCGCCCGTTACTTGCAGTAGCAATCGCGAATTTCTCATTTGTCAAAAGCACTTTCAACAATAAAACGTTTGACATCACATCGTCAACGATGAGAATCTTGTATTCGGAAGGATTTATTTCCATGTTCATCTTTCTATATTGTTTTTCCCGTTATCAAAATTACTATTTAGTTAGGAACGATATTCCTTAAAATACTCTATTATATACTGTAAACCCTCTTCCAGCTCTATAGTCGGTTCCCAGCCCAACTTTTCCTTTGCCAGAGTGATGTCCGGCTGACGCTGTTTGGGATCATCATGAGGCAGTGGCTTGAAAATCAGTTTCGACTTGGAATTCGTCAGCCTAATGACCTTTTCCGCCAGTTCCAATATGGAGAATTCATTCGGATTTCCCAAGTTTACCGGACCGATAAAATCGTCCTCCGTGTTCATCATCCGCACCATACCTTCTATACAGTCATCTACATATTGGAAACTTCGCGTCTGATTACCCGAACCGTATATCGTAATATCCTGGTTCTGCAATGCTTGAACCACGAAATTGGAAACCACCCGTCCGTCATTCGGCAACATCCGAGGACCGTACGTATTGAATATACGGATAATCTTGATCCGCACTCCATTCTGGCGGTGATAGTCCATAAACAATGTCTCGGCACAACGCTTCCCTTCATCATAACAAGAACGGAGGCCAATTGGATTTACATTTCCCCAATAACTTTCCACTTGGGGATGAATAACGGGGTCACCGTACACTTCGCTGGTAGAAGCCTGCAATATCTTGGCATTCGTCTTTTTGGCCAGTCCCAGCATATTGATGGCGCCCAATACAGAAGTCTTGATGGTTTTAATGGCATCATATTGGTAGTGGATGGGAGAAGCAGGACAAGCCAGATTATAGATTTCGTCCACATCTGCCTCATAAGGGGTTTCCACATCATGCAGTACAAATTCAAAGCGGGGATTGCTCTTCAGATGAGTGATATTTCCTTCCGAACCGGTGAAAAGATTATCCAGACAAATCACCTGATGCCCGTCGTTTATCAATCGGGTACAAAGATGAGAACCTATAAAACCAGCACCGCCACTAACCAAAATTTTCTTCATGTAATGTTTTTTATAGTGCCTTAAAGCACATAGGACCTATTCTGTTTGTTTTGATGCTGACAAATGTAGGCGATTTGACTAAATTATGCAAGTTTGCAACGAAATATTTCACTTGTTAATGAATATAAAGAGGCAGATTAAAAAATCCACCCCTGAAATATTCATTTATTTATCCGCCACATACTCTTCTTTCTTATCCGGAATGCTGAAGTTCTTGTTCGCAAACAAGTCTGCCAGACCCGAAATTTGCTTTAAACGCAACACTTCGTCGCGATCCATTCCGATATTCTTCATTATCCATTCATCAGACATACCGGCTCTGTCCAATTCCGCAACAATATGGCACATCAACTCGATATTATGCGTACCACGGGCACGATTATGACGGATAGTGGACGCCATACGGTTGGAAAGTTCCTTGTCAATCACGACCACGGGAAGCAACCCGTTTTCGCGCTGATAAATTCTTTTGGATGTCTTCAACACCTGATAACGGTGGTAACCGTCCACCAGGATGTAGTTATCCTCTTCCTCATCATAGTAACAGACACAAGGCATGGTGAAACCATCTTCCCAGATGGAAAGCTCCAGAAGCTTCATTTCGGGCGGTGCCACTACATTCGGATTGTAATCGTTTGCTTGTATTTTCTCTATTGGAATTGCCCTTACGTTATATACCGGACTTTTATCTACGCTCATAACATCATATTTTTGAATTGTTCCATTATCTTGTCTCTTTTGTATGCCTCTTCCTTGTTCAAGGCAAAACCCATGTACTTGCAGGCATGGTCATTCTTCAGGATGCATATGCACATCCGCTTATAAGTGGGAATTTCCCGGAATTCCGCGATGTCAATATCATCCAGATAATCCATGCGCACCGGCTTCTTGTTTGTCTTGTAATTCGTGGTATTTATCACTTCAATGGACACTCCTGCATCCCTCAGCTTCTGGATGGTCTCGTCAGCCAGACACCCCCCTTTTGTACGCCAGAATTCAATGCTGACGGTAAGCTTTTTCAAGTAGTTCCTCCGGGTCTCTTCCGGCAAGGTGGAAAGCAGGAACTGCATAAAGCCTTTCCACGTATACCCTTCGGGCAGTCGGACCGTCTGCCACCCCATAGCACGCGTCCCTCCGTAAATACCGGTAAAGTTCACCCCGTTGACCCGCCCTATCATTCTTCCCCAAGTATTCGGGTCGATGACACGATACAGCTTCAGGCTCTCTTGTGCCTCACAAAGAAAAGGGCTTGCCACACGCTGGCGTTCGATATTGACTCCGGCTTTATAATATAGGTCATACAAATGGTTATAGTCAAAGCCGAATTTGCCATTGGCCGTCCAGATATCCGTCGTCTTCCAATCATAAATGGGATAAGCATTGAAAATGTCATTGCCTATCTTCGAGGTCCAGCGGTAATTGTGGTACATCTGATACTTCCGGTTCAGATGGATGCTGCGCCAGCGGTTAAAACTCTCTTGCGTACGGATGCCTATGAGAAAGCAGGCACGCACTCCATCCTTCTTCTCATGCAGCCATTTGGCAAAGTGCATCTGGAACTCATAATCCCACATTTCGGGAGTGTAGAAAGGAAACGTCTCTTTAGTGAGGCAGCCTTTCGGCATCTTCCTTACCCAAATGTCCTCCAAATCCTCCTGCCACGGACGCCAGTAACTCTGGTACATCGACGTACAAGTCGTTACACGGAAAGGCACACAAACACGATACACCTCCAATATATCCTTATTCGCCTCCAATACCCGGTCCACATAATCAATGGTCATGCTGTACTGTATCTCATAGTCCATATGGAATACACACAGTTTACGGTTCAGCCGGTTCCGGCGGATATAGTCTATGCACAAATTCAGCAACACTCCACTATCTTTTCCTCCCGAAAAAGAGACGCATATCGTGTCAAATTCCCTAAAAATCACATCAAGACGTTCTTGCGCCAGTTCATACACATTTTTGGGTGCAGCCATAATTATCAGTTTTTCTTCATTTTCACATAACGGGTCCATACCTTGTCTTCCAAAAAGCCCAGCTCGCTGAAGACATCCCTATCTTCAACAAAGCTAACAGCCGTCAGACTACTCTCCTCGCCCTGCTTCTCAAGTACCTTTTCCAGAAGCAATTTTAGCGTGTCAACATTCCTTTCCTTAATATAATAGTTGTTGATGACACATTCATACTTCTTGTGCTCCACCGGCACAAAACCTACAACATGTTTATTATCCAGAGCAACAAACCACTCGTACTCTTCCGATGTCCGGAAAGGGTAATTGTAGTTCTGTTTCAGCACTTCCGGGCTCATAACCAAAGGGGCTACAAGCTCGTACAGCTTTTTATCCGTACCATGTAATTGCACTATCTGTATCATATCTACATTTATATTATTTGTAATTACGTGTTAAAGATAAAGCTTATTTACGACGGAATATTCTCCTTTTAAATAGATTTAAGAATATAGCCCTGCAATATAAAATATTAATAAATAAATATTATCCCCCTAATTTGTATATGTTGATTAATTTGGGTTTCTTTGCAAAAGAAAGTCACCCGAAGAGAAATAATGAAATATTTACTGCTTTTTATGACCTTTGCCAAGATAGGAATGTTCACTATCGGTGGCGGATACGCTATGATACCTCTCATTGAACGGGAAATCGTAAAAAAGAGATGGATGAGTAAAGAAGATTTCATGGAAATGTTTGCGTTGACCCAGTCACTTCCCGGTGTTTTTGCTGTCAATATATCCATATTCGTCGGCTACAAGCTGCATAAAGTAAAAGGTAGCCTGGTGTGTGCACTTGCCACAATCCTCCCCTCTTTTGTCATCATGATGCTGATAGCCATGTTCTTCGCTCATTTTCAAGACAACCAAGTGATGATACGCATCTTTAACGGTATCCGTCCGGCAGTAGTCGCACTGATTGTGATACCCTGCATTTCGGCTGCACGGGCACTGAAGCTGAAGTATTGGCAACTGGTGCTTCCAGCCATCGCCACCATACTCATCTGGCAATTCGGGCTATCCCCCGTATACATTGTCCTTGCAGGAATTGCAGGAGGAATGCTCTATACATTATGGTTAAAAGATAAACTGAGAAAATTACAGATATGATTTATTGGCAGCTGATATTGGTATATCTAAAAATCGGAATGTTCGGTTTCGGAGGCGGTTACGCCATGTTGTCCCTCATCCAATACGAGGTGGTGGACCACCATCACTGGCTCACCCTGCAACAATTCACGGACGTAGTGGCCATCTCGCAGATGACGCCCGGTCCGATAGGCATCAACAGTGCCACCTATGTGGGCTATGCAGTTACTCAAAGCGTGTGGGGAGCTGTCGTGACCACCATTGCAGTATGTCTTCCCTCGTTCATCCTGGTATTGCTCATCTCTTACTTCTTCGTGAAATGCAAGGACAACAAATACATCAAGGCGGCAATGTCGGGACTGCTGCCCATGTCCGTATCATTGATAGCTGCTGCTGCCCTATTGCTGATGAACAAGGAAAATTTCATAGATTACAAAAGCATACTTATCTTTGCAGCCGCTTTCGGCGTGACGTGGAAGTGGAACCTCCACCCTATCTTACTGATAATCCTTGCCGGAGTCGCAGGCTTCCTTCTATATTGAAGAAGCGGTAGAGACGGACACCATCTTGCGGGCATATGCCCACACCACGCAATAGGCAACCAGCGGTACGATGAACGCCCACACCATCGTCGTATGGTCTGCCACCAGTCCCATCAACAGCGGACCTACCACGCCTCCCACGGGAGACATCATCAGGAAAGAGGAAGCCCTCTTGGTATGGTTGCCCAGCCCGCGCAAGGAAAGTGCAAAAATCGTGGGAAACATAATAGCCTCAAACGCATATCCGCACAACAGAGCAGCAAGCGATATCATCCCTACATTCAGCAGTACCAACGAAGTAGTCACTACTGTCCCCGTAGCACACACCAACAACATTTTCTCGGCACGCACACGTCCCATAATCCAGCTACCGGCAAAACGTCCCAACATAAATAATCCCAGTCCACCGAAAGAAAGCACTACGGAAGCTTCGCGGGCATTCATCCAATTCTGCTCCACCACGTAGTTGATGAAGAAGCTGTTGATGGAAATCTCGCCGACTTCATAGGCAAACAAAGCTATCAATCCAAAAATAAAAAGCCGGTGCGACCACAGTCCTACCTTATTACCAGCTTCGTCCACCTCCACGCTATGTTCAATCTCGGGCAACTTGATTCTTGAAAAAACCAGTGCAACCAGCACTACTACTACCCCCATGCAGATGTAGGGCAACGCCACATTGCCCGCCCCTGCCTGCCCATCCTTCGAGAAGAGCAGCAATCCGGCCAAAACCGGTGCGCAGATACATCCTAAGCCATTGAAGGATTGTGCAAAATTCAAGCGACTGGCAGCAGTCTCCTTTGCTCCCAACTCAGTGGCATAAGGATTGGCGGCGGTTTCAAGAAACGTCAGTCCACAGCCTATCACGAACAGTGCAAACAAGAAAAGATTGAAGGACAAATAGTGCTGTCCGGGAATGAAGAGCAACGAACCGATACCATAAAGCAACAGACCGAACACCACCCCCCGGCGGTATCCGAAGCGGCTGATAAAAAGCCCTGCAGGAATAGCCATGATGAAGTAACCCATGTACATCATCATCTGTATAAAAGCCGAATGCGCCTTCGTAATGTCCAGTATCTCTTGGAAGTGCTTGTTAAGTACATTCAGGATGGCGTGGGCAAATCCCCACAAAAAGAAAAGAGAAGTAATCAAAATGAAGGGTACAAGATATTGTCCGCCCACCAATAGTATTCGTTTCTGTTTCATAATATGATAATTCCAGACAACCGTTATAAAGCGATTGATAATTGCGGATGCAAAGATAAACAAAACTCCCGGTCTTTACCCAATATTTTCACATTCGCTATTGTACAGAGTTGCTTTTTCTCTACCTTTACTGCCGTTATACAATGTTAAGCCATGAAAAACGTTATCCCCCGATACAATTTCTACAAGACCAAATACGGAAGTGAACTTCTGATAGATGTCGTCGACCTGAAGTATACCCGGAAATTTTTGACCAAGGGAAGCGTACATATTCTGACTTACTATGACATCACCTTCATTACAGAAGGAGAAGGGAACTTCACCATCAGCAACCGAACACACCAAGCAACTCCCGGTGATGTATTTTTCTCCAAGCCCGGTGAAGTACGTAGCTGGGATACAGACCGCATCGGCAATGGTTATGCTTTAATCTTTGAAGATACCTTTCTGACCTCCTTTTTCAAAGACCCACTATTCGTGCGACACCTTCCATTCTTCCGAATGGGAAAGACGGCAAACAAACTTCATCTGCCAGACGGACTCTATTCACGGATGTTACAACTTCTGCACAATATAAAGGGCGAAATCGACTCCTTCCACCCACACGATACGGGCATATTGCGCGCCTTACTTTACGAGGCCCTCATGCTACTCAACCGTGCCTACCGCACTTCTATTCCTCCGGAATCAGACAAGGAAATCCTTAAAGACAGTAGCAGCTTCCACCTCAGCCGATTTATCGAACTGGTTGAAAAGCACTTTCGGGAACAGCATTCCGTACAATTTTATGCCGACAATCTCTGCCTCACACCCAACTATCTGAATGAAATCGTATCTTCATCCATGAACATCAGCGCCAAGCAATACATCCTTAACAAGCTGACGGATGAGGCCCAACACCTGCTTGCCCACACCGACCTACCCATTTCAGAAATCGCCTTTGAGCTTCACTTCTCAAGTGTCTCCTACTTTGTACGTAGCTTCCGCCAATGTACAGGACAGACTCCCCTCACCTATCGGAAAACAAAGAAACCGTAAAAAGTTACATTTTCCCCTTGTTTTTTATTGCATAAAAGCTCTGCTCGACAGCTATCTTTGTCCCCTGAACAATAAACCCATTAAAAAGAACAAAACAATGAGAGATGCAGAAAAAACAGTAGGGAACATGATTGACAAGGAAAAGACCATCTTTATCGGTTCCGTGGATGCCGAAGGTTTCCCAAACATCAAGGCCATGTTGCAAGCCCGCAAAAGGGAAGGAATCAAACACATCTACCTGACAACAAACACCTCGTCGATGCGCGTTTCGCAGTTCCTCAAGAACAATCGCGCATGCCTTTACGTCTGCAACGCACGCTTCTTCAAGGGTGTAATGCTGCGTGGCACGATGGAGGTTCTGACAGACAATGCCAGTAAAGAGATGATATGGCGGGAAGGCGACACCATGTACTATCCCGAAGGTGTGACCGATCCCGACTACTGTGTCTTAAAATTCACTGCCTTCTCCGGTAGGTATTACAGCGGATTCAAGTCAGAAGACTTCACGATAGAACAAACTATAAATACTCATTTATAGTTACTCTTCACATCACGCCGTTTCAGTACAAAAACCGGCAGAAAAAAGAAGATGCCGATGACGGACATCACCAGTCCTCCAATGGTACCTGCCGCCAATGGAAACCAGAAAGCCTCCTTGTCCTCACCTAT